>NZ_SSSF01000001.1:0-864124 GCF_013368965.1 Kocuria salina
AATCAACCGAATAAAACATCCGGTATCAACAAACATGGCACACTATTGAGTTCTCAAACAACAGACCAGCAACCAGGCACCACACCCGGAAACCGTATTGGAATTCTTTTTCGCTCGGTTCTCGCGATCTCTCGCTTTCCCCGCGGCGACCTCCTCAGCTTATCCCGATCTTCTCCGCTTTCCCAAATCGCTTTTCCTTCGCTCAGCGGCGAAAAAGCTCTTCGGGAGGAGAATTCCTGGATCTGCCGGATTCGACGCCGTGGGCCGCAGCGATTCCTCGCTGCTGCCCGAAACAGCTCCACCAGCGTACCCGACCCGGTCCCGGCCCACAAGCTGTCGGCCACCGCGCAGCGGTGATCGGCTTGATGGTTCGAGGGGGTTCGGTCCGCCGGATTCGGCGTTGCCGTCCGGGGCGATCTCTCGCGTCCCTTGCGGCGACTCGGAATACATTACACACGCCCCGCAGGACCGTCAAAACCCCGGAGGACCGGCGGCCGGAGCGGCGGCGACGGCAGTGCGTAGGCTGATGGCACATCGATGCCCCGACCCGAAAGGACAGCAGATGAGCACCTCACCGGAAGAGCTGCCGGAGACCCCCGACACCTACGAGGGCGCCGCCGAGGTCGACCCCGAGCACTGGCGCGAGGATCCGCTGATCGAGGGCGCCGAGGCCGGCGCGCAGGACGAGCGCGTGGACCCCGAGCACCCGGAGGTCCCCTCGGAGCAGGAGCTCCGGGACGAGACGGCCGAGGCCCGTTACGAGGCGGGCGAGGAGCAGGTCCCGCCCGAGGAGCCCCGCATGGGCGAGGCGATCGCGGACCTCGACGTCCCCGAGGACCCCGCGTTCGAGGACGAGGTCGACCCGAGCAACGACTCGTTCCACGGCGGCGCCGACCTCTGAGCCCCGACGGACCGAGCACGACGGCGCCCCGGCCTCCACGGCCGGGGCGCCGTCGTCGGTCGGGGCGCCGTCGTCGGTCGGAGCGCCGGTAGGTCAGGCGAACGCGGAGATGCCGGTGATCCCGCGTCCGATGATGAGGGCCTGCACGGTCTCGGTGCCCTCGTAGGTGTGCAGCGCCTCGATGTCCGCGAAGTGGCGGGCCACGCGGTTCTCGATGAGGATGCCGTTGCCGCCCAGGAGGTCCCGGGCGTTGGCCGCGATCGAGCGGGCCATGCGCGTGGAGGTGTACTTCGCCAGCGACGCCTGCTCGGCGGTGAGCCGGCCGGCCTCCTCCCGCTCGGTCATCCGTGCCACGAGGAGCTGGATCTGGGTGAGCTCGCTCAGCATCCGGGCCAGCCGCTCCTGCACGATCTGCGATGCGGCCAGCGGGCGGCCGAACTGCACGCGCTGGGCCGCGTACTGCACGGCGGTCTCATAGCAGGCCTGGGCGTGCCCCACCGCGCCCCACGCCACGCTGATGCGGGTGGCGAACAGGACGTCGGCGGTGTTCCTGAAGGACCGTGCCGCCGGCAGCGCGTTCTCCTCGGGCACGAAGACGTTCTCGAACCGGAGGTGCGCCTGGTGGATGGCCCGGAGGGCGAGCTTTCCACGGATGGTCGTGCCGGTGTAGCCCTCGCTCTCCTGCGGGACCACGAAACCCCTGACCTGGCCGTCCTCGTCGGCGCGGGCCCACACCACGGTGATCCCACCCATCGAGCCGTTGCCGATCCACTTCTTCTCCCCGTTGAGCACCCAGCCGCCGTCCACCGGGGTGGCACGGGTCTCGAGGCTGACGGAGTCGGAGCCGTGGGTGGGCTCCGTGAGGGCGAACGCGCCGAGGAGCTCGCCCGTGGCCATCCGCGGCAGCCAGCGCTGCCGCTGCTCCTCGGAGCCGCACATGGCGATCGAGCGCATCGCGAGCCCGCCCTGGACGCCGGAGACGGTCGCGATGGACCCGTCGCCGCGGGAGAGCTCCATGCTGATCAGGCCCGCGGCGGTCTTGGACATCTGCTCGTAGCCGTCGACGGCCACGCCGTCGCGCAGCAGGTCGAGCTCCCCGAGCCGGCGGACGAGGTCGAGGGAGTACTCCGAGCGGTCCCAGTGCTCGCCGATGACGGGCAGCAGGTCCTCCTGGACGAACCGGCGGGCGCGCATCCAGTGCCCCCGGTCGGTGTCGGAGACCGCGTCGAACGCGCCGGCGGCGTCGGTGTCGAGGGCCTTGTCGAGGACGTAGTCGGGCTCCACGGTGCCGGCGGGGAACAGGGTCGCGCCGGTCTCGGGGGTGGCGGTCATGGCTGGGTCCTTCGTTCTGCGGGCTGGTGGGAGGTCGGGGACAAGGTCAGTCCTGGTGGAAGCGGCGGCCGAGGACGCGCTCGGAGGCGCCCGTGCGGTCGAGGTACGGGGTGATCCCGCCCAGGTGGAAGGGGTAGTTGGCGCCGAGGACCATGCACAGGTCCACGTCCTCGGGCCCGGCGACGACGCCCTCGGCCAGCATCGCGCCAATCTCCTCGGCCAGGGCGTCCTGCACCCGCACGAGCAGCTCCTCCGCCGGGACGGGAGCGCCGGCGGGATTCTCGGCCCGGGTCCGCTCGAGCAGCCGGGCGGCGTCGGCGGCGAGGTAGCCGTCCGTGCCCGTCCCCGGGGCCTGCTCGGTGGGCAGCACGTGGGTGAGGCCCGCCCCGACCACCGCGTCCATCCACGGGGACCGCGCGAAGCGCTCGGGGTAGGCACGGTGCATGGTCTCGTCCACGTGGTGCAGCACGGCCGGGCCCACGAAGTCGAGCAGCCTCAGCGGGGTCATGGGCAGGCCCATCGGGTCGGGGGCGTGGTCGGCGGCCGCCACGTCCGTGCCCGCATCGATCGCCTGGACGATCACGTCGAACAGCCGGGTCAGCACCCGGTTGACCACGAAGCCGGGGGCGTCCTGGACGCGCACCGCCGTGCGGCGCAGCGCCGCGGCGAGCTCGAAGGCGGTCGCGAGGGCCGCGTCGCCGGTCCGCCGCCCGGCGACGATCTCGAGGAGCGGGGTGACCTCCACGGGGTTGAAGACGTGGAAGCCGACCACCCGTTCGGGGTGCCGGAGGCCCTCCGCCATGGCGGTGACGGACAGGGAGCTCGTGTTGGTCGCGAGGATCGCGTCCGGGCGCACGACCTGCTCCCACTGGGCGAACACCTTCCTCTTCACGTCGAGGTCCTCGAAGACGGCCTCGATCACGAAGTCCGCGTCGGCGAGGTCCTCCGGGCCGCTCGCCCCCGTGACGAGGGCGCCGAGCTGCTCGGCCTGCTCCGCGCTGATCCGGCCCCTGGCCGCCTGCGCGGCGAAGCGCTCCCGGGTCCGGGCCACGCCGGCGGCGAGCCGCTCGTCGTCGAGGTCGGTCATGACCACGGGGATCCGGGCGCCGCTCGCGATGAGCGAGGCGAGCTGGCCGGCCATCAGGCCGGCGCCGATCACGGCGGCCTTGCGCAGGGGCACGGGCTCGGCGGCGGGCACGTCGGCCGCCTGCCGGGAGCGGGCCGAGACGAGCTCGAACGCGTAGAGGGAGGCCTTGGCCACGTCCCCGCGGACCAGCTCGGCGAAGGCGGCCACGGCCTTCGTCCCGTTCTCGGTGCGGGACTCCGTCCGGGCGTCGGCCACGAGGTCGATCGCCACGAGCGGTGCCGGCGCCGCGCCGTGCCAGGTGCGCTCGGCGCGGTCCCGGGCCTGGTCCACGGCGTCCTGCCACTCCTGCTCCCCGGTGCCGCCGGGCGTGCCCGCGCGGCGGCGGGTCTCCCCCGCGTCGAGCGCGTCGAGCGTGCCGGCCACCCACCGCTGCCAGGCGGTGTCCCACTCCCCGGTCCCCGGGGCGGCGTCGAGCACCACGTCCACGAGGCCGAGCTCGAGGGCCTCCGCCGCCTTGGTGTTCCGGCCCCGCAGGGAGTCGAACACGATGACGCGCAGCGCCGCGGCCGGGCCGATCAGGTGCGGGAGCAGGTGCACGCCGCCCCAGCCGGGGAAGAAGCCGAGCCTGCACTCCGGCAGTCCGAGCGGGCCGGTGCGCGGGTGGGCCGCACGGTAGTCCGTGTGCAGGGCGAGCTCGAGCCCGCCGCCCAGGGCCTGACCCGTGAGCAGGGAGAAGGTGGGCACGCTCGCGTCGGCCAGGACGCCGAAGGCCTCGTGGCCGAGCCCCACGTACCGGTCGGAGACGCCGCTGAGCTGGGCGTGGCGGATCTCCTTGAGGTTGGCCCCCGCGCCGAAGGACCGGGCGTTGCCGGTGACCACGATGGCCTCGACCGCGGACTGGTCGATCGAGCCCAGGACGTCCCGGAGCTGCTCCAGGGCCGCGGAGCCCCAGATGATCAGCCCGCCCGGCGGGGTGGAGTCCAGCCGCACCAGGGCGACGGGCGCGGAGCGTCCGGGCAGGACCAGCTGCTCGACGTCCACCGCGACGGTGGAGGGGAAGGACGGGGCGGGCGCGGCGGGTGCCATGGGCGGACTCCTGACGAGTGGTGTGATCGTCACCACTCTGACTGATACCGAGTCTCAGGTCAAGGGATTGAGTCTCAGTGTGGTGGTGCGGCGTGCGGTTCCGGGGCGTTCAGGCCGTATTCTGGCTGGTGATGATCGACGTGCTGCCCCCAGAGACCGAGCGCCTCGCGTTCCGCCGCTTCGACGGCGAGGACCTCGAGCCCATGCACTCCTACCAGAGCCGCGAGGACTACGCGCAGTACGCGTGGCGGGGCCCGCGCACGCGCGAGGAGTGCGAGCGTACCCTGGCCGAGAACAGCGGCCTGCGGCCGTGGGGCCGGGACGGCGACTCCGTCCGCTTCGCCGTCTCCCCCCGGGGCTCGCGGGAGCTCGTGGGCGAGATCGTGCTGACCCTCACGGACGCGGCGGCCGCGCAGGTCGAGATCGGCTGGGTGGTCCACCCCGACCACGCGGGCCGGGGCATCGCCTCCGAGGCGGCCCGCGCCGCGATCGAGTTCGCGTTCGCCGAGCTGGGCGCCCACCGGGTCTGCGCGAGCCTGGACGCCCTCAACGTGAGCTCCGCCAAGGTCTGCGAGCGCATCGGCATGCGCCTGGAGGCGACCCTGCGCGAGAGCCACCGCCAGCTGGGCGAGTGGCGCGACGAGCTGATCTACGCGATCCTCGCCGACGAGGTCTGAGTCATCGGCGCAGGGCGTCCCGCACGGACGCCAGGATCTCCTCCGTGTCCGCGCCGGGGTCCAGGACGGTGACGACGACGGCGGGGCGGGCCCCGGGCGCGGCGGCCGGCCGCGCCGCGCCGTCCTCGTAGCCGGAGACGAGCGTGTGCGCGAGGCGCTCGAGCTGCCCGGCCAGCTCGGCCGAGGGGTCGGTGTCGGGTGCGCGCAGCCAGGCCCGCAGGGCGGCGTTGTGCACCGCCACCGCGGCGGCGGACAGCGCCGTGGCCAGCGTGCTCCGCCCCGGCGAGTCGGGCAGCGCGGAGCGCAGGTAGCGCCGCAGGACCCGCTCGTAGCGGTGGGAAGTGATGAGCTCCCGGTCCCGCAGCTGCGGGACCTGCCGGAGCAGGGCGTTGCGGGCCAGCGCCCGCTCGCGGTGGTCGAGGTGGTGGTGGAAGACCAGCAGCACGCCGTCCCGCAGGGCGACGGCCGGATCGGTGCCCGGCTCCTCCCCCGCCCGGGCCAGCTGCTGCTCGAGGCGCTCGAGGTTCGCGGCGTGGTCCGCGAAGACGATGTCCTCCTTGGACCCGTACTTGCGGAAGAACGTGGCCCGGCTGATGCCCGCGGCGAGCGCGAGCCGGTCCACGGTCGTGGCGTCCCAGCCCTGCTCCGCGAGCAGGCGGATCGAGCCGGTGACGACGTCCGGGGCCGCCCGGGGGGTTTCGGTCATGGGTGCCTCCTCGCTGACGATGGTAGACCCGGGCCTCCCGCCGTGTGCGGGTCGAGCCCGTCAGCGGCGGGCCCGGGCGCCGAAGAGCACCGCCCCGGCGGCGCACAGCACGGCGAGCACGGCGAAGGAGAGCGCCGAGGAGGTGCCCCCGCTGAGCAGGGAGCCCACGAGGGCCACGACCCACACGAGCACGAGCAGCCACAGCAGTCCGGCGGTGCGCCGGGGGTTCTCCACCGCGCTCAGCCCCCGAACGGCAGGACGGGCAGGCCGGGAACGTCGACCCGGACCGCGAACAGGGAGCCGGCGGCGGGGTCCTCGTCCGGGGCGAGGTTCTCCCGGGACGTGGTGATGTAGAGGGTGCGCAGGTCCTCCCCGCCCAGGCAGCACGCGGTGGTCTGGCGCGCGCCGACCTCCACGACGGTGTCCAGGACGCCGTCGGCCGTGTAGCGGTGCACCTGCCCGGCGCCGTGCAGCGCCACCCAGACCGCGCCCTCGGCGTCGACGGTCAGCCCGTCGGGGTGGACGTCCCCCTCCTCGAGCTCGGGCACCACGAAGGTGCGGCGCCCGCGCAGACCCCCGTCCGGGGACCAGTCGAGGACGTCGACCTTCCCGGTGGGCGTGTCGTTGTAGTAGGCCAGCGCGCCGTCCGGGGACCAGGCGATGCCGTTGGAGACGGTGACGCCCTCCAGGACCGGCTCCCAGCGCAGGTCCGGGTGCACGCGCCAGAGCGTGGCCGCGCCCTCCGTCTGGTCCCAGGCCATGGAGCCGACGTAGAAGGAGCCGTCCGGGCCGGCCCCGCCCTCGTTCATCCGGACCGCCCCGGGCTCCCAGAGCTGCTCGGCCGGGTGGACGGTGCCGTCCGGGTCCTCGAGGGCCACGCCGGTCTCCAGAGCCAGCACCGCTCCCCCGGTCGCGCGCGGGCGCACGCAGGCCACGACGTCCCCGACGTGCTTGCGGAGCACCTCGCCGTCCGCGCCGAGGGACAGCACGTCCCCCGCGAGCATGTCGACCCACCGCAGCCCGCCCCAGGACTCCGACCAGCACGGCCCCTCGCCGTGGTAGGTGACGGAGTCGGTGATCCGCTCGGCGCGCAGCCGCCGTGCCGCCATCTCAGAGTCCCTTCTCGTGCACCGCGGGCAGCGCCGTGGTGGGGATCCGGTCCCGGTCGGGGTTCAGGAGGATCTCCGACATGTACTTCGTCACCGCGCGCTGGTTGCCGAGCTGGACGATGGCGTAGATCGCCGCCTCCTCGTCGATCCAGCGGAGCAGGCTGCCGCCGAACAGGGTGCCGTTGGCGTTGAGGTCCTCCGGCTTGACCCACTTGCGGGTGCGGAAGGTGATGTCCTGGGTGGTCATGCCCCCACGATACCGAGGGCGCCCTCCGCACCGTCGGCTACAGCTCCACGGTCCCGCGGACCACCGGGCTGACCTGGCCGCCGACCCAGACGGTGTCCGCGTCCCGCTCCAGCAGCACGCGCCCGGTGCGCCCGAGCACGGTGCCCTGGGCGGCGACGTAGCGCGCCGGAGCCCACCCGTTGTCCGTCAGCCACCGGGCCAGGCCCGCGTTGAGGCTGCCCGTGACCGGGTCCTCCACGACCCAGTCCCCCACGAACGCCCGCACCTCGACCGCGCACTCGGCGCCCTCGGGGTGGGGGCCCACCACGCCGAGCTTGAGCCCGGCCATGGCGGACCAGTCCGCACGCACGCCCAGCACGGTCCCGGCGTCGGCCACGCGCACCCCGATCCAGCCGGGGCCGTTGTCCAGCCAGGACACGTCGAGCAGCGCGGACGGGTCCAGCCGCAGGGACCGCGCCACCCGGTCCAGCAGCGCGGGCTCCGCCACGGGCTCGTAGCGCGTCAGGGGCGGGGCGGCGAACGAGAGCCTGCCCTCGCGGCGCCGGACGGTCACCAGCCCGACCCCGCACTCCTGGACGACGTCCGCTCCCGCGGGCTCCCCGCCGAGGGCGAGCCAGGCGGACGCCGTCCCGAGCGTGGGGTGACCCGCGAAGGGCAGCTCCCCGCCGGGGGTGAAGATCCGCACCCGGTAGTCGGCGCCGGGGACCGTGGGCTCGAGCAGGAACGTGGTCTCGGAGAGGTTGGTCCAGCGGGCGAAGCGCGCCATCGTGGCCTCGTCGAGGGCGTCGGCCCCGTGCACGACGGCGAGCGGGTTGCCGCCCAGCGGCGCCGGCGAGAAGACGTCCACCCAGCTGATCGCGTGGCTCGTCATGATCTCAGAGCACCGGCCCGCGCGTGTTCCTCCGGGCGGGCCGGGCCCGTCCCGTCCGCCGGGCGTCCCGGCCGGCGGGCCCGCCGGCGGTCCCGCCACGGGCCGCCGCCCGGTCCTCCCGCAGCCTCCGGACCACCAGGCCGACCAGGACGGAGCCCACGGTGCTCAGCACCAGGGGCAGCACCGCGCTGCGCTGCTCGCTGTTGTCGTACATGGCCGGGCCTCCTGCCGGAAGGCGACGCGGGGCGTCGTCGGGTTCGGTGCCAGGAATCCTACGCACCCTCCGGCGCCTCCGGCCACACCCCGGAGCTGCCCCGGCGGTGGCTGCCGAGCAGGTGGGTGTCGACGATCCCGACCGCCTCCATGAGCGCGTGCATCGTGGTCGGCCCCACGAAGCGGAAGCCGTGCGCCCGCAGGGCCCGGGACAGCGCCTCGGACTCCGGCGAGCGGGTCGGGACCTCCTCCGCCGTGCGCGGACGCGGGGTCCGTGCCGGGCGGAACGACCACACGAGCTCGGTCAGCCCGCCCTCGGCGCGCAGGGCCACGGTGGCGCGGGCGTTGCCGACGGCGGCCTCGATCTTGCCCCGGTGGCGCACGATCCCGGCATCGCCCAGCAGGCGGTCGACGTCGACCGGGCCGAAGCCCGCGACCGTGTCCGGGTCGAAGTCCGCGAAGGCCGCCCGGAAGGCGGGCCGCTTGCGCAGGATCGTGGCCCAGGACAGCCCGGACTGGAAGCCCTCGAGGCAGATCCGCTCGTAGAGCCCCCGCTCGTCCCGCACGGGGACGCCCCACTCGGTGTCGTAGTACTCGCGCAGGAGCGGGTCCGTGGCGGCCCAGACGGGGCGGGCGAGCCCGTCCTCGCCGAGGACGAGTCCGGTCGCGGGATCGGGCAGGGAGCTCATGCCGAGCATCGAACCACACCGAGGGGCTCCGACACACCCGGAGCAAGTACCCCCAGGGGTATAGGATGGCGGTCATGCACCCGACGAACCCCGCCGTGGACCGGCGCGCCCTGCAGCGGAAGGTCGTCCGCGTCCTCGCCCTCGGCCAGATCCTCGGCGGGCTGGGCGTCGGCGCCACCCTGGCCCTCGGCGCCCTCCTCGTCACCGAGGTCTCCGGCTCCTCCGCCTGGTCCGGCATGGCCGCGACCATGAACACCCTGGGCGCGGCCCTGCTCGCCGTCCCCCTCGCGCGGCTCGCCCAGGCCCGCGGCCGGCGGATCTCGCTCAGCACCGGGGCGTTCACCGCCATGGCGGGCGCGTCGATCACGATCGGCGCCGCCGTCCTCTCGAGCTTCCCGGTCCTGCTGCTGGGCCTGGCGCTGCTCGGCGCCGGCTCGGCGCTCAACCTCCAGTCCCGGTTCGCGGCGACCGACCTGGCCGCTGACGACACCCGCGCCCGGGACCTCTCCCTGGTGGTCTGGTCCACGACCATCGGCGCGGTGCTCGGCCCCAACCTCTTCGAGCCGGGTGAGCTGCTCGGGCGGGCCCTGGGCCTGCCGGCGCTGACGGGCGGATTCGTCATCGCCCTCGTGGCGCAGGCCTTCGGGGCCCTGGTCTACCTCACGGCGCTGCGGCCGGACCCCCTGCTGCTGGCCGTGGCCGACGGCGAGACCGCGGGCAGGGGCAAGCCCTCCCCCGCGGGCGGGCTGGCGGTGCTGCGGGCCTCGTCGCCCGCCCGCCGGGCCGTGCTCACCGTGGCGCTGAGCCACGCCGTCATGGTGGCGCTCATGTCCATGACGCCCGTGCACCTGACCCTCCACGGGGCGTCGCTGAGCGTCGTGGGCCTGACCATCAGCCTGCACGTGGCCGGGATGTACGCCCTCGCCCCCGTGTTCGGCTGGCTCGCGGACCGGGCCGGGCGCCGCCCCACCGTCCTGCTCGGCCAGGCCCTGTTCGTGGCGTCCCTCGTGCTGTCCTGGTTCGGCTCGACGTCCCCCGTGCTGGTGACGGTCAGCCTGGTCCTGCTCGGGCTCGGCTGGTCCGCCTCCACGGTCGCGGGCTCCACGCTCGTGGCCGAGGCCGTCCCGCCGGCCGAGCGGCCGAAGCTGCAGGGCGTCTCGGACCTGTTCATGAACCTCGCCGGGGCGACCGGCGGTGCGCTCGCCGGTCCGGTGCTGGCGCTGATCGGCTTCGACGGCCTCAGCGCGGCCCTGCTCGTCCTCGTGGCGGTCGTGGTGGTCTCACACGGCGGCCGGGCCCAGCGGGATGCGGGCGCCGACGCGCCAGCCGCCGTCCGCCGGTCCCGCCGCTAGCTCCCCGCCGAGCAGCTGGACGCGCTCGCGCAGCCCGAGCAGCCCGTACCCCGAGGCCGGGAGGCCGGGCCCGGAGCCCGGCCCCGCGGCGTTGTGCACCTCGACCACGACGTCGGCCTCGTCGACCTGCACGGCCAGCACGCAGCTCGTCCGGGCGGGCGCGTGCTTCATGATGTTCGTCGCCCCCTCCTGGAGGACCCGCTGGACCGTGGGCCGCACCCCCTCCGGGATCCGCGCGAGGTCGCCCCGCACCCGGGTGTCCGTGCGGAATTCGACCTCCCGCAGCGCGGCCGCGACCTCCTCGAGGCCCCGGCCCGTGTCGACGGCCGCGGCGGCGCTGGAGTCCTGTGCGAGCCCGGCGCCCGGCTCCACGCGCATGATCCCCAGCAGCCGGCGCAGGTCCTTGAGGGCCGCGCGGGAGGAGTCGCCCACCACGTCCAGGGCCTCCTTCATGGTCTCCGGGTCCCGGGAGTAGGCCCCTGATCGCGCCTGCATGGCGATGAGCGTGAGGTCGTGGGCGACGATGTCGTGCAGCTCCCGGGCCAGCTCGAGGCGCTGCTGCTCGAGGGCGTGGGCAGTGCGCTCCTGGCCCGCGGCGATCTCGACGCGGTCCAGCTCCTGCTGCGCGCTCAGGGCCCGCAGGACGAGACCGGGCAGGAGGAGGACCAGGGTCAGCGGCACGTAGCTCCAGAGGAACTGCGGGCCCACGACCGAGACGTTGACGGCCCACGAGGTCTGCCACACGAGGAAGGCCCCGACGGCCGCGGCGAGTCCGGGCAGGGCCGCCCCGTAGGCGGTGAAGGCCAGGACCAGCGGGATCACGACCATGTAGCTGCCCGGGTTGGTCTGGGGGTGGAGCAGGACCAGCAGCGCGGCGAGCGGCAGCCACGTCCAGCTGGAGCGCAGCGCCAGGACGGCGACCGTGGCGGCTTCGAGGACCACGAGCAGCAGCTCGTAGTCCCGGTCCCCGAACCCCAGGCCCGGGCCGGTCAGCACGAGCCGGACGGCGTCCAGGGCGCTCACCGTGATGAACAGCAGCAGGGCCACCCGCACCCACCGGTGCAGGGGGCGGGCCCGGGCGATCCCCTGCGGCAGGAGCGTGCCCAGGCCGGGCCGGCGGTCCTGCTGCGCTGCGCGGCGTGCCATGCGGTCCTTCCGGTGCGGTGGCCCGGTGCTCCGGTCCACCTCGGAGGATAGCCGCGGGTGCCGGGCCCGTCCGGGAGCGCGCCGGATCAGCACCAGCGCAGGAAGAGGAACGAGCACCCGCGGCTTGTGTGCCCGTCCGGGCTGTCGGTGCCGGGGTCGACCTTCAGGACCGGCGCCAGGGCGACCGGCGATTCCTGGGCCGCGGCGGTGGGAACACCGCCGGCGGTCAGCAGCAGTGCGGCGAGCAGCGAGGCGGCGGAGAGCGTGTTCACGGGGGGTCCTTCCGGCAGGGCGCCGCACCCGATCGGTGTGCGGTCGCGAACCATGGTCGCCGAGGGGTGGGGTCCGCGGGGTCATCCGGGAGGATGGCCGGGGGTCATCCCTTGGGCGGACCCGCGCGCCGGGCGGCCCCGTCCCGCCGGCGCCGTGGCCCCTCTCCGCTACGGTGAGAGCCATGAACGAGCACGCGCCGGCGGCGAGCCCCGTCAAGGTCCTGATCGTCGACGACCAGCAGCTCATGCTCCGCGCCCTGCGCGTGTTCATCGACGCCGAGGAGGACCTCGTGGTCGTGGGCGAGGCCCGCAACGGCCGGGCGGCGGTGGAGCAGTGCCGCGCCCTGCGTCCGGACGTGGTGGTCATGGACCTGCAGATGCCGGTCCTGGACGGCATCGAGGCCACCCGTGCGATCACGCACGAGCACCCGGAGGTGAAGGTGCTGGCCGTGACCACGTTCCACTCGGAGGACTGGGTGATCCCCGCGCTCCGGGCCGGGGCGAGCGGCTACGTGGTCAAGGACTCCGAGCCCCACGAGATCGTGGGCGCCGTGCGCAGCGTGCTGGCCGGGGAGGCCGCGATCTCCCGGCGGGTGGCCGCCACCCTCGTCCGCAGCGTCGTCGCGGACCCGGAGCCGGCGGCGCCGCGCCCGGAGGACGTCGCCGCGGTGGAGGGGCTCTCGGCGCGGGAGCGCGAGGTCGTGGCCCTGCTCTGCGAGGGCCTCAGCAACCGCGAGATCGCCGCCGCGCTCTTCGTGTCCGAGCCGACCGTCAAGTCCCACCTCAGCCACATCCTCACGAAGATGGAGGTGCGGGACCGGGTGCAGGTGGTGATCAAGGCCTACCGCACCGGGCTGGTGACGATCCCCTCGTCCTGAGCCGCCCGCGGGTCCGCGCCGCCGGGAAGGGTCAGCACCGCGTCCGGCGCCAGCTGCGCCGGCGGGCGGTGGGACACCACCAGGACCGCGCGCCGCGCCGCCCACTCCGTGAGCTCCTCGCAGAGCACCGTCGTGGACGCGCCGTCCAGTCCGTTGAACGGCTCGTCCAGGACGACGACGTCGAAGTCGCCGCTGGTGCACACGATCGTCCACAGCTTGCGCCGGTTGCCCGTGGACAGGTGCTCGGCGGCCTCGTCCAGCCACGGACCGAGCCCGTGGCGCTCCGCCCGGCGCAGCCCCTCCTGCGGGTCGGCGCCGCACCAGCCGCTCGCGAACACCACGTGGTCCCGTGCGGTCATCGTGGGGTAGAGCGCCGGTTCGGTGCGGC
Organism: Kocuria salina; assembly: GCF_013368965.1. Lineage (NCBI taxonomy): Bacteria > Bacillati > Actinomycetota > Actinomycetes > Micrococcales > Micrococcaceae > Kocuria > Kocuria salina. Next base: position 12,955 of record NZ_SSSF01000001.1, read on the forward strand.
AGATCCGGCGCACCCGGGAGGCCTCCGGCGAGCGTGCGTCCACGCCGGCGAGCGTGACCGTGCCCGCGGTCTGCGGCAGGTGCCCGCTGAGGACCTCGACGAGCGTCGACTTGCCGGAGCCGTTGGGGCCCTGCAGCAGCGTCAGCCCGGGGGCGTCGATCCGCAGCGTGAGCCCCCGGTGGACGGGGCGCCCGGCGTCGAAGCCGGCGCTCACCGCCTCGACGTGGATCAGCGGCGGGTGAGGGAGCGGTGCAGGCATGCGAGGGCACCTCCGGCGAGGGTCAGGGCGAGCAGGGGGACGATCCAGGGGTCGGTGGCGGGGAAGGTCAGCGGGACGGCCACGGGCGCGGCGGCGAGGACGACGGTGAGGACCCCCGTGAGCGGGCTGTCCGCGCCCGTCCCCTCGACCGTGCGCGGCGGGGGCAGCAGGTGCTCCGCGACGGTCGCGGCCCACACCGCGCCCAGCACCACGGCCGCGGGCGCCGCGGACAGGGTCCCCGTCAGCACCCGGGCCGCGACGACGAGCAGCAGGCCCGGCAGCAGCAGCGGCAGGGTGAGCGCGGTGAGGTGCCCCAGCGCCACGGAGGAGCGGGACGCCCCGGACTCCACGGCGGTGCGCAGGTGGCGGCCGTAGCGGAAGGCGCCGATGTCCGAGCTCACGAGCTCCGCGAGAGCGAGACCCGTCATGAGGGCGGCGAAGCCCAGGGTGGGCCGCAGCGCCGCCTCCCACGCCGCGTCCGGCACGGCGGGCAGCGGCGGCATCCGGAGACCTGCGGAGGTCGCCCCGAGCAGCGCCGTGGTCGCGGCGGCGACCGCGACGGTGATCCGCTGCTGGGCCCGCAGGCGCCACCCGTGCGCCCGCTGGACGCCCAGCACCCGGGCGAACTGCAGGACCGCGGGACCGCTCAGGCGCGGCCGGCGCACCGGGGGCGCGGCGCGCCGGGCCGGGAAGGACACCGCCGCGAGGGCGCGGCGGCCGGCGACGGCACCGGCCGCGCCGACGGCCGCGACCGCCGTGAGACCGGCGAGGAGGACGGGCTCCGGCAGCCCCGGCGCGGGACCGGGTGCCGCACCGGCCGCCGGGACGAGGGCGCCGGGGACGAGGGGGGCCAGCAGCAGCACCGCCCCGTGCGCCCCGGCCCCGGCCAGGACGGACGCCGCCGCGAGCACCGCGGGGAAGTGCCGGCGCCCGTTCTCGGGGCGGGCGGCGGAGCGCAGCGCCCCGGCGGCCGTCAGCGCGCCGAAGGCCACGGGCGTCCCCAGCAGCAGTGCCGTCCCCGCGGCCCCGGGCCCGTGCCCGGCCAGGACGGACCCGGCGAGCACCCCCAGGCCCGCGGCGCCCCACACGGCGCTCGCCACGGCCACGCGCGGGAGGGCGTGGACGACGAACACGTCCGCGGCCCGGACGTCGAGGCCCACGAAGAAGTCCCGCTGCGGGTGGTCGCTGACGCAGCTGCGGAACCGGCCGAGGGTCTCGCCCGCGAGGGCGCCGAGCCCGGCGTAGGCGCAGAGCAGCACGAAGAGCCCGACCACGTCCGCGCCCGGCGCCAGCACCGCGGCCGCGCGCGCCGCGAGGATCCCGGCCGCGAGCGCCAGAAGCACGGCTCCGGCGGCGGCCCCGACCACGATGCGGCGGGCCGTGTCCACCGGCACGGACGTGCCCAGCGCCTGCAGCAGGTCCGCGATCCGCAGGTCCGCCAGGAGCCGGAGACGGCGGCGGGCCGGCGGGGCGGGCGGCCGCCGCCGCACCGACCCGCTCGTGGGGCTCGCGGTCGCGCTGGTCGTCACGAGAGCCTGCTGCGCGTCCCGGACCGCTCCCGGCGCAGCCCGAGCGCGTTGAACAGGAGCACGACCGTGCCCGCGAGGGCGACGACCACGCCCATGGTGCACAGCCAGCCCACGGGGAACCCGCTCAGCTGCTCGTCGAGGAAGGTCGCGTGGGCCGTCATGGCCAGGAACAGCAGCACGGCCGGTGCCACGGAGCGCGGGCGGGACAGCGGGGTCGCGGCGGCCACGAGCGGCAGGAGCACCCCGGCGACCGCCAGCCCGCCCACGAGGAGGGACCACAGCCCGACCGGGACGGTGCTGGTGCCCCGGCCCTCGAGGAGGATCGCGGTCAGGGCTGCGGCGCTCAGGACGGCCACGGTGACGAGGACCAGTCGGACGTGGTTCTGGGTGAGGGTCGGCACGGTGGGCACTCCTGGTGGTCGAGGATCTGATGAGTGGTGGGGGGGCGGGGCCGGCGGCGGGAACGGTGGCCGGGTCACACCATGGCGACGAGCGCGGCGGTCGCGACGGCGACGACGACCACGAGCACCTGGCGGCCGGCGCCGCAGGACCTCCACCGGCCGCGGTAGAGCAGCGCCGCGGCGAGGGCGAGGACCAGCACCGCGGCGGCCTCCACGGGTCCCTCCGCCATCCGCCCGGTGGCCAGGGCCAAGCCCTGGGACAGCACCGTGAGGCCGCCGACCACCAGCGTGTAGAGCCCGATCCGCTGCCCGCCGCCGAGCGGCAGGCCCTGCGGGAGGAGTCTGCTCTCGAGGAGCCCGGCGAACCAGAGGTACAGGGCGAGGACCACGGCGAAGACCAGGACGCCGACGAGCACGGCGACGTTGACCGAGAGCCCGATCAGGGACGGGTCGACCCCCTCCAGCTCGCCGGTCACGGCCGCCGCGGCCTGGTCCTGCATCTGGTCGGTGGTCGCCGGCAGCCGCAGCAGCAGCAGCCCGAGCCCCACCGCCCAGAGGACGGTCCGGACGGGCCGGGTGGTCGCCGGCAGCGGACGGGTGGCAGGGGTCCCGGCGCCGGGGTGGGCGGAGACGTGGAGGCTGGACATCGGGGGCCTTCCGATAGCGGGGGAACGGCGGCGCTCACCGCCGGGCGATGAGCGCCGCCTCGATGCCCGCGGCGGCGAGCAGGAGGGCGACGGCGAGGGCGAGGACGCCGAGGGAGGCCGGCAGCGCCGTGAGGTAGCCGCGCACCAGGCCGTGCCGGCGGGCGGTGAGGGCGGCGGTGAGGGGGAGCAGGCCCGCGGCCGCGGCCACGAGGCAGCCGAGGAACTCGAGCCCCGCGTACCACCCGGCCGCACCGACGAGCGCGGCGGCGCCGACGTTGAGCACGCCGATCTTCGCCGTGGCCCCCACGTAGACCGACAGCAGCGCCAGGGACGTGCCGGTCAGCAGGCCGCCGGTGAGTACGCCGCTGTAGAGCAGGGCGGCGGCGCCGAGGTTGCGGACCACGATGGCGCCGAAGGACCCGTCGTGGTCCTGACCGGCGCCGGCCGTGTCCTGCAGGGTCGCGGGGACGCGGGAGATGCTCTCGTAGCCCACCAGGAACCCCGCCACGAAGAGCGCCGTGGCGGCCGCCGCCGCCCACCCGAGGGCGCGGCGCGCTGCGCGGGCGTCGCGGGGAGCGGTGCGGAGGTCCGTGGGCACGGTCTTCATGGCGGGGGTCCAGGCAGCGTCAGCGGAGCGGGCGGCGGCTCAGGCGATGGCCAGGCTGCGGGCCTTCTTGGACAGGTACCAGCGGATGGTGCCGACGACCGCGCCGCCGATGCCGAAGCCGAACATCGCGGCCACGAGGGTCAGCGCCCAGCCGCCGGCCTCGACCGCGGCCACGATCTGGCTCGCGGACGCGGCGGAGATGCCGAGGGAGCCGGCGACCCAGGCGATGCCGACACCGCCGAGGACGAGGCCGAGGACGGCGATGGAGGCGGCGGCCGAGACGGGCAGGACCGTGCGGACGGAGGGGGTGCGGGGGGTGGTCATGATGAGCTCCTGTGTTCCCGAGGTTTCTGTGGGGGGGGGCATCATCCGGCGGGTTCCCCGGGTGATGGCTCAGAATCTACGAGAGCCGGGAGGCCGCGGCCATCGGCCGAAGGAATGGTTCCGGACCGTCCGGAGGATGCCGCCGGCCGGTCCGGAAGGACGTCACTGCAGCACCGGCAGCTGGAGCGGGTAGCGGTACACCTCGCCCTTGTTGGCCTTGAGCACGGCCAGGACGTGGCACACCACGAGCAGCACCGCGGCGAGGATCCACAGCACGATCGCCACGGGGATCAGGATCACGGTGAACAGGCACACCCACGCCACCACGTTGAGCAGCCACATGGACAGGTTGAAGTTGAACGACCCGGCGGAGGTGGCGCGCAGGAACGCGTTCTTGTCCCGGTGGACGAGCCAGACGACGAGGGGACCCACGAATCCGAGCCACCCGACGGAGACCAGCGCGCCGATCAGTCCGGACAGGTGGGTGAGGACCGCGATGGTGCGGTCGTCCCCCTGCGCCCGGTACTGCGGACGGGGTGCTGACGGTGGAAGGTAGGACATGGGGTTCTCCTGGTGGGCAGTGGCGGAACCGGTCGCGGCACCCGGTGCCGCGGACGCCGGACCGGCGCGGTGCAGCCAGCGTATCGGGGCCGGGCCCGCGCCCGGTATGGGGGAAGACCGCACATGACGGCGGCGGATCCCCGCCGTCACGCACGGCACCGACGACGGCGTCGCGCCGCGCGCTGGTTTACGATTCTCGGCAGACCGTTCCCGGCCCGCCCCCGCGGGCCTCTTCCCGAGGGAGGCCCGTGGCTCCGCAGCTGCGCCCCAACAAGTACGCCTACCGGGCCATCGTGCTCGCCGGCCTCGCCGCGGTGAAGCTCTTCCGCGTGCCCCTGCTGGCCTCGGGCGAGGAGCACCTGCCCACCGACCAGGTGGTGCGCGGCCTGCACCGGGAGGTCCGCCCCGGCCGGGGCGCCGTCGTGGCGGTGACCCACTTCGGCTACCTCGACTTCGTCTTCGCGCAGCTGGTGGTCTGGCGCCGGCTGCGGGCCCACTCCCGCTTCCTCATCACCCGCAAGCACACCGGCAGCGCCTTCGTCACGGCGGTGTGCCGGCTGTGCGACCACGTGGTGGTCGACCGCGCCGACGGCGCCCCGGCCTACGCCGAGGCCGTGGCCAAGCTGGCGCGCGGCGAGTTCCTCGCGGTGTTCCCGGAGGGCGGGGTCAGCCGCAGCTGGACCGTGCGCCCGCTGCGCACCGGCGCCGTGCGCATGGCCGCCGAGACCGGCGCCCCCGTCATCCCGGTGTCCGTGTGGGGCGGCCACCGGATGCTCACCCGCGGGCGCGGCAGGATCCGGCTGCGCGACGTGTGGCGCACGCCGGTGCGCGTGCACGTCGGCCCGGTGCTGCGGGTGGACCCCGACGAGGACGTCCGCGCCGCGAGCGCCCGGCTGCGCGCGCTGCTGCAGGAGGGGATCGACCGGTGCATCGACAGCTACCCCGTGACCCCGGAGCCGGGTGCGTGGTGGATTCCGGCGCACCGGGGCGGGAGCGCGATCACGGTCCAGGAGCAGATCGACGCCGACGCCCGGGAGCGGGAGGCCTACAAGCGCACCGGCTGAGCCCGGCCGGGGCACCGTCTCAGCGGAAGCCGGCGCGCAGCACCAGCTCGAGCTGGAACCGGCTCCTGGGGTCGTTGAGGCGGTCCCCGAAGACCTCCCGGAGCTGGTTCACCCGGTAGCCCACCGTCTGCTCGTGGATGTTCAGCTCGGCGGCCATCGCCGCGCGCTGCCCGTGGTGCTCGAGCCAGCACAGCAGGGTCGCGACCAGCCGCTCCCGCTGCCCGGCCTTGAGCTCGTCCAGCGGGGCCAGGCACTGCGCGGCGAGGTCCGCGACCACACTGCGCTCGCTGTGCAGGACGAGCTCCATGAGGTGCTCCGAGACCCACAGCGGCCCGGCGTCGGCCGGTTCCTCCCGCTGCAGCAGATCCCGGGTCAGCACGGCCAGGCGCAGGGACTCGGGGGCCGCGTACCAGGGCCGGCCCGGGCCGATCACCGCTCCCCGGCCGGTGAGCGCGCGCTCCAGCTCCCGGCGGCCGGTCGGCGAGGAGGGCTCGGGGACCACCGCCACCACGTCGCCGGGGCGGGACGTGAGCAGCGCCCGCTCCCCGAGGCGCGAGCGCAGCCCCACCCGCCGGTCGGCGGCCAGCGTCACCACGACCACCCGGTCGGGCACCGGCCACCCCGCGGCGGCGGCGGCCGTGCGCACCGCGTCCTCCACCACGTGGCCGCGGACGAGCATGTCCGCGAGCGCGTCCAGCAGACGGTCCCGCTCCCCGGCACGCTCGGACTGCTCCATGGCATAGCCCTCGGCGCTGGCCGCGGAGAGCTCCTCGATGTAGGCGAACACGGACTCCGCGAGGCCGATCAGCACGGACGCCTCGAACCCCGCGTCCATGGCCACGCGGGAGAGCGAGCGCAGCGTGGTGCGCGCCCCGGAGCGGTAGGCCGCGAAGAGGGCGTCCATCGGCCGGCCCTCGCGCACCTCGCCGCGGCCGAGCCCCTCGTAGACCCGCCGGTCGTCCCCCATCAGCGCCGGCTGCTGGGTGCCGGGCAGCTGCAGGAACCGGGTCAGGGCCACCTCGACCCCGCGCCGGATGCTGTCGCCGAACAGGCCCTCCAGCGGCCGGGCGTAGACCGGGACGTCGAGCCGCACGGCGTCCAGCAGCTCCTCCGTCACCGCGGGCAGGTGCGGGACCAGGAGGGGGGTCAGCGCCGGCGGCAGGGAGGTCCACGGCAGCTCCCGGTCCGCCCGCCGCCCCGGCTGCGCGTGCTCCGTCGTGTGGTCCACCCGCTCCACGATCCCCCGCTTTCATTCCGACACCACAATTTCTCTGCTGAAAGAGTACGCGACGGGACGAGAACTGCCGTCGGATTTGGGGCACAGTTATTACGTGCCCCAACTGCGACTGTTCACCCGCCTGGCCTCGGCCTTCACCACGCCCCGCTCCCCCGAGGACTTCCTGCGGCTCATCGACCCCCTGGCCAGCGCCCGCCAGCTGCGCGGCCTGGTGACCGCCGTGGTGCCCGAGACCGCGGACTCGGTGACGATCCGCTTCCGCCCCGGCCGCGGCTGGAACGCGCACGAGGCCGGCCAGTGGGCCCGCATCGGCGTGGAGATCGACGGCGTGCGGCACTGGCGCTCCTACTCCCTCAGCACGGGCGCCGGCCAGGACCCGGCGATCACGGTGACGGCGATGGGCAAGGTCTCCACCGCCCTCGTCCGGGGGACCCGACCCGGTGACGTGCTGTTCCTCGCCCCGCCCGAGGGCGACTTCGTCCTCCCCGAGAGCCCGCGCCCGCTGCTGATGCTCACCGCCGGCAGCGGCCTGACGCCGGTCATGTCCATGATCCGCACCCTCGTGCCCCGCCGCCCGGACGCCGACCTGGTGCTCGTGCACTCCTCGCGCTCCCCGGAGGAGTCCCTGTTCCGCGAGGAGCTGCTGGAGCTCACCGACCAGTTCCCCGGCTTCCGCCTGGTCCAGTGGTTCACCGGCGAGCGCGGCCGCCGCCTCGACCTCGCGGCCACCGCCGACCTCGACGCCGCGTGCCCCGACTGGCGCGACCGCGCCGCCTACGCGTGCGGCCCCGCCGACTTCCTCGACGCCGCCGAGGCGCTCTGGCAGCGGGAGGAGGGCGAGCTGCGGGTCGAGCGCTTCGCCGCCGTGGTCGCCCCCGGCTCCGGCGGGGAGGGCGGGCGCGTGACCTTCGAGAAGTCCGACAAGGAGGTCGAGGCCGACAGCGCCACGACCCTCCTGGCCGCCGGCGAGGACGCCGGTCTGATGATGCGCAGCGGCTGCCGCATGGGCATCTGCCACGCGTGCGTGACCCCGCTGCTCTCCGGGCAGGTCCGTGACACCCGCACCGGCGAGGTCCACGGCGAGCCCGGCCACCTCGTCCAGACCTGCGTGTCCACGGCCGCCGGTCCCGTCAGCCTCGACGCCTGACCCCGAAGCTTCCAGCACTCGTTCCCCGACCCCGTTCCGAAAGGACCGACACCATGACGATCGTCACCCCCTTCCTGCTCGACTCGGGCCGCCCCACCGAGTCGGCCAAGCCCTCCGCCGCCGCGCACCTCTCCGACGAGCAGGTCGAGGAGCTGGGCCGCGAGCTCGACGCCCTCCGGGAGTCCGTGATCGCCACCCGCGGGGCGAAGGACGCGGCCTACATCCGCCGCGTCATCGCCACGCAGCGCTCCCTCGAGCTGGCCGGGCGCGCCACGCTGCTGTTCGCCAAGCACAAGCCCGCCTGGTTCGCCGGCACCGGCATGCTGACCGTCGCCAAGATCCTGGAGAACATGGAGATCGGGCACAACGTGCTGCACGGGCAGTGGGACTGGATGCGCGATCCCGACATCCACTCCACCACCTGGGAGTGGGACTTCGTGACCCCGTCCCGGGCGTGGCAGCACACCCACAACGACCTGCACCACACCTGGACCAACGTGGTCGGCAAGGACCGGGACGTCGGGTACACCATCCTGCGCATGGACGAGGACCAGGAGTGGAAGCCCTGGAACCTCGGCAACCCGGTGTACAACGCGCTGCTCGCCCCGGTCTTCGAGTGGGGGATCGCCATCTACGACCTCGAGCTCGACGAGTACCGCGAGGGCCGCAAGCCGAAGTCGGAGCTCCGGCGCAGCCTGAAGGCCCTCGGGGCGAAGTTCCTGAAGCAGGCCGCGAAGGACTACGTGGCCACCCCCGCCGCCGCGGCCCTGGCCGGCTCCGGGAAGCAGGCCCTGACCGCGACCCTGACCGCCAACGCCGTCCGCAATGTCTGGGCGCACGCCGTGATCTTCTGCGGCCACTTCCCCGCCGGGGCGGACACGTTCACCGAGGAGCAGATCGAGGGCGAGACCCGCGGCGACTGGTACGTGCGGCAGATGATCGGCTCGGCCAACATCTCCGGGTCGAGGCTGATGCACCTCATGACCGGCAACCTGTCCTTCCAGATCGAGCACCACCTGTTCCCGGACCTGCCCTCGAACCGCTACGCCGAGGTCGCCGTCAAGGTGCGCGAGATCTGCGAGCGCTACGAGCTGCCCTACACCACCGGGCCCCTGCCGAAGCAGGTCGCCTCCGCGTGGGCGAAGGTGTTCCGCCTGGCCCTGCCCTGATCCGTCCCCGCACGACGACGGGCCGAACGGCCGCGATGCTCCGGCACGCGGCCGTTCCGCGTGCCGGGACCGGGCCGGGCTCCTGTCGGGCGGCGTTGGTAGGCTCGCGGGACCCGCACGAAAGGCAGGCCATGAGCTCTCCCCAGCGCGTCCTCATCACCGGTGCCACCGGTTACATCGGAGGGCGCCTGGCGCCCAGGATGCTGGAGGCCGGGCACACCGTGCGCGTCGCCGTCCGGTCCCCCGGCAAGCTGCGCGCCGTGCCGTGGCGGGACCGGGTGGAGGTCGCCGAGACGGACCTCAACGACCTCGACGGGATGACCGCCGCGTGCCAGGACGTGCACACCCTCTACTACCTGGTGCACTCCATGGGCGGTTCCCGGGAGTTCGAGGAGGAGGAGGCCGAGATGGCCCGGACCGTGGCCCGGGCCGCGGAGCGGGCCGGGGTGCGGCGCATCGTCTACCTCTCGGGGCTGCACCCCCAGGGCGTGGAGCTGTCCCAGCACATGCGCTCCCGGGTCCGGGTGGGCGAGATCCTGCTCGCGAGCTCGGTCCCGGCGGTGGTCTTCCAGGCCGGCGTGGTCATCGGCTCCGGCTCGGCGTCCTTCGAGATGATCCGCCACCTCGGCGACACCCTCCCGATCATGCCGGCGCCGTCCTGGGTGACCAACAGCATCGAGCCCATCGCCGTCCGTGACGTGCTGTACTACCTGATCCACGCCATGGACCTGCCGGAGGGCCTCAACCGCACCTTCGACATCGGCTCCCGCGACGTCATGACCTACGCGGACGCCATGCGCCGCTACGCCCGGGTGGCCGGGCTGCGCCGGCGGGTGGTCTTCCACTTCCCCCTCCCCGCGCCCCGGCTGTCCGGGTTCTGGGTGGGCATGGTCACCCCGATCCCCCTGGGCCTGGCCGTGCCGCTCGTGCAGTCGCTGCAGCACGACGCCGTGTCGGGCGAGCACGACATCGACGACCACATCCCGCCGCCCCCCGAGGGGCTGGCCGGCTACCGCCGCGCCGTGGCGCTCGCGCTGAAGAAGATCGAGGACAACTCCGTGGAGACCACGTGGGACGTCCACTACAGCTCCTCCGAGGCGGCCGCGGACCCGCTGCCCTCGGACCCGGACTGGGCGGGGCGCACCGTGTTCGTGGACGAGCGCAGCCGCACGGGACCGGCGCGGCCCGAGCAGGTGTGGCGGGTCGTCGAGTCCATCGGCGGGCGCAACGGCTGGTACTCGCTGCCCCTGGCGTGGCAGGTGCGCGGCGTCATGGACAAGCTCGTGGGCGGGGCCGGCCTGAACCGCGGCCGCCGCGACGCCACGGACCTGCAGGTGGGCGAGTACGTGGACTGGTGGCGCGTCGAGGCCATGGAGGAGGGGCACAAGCTGCTCCTGCACGCCGAGATGCGCGCCCCCGGCCGGGCGTGGCTCGAGCTGTCCGTGGAGCCCGAGGGCGAGGGCAGCCGGTACAGGCAGCGGGCCATCTTCTTCCCCCGGGGCCTGCCGGGCCGGCTCTACTGGTGGGGCGTGTGGCCCTTCCACGGCTTCATCTTCCCGTCCATGGCCCGCAACATCCTCGCCACCGCCGCCGCGCTGGACGACCCCGCCCCCGGCGCCCCGGGACAGTCGGACCAGGCAGACCAGGCCGACGGGGCCGCGGCGCGGATCAGTCCTGCCGGGGAGACACCGGCCCGCGGCTGAGCCCCTCGGGGCCCGCCACGGGCCGGGGACCGGGGCGGCCCCACTCGCTCCAGGAGCCGTCGTAGACCGCGACGTCCTCGCGGCCGGCGAGGTGGGCGCCGAGCGCCAGGACGCACGCCGTGAGGCCCGAGCCGCAGCTGGTGACGATCCGCCGCCCCTCGGGCGCGGCCGCCGCGATCCGCTCCCGCAGCTGCGGCAGCGGCAGCAGCCGCCCCTGTCCGTCCTGCAGGTCGGTGTAGGGCAGGCTGACCGCCCCCGGCATGTGCCCGGGGCGCAGACCCGGCCGCGGCTCGGGCTCGGTGCCCGCGAACCGGCCGGCGGAGCGGGCGTCCAGGACGGTGGCGTCCGGGTCGGCCAGGGCGCGGGCGACGTCCTCCGCCCCGACGAAGCCGCCCGGACTGGGCACGAGCTCCACGTCGCCGGGCTCGGCCGGCGGCGCGGCGTGCGCCCCCGTGGGCCGGCCCTCCGCGGCCCACGCCGGGAGGCCGCCGTCGAGGACGGCGACCCGGTCGAAGCCCGCGGTCCGGAGCAGCCACCAGACGCGGGCGGACGCGAAGACGCCCTTGGCGTCGTAGGCCACCACCGTGCTCGTGCGCGAGATGCCGAGCGCCCGGGCCGCCGCGCTCAGCTGCTCCGCCGGGGGCGCCGTGTGCGGCAGGTCCGAGGACGGGTCCGAGAAGGCCCCGTCCAGGTCCAGGAGCACCGCCCCGGGGAGGGCCTCGTCGGTCCGGTTGAGCGTGGAGCTCGCGTCCACGAGCACCAGCCGGGGGTCCTGGAGGTGCTCGGCCAGCCAGTGGGTGCTCACCACGGGCCCGGGGAGCTCGAGCGATGCGCTGATGTCGTCGTTCCGGGTGCCGGTGCTCATGCGTCCAAGGCTAGTTCCGCCGGGGCAGTACTGTCCCGGCAGCCGCACGGGGCGGGGCCGCGGGCGGGGCCCCGGTAGCCTGGGCAGGTGGCCGAATCGCTCCGACAACGTGTCCTCGGCGGCGTCCGCGGCCTGGCGCCCGGTTACTTCGCCCTCGTCATGGCCAGCGGCATCCTCTCGGTGGGCCTGCAGATGCAGGGCTTCGCCGCGCTGTCCACGGCCCTGCTCGCGGTGTGCGCGGGCAGCTGGGCGGCGCTGTGCCTGCTCACCGTCTGGCGGTTCGCCGTCTTCCGGCGAGAGTTCGTCGTGGAGTTCCTCGACCCTCGCCGCGCGTTCGGCTTCTTCACCTTCGTGGCCGGCACGAACGTGCTGGCGTCCCGGCTCGCGACGACGGGCTGGCACGGGGCCACGGCCGCGCTCCTAGGACTCGCCGGGGCGGTGTGGCTGGGCCTCGGCTACGTGGTCCCGTGGAGCGCGGTGCTCTCCCGGCGCACCCGCCCCGTGGTCAGCACCGCCAACGGGACCTGGTTCATCTGGGTGGTGGCCAGCCAGTCCGTGGCCGTGGCCGCCGCGGCCCTGGACCCGGTGGTGGGCAGCGACGCCTGGCGGCACGTGCTCTCCGTCGTCGCGGTCGCCTGCTGGTCCGTGGGGCTGTTCCTCTACGCCGCGGCGGGCGTGCTCGTGACGCTGCGCATGATGCTCTATCCGCTGCGGCCGGTCGACCTGACCCCGCCGTACTGGGTGGCGATGGGCGCGTGCGCCATCACCGTGCTGGCGGCCTCCCGGATCGTGGAGATGTCCGACACCCCGATGGTCGCTGTGGTCCGCGGGCTCGTGGCGGGTCTGGGCCTGGTCTTCTGGGCGTTCGCCACCTGGTTGATCCCGGCCCTGGTGGCGGCCGGGTGGTGGCGCCACCGCCTGCACCGGGTGCCGCTGCGCTACGAGTCCTCGCTGTGGAGTGTGGTCTTCCCGCTGGGGATGTACGCCGTGGCCAGCATCTATCTGGGCCGCGCGGACGACCTGCCGATCGTGGGTCTGGTCGGGGCCGTCTGGCTGTGGGTGGCCCTGAGCGCCTGGGCGATGGTGTTCACTGCCATGCTCGTGCACCTGGTCCGCCGGCTGCTCCTCGGCCGGGAGGATCCGGCTCCGGCCTGGCCGGAGCCGGACGCGGCCGTCAGGCCGGACCCAGGGGGCGGACCGGGCGCCGCCCGCTGACCCGGCGGAACCGGCGCCGCCGGCGCCGCCGGCGGCGCCGGCGGCGCAGCCGACCGGGCGGAAAGGACCGGTCAGGCGGTGAGCGCGCGCTCGAGGTCCTCCAACTGGTCCTCGACGTCCTCGATGCCCACCGAGAGCCGCACCAGGTCCACGGGCACGGCCAGCGCAGTGCCCTTCACGGAGGCGTGCGTCATCTCCGAGGGGTAGCAGATCAGGGACTCCACCCCGCCCAGGCTCACCGACAGCGAGTACAGCCGGGTGCCCTCCGCCACCGCCCGGGCCGCGGCCTCCCCGCCGGTCAGCCGGAAGGAGACCATGCCGCCGAACCCGCGCATCTGCGCGGCGGCGAGCGCGTGGCCGGGGTGCCCGGGCAGCCCGGGGTAGAGCACCTGCGCGACCTCGGGGCGCTCCAGGAGCCACTCGGCGATCCGCTGCGCGTTGTCCTGGTGGCGCTCCATCCGCAGGCTCAGGGTCTTGAGCCCGCGGGCGGCCAGGTAGCTGTCCTGGGGGCCCGCCACGGCGCCGGCGGCGAACTGCTGGAAGCCGACCGCCTCGGCGAGCGGGGCCCCGCGCCACTGGGCCGCGCCCACGACCACGGCGCCGCCGAGCACGTCCGAGTGCCCCCCGATGTACTTCGTGGTGGAGTGCACCACGGCGTGCGCGCCGAGCTCGAGGGGGGTCTGCAGGTACGGGGACGCGAAGGTGTTGTCGACGACGAGCAGCGCCCCGGCGTCCCGGGCCAGCTGCGCCCACGCCGCCACGTCGGCGATGCCGAGCAGCGGGTTGGACGGCGTCTCGAGCCACAGCACCTTCGTGGCGCCGGGGCGCACGGCCGCCCGGACGGCGTCGAGGTCCGTGATCTCCACGGGCGTGTGCCCGATGTCCCACGGGGCGAGGACCCGGGTGATCAGCCGGTTGGTGCCGCCGTAGCCGTCGGCGCCGAGCACGATGTGGTCGCCCGGGCGCAGCACGGCGCGCAGCAGGGCGTCCTCTGCCGCGATCCCCGAGGCGAACGCGAACCCCCGCTCGCCGCGCTCCAGGGCCGCGAGCTGCTCCTCGAAGCCGCTGCGGGTGGGGTTGGAGCCGCGGCTGTACTCGTGCCCGGCGCGCAGCACGTTGATCCCGTCCTGGGCGAACGTGGAGGTCTGGTAGATCGGCGGGATGACCGCCCCGGTCAGCGGGTCGGGCTCCTGGCCGGCGTGGACGGCGGTGGTCGTGAAGCCCCGGTGGCGGGTGCGGGTCTCGGTGGGGGACGTCATGGCGGGGCTCACTTCCGGGTGGTCTGGACGGCGGTGACGACGGTGTCGAGGGCCTGGCCGAGGTCGGCCACGAGGTCCTGGGGGGACTCGAGGCCGATCGAGAGCCGGATCGTGGTCTCGGCGATCCCGCCGGCCCGGCGCTGCTCGGGGGTCAGGCGGCAGTGCGTCATGGCCGCCGGGTGGGCCACGAGGCTGCGGGTGTCCCCGATGTTGGCGACCAGCTTGAACAGCCGGAGCGCGTCGATGAACGGGCCCACGGCGCCGTCCGGGGCGGCGAGGTCGAAGGAGAACACGGAGCCGGTCCCGCGCGGGAAGTCCCGGGCCGCGATCCCGGCGCCGGGGTCCCCGGGCACGCCGGGGTGGTGGACGCGGGCGACGGCGGGGTGCCCGGCCAGGAACTCGGCCACCGCCAGCGCCGAGGCCGTGTGGCGGGCCACGCGCAGGTCGAGGGTCTCGGTGCCCTGCAGGATCTGGCTGGCGTTGAACGGGGAGAGCGTGGTGCCGAGGTCGTGCACGTACTTCGCCCGGACCAGGTGCAGGTAGGGGCTGGCGGCGGCGCACTTGTCGACGAGGCTGAGCCCGCCCCAGCGGGCGCGGGCCTGGGTGAACTGCGGCCACTTGTCCGGCCGGGCGGACCAGTCGAAGGTCCCGCCGTCCACGACCGCCCCGGCGAGCGCGTTGCCGTGCCCGCCCAGGAACTTGGTGGCCGAGTGCACCACGATGTCCGCGCCCTTCTCCAGCGGCCGGTACAGGGCCGGGGACGCGAGGGTGTTGTCGACGACGACGGGCACCCCGGCGGTCCGGGCGACGTCGGCGATCCCGGGCAGGTCCGGGAGGGTGGCCAGCGGGTTGCCGATGGACTCGAGCAGGAACGCGCGGGTGTCGGGGCGCACGGCCGCGGCCCACGCCCCCGGGGCGGTGGGGTCCACGAAGGAGACCTCGATGCCGTAGTCCGCGAAGGAGTCGGTGAGCAGGTCCACCGTGCCCCCGTAGAGCTTCTCGGAGGCCACGAGGTGCTTCCCGGCGCCCTGGCCGAGCAGGGCCAGCAGCGCTACGGCCACGGCGGACTGGCCCGAGCCGGTCGCCACGGCGCCCGCGCCGCCCTCGAGGTCGCTGATCCGCTGCTCGAGCACGGCCACCGTGGGGTTGCCGGTGCGCGTGTAGGTGAAGCCTGCCCGGGTCTGGGCGAACATCTGCCGGGCCGCCTCGTAGTCCGGGAACTCGAAGGCCGCGGTCTGGTAGATCGGCACCGTCAGGGTGCGCTGGGTGACCTGGTCGTGGGTGCCGGCGTGGATCTGCCGGGTCGCGAGGTCGTGGTCGGTCACGGGGATGGACATGGCGCTGCTCCTGTGCCTTGCTCTTACCCGCACCGGTCATCCGCGCGGGCCCGGTGGGCACGCCGCGGAAGATGCAGGCCGCTTCCTCATCCGAACCACCCAATGAGCATGGGGTTGGTGCGTGACCAAGTCGGAGCTTGGCGGTCACGTCTCGTGAAGCTGGAACAACACTATGCGCAGAGGTAGTGGGTGTCCCTCCGCGTCGGAAGATGACGACCGTGACGGTTCGTGACGCCGGCCGTGCGCGCCGGGCCCGGCGCGGGGCCGGCGCGTCAGGCCCGGGTGTCGATGTCCTCGAAGATCAGGAACGTCTGGGTGTCCACCACGCCGGGCAGCTGCTGGACGTGCTCGAAGATCACCTGCCGCAGGTGCACGGTGTCCACGGCCCGCACGAGGAGCATGACGTCGAAGTTCCCGCCCACCAGGGCGATGTGGTGCACGGCGGGGATCGCCTGGAGCTGGGCGCACAGCTCCCGCCAGGTGTTCTGCTGGAGCTTGAGCGTCACGTACGCGGAGGCCTGCAGGCCCGCCCGGACCGGGTCGATCACGGTGCTGAAGCGCAGGATCACCCCCTCGTCCCGGAGTCGGTTGATCCGGGCGTAGGCGTGGGCGCGGGAGACGTGCACGGCCGCGGCGATCGCCGTCACGGACTGCCTCGCGTCCCGGGACAGCTCCGCGAGGATCTTCCGGTCGGTCTCGTCCAGCGGCACGGGGGTCGAGGGCACGGCGGGCTCCTTCGGGGCGGGTAGGGCGCGGGGCCCGGAACGTGACGGACGAATGCGTGTGCTCCACGCCACACTAGAACATTTCGTCCACGCGCGGTGCACTGTCCGTCTCAGACTTCTGCATTTTCCCCGCTCTGTGGATACGAACCATGCCCGGTTCCCATACTGGGGAGACAGAGCCGCACCACCTTCCTGCCCTCCCCGGACCGCGGCCGCACCGGGGACCGACCGAGGGGACACCATGAGCCAGACCGTCGAGACCCCCGAGGACCCGATCCTCCGGGCCTCCCAGAGCTTCGGCATCACACCGGAGCAGTACATGCTCCCGGCCCGCGGCGAGATCCGCATGGTCGACCCGAGCGGGCGGCTGCTCGCCCCCGAGGAGCAGGGCACCGGCCCCGGCCACGAGTACCCGCTGCCGGCCCCGGACGTCCTGCTGGGCGCCTACGAGAAGCTGGTGGTCGGGCGGCGGGTCAACGACCAGAACTCCGCGCTGGTCCGCCAGGGCCGGATGGCCGTCTACCCGTCCAGCCACGGCCAGGAGGCCTGCCAGGTGGCGGCCGCCCTGTGCCTCGAGGAGGGCGACTGGCTGTTCCCCACCTACCGGGACACCGTGGCGGTCATGACCAAGGGCGTGGACCCGATGCAGGTCATGGCGATCTTCCGCGGCGAGTGGCACAGCGGCTACGACCCGTACGAGCACCACGTGGGCATCCAGTCGACCCCGCTCACCACCCAGCTGCTGCACGCGGTGGGCGTGGCCCACGCCGCCAAGCTGCGCGGCGAGGACACCGTGGTCCTGGCGATGTGCGGGGACGGCGCCACCAGCGAGGGCGACTTCCACGAGGCCCTGAACTTCGCGGCCGTGTTCAAGCTGCCGGTCGTGTTCTTCGTGCAGAACAACGGCTACGCGATCTCCGTGCCCCTGTCCCAGCAGTCCGCGGCCCCGAGCCTCGCCCACAAGGCGGTCGGCTACGGCATGGCCGGCGAGCGCGTGGACGGCAACGACCTCGTGGCGCTGCTCGCCACCCTGCGGCGCGCCGTGGACCTGGCCCGCTCCGAGTCCGAGCCCCTCCTCGTGGAGGCGCACACCTACCGCATGCAGGCGCACACCAACGCTGACGACGCCACCCGCTACCGGGACGACGCCGAGGTGCAGGAGTGGATCGCCAAGGACCCGGTGACCCGGATGCGCGCCTACCTCGGCGCCGAGGGCGTGCTCGACGACGCGGCGGAGCAGCGCATCGCCGCCGCCGCCGAGGACGTCGCCACGGCCCTGCGCGACGGCATGAACGCCGACGTGGAGATCGACCCGCTCGAGCTGTTCCGCCACGTCTACACCGAGCAGACCCCGCAGCTCGCCGAGCAGGAGCAGTTCCTGGCCGCCGAGCTCGCCCGAGAGGAGACCGGACAGTGAGCACCCTGCACGCCCCCGCCCCGGCCGGCGAGGCCCCGGCGGTCAAGCCCGCCACCTTCGCCCAGGCGCTCAACACCGCCCTGGCCGACGCGCTGGCCGCCGACCCCGCCGTCGTCGTCTTCGGCGAGGACGTCGGCACCCTCGGCGGCGTCTTCCGCATCACCGACGGGCTGACGAAGCGCTTCGGCCGCACCCGGTGCTTCGACACCCCGCTGGCCGAGTCCGGGATCGCCGGCATGGCCGTGGGCATGGCGATGAACCGGATGCGCCCCGTCATCGAGATGCAGTTCGACGCCTTCGCCTACCCTGCCTTCGAGCAGGTCGCCTCGCACATCGCGAAGATGCACAACCGCACCCGCGGCGCCGTGCGCCTGCCGATCGTCATCCGGATCCCCTACGCCGGCGGCATCGGCGGCGTGGAGCACCACTGCGACTCCTCCGAGGCCTACTACGCCCACACCCCCGGGCTGAAGGTGTTCACCCCCGCCACGGTCGAGGACGCCTACCTCATGCTGCGCGAGGCGATCGACTCGGACGACCCCGTCGTGTTCTTCGAGCCCAAGAAGCTCTACTGGTCCAAGGCCCCCGTGGACCTGGCCGAACTGAGGGACCGCTACGAGAACGGGGCGCCCGAGCGCCGGGAGGGCCGCGCCGTCGTCGCCCGCGCCGGCGAGGACGCCACGCTGCTGGCCTACGGGCCGTCCGTGCCGACCGCCGTGGCGGCCGCCGCGGCCGCCGCCGCCGAGGGTCGCTCGCTCGAGGTCGTGGACCTGCGCAGCATCGTCCCGTTCGACGACGAGACGGTCGCCGCGTCGGTGCGGAAGACCGGGCGCGTGGTGGTCGTGGCCGAGGCGCCGGGCTTCGCGTCCGTGGCCGCCGAGATCGTGGCCCGCGTCCAGGAGCGCTGCTTCCACTCCCTGGCCGCGCCCGTGCGCCGCGTGACCGGGTTCGACATCCCGTACCCGGCGCCCAAGCTCGAGGAGCACTACCTGCCGAGCGTCGACCGCATCCTCGACGCCGTGGACGACCTGCAGTGGGAGGACTGACCATGACCGTGAAGACGTTCACCCTGCCGGATCTCGGCGAGGGACTGACCGAGGCCGAGCTCGTGAGCTGGCTCGTCCAGGTGGGCGACACCGTCGCCGTGGACCAGCCGATCGCCGAGGTGGAGACCGCCAAGTCCGCCGTGGAGGTGCCCTGCCCCTTCGCCGGGACCGTGCACCAGCTGCACGGCGCCTCGGGGCAGACCCTCGACGTCGGCGCGCCGCTGATCTCCGTCGACACCGCGGACCGGGCCGGGACGCCCGCCCCGCAGGGCGGCGGCCCGAAGGGCGGGCAGTCCTACCGGGAGGAGGAGCGCGCCGGGGCGGACCCCGCGGCGGCCGCCGAGGCCTCCGCGGTCGCCGCGGCCTCCGACGACGACGCCGGATCGGGCAGCGTGCTCATCGGCTACGGCACGCCCGCCGGCGGCACGGCCGGACGCCGGCGCCGGCCGAAGCGGGCCGGTGCCACCGGCCCGGCCGCCTCCGCCGCCCGGCCGGTCCCCGAGCCCGCCCGCGCGCGGGCCGCGGAGCAGGCCGCGGCCCGGGCGTCGCAGGCCGCGGGTGCCGCCCACGACGCGATGGCCTCGGCCCCGCGCCTGGCGCCCACGGTCGTCTCGCCGATCGTGCGCAAGCTCGCCAAGGACCGTGGGGTCGACATCTCCACCGTGCGCGGCTCGGGCCCCGGCGGGCTCATCCTGCGCCGGGACGTGGTGACCGCGGCGGCCGCCCCCGCCGCACCGGCCGCGCGGGAGAGCACGGCCCCGACGTCGTCGGCCCCCGCCCCGGTGCCGTCCACCACCGCGGCGCCGTCCGCCGTGGACGCCCGCACGGGGCTCGGGGTCGCGGAGCGGGTCCCGGTCTCCGGGATCCGCAAGGTCATCGGGCAGGCCATGACCCGTTCCCGCGCCGAGATCCCCGAGGCCACCGTCTGGGTGGACGTGGACGCCACGAGGCTGGTGGAGCTGCGCGCCGAGCTCAAGGCCCAGGACCCCGCGACCGCCCCGGGGCTCATGGCGCTGATCGCGCGGTTCGTGCTCGCCGGCCTGGCCCGCCACCCCGAGCTCGCCACGCGGATCGAGACCCTCGAGGACGGCAGCCAGGAGATCGTGCGCTTCGACGGCGTGAACCTCGGCTTCGCGGCGCAGACCGACCGCGGGCTCGTGGTGCCGAACATCCGCGGCGCGCACACCCTGAGCGCCCGCGGGCTCGACGCCGAGCTCCGGCGGCTCACCGAGCTCGCCCGCTCCGGCAAGGCCGGGCCCGCCGAGCTGTCCGGCTCCACGTTCACGCTCAACAACTACGGGGTGTTCGGCACGGACGGGGCCGCGGCGATCATCAACCACCCGGAGGTCGCGATCCTCGGGATCGGCCGGATCATCGACCGCCCGTGGGTGGTCGACGGGCAGCTGGCCGTCCGCAAGGTCACCCAGCTCTCCCTCGCGTTCGACCACCGGGTGTGCGACGGCGGGGCCGCCGGCGGCTTCCTGCGCATGGTGGCCGACGCGGTGGAGAACCCGGTGTCGGTGCTCGCAGACCTGTAGCGGCCCGCAGTCCCACCGCCGCCCGCGAGGGGTCGCGTCCGGCGCACCCCCATGGCGAGGGGTTGCGTTCGGCTGGTATCGCGGTCACTTGTCGACAGAACGCGACCCCTCGGCAGCGGCGGAGGCGGAACGCGACCCCTCGGCAGCGGCGGAGGCGGAACGCGACTCCTCGGTGCGGGGGCCGGTAGTTCAGCGCCGGTCGGCCGGGGTGTCCCGGCGGGAGGCGGCGGGGTGGTGGCGGGCGCCGAGCAGGTGCGGGCCCAGGTCGGCGACCGTCTCGGCGCCCATCAGCTGCATGCTGATCCGCACCTCCTCGGCCAGCAGCCCGATCGCCCGCTCCACGCCCTGCTGCCCGCCGGCCATCAGCCCGTAGAGGTAGGCCCGGCCGATGAGCACGAAGTCCGCTCCGGCGCACAGGGCGGTGATCACGTCGGCGCCGCTCATCACCCCGGAGTCGAGGATCAGCTCGACTCCCTCCCCCACCTCGTCCCGCACCTCGGGCAGCGCGTGCAGCGAGGCGGGGGCGCGGTCCAGCTGGCGGCCGCCGTGGTTGGAGACCACCAGCCCGTCGGCCCCCGCGGCCAGGGACTGCCGGGCGTCGTCCCGGGTCAGCACCCCCTTCACGAAGAGCTTCCCCGGCCACACGGAGCGGATCCACTCGAGGTCCGCGTAGGACAGGGTCGGGTCGAACATCGAGTTCGTGATGGTGGGCAGGTCGGCGCTCGTGCTGGAGAGGGACGCGAACTTCAGGGAGTCCGTGGTGAGGAAGTTGAACCACCACTCGGGCCGGTAGGAGGCGTCGGCCACCGTCCGCAGCGTCAGCCTCGGCGGGATGACCATGCCGTTGCGCACGTCCCGCAGCCGCTGGCCCGCCACCGGGGTGTCCACGGTGACGAGCAGGGTGCCGTAGCCGTGGGCCGCGGCGCGCTCCAGCAGGTCCCGGGACCGGGCCCGGTCCTTCCACAGGTACAGCTGGAACCAGCGGGTGGCGTCCGGTCCGGCCGCGGCGACCTCCTCCAGCGAGCGGGTCCCCATGGTGGACAGCGTGAAGGGGATGCCGGCCCGCTCCGCCGCGCGGACTCCCCCGATCTCACCCTCCGCGTGCATGAAGCGGGTGAAGCCGGTCGGGGCGATCCCGAACGGCAGCGCGGACCGCGCCCCGGCGATCGGCGTGGACAGGTCGGGAGCGGCGATGCCGTGCAGGATCCGGGGCAGCAGCTCGACCGCGTCGAACGCCTCCCGCGAGCGCCGGCGGGTCAGTTCGCGCTGGGCGGCGCCGTCCGCGTAGTCGAAGGCCGGGCGCGGGGTGCGGCGGCGGGCGATCCGGCGCAGGTCCCAGAGGTCCGCAGCCCGGGCGAGCCGGGCCGCGCGGCGGTCGAGGGCGGGGGGCTCGAACTGCAGGAGCGGGCGCAGCTCGGACCACTGGGGCAGACGCCGTTCCACGGCGGACCTCCTGACGATCGGGGTGTTCCCGACCACACTACGTCGGAGGCCCCGACGACGCCGGGGGCGGGGCGCCGTTCAGTCGGTCTCGGGGCCCGCGCAGTACGGGCAGTCCTGCTCGACGTCGGCCCAGCTGTGCCGCCCGCCCCGGAGGAGCGGTGCCGCCGGTCCGCGGCCGGCGGCGTCGTCCGGGCGCGAGGAGGTCCGGGGGGAACGGGGCGGGAGCAGGTCGACGGTCATGGTGCAGTCCTCCGGGAGGGGTGGCGGCGGGCGGGGCGTCGCCCGGTCCCTCCAGTATCGGGGGCGTCATCCGTGCGGAACAGCGATGTTTTCCCATGCTGATCCGTCAGCCCCGCTGATGATTCCTGCCGGGGTCGCCGACCCGGTCACGAGGTCCCGGGGACGTGCCCCGGGAGGCGGCCCGCGCTCAGAGGCCGGTGAGGACGTCGAGGGCGGTGTCCAGGCCCTGCTCCGCCCGGACCGCGCGCCCCACGCGCTGCGCCCGCTCCCGGCGGGCGAGGGCGTCGCCCACGGCGGGGACCAGGGCCTCCGCCGTCAGCGACCGGCGCGGGATGGGGGCCGCGGCGATGCCGAGCCGGTGCAGCTGCCGGCCCCAGAAGGGCTGGTCGACGAGGAAGGGCACCACCACGGACGGGACGCCCGCACGGGCCACCGCGTGCACGGTCCCGGCTCCGCCGTGGTGGACCGCCACCGCGGCGTCCGGGAGCAGGGTGCCCAGCGGGGCGGCCGGCACCACCAGCACGTCCTCGCCGCGGCGGTCCGGCGGCAGGGACAGACCGCCCCAGCCCGTGACCAGGAGGGTCCGCAGCCCGTGGGCGCGCGCGCTGTCCACGACCGTCCTCCCCCGCGCGGACGGGTCCCCGGCCGCCATGGACCCGAAGGTCGCCACCAGGCACGGCCCGCCCCGGACGAACTCGGCCACCGCCGGGTCCGGGGCGGGGGCGGCCGCGCCGGGGTGCCAGGCACCGGTCAGGTGCACCCGGGCCGGCCAGTCGGCGGGCCGGGGCAGCAGCTGCGGGCTGATCCCCATCAGCGTGGCGCGGGAGGGTGCGGGGTGCCGGGGCGCCCGGCCGCCGGGCAGCTGCCGGCACGCGTGCTCGACGTCCCGGCGGAACAGCCGGGCGCCGCCGCGGGGCACCGCGTAGGTCGCCCGGTTGAACCGCCCGAGGTCCTTCGAGACCGTGGGCCCGCCCGGTGCGGAGAACTCCCGGGTGGGCGTCGCCACGGGCACGAACTCGGCGAGCGCGCGGGGGACGCCGAGGGCGTCGGCCACGGCCGGCGCGCTGAGGATCAGCGGGTGGTGCAGGACCAGGTCCGGGTCGAACGCCAGGGTCTCGCGCACCGCCGCGGAGAACATCCGCCGCATCCCGGGGCGGACCTCCGCGCGGACGTGGTGCACCGCCGCCCGCGGGGAGGCCCCGGGGGCGTCCATCAGCCGGTGGAAGTCCACGTCCAGGCCGACGGTGTCGATCCCGGCCAGGTCCACCCCGGAGTTCTCCGGCACCCCCAGCCGGACCCGGTGGCCCTGTGCGGCGGCGTGCCGGGCCAGGGCCGCGAAGGGCTCCACGTCGCCGCGGGTTCCGGAGGTCAGCAGCATCATGCGCACCCCCACAGTCTGCCCCGCGGCGGGACGGCGCACGAACGGACCGGCGGAGCACCCCGGGACCGCCGGGGCCCGCCGCCGCACCGGCCCCGGAACCGACGTAGTGTGGGGTGCACCCGGACCCCCGGGTCACCTGACGTCCGAGGAGGTCCGCCGCCGTGCCCCAGGCCGGATTCGCCCCCGCGCTCCAGCGGATCGTGCACATCTCGCGACCGGTGCTCTGGATCAACGCCCTGGGCACCGGCGTGGTGGGCATGTGGCTGGCGGGCTCGCTCTGGCAGTGGGAGGCGCTGCCGCTGCTGCTGTGGCTCACCCTCCCCTTCAACCTGCTGATCTACGGCGTCAACGACGTCTTCGACCAGGACACCGACGCCCTCAACCCCCGCAAGGGCTCGCTCGAGGGAGCCCTCATCCGGTCCGAGGAGGTGCGCACGATCCTGACCGCGGTGCTCGTCACCAATGTGCCGTTCGTCGTCTGGTTCGCCGTGACCCTGCCCCCGGCCGCGCTGGGCTGGATCGCGCTGTACGTCCTGGTCTTCGTGTTCTACTCGGCCCCTCCCCTGCGCTTCAAGGCCCGGGCATACCTCGACTCCCTGAGCAACGCCGCCTACGCGCTGCCGCTGGTCTTCGTCGCCCACGCGCTCGGGGCGGCCCCCGTGTGGCCCGCGGCCCTCGGCCTGATGGCCTGGAGCGTGGCCAAGCACGCGTTCGACGCCGTCCAGGACATCGAGGAGGACCGCGCGGTGGCCATCACGACGACGGCGGTCCGGCTGGGCGCGCGCGGGACGGCCCTGTGGAGCGGCGGCTGGTGGGCCGTGTCCACGCTGGGCTTCGCGCTGGTCAGCCTCCCGGTGGCCGCGGTCAACGCGCTCATCGCCGGGTGGCTCGTGGTCTCCCTCCTGCGGGACCCGAGGCCGGGGACCGGGCACCGGCTGTACCGGTACTCGATCGCGTTCCCCTACGTCGCCGGCGCCGTGGCCGGCGTGCAGCTGACGGTGGCGCTGTTCTTCGGGCTGTACCCGTGAGCCGCGTCGTCGTCGTCGGCGGGGGGATCGGGGGGCTGACCTCGGCCGTGCTGCTCGGCCACGCCGGTCACCGCGTCACCCTCCTCGAGGCCGCCGACCACCTCGGCGGCAAGAGCCGCCGGCTCGAGGCCGAGGGGCAGCGCCTGGACACCGGACCGTCCCTCTTCACCTTCCCGGGGGTGTGGGAGGAGCTCCTCCGCCGCCTGGACCGACTGCGGGACGCCGGCACCGCGGGAGCCGGAGCGCCGAGGGCCGAGGAGACCGCCGGGCTGGAGCTGGAGCGCCTGCCCGCGGTCGGCACGTACTACTACCGCGGCACCCGGTGCGAGCTGCCCGTCCCGCCCGGGCACCCCTGGCACGCGGCCTGGACCCGATTCGAGGCCGAGCACGGCGTGCTCGGCCCGGACATCACCCGGCTGCTGACCACCGACGTGCTGGACCGGGCGGCCTATCCCGCGCTGGGCCGGCTCGGGACGCTGTACGGGCGCCGGCTCACGACCCGCGACTACCTCGACAGCCTCACCTGGATGCCGGAGGGCCTGCGCGAGGTCATCGCCATCCACACCCTCAACGCCGGTGTCGGCCCGGCACGGACCCCGGCCCTGTACGCGAGCATGCCCGCCGTCATGGCGCGCGACGGCGTCTGGATCCCCCGGGGCGGGGTCTACGAGCTCGTCGAGGCGCTCCGGCGCCTCGCCGTGGACGCCGGGGTCGAGCTCCGCACCGGGGAGCCGGTGACCTCCGTCGCCCGCCGGCGCGTCCTGACCGCCCGGGGCGCGTACCCGGCCGACGCCGTCGTCAGCGGGCTCGACGCCCACCGGCTGGACGGGCTGCTCGCCGGGCGCGCGCCCCGGGCACCGCGCCGGCTCAGCTGCTCGGCGATCGCGGTCTACGCCGTGCTCGACCACGAGCTGCCCGAGGGGACGCCCCGGCACGGGGTGATCATGCCCGACCGGCCCGCCGACCTCTACGCCGACCTGGAGGCCGGGACCGAGCCCGAGCAGACCATGGCCTTCGCCAACCACTACCCGGCGCACGCGGGCCACCCCAACAGCGCGGCCACGCTCGCCCTGCTGCTGACCGCGCCGGCCAACGGGAAGTCCTACACCCTCGAGGACCCGTTCGTCGCCCGCGAGCTCGAGCGCACGGCGCGGGTGCTCGGGCTGCCCGGACCGCTCACGGACCGCTTCCGGAGCGCGGAGATCCTGGACCCCGCGTACTTCGCCGCGCACGGCTCGGCAGGAGGGGCGCTCTACGGCGCCGTGCGTCCCGCGTGGCGCAGCGGCCCGTTCCACGCCCCGGCCCACACGAGTCCGCTGCGGCCGTGGCTGTGGCGGGTGGGCGCATCCGTGCACCCGGGCGGCGGGCTGCCCGCGGTGCTGGGCGGCGCCATGATCTCGACCGACAAGCTGCTGAAGCGCCTCGGGTAGGGCCGGAGCCCCCGGCAGGTCCCCGCCCCGGGCCGGGCGGCCGATCAGCGGGCGAGCTCCCACGCCCAGAGCAGCAGCAGCGTCGCGAGGAACCCGGTGAGGTAGTTCAGCCACAGGAACCGCCGCCAGCCCCGGTTGGCGCGCTCGCAGCCGGCGTCCGTGATGGTCAGGAACGGCACGAGGTTGGCGAGATAGGGCAGCACCAGGAGGGACCCGACCGGCCCGGGCCAGGGGGCGAGCAGCAGGAGCACCCCGGCGGCGAGGTAGAGGGCCGCGGCGGCCCACACCGTGGGGCGGGCGCCCAGGACGGTGGCGATCGAGCGCAGCCCGCCCTCCCGGTCCGCCTGGACATCCTGCACGGCCCCGAACGCCTGCGAGGCCATCGACCACAGGAAGAACCCGGCGCACAGGGCCACGAGTCCCCCCGACCAGGCCGCGCCGGCGAGCACGAGGCCGTAGACCGCCGGGGACACGAAGTGGGTGGCGGAGGTCGCCGAGTCCAGGAACGGGACCTCCTTGAAGCGCAGCCCCTTCAGGCTGTAGGCCGCCACCGCGAACAGGCTGATCCCGAGCACCCCCGCCGCGGCGGCCCCGCCCGCCAGGAACAGGTACGCCAGGAACGGCAGCGCCGTCAGCACCGAGCCCACGAGGACCGACCGGTGCTCGGAGCGGTCCACGAGCGCGCCCTCGACACCGCCCTTGCGGGGGTTGCGGAGGTCGGACTCGTAGTCGAAGACGTCGTTGATCCCGTACATCAGGAGGTTGTACGGGAAGAGGAAGAACAGCGTCCCCACCACCAGGGGCAGGTCCACCCGGCCCGTGGTCAGGACATAGGCCGCCGCGAAGGGGTAGGCGGTGTTGACCCAGGAGACCGGCCGGGAGGTGGCCACCAGGGTGCGCACGGTGGCGGTGAGCCGGCCGCGCTCGGCCAGCCCCCACCACAGCGAGGGCAGCAGCAGCAGCGCGGCGAGCGGGTACGCGAAGTCCTCGACCGGCACGAGGCCGATCCGCAGCTCCGTGATGTGCCCGGCCCCGTAGTCGAAGAACCCGGCGGCGATCATGAGGTTGTCGAACACGACCGTCAGCAGCGCGAGCACGGCGAAGGAGATCCCGAGCACGGCCAGGGCCCGGCGCCGCGGCGGCGCCGGGGAGGGCCGGCGGACCAGCAGGGTGGCCGGGGTCAGGGCGAGCGCGAGGAAGACGGGGATGACGAGGGCGTAGGTCACGGGGCGTCCGCTCCTCCGCGGGCCGGACCGGCCGCCGCGGAGCGGCGCGCCAGCGCCTTCTCCGTGAGCCGGACGAGGTTCATCGTCAGGTAGCAGAGGAACACGAGGAACACGACCTCCTCGACGGGGATCTGCGGGGCGACCATCCAGCCGGTCGCCCACGCGCTGCGGCTGTGCAGGAAGATCCCGAGGCTGATCCCGGCGACGTCCCAGGCGAGGAAGAACACCAGGCCAGCGAGCAGCACGAGGGCCGCCCGGCGGGGGTCCTGGGCGAAGAACAGCCGCTCCCGCACGTCGAGGAGCACCATCCCGGCCAGGCTGAGGAGCAGGAAGCCGAGGTACACGAAGCTCATCCGCGCGACACCAGGGGTTCTGCCAGCGGTCCGGTGGAGGTGTCCCCGCGCAGGTCCTTGAGCAGGATCTCCGCGCTGATCAGGCACATCGGCAGGCCGATGCCGGGGATCGTCGAGGCCCCGCAGTAGTGCAGGCCGGCGACCTTCCGGCTGCGGTTGGCGCCCCGGAAGAACGCGGACTGCTTGAGCACGTGGGCGGGACCGAGCACGTTGCCGCGCCAGGAGTTGAAGTCCCGCCGGAAGTCCTCGGGGCCCACGGTGTGGCGCACCACCACGCGCTCCCGCAGGTCCGGCACACCGGCCCACGCCGCGACCTGGTCGATCACCCGGTCCGCGACGGCCTCGACCCGCGGGGAGCCGGTGCCGTCCGGTCCGCCCGCGCCCAGCGCGGGGTCGGCGGGGACCGGGATCAGCACGAAGAGGTTCTCGTGCCCGTCCGGGGCCACGCCGGGGTCGGTCGCCGAGGGCTTGCAGACGTAGACGGACGCGGGGTCCGGGACGCTCGTGGGCTCCTCGAAGATCGCCCGGAAGTTCGTGTCCCAGTCCTCGCTGAAGAACAGGCTGTGGTGCGGGAGCTCGGGCAGCTCTCCGCGGACCCCGAGCATCACGAGCACCGCGCCGGGGCCGGTCTGGCGCCGGTCCCAGTACCGCTGCGGGTAGCTCTGCAGCTCGCGCGGGAGCAGCGCGGTCTCGGTGTGGTGCAGGTCCGCGGCCGAGACGACGACGTCCGCCGCCAGCTCGTGCTCCGCCCCGTCCGCGTCCCGCCACACGACGCCGGTGGCCCGGACGGGGCCCTCGGCGGCCGGGGAGGTGCTGATCCGCACCACGTCCGCGCCCGTCCGGATCCGTGCCCCGTGGGCGACGGCGAGCCGCTCGACGGCCTCGACGACCCGGCGGAACCCGCCCTGCGGGTACTGGACGGAGTCCGTGAGGTCCATGTGGCTCATGAGGTGGTAGAGCGACGGCGTCATCCGGGGCGCGCTGGCCAGGAAGACGGCGGGGTAGCCGAGCACCTGCCGCAGCCGCGTGTCCTGCACGGTGCCGGCGGCGAAGTCGTGCAGCGAGCCGGTGAGGTGCCGGGCGAGCTCGGGCAGGCCCCGCACGACCGGCCGGGTGAGCAGCGGCGTGAACGAGGCGTAGGAGGTGTAGAGGAAGTGGTCGACGGCCAGCTGGTAGGTCCGCTTCGCGGAGGCCAGGTACGCCCGGATCCGCTCGCCCGCCCCGGGCTCCACGGACTCGAACAGCGCCACGGTGTCCTCGAGGTCCGAGCGGATGTCGATGGGCTGCTCGTAGCGCTCGCCCCAGACCCGGTAGGCGGGGTCCAGGCGGAGCAGCTCGAGCTCCTGGGCGGCGCTGGAGCCCATGAGCCGGAAGAAGTGGTCGAAGACCTCCGGCATGAGGTACCAGGAGGGCCCGGTGTCGAAGCGGAAGCCGTCCCGCTCGAGCCGTCCGGCGCGCCCGCCCGTCGTGCTCCCGCGCTCCAGGACGGTCACGTCCCACCCGTCCTTCGCGAGCAGGCCCGCGGCGGCGAGCCCGGCGATTCCGGCCCCCACCACCACGGCGTGCCGTCCCCGGGGCCCGGTGGGGCGGCGGCGGGTGTGCGCCCTGACCACGGCGGCCGCGGCGAGCGCGGCCTTGCGGGGGTTCGGCACGCGGATGCGGGAGCTCAGCAGCTCCCGGGCAGGGGTGGCGCGGATCCGCACGGACAGCTCCCGGAACAGGTCGTGGGCGGCGAGGACGGCGGCGCGGGAGGACCCGGGGAGGTCGTCGATGACCGCGCGGGCGGCCGCGAGGTCGGCGTCGATGTCGTCGAGGAGGCGGTTCTTCTCGGTCTCGGAGAACTCCCCGGGCTCCACGCCGGGGAAGTACACGCGGCCGAGCTCCCCGTAGTCCTCGGCCAGGTCGCGCAGGAAGTTGACCTTCTGGAACGCCGCGCCCAGGCGGCGGGCCCCCGCCACGAGCTGCGCGCGGCGCCGCTCGGGCACGGTGCGGCCGGCCAGGAAGACCTGCAGGCACATCAGCCCCACGACCTCGGCCGAGCCGTACACGTACTCGTCGAGGGAGTCGGCGCTGTGCCGGTCCTCGCTGAGGTCGGCGCGCATGGACGCGAAGAACGGGCGCACGAGGTCGGGGCCGATCCCCGCGTGGCGCGCGGTGCGGGCGAAGGCGTGCACCACGAGGTTGCTGCTGAAGCCGCGCTCGATCGCCCCGTACGTCTCGTCCTCGAGGCCGTCCAGCAGCTCCCGCGAGCCCCGGGGCGGGACGCCGGCGCCGGCGCTGGCGCCGTCGACGATCTCGTCGGCGATCCGCACCAGGGCGTAGACGGCGTAGACGTGCGGGCGGATCTCCGGGCCCAGCAGCCGGCAGGCGAGGCCGAAGGACGTGGAGTAGCGGCGGATGACGGTCGCGGCGGCCTGCTGGGCGGTGGCGTCGTACCGGGCGGCGGCCTCGGCCGGTGACCCGGTGTGCTGGGCGGCGGTCACCGGATGCGCTCCGTGGCCCCGGCCACGATGCGGCGCAGGTCCTCCTCGAGGGCGGGGGGCAGCCCCGCGGCGTCGAGCAGGGCACGGGCCTCGGCCGCGCACCCGGCGACCATGTCCTCGACCTCCTGCCGCGCCCCGCACTGCTCGAGCAGGTCGCGGGCGCGCAGGGCGTGCTCGCTGCTGATTTCGTGGCGGCCCAGGATCGCGTCGAGCTCCTCACCGGCGGGCGTGCGCTGGGCGGCGGCCACGAGCATGGTCCGCTTGCCCTCCCGCAGGTCGCTGACCGCGGACTTGCCCGTGGCCTCCGGGTCGCCGAAGACGCCGAGCAGGTCGTCCACGAGCTGGTAGGCGGTGCCCACGGTCCGGCCGAGGCGCCCGAGCACCTCCACGTCCCGGTCGGGGGCCCCGCCGAGCACTCCCCCGGCCTGCAGGGGGGTCTCGAAGGAGTAGACCGCGGTCTTCAGGCACGTGGCCGCGAGGATCTGCTCGCGGCCGGGACGGGCCCCGGGCAGGGTGTGGTCGACGTCGAGCAGCTCGCCCGCGGCCGAGGAGAACAGGGCGGCGTCGAGCAGGTCGAGGACCCGGGGCAGCCGCTCGGGCGAGAGCCCGGAGCGGGCCACGAGCCGGTACGCGCCGGCCAGGGCGAGGTCCCCGGCGATGACGCCCACGCTCGCGCCGTACTGGCGCGCCTGGTCCGGCCCCGAGCCGGACGCGAACGCCCGGGAGGCCGCGGCGGCGTTGATGGTGGGCTGGTGCCGGCGCAGCTCGTCCTGGTCGATGACGTCGTCGTGCACGATGAGGGCGGTGTGCAGCAGCTCGAACGCCGCCCCGACGGACTCGACCACGGGGTCCGGCTCGGGCGCGGGATAGGCGCCGGCCGTGAGCCGCACGAGGTGCGGACGGATCTGCTTGCCGCCGGAGCTGAGCCGGGCGACCTCGCCCCACAGCCGGGCGAAGCCGGGGTCCACGGCCTCGGCGCGGCCGGTGGCCTCGGCGAGGAACTCCTCCAGGACGGGCACCCGGGCAGGCTCTCGCCCCCCGCCGTGCCCGGTCCGCGTCCCGGTGCCCGGACGAGCGCTCGAGAAGGCCGATTCGCGCGAGAAGACCGTCACCATTCCCCCATTCCACCACAGTCCTTCGAAAATCGAATCAATTGTCCGTGTCACGCCGTGCGCGGAGCCGCCCCGGAACCCTCCGGAGCCGCCGCGGGCGGGGTCCCCCCGGTCGCCGCCCCGTCCTCGGGCGCGCCCTCCCCCGCCCGGTGGCCGGCCCGGCGGACCGCCTCGGTGAGCTCGGGCAGGCGCCGCCGCAGGACGTCGATCTCCTCGTCGGTGCAGTCGTCGAGCACCGCCAGGACCTCCTCGCCCATGGCCGAGAACATCTGGCGGCCGGAGCGGTAGGCGTGCTCGGTGGCCTGCAGGCTGACCTCCCGCCGGTCGCGGGGGTCGACCGCGCGCACCAGGTGCCCCGCGGCGACCAGGCGCTTGATCACCGTGGTGGTCGCCGAGCCGCTGAGCACGAGCCGGCGGGCGATGTCCCCGGCGCGGATCGGGCGGCCGGCGCGGTTGGCCTGCATGACCTCGTTGAGGGCGTGGACGTCCTTGTGCGCCAGCCCGAAGCGGCGGCGGACCTGGTCCGCGTACCGCTCGGCCTCGGTGCTGAACTGCTGCAGCAGGAAGAGCACGTCGAAGCCGCGCCGCCCCCGGTGCGCGCCGCCGCCCGGCGCCGCGGCGCCGGACGTGCTCATCGTGCCCTCGTCGGACTGCATGTGCCGATTCTAGGGCACGGGCGCGAGAGAATGGGGCCATGACGGAGAGCAGAGACCCGACCGGACCCGGCCACCCACCCGCGGGGGCGTCCGGCGCCCCCACGGTGTCCGTGGTCGTGCCGGCCCGTGACGACGCCGTGCACCTCGCGCGCTGCCTGGGGCTGCTCGCCGCGCAGACCCGGCCGCCGGACGAGATCGTGGTGGTGGACAACGCCTCGAGCGACGGCACCGCGGACGTGGCCCGCGCCGCCGGGGCCCGCGTGGTGTTCGAACCCGCGCCGGGCATCCCGCTCGCCGCGGCCGCCGGCTACGACGCCGCCCGGGGGGACGTGGTGGTGCGCTGCGACGCGGACACCGTCCCCGGCCCGGAGTGGATCGCCGGGCTGCTCGCGGCCCTTGCGTCCCGCCCCGACGTGGTCGCCGTGGCCGGCCCGGGCCGCTTCCACGGCCTGCCGCCCGGCCTCGACCGGCTGCTCTCCGCCCTCTACATCGGCCTGTACGTGCTCAGCACGGCCGCCGCGCTGGCCCACCCTCCCCTGTTCGGCACCAACATGGCGATGCGCCGCTCCTGGTGGCTCGAGGTCCGGGACGGCGTCCACCGGCACGACCCGGAGCTGCACGACGACTTCGACCTCAGCTTCCGGCTGGACCCGGCGCACCGGATCCTCTTCCGGCCCGGCCTGTCCGTGGGCATGTCCCCGCGGGCGCTGCGGGGCGGGCGCCCCGCCGTCCGCCGGCTGGCGCGCGCCTTCCGGACGATCCGGCTCAACTGGGCCGACGAGCGCCCGTGGGAGCGGTGGCAGGCGCGCCTGGGGCACCGGCTGCCGGGGGGCCGCGCATGAGCCGGCTCGCCCTGGCGGTGCGGTGGCTCGGCCCGCTCTCCGTGCTGCTCACCGCCCTGTTCTTCGACGCCGTGGGCGCCTCCGTGATGATGCTCGTGTGCCTGGCCATCACCATCACGTGGCGGGCCCGGCTGCCCGCGGCCCTGGAGATCACCACGGACCTGACGCTGCTGGTCGCGGCCTGGAGCTCCGTGTTCCTGCTCTACGAGAGGTACGACCACTGGGACCTGGTCGTCCACTTCGCGGCCACCGCGGTGCTGGCCGAGCTGACGTTCCGCGCCCTCGAGCGGTGGTCCCGGCTCTCGTCCCCCGGCCCGGTCTCCCACGTGGTCCTGGTCAGCTCCCTGGGCGCGGCACTGGCCCTCGTGTGGGAGTACCTCGAGTTCGCCGGCTACTACCTGGTGGACCCCCGGGTGAACGTGGGCTACCTGGACACCATGGGCGACATGGCCGCCGGCCACGCCGGGGCGGTGGTCGCCGGGATCCTGGGCACCTGGGCCCGGCAGCGGGCGGACGCCTCCGGCGGCACCCGTCCGGACGGCGCCGGCCCACCGGACCGCACCGGCCCCCGGGACGCCGTCGGGAGGCGGCACGCCGCCGAGGACCCGGACACCACCGAGACGAAGGACTGACCCATGTTCTGGACGAACCTGCTCAAGACCAGCGCGCAGACGGGGGCGGCCGCCGCGGCCGGCACCGCGGCCTCCGCCGGGGTGGACAGCCCCTGGTACCGGGACCTGCGGAAGCCGGGGCTGCAGCCGCCGGCCGCCGTGTTCCCGGTCGTGTGGACCGTGCTCTACGCGGATCTCGCGGTGACCTCCGCGGCCGTGCTCACCGAGCTGCAGCGGCAGACCCGCCCGGGCGCGCACCGCCGCGGACCGCGGGTGCGGACGATCCGGCGCCCGGGGTGCGCCCCGTCCGAGGCGGCACGGCGCGAGCGCGGCTACCGCCGGGCGCTCGCGCTGAACCTCGCCCTCAACGCAGGGTGGAGCTGGGTCTTCTTCACGAAGCACGACACCGGCCTGGCCACGGTCACGGCCGCGGCGCTGACCGTCAGCACCGCCGATCTCGCGCGCCGGGCGGCGCAGGCACGGCCCCTGCACGGCGCCGCTCTGCTCCCCTACGCCGGCTGGTGCGGCTTCGCCACGGTCCTGAACGCCCGCATCCACCAGCTCAACTCCTGAAGCGGGTCCGGGCGGCCCGGGCCCGCTCAGCGGGCGGAGACCGTGATCGCGCCGTGGCGGTAGCCGATCGATCCGCCCTGGAAGCGCTGGACGACCGTGTCCCCGGAGCGCTGCTCCGGGGTCACCGGGTAGCCCAGGCGGCCGTGCTCGCCCCGGAGGTCGGCGTGGGCCCGGCCGATCGCCCCGCGCACGGGCTGCGCGCCGGTCGCGGGCGACCACAGGATCCTGCCCCGCTCGAAGGACTGGTGCGCCCCGCCGTCCGGGCCGCGGTGCTCACCGCCCAGCGGGTGCCCCAGCAGACCCGTCTCCGCGCCGAGGGCCGCCCAGCGCGCGCCGACGGCGCCGTGCACGGGGGCCGCACCGGTCCCGGCGCTCCAGACGACCGTGCCCCGCTGGAAGTGCTGGTGGACGCCGCCGGCGCCGTTGTCGCGCTCCCCGGTCCGGGGATAGCCCAGGAGGCCGTTCACGCCGCCGGCGCGGTTCCAGGCGCCGCGCACACCGCCGTGCACCCACCGGGCGCCCGAGTCCGCGCTCCAGTAGACGGCTCCGCGCTCGAACTCCTGGTAGCAGCCGTCCTGGGCGAGGCCGCACCGTTCGTGCGAGCGCGGCGCCCCGGTGGAGGCGCCGATCCGGGCGTGGAGGGCGCCGATGGCGCCCTGGGTGCGGTAGCCCTCCTGGAGCGTGGCCCGGGCGACGGCGGCCCTGGGGTGCACGAGCCCTGCGCCGCAGCCGCCCGGGCAGGACCCGGGCAGGGGCCGGGCCGTGGCGGCCAGGACCTCCTTGACCTGGGCCGGGGAGAGGGACGGGTCCGTCTCGCGGACCAGCGCCACGACCCCTGCGACCGTGGGGCTGGCCATCGAGGTGCCGTACTTGTAGGAGTAGGTGCCGCCGCCGGGCCGGGCGCTCCCGGTGTCGGCGGTGGACAGGATCTGCCGGGAGGGGTCCCCGCCCGGGGCGGCCAGCGTGACCCGGCCCCAGTTTGAGTACCCGGCGCGGGCGCCCTGGGCGGTGCTGGCGGCCACGGTGATCACCCCCCGGCAGTTGGCCGGGGACTCCATCCTGGCGTCGCGATCGTGGTTGCCCGCCGCCACGACCACGCTCGCCCCGCGGGACAGGGCCCGGTCGATCCCGTCCTGCAGGGCGGCCGGGCACGTGCTGGAGAGGAAGCCCAGGCTGAGGTTCACCACGGTCGCCGGGTGGGGGTTCGCCGGGACGGCGTCGACGTCCTCGCCGGCGGCCCAGGCGATGGCCACGGCGATGTCGGACACGTACCCGTCCCCGCAGGCCCCGAGGGCGCGCACCGGCAGGAGCGTCGCGCCGTGGGCGACACCGGCCACACCGGTGCCGTTGTTGCCCCGCGCCGCCGCGATGCCCGCCGTGTGCGTGCCGTGCCAGGAGGAGGAGCGGGCGGCGGAGCCGGATCCGCACTCGCCGGGACCGGCGTGGTCCCCCTCGTCCCGTGGGTCAGGGTCCCAGCCGTCCCCGTCGCGGGAGTGGCCCGGCTGCACGCCCCCGGCGTGCAGGGAGACGAAGTCGTGGCCCGGTGCCACGTTGGCGTCCAGGTCGGGGTGGGACGTGATCCCGGTGTCCACGACCGCGATGGTCTGGCCCCTGCCGGTCGCCCGGTCCCAGGCGCTGGGCAGGTCGAGGCCTGCCGCGGCGGGCTGGAGGTTCCACTGCGACGTCGCGTAGTACGGGTCGTCGGGCACCGCGGCGATGCTCGCGAGGTGGTCCGGCTCGGCGTACTCGACGGCCGGGTCCTCCTCGAGGGCGCCGGTCAGGGTCTCGAGCTGTTCCGCGTCGAGGAGCCCGTCCGCCGCCACGACCCGGGCCGAGTCCACGGTCCGGCTGATCTCGTCCAGCAGGGGCGCCGCCGCCGGCTCGCCCGCCGCCGCGCCCCCGGGCGCGATCCGCTCCGCGGCCTCCGCGTAGACGCGCTCGCGGGCCCGCGGGGCGGGTTCCGCGCCGTCATTGAACTTCACGATCACCCGGTCGGTCGCGCCGGGGCTCCCGGCCCCCTCCGCAGCGGGCGCGGGCGCCGGTGCGGCGGGCACGGTGGCCTCGGCCGGGGGCCGGGCCGCGGCGGGGGCCGCGGCGCCGGCCAGGATCAGGACCAGGGCGGCCGTCAGGGCGCGGCCGTGGAAGGACGTCATGGACTCTCCAGCCGGTGGGGGGTGCAGCGCGCAGCGGGGGAGCTGCGGCGCGCCGACCACGGGAAGCGGGGAGTCGGCGCCGCTGCGCTCAGCGTACGGAGCGTCTGCTCGTGTTACCGAATGGGAAGATCCATGCTTTTCGCTGGACTTAGAGGTCGTCTCGGAGGAACGGCCCGGGGACGACGACGGCGCCGCCCACCCCGAGCGGGTGGACGGCGCCGGCGGGCGGGGCGAGGGTCAGCCGGCGGCGGGGATCGCCCACCACTGGGCCGGGAGGACCTGCTGCCAGCGGGCCCCGAGGCCGGCGTTCCAGACGATCCAGCCGTTGGCGAACTCCTGGAAGCAGGGCGTGCCGCCCAGGGCGCACAGCTCCCGGGAGCGGGCCTCGCCGGTGGTCGCGCCGATCTTCCGGTGCAGCGCCCCGATGCCGCCCGCGGTGCTGAAGGGCTCGCCGCCCTGCACCGCGACCAGCGCGGAGACCGGGTCGACGATGCCGGCGCCGCAGCCGGGCGCGCACCCGCCGGGGGCCTGCCGGGCCGTCGAGGTCAGGGCGTCCTGGAGACCCGCCACGCCCAGCCCCGGAGCGAGCTCCCGGAGCAGCGCCACGGTGCCGGCGACCGCCGGGGCCGCCATGGACGTGCCGTTGCGCTCCGTGTACGTGGGTGCGCCGAGGCCCTGCGCCCCGGCGTTGCCGGTCGAGAGGATCTGCGCGTAGGGGTCCCCGCCCGGGGCCGCGACCGTGACCGAGCCGAAGTTGGAGTAGGGGGCCAGCGCGCCCGAGACGTCCGTCGCGGCGACCGAGATCACGCCGGCGCAGTTGGCCGGCGCGGACTGCGCGGCGTCCACGGCCTGGTTGCCCGCGGCCACGACCACGGGGATCCCGCGGTTCACGGCCTCGCTGATCGCGGACTGCAGCACCGCCGGGCACTCCCCCGGCACGCCGAGGCTGAGGTTGATGACCGTCGCGGGGTTCGGGTTGGCGGCGGCGCCCGCCACCGGGGCGCCGGCGGCCCACAGGACGCCGGCGGCGACGTCGGTGATGTACCCCTGGCTGCAGGCGCCCACGGCGCGCACGGGCAGGATCCTCGCGTCCGGGGCCACCCCCGCGACGCCCAGTCCGTTGTTCGCGTCGGCCGCGGCGATGCCGGCCGTGTGGGTGCCGTGCCAGGTGGAGCTCGGGGGCATGGGGCTGTTGGGGCACAGCACGGCGTCGGGGTAGTCGCCCATGTCCGTCGGGTCGGCGTCCAACCCGTCGCCGTCCCGGCCGTTCTGGGCCGTGGAGACGAAGTCGTAGCCGGGCAGGACGTTGGCGTCCAGGTCGGGGTGGGCGGTGATGCCGGTGTCCACGACGGCGATGGTCTGCCCGGCGCCGGTGGCCCGGTCCCACGCGAGGGGCATGCCCAGTCCGGCCGGGTCGTCCCACAGGCTCCACTGCAGCGCGGCGTAGGACGGGTCGTTCGGCACGGCGGTGGTGGTCGCCAGGAGGTCCGGCTCCGCGTACTCCACGGCGGGGTCCTGCTCCAGGGCGGTGGTCAGCGCGTCGAGCTCGGCGCCGGCCAGCATCCCGTCGGTCCGCACCACCTGGGCGCCGTCCGCGGTGGCCGTGGTCTCCACGAGCCCGGCGCCCCCGGACCGGCCGGCGGCCTGCGCGTACACGACGTCGCGGGAGTCCTCGGGGGCGGTGCCGTCCCGGAACTTCACGACGAAGCGGTCGGTCGCCGCCGTCGAGTCGGCACCGGGGGCGGCAACGGGGGCCTCCGGGACCGGCTGGACGGCCGGGGCCGCGGGTGCGGTGGCCCCGGTCGCCGCCGCGGCGGAGCCCAGCGGGACGAGGGCGAGGGCGGCCGCGAGCGCGAGGGAAGCGGTGGTGCTGCGGGTGGTGGTCAAGGATTCCTCCGGCCGTCAGGACGGGAGGCGGCATGGTGCGCAGAGCCCACCCCCCGATGGACTGGAGCGAGAGCGATCCCCCTGCGGAAACGGAGCCCCCGCTCCTGTGCTCTGCCCAGCGTAGGGAGGGTGTGCGTGTGTGACCGAATGCGAACCCCGCGGACCGGGTCCGGGACGTCGCCCCGGACGAGGCTGCGGGCGCTCAGCCCGCCCGGACGATGCGGAGCGCTCCGGCGATCAGGGGGACCTGCAGGGGGAGCCGCACGAGCGTCACGGCCCGCCGCACCGGGGGGCCGCGGCGGGCACGCCAGGCCATGGTGACGTTGCCCGGCCACACGCCCACGAACAGGGCGGCCGCGGCCCAGCCGCCGGCGCGGCGGGTGCCGGGACGGAGCAGCAGCGCCCCCACACCGATCTCCGCCACCCCGGAGCCCAGCGTCCAGGCGCGGGGCGAGCCGGGCAGGGACCGCGGGATCAGCCCGTCGAAGAGCGCGGGCCGGACGAGGTGGAGCACGCCCGTCCCGCACAGGACCGCGCCCAGGCGCAGGGCGCGCACCGCGGCGCCGGAACGGACCGCGCGGCGGTCCGCGCCGGGCAGGAGCTGCGAGGGACGAAGGGGCATGGGGCCAGGGTACCCAGCGGGAGGCACCGCGACGTGACGGACGGCACACGAGGCCCCCGGCATAGACCCGCCCCGCTCTTTGTTGACGTGTACATCAACCTGTTCGTGCCCCCGAAAGGACTTCCCGTGGCTCCCGAGACCCTGCAGGACCAGCTCACCCTCGACGCCCTCGCCGCCGACCTCCTCTTCCGCGAGGCCCGCACGGCCTCGGAGTTCCTCGACGAGCCCGTGGCCGACGAGCAGCTCCGGGCGGCCTTCGAGCTCGCCAAGATGGGCCCCACCGCCATGAACATCCAGCCGCTGCGCGTGACGTGGATCCGCTCCGCGGAGGCCCGGGAGCGGCTGCTCCCGCACATGGCCGAGGGCAACCGGGCGAAGACCGCCGCCGCGCCCGCCGTCGCGGTGCTCAGCTACGACGTGGACTGGCACGAGCACCTGCCCGCCCTCTTCCCGCCCGCCGCCGGCAACCAGAAGATGTTCGCGGGCAACGAGGAGCTGCGCGCGCAGATGGGCCGGGACAACGCCCACCTGCAGGCCGGGTACTTCGTGCTCGCCGTGCGCGCCGTCGGCCTCGCCGCGGGCCCCATGGGCGGTTTCGACGCCCCCGGGGTGGACGCCGAGTTCCACGCGGGGACGAGCCTGCGCGCGCTGATGGTCGTGAACATCGGCGCCCCCGCCGCCCCGCGCCACGACCGGCTGCCGCGCCTGGACTTCGACGCCGCGACCCGCACTGTCTGAGGCGGCCCCGGGCGGACCCGCCGGCCGCGGGTCCGCCCGGCCCCCGCGCGCCCTCCGTGGCACCTGTCGGCCCGAGGACGGATACTGGACGGGATGACGCCCGCACTCCTGTCCCTCGGCACGGCCCTCCCGCCGCACGTGCTCGAGCAGACCGACGCCCAGGACCTCTACCAGGCCCAGCCCGGCACCGACCGGCTCAACGCCCGGCTGCTGCGCACGGTGTTCGGCGCCTCCGGGGTCCAGCGCCGGCACACGGTGCTGTCCGAGCTGGTCGAGGACGGCGCCCGCGCCGGATCCCCGTACATCACCGAGGACGGCCGGTTCCTGACCCCCCTCACCGGCGTCCGGAACCGGACCTACGTGGAGCAGGCCCCCGCGCTCTTCGCCGAGGCCGCGAGGGACGCCCTCGCCCGCTGCCCCGGGCTCGACCCCGCGACCGTCACCGACGTGGTGACCGTCTCCTGCACCGGCTTCTTCGCCCCGGGCCCCGACTACCAGCTGGTCCGGGACCTCGGCCTCGACCCGGCCGTCCGCCGCGCGCACATCGGCTTCATGGGCTGCCACGGCGGGCTGATCGGGCTGCGCCAGGCCGCGGCCATCGCCACGGCGGACCCGGACGCCGTGGTCCTGCTCGTGGCCGTGGAGCTGTGCACGCTGCACCTGCGCCCGGCCCGGGACCCGGACGCCATCCGGGGGGCCGCGCTCTTCGCCGACGGCGCCGCGGCGGCCGTGGTCAGCGCGCGGACGCCCGAGGGCGTCACCCCGCTGCTCGAGCTCGACCGGTTCCGCACCCTCGTGATCCCGGACGGCGAGGACGCCATGGCCTGGACCATCGGCGACGCCGGGTTCGAGATGATCCTCGGCGCCGCGGTGCCCCAGGTCCTCGAGGACAACATCCACACCGCCCTCGCCGCGCTGCTGGACGGGCCGGAGGGGTCCGTCGACCGGGACCGCATCACCGACTGGGCCCTCCACCCCGGCGGCCGCGGCATCCTCGACAAGCTCGAGGACACCCTGGGGCTGCCGCCCGAGGCGCTGCGGGAGTCCCGCGACGTGCTCGCCACGCGCGGCAACATGAGCAGCGTGACCGTCCTGCACGTCCTGCGCCAGGTGATCGACGCGGCCCCCGCGGACGAGACCCGCACCGTCTGCGCCCTGGCGTTCGGGCCGGGCCTGACCGTAGAGTCGGCGCTGTTCACGATCCCCGCCCGGGCCGCGGCACCGGCCGCGGAGCTCGATCCCGCCGCGGCCGTCCCGATCCGCTAGGAGGTTCCCGTGGACCACGACGTCGTCGTCGTCGGCGCCGGGCTCGCCGGTCTGCAGTGCGCCCACCTGCTCGAACGGCACGGACTGGACGTGGTGGTGCTGGAGGCCTCCGACGGCGTCGGGGGCCGGATCCGCACCGACACGGTCGACGGCTTCCGCTGCGACCGCGGGTTCCAGGTGCTCAACCCCGCCTACACCGAGCTGCGGCGCAGCGTGGACGTCGCGGCCCTGGGGATCCAGCAGTTCGACGCCGCCGCCGGGGTCCGCCGCGGCGACGGCATCGACGTCCTCGCCGACCCCCGCCGCGTCCCCTCCCGGCTGCCGGGGACGCTGCG
This sequence comes from Kocuria salina, assembly GCF_013368965.1. NCBI lineage: Bacteria > Bacillati > Actinomycetota > Actinomycetes > Micrococcales > Micrococcaceae > Kocuria > Kocuria salina. Next base: position 53,384 of record NZ_SSSF01000001.1, read on the forward strand.
CAGCCCGCTCGTGGAGCTGCGCCGGCTGCCCGCCCTGGCTGCCTGGCTCGCCCCGGGCCTGGACCCCCGCGCGCGGCGCCGGGAGCGGCGGGACCTGCCCTGGCACGATTCCCTCGACGCCGCAGGAGTGCGGGGACCGCTGCGGGACCTGGTGCTCGAGCCGTTCCTGGCGGGCGTGATCCTCGAGGACGAGGGCCGCACCTCGGCCGCCTTCGTGCGCGAGCTCGTCGGCTGGTTCCTGCTCGGCACCCCCGGCCTGCCCACCGGGGGCATGGGCGCGCTCCCGGCCTGGATCCACGACGGGCTCCGGTCCCCGGCCGTCCTCGGTGCCCGCGTGGACGCGGTGGAGCGCACCGGGAACGGGTGGACCGTGGGCGCCGGGGACGCCGCCTGGCGGGCGTCCGCCGTGGTCGTGGCCACCGAGGGCCCGGCCGCCGCCCGGCTCCTGGACCTGCCGGACACCCCCATGAAGGGCGAGGCGACCTGGTGGTTCGCGGCGGACGCCGCGCCCTCCGACCTCGGGTGCCTGGTCCTGCCGGGCGAGTCGACCGGCCCGCTCGTCGACACGGCCGTGGTCAGCAACGCCGCCCCCAGCTACGCCCCGGACGGCCGGGCGCTGATCCAGGCGACCGCCCTCCTGCCGCGGGGCGCCGAGCTCCCCGCCGAGGCCGACGTCCGCCGGCAGCTGGGCACGATCTGGTCCGCCGACGCCGCCGCCTGGGACCTGCTGACCGTGCACGAGGTGCGCCGGGCGCTGCCGGAGCAGCCGCCCGGGCTCGTGGCCGACCGGCCCGCCGCCCTCGGCGACGGCCTGTACGTGTGCGGCGACCACCGCACCGACGGCTCGACTCAGGGCGCCCTGCGCTCCGGGCGCCGCGCGGCCGAGGCCCTGCTGGCCTGAGGCCGAGGCCCTGCTGGCCTGAGCCCGCCGGTCGCCGGGGTGGCCCCGGCCGCGCCGGGTCAGTCTTCGTAGGTGTCGGCGAGCCGGCGGCGCTGGTGCTCCCGGCGGCTGTAGGTGGCCTCGCGGATGGCCTCGTCGCTGTCGAAGTTCGAGCCCAGGGCGCCGGCCAGGGTGCCCAGCGACGCGGCGAGCCAGGACAGGTGCAGGTAGTCGAGGAGATCGACGGGATGGCCCAGCTGGGACTCGAGGTAGCCGGCCTCGATCACCGCCAGGCCCACGAGGAGCAGCATCGCCCACAGGATCACGTACATCAGGGCCACGCTCAGCCACACGGTGATGACGGTGGAGGCGTTGTCCGACCGGGACCGCCAGGGTTCGCCGTCGTCCGCGGAACGGTTCCACAGGCCGTTGTGGAGGATGAGCCAGCCGCTGAGCGCGGCGGTGACCACCACGCTGATCGTGGCCAGCCGGAGCGGGGACAGGACGTCGGACATGTTCCAGATGGAGGCGTAGAAGATGCCGAAGGCGCCGGTGGCAGCCGCGGCCGCCACACAGCTGGCCAGGGCCGGCAGCAGGCGCCCGGGCTGGTTGCTCAGGATCATGCCGATCAGCAGCCGCAGCCGGTTCATCCGCCCGGGCAGCACGACGTAGGCCGCGCCTCCCGCCTCCCCCGAGGAGACCTTGCGCGCCGCCGCCCGTCCCAGGGCCCCGTGCACCGCGGACGGCGAAGGGGCGTCCTCGGCGCCGTCCCGGATCGCGCCGACCAGGGCGGCCAGCAGCCGGCAGGTCTTGCGGGAGAAGTGGTCGGCGCCCAGGCCCGGCAGCGAGACCAGCGCCGCGGCGTCGGCCGCGCCGATCTCGCAGAGCAGCGGTTCCCCGTCGTGGACGCGCGGCAGGTCCGTCAGGTACACCACGAAGTCCCACCCGTGCTCCTCGCGCAGCCGGCCGGCCTTGTCCAGCAGCGGGATGTTCCCCTCGGCCGTCAGGGGCAGGGTCTCGCGGCTGACCTCCACCGTCCAGGAGATCTCCGGGCCGGAGCGTTCCGCGAGCGCCCGCGGCAGGTCTTCGGCCACCCGACGGGCCACCTTTTCCGGCAGCCCCGGATCAGCGAGAACCCCTACGGTCAGTGACTGCACATGGCCTCCTCCCCCGAGCGCACGGCACGTGGTGCCGCGGCCTCGGAGGCTGCCCCGCGGAGCAGCTCGACGTCGTCCCCCGAGCTTAGCCATCGGCAGACCGGCGACCGGACGGAACCGGTGGGGCGCCGGTGCGCGAGGGTTCCGCCGCCGTTGCGGAACCCCGTCCCCTGCCGAGGAGCAGGCCCCGCGGCCGCCGGTCGTCAGCGGGTTCGCCGAGCCGGTGCCGTGGTGGAGGGCGCGTCGGCGGGCCCGGCGGTGCCGTGGCCGCGGAGCACGGTCGGCAGGCCCGCGGCGGCCAGGAGCGCGAGCACGACCAGAGGCGCCCAGGGGGTGCCGGGCCACCAGTGGTGCCGGTCGGTGAGATCGAGCAGCTGCCCGAGCACGGCGTTGCCGGCCAGCACGGTGATGCCGCCGCAGGTGGCGGCCAGCCCGTAGTAGGCGCCCCGCCCCGAGGTGGGTCCGTGCGCCGGGACGAACGACGGGATCAGGGACAGGATCGTGGGGGTCAGGAGCATGTGGCCCAGGATCAGGACGGCGACGGCGCCCATCAGCGGCGCCATCGAGCCGGAGGCGGTCCCGGGGTGCATCGAGGTCGCGGCGACCAGGGTGAACGCGCCGGCTTCGAGCACGAAGCCGACCGCCAGGGCGGCGCCGGGGCCCATGCGCAGACCGGCGGCGGAGACCGGCAGCTGCAGCAGCAGGGTCAGGACCGAGGCGAGCAGGAACAGCGCGCCGAGCCAGGCACCGTCGAGGCCTCGCCGGCCCAGCTCGACGGGCACGGCGAAGTAGAGCTGGTGGTAGGCCAGCATCTTCATCCCGGCCAGTGCGCAGAACGTCACGAAGCGCCGATCCCGCAGGCAGGCCCACCGGGGGCCGGCCGCGGAGGGCGCCGCGGCGGGCAACGCGGCGTCTCGGTCCGGCTGATGGTGGGCCGGTTCGGCCGGGAGCAGGTACCAGAGCAGGACCGTCACCGCGGTGAACACCCCGATCCCCAGGAACAGGGCCGCGTCGAATCCCCAGCCCAGGAGGAACGACCCCAGCACCGGGCCCAGGACGGCGCCGATCTCTCCGGTGATCGCCAGCCACACGAACACCGACCGCCGGCGGCCGGTCTGGCGGCCCGGGCCCTCCGTCCCCGCCGGCTGGTCGGCGTGGGAGAGCCGGGACTCCAGGGCGGGTGAGAACAGGGCGCCCCCGGCACCGGTGAGCACCGCGCCCAGGAGGAACAGGGCGACGTCGGACGCCGCCGCCAGCGTGGCGTAGCCGACGATGCGCACCAGGCAGCCGGTGAGGACGGCCCGGCGGGCACCCCACCGGTCGGCCAGCATGCCGCCGATGAGGAACATGCCCTGTTGACTAAAGGTCCGGGCTCCCAGCACCAGTCCGATGGCCGCGGCGCCCAGGCCGTACTCGGTGCCCATGGCTCCGGCCAGGAAGGGCACCACGGCGTAGAAGCCGAGGTTGAACACCAGCTGCGCGCCCAGCAGGGTGCGCGTCTCGGCCCGGTGGTCACGGAAGGGCATCGAGCTGCTCCTCGGACAGGCGGTGGGTGTCCAGGATCGCGCACACCTGGGGCAGTGCCGCCGCCACCAGCTGCCTGCTGTGCTCGTGGCGCGGTCGGGCGAAGAGCTCGGAGGTCTCCGCGAGCTCGACCAGGCGGCCCTGGAAGAGCACCGCGACCCGGTGGCTCATGTAGCGGACGACGCTCAGGTCGTGGGAGATCATCACCAGCGACAGGCGCCGGTCCCGGTGCAGGCGCAGCAGCAGGTCCAGAACGGTGCGCTGGGTCACCGCGTCCAGGGCCGAGGTGGCCTCGTCGCAGATGAGCACCGCCGGTTCCAGCAGCAGTGCTCTGGCGATGGTGAGCCGCTGCAGCTGGCCTCCGGAGCACTGGCCGGGACGCCTGTCCAGCAGCTCCGGCTCCAGTCCCACCTCCCGCACCACTTCGTGGATGCTCGCACGCCGTTGCTCCGGCGTTCCGTTCCGGTGCCGCAGGAGGGGGGCCTCGAGGCTGGTGCCCAGCGGCATGCGGGGATCGAAGGAGTCGTGCGGGTCCTGGAAGACGAGCTGCACGTGCGAGGCCGCCGCGCCGGAGCCGGCGCGGTCGGCGCCCGGGGTGCTGGTGACCCGTCCGCTGTCCGGTGCCTCGAGTCCGACGATCAACCGGGCGAGCGTGCTCTTGCCGGAGCCAGACTGGCCCAGCACCCCGAGGATCTCGCCCTCCCGCAGGTCGAGGGACACCCGGTCCACCGCGGGACGGGCCTCCCGCCGCCTCGGCCCGAAGCGCTTGGTGAGGTCGTCCAGCACCACGAGGGGGCGCGCCCCGCCGGTGGCGGGCGGAGTCCCGGTGGGGGTGAGGGCGGATGCCTCCAGGAGGGCCTTCGTGCACGTGCTGCGCGGATCGTTGAGCACGGTGCCGGCCGGCCCGGACTCCTGCACGCGCCCGGCGTCCAGCACCACGACCCGGTCGGCGTAGGCGGACACGGTGGCCAGGTTGTGGGTGATGTAGAGGACCCCCAGCCCTCGGTCGCGCCGTTCGCGGTCGATCAGCTCCAGGATCTGCCGCTCGAGCACCGTGTCCAGGGCTGACGTCGGCTCGTCGGCCAGCAGCAGTCCGGGGCGGCCGGCCAGGGCCAGGGCCACCATGGCCCGTTGGGCCATGCCGCCCGAGAGCTGGTGGGGACGTGCCCGGGCGCACCACCGAGGGTCCTCGAACCCCACTTCGGCCAGCAGTTCCAGCGTCCGTGCACGAGCCTGCGTGCCGCGGAGGCCGGCATGGAGCGTCAGCGGTTCCCGCAGGTGCTCGCCGACGGTCCGGCGGGGGTTGAACATGCGCTGGGGCTGCTGGTAGAGCATGCCGATCCGGCCGCCGCGCACACGGTTCAGCTCCGCTTCGCCGGCCCGGGCGAGGTCGGTGTCACCCAGCCGGATCGTCCCGGCGTCCCGGTGCACCTGCGGGGGCAGCAGGCCCAGGACGGACATGGCCGTCAGGGTCTTGCCCGACCCGGAGGCGCCCACCAGCGCCACGAACTCCCCCGGAGCCACGGTGAGGTCGACGCCGGACAGGAGGGGGCGGCCAGCGGCGCCGTCCGCGCCCGGCCGGTGGCTGAGGTGCAGGCCCTCGACGACGAGGCGCTCAGACATCGTGTTCCGTCCGCGACGATGCCGGCAGCAGCATGCGGGTGCTGCTCATGTGCGCCAGCCGTTGGCCGATCAGGGTCACGCACAGCGCAACGGTGAAGACCACCAGGCCCGGGGCGAGGACCGTCACCGGCGCCCGGACGGCGTACGGCTGGGCCGCGGCCAGCATCGCCCCCCAGTCCGACTGCGGCGGCTGCACCCCCAGCCCCAGGTAGGACAGGGCGCCGACGGTGATCAGGAACTGGCCGAACCGCAGGGCGGCCTGCCCGAGCAGGGGCCCGGACAGGTGCGGCAGGATGTGCCGGAGGACGACGAAGGACGGCGAGCACCCCAGGACACGCGCGGCCTCGACGAAGCCGCGGGCCGAGACGTCGTAGGCCAGAGCCCGGGCCAGCCGCGCGAAGGGCGTCCAGCCGGTCACGGTCAGGGCCAGGAGCAGGGACAGGGGGCCGGGGCCCAGCACGGCGACCAGGAACAGGGCCACCACCATCTCCGGCAGCGCCAGCAGGACGTCGTTGGTCCGGGTGAGCAGCTCGTCCACCCACCCCCGGCGGCGGGCGCTCAGCACCCCGATCCCCGTGCCGATCACAGCGGTCAGCACGGTGGCCACGGCGGCGGTCACCAGGGAGAACCGGCCGCCGTCGAGCAGCCGGCTCAGGGTGTCCCGGCCCAGGTGGTCCGTCCCCAGCCAGTGCGCCGGGCTGGGCGGGGCGAGCCGTGCCGTGAGGTCCTGGGCTGCCGGCGGGTACGGTGCGATCCAGGGCGAGAACACCACGGACAGCACGATCAGGGCCAGGAGCGCCGCCGCCGCCCGGACCAGGACGGGCCGGTCACGCATGACGCCCCCTGATCCGGGGGTTGAGGATGCCGTGCACCAGGTCCGCCGCGGTCGTCAGGACGACCGCCAGTCCCACGACCACCACCACGCCGCCCTGAGCGAGGGGGATGTCGCTGTTGCGGACCGCGTCGAACAGCAGCCTCCCCATGCCCGGGATCGCGAAGACGACCTCCACGATGACGGACCCGCCCAGCAGACCGGCGAACCACACGGCCACCAGAGTGGTGAGGGGCAGCAGGCCGTTGGGGAGCACGTGGCTCCGCACGGCCTGTGCGTGGCTGAGCCCCCGGGCCCGGGCGGCGACGACGTGCTCGGCGCCCAGCGCCTCGAGCATCCCCTCGCGCACCGCCGAGGTGAAGTAGCTGATGGGGCGCAGGGCCAGGACCGCCACCGGCAGGACCGCGGACGCGGGGCCCTCCCACCCGGCGGAAGGCAGCAGGGACAGCTGCAGCGCGAAGACCAGCACGAGCATCGGGGCCAGCCAGTACTCCGGCATCGCGATGAAGGCCTGGGTGACCGTGGTGATCACCCGGTCGGCCGGGCGCCCCTCCTGCAGGGCGGCCACGGTCCCCAGCACCACGGACACCGCTGCCGCTACGCCGAGGGTCACGACCACCAGGCTCAGGGTGATCCACAGGGCGGGCAGCACCTGCTCGATCACCGGTGTCCGGCTGGCGTAGGACAGGCCCAGGTCACCCCGGGCGAGCCGGCCGAGCCACCCCAGGTACTGCACCGCGAGGGGGTCCTGGAGTCCCAGCTCGAGCGCCAGCCCCTGGGCGGCGGCGTCGTCGACCACCTCCCCCGCCACCCGCGACCGGATGATCTTGCGCACCGGGTCCCCGGGGGTGACGTAGGGGATGAGGAAGACCACGAAGGACGCCAGCAGGACGGTGATCCCCAGGGTCGCCGTCCTCCTGGCGAGGAACGCCGTCATCGACGCCCCCGCGCTCGCGGGGCTCTGCGGCTGCCGGTCGTGCTCACGAGCCGGACTTCGTCGTCTCCGCGCGCAGCACGTACCGGGACAGCGGGTCCTGGACGTAGTTCTGCAGGTCGGTGCGGACCGCGTCGATGGCCTGCTCGTTGACGAGCCAGACGTTCACGGCTTCGTCCTCGAGGATCTGTCCTGCCTGGGCGTAGAGCTCGTAGCGCTGCTCGGCGTCGGCGGTCCCGGCGGCCCGGGCGATGAGCGCGTCGTAGTCCTCGTCGCAGAAGTGGCTGAGGTTGTAGCTGCCCTCGCACGTGTAGTCGGCGGTGAGGAACCCGATAGGGTCGGCGATGTCGATCAGGCGGTTGCGCTGGCTGAGCACCATGTCGTAGTCCCCGGACAGCAGGTCCGGCTCCACCGCGGCGTACTCCTTGGTCGTGATGGTGACGGGGACGCCGACGCTCTCCAGGTTCTCCTGGATGACGGTGGCCACGTCGGCGAACTCCGCCCGCTCCACGATCGCGATGATCTCCAGCGGGCGCTCGGCGGTGTAGCCGGCGCTGGCCAGGAGCTCCTTCGCCGCCGCCACGTCCTGCTGCGGCGTCTCGGCCTCCTCGCCCGCCCAGGGCTCGGACGAGGCGAAGGGCCCGGTGCTCGGCAGGGCCGCGCCCTCGTAGACGCTGCCGGCCAGGGCGTCCAGATCCAGTGCGGAGCGGACGGCCCTGCGGAAGTCGACGTCGTCGAACGGCGCCCTGCCGTTGTTCATGTACAGCGTCGCGGTCCGCGGGGACTCGGCCTTGAGGACCTCGACGCCGGGATCGGCCTCCAGTGCGGACAGGTTGGCGACGGGGATGGACAGGGAGACGTCGGCCTCGCCGGTCTGCACCTGCGTCGCCCGCGTCGCCCCGTCCGTGATGAACCGGACCTCGGCCCCGGCGAGCTGCACCGGTCCGCCCCAGTAGTCCTCGTTCCGGTCCAGGGTCAGTGACTGCTTGGGCTGCTCCGAGACCGGGGTGAACGGCCCGGTGCAGTGCCCGAACGGGTCCACCGTCCCGCCCTCGAAGGCGGCGGGGGCCAGCACGCCGGTGTTGACACTGGCCAGCCGGTAGGGAACCAGGGGGCTCTCCTCCGGAGTGGTGACCCGCACCGTGCGCTCGTCGACGGCCTCGACGCCGCTGACGACGGCCGGGCTGAAGGCCCGGGCCGGGACCTCCGCGTCCAGGACGTCCTGCAGCGAGGTCACCACCGCTTCGGCGGTGAGCTGGGTGCCGTCCTGGAACTGCACGCCGTCCCGCAGGGTGAAGTCCCACTCCGTGGGGGAGACCTGGTCCCACTCCGTGGCCAGGGCCGGGACGATCTCCCCCTGGGTCTCGTCGTAGCGGGTCAGGGTCTCCAGGCACCCGGACAGGGACAGGATGTAGGCGGCGTCGCTCTCGAGGGCCCAGTCGGCCACCGGTGCACGGAAGTTGTCCACCACGATCCGCTGGCCGGTATCCGCCGCCTGCTCGCTCCCTCCGTCCCCACCGCTGAAGCCGCATCCCGACAACGTGAGAACGGCGACGGCACCCGTCGATGCCGCTACCCGGAAAACTGCGCGCACAGAACCACCTCAGGTCGACGTCCCTGGACAGAGCGCCCGCCGAGGACATGTGAATGATCGGGGAATCCCCCGGAGGAGAGGTTAGGCTACCCTCAGTCTGCGGTCCACTCGGCGGACCGGGATCGTCATGAACGGGGCCGGATCCGGCGTCCGCCGCGGGGGTGCCGGCGCTCCGTCGGGGCTGTCCTCCCGACGGCGGCGCCCCGTCGGGCCCGTTCCGTCAGGATCCCGGCCGGCGCCGTCTCGGGGCGAAGGTGGCCGGCTTGTCGGCGGCGTGGAAGTCGGTGATCAGGCGCGCGCACAGCTGCGGCTTCTCGACCAGCACGCCGTGGGAGGCGTGCGGGACCACGGCCAGCTCCCCGCCGGGCAGGGCGCGGTACGCGGCCACGGCGTGCTCGAGCCGCACCTCGTCGTCGTCGCCGACGAGCACCAGGACGGGGAGGTCGAGGCCCGCCAGGTCCGCGTCCGTGAAGACCGGCCCCTCCTCGTGCATCCGCCGAAGCTTCGCCGCGACCTCGCCGTAGTGCTCGCGCCCGTCGGGGGAGACCTCCGCGTAGGCGTCGACCATGAAGGCCGGCACCTCCGCCTCGCCCGCCAGGACGCCGGGCTCCCACCCGTCGCGGTGGTGCACCCCCGCCGCGAGCACCAGGTCCCGGACCAGGTCGGGACGGCGCAGCGCCACGGTCAGGGCGACGACGGCGCCGTCGCTGTACCCCAGCAGGTGCACCGGGGCACCGGCCTGATCCTCGAGGAAGGCGATCGTGTCCTCGGCCATCGCCGCGTAGGAGAGCGGGCCCTCCCGGTCGGGGGTGCGGCCGTGCGCGCGCTGATCGGGGGTGATCACCCGGTACCGGCCGGCCAGTTCCGCGACCAGCGGGTCCAGGGCCCGGGAGTCCGTGCCCCCGGGGTGCAGCAGGACGAACTCCGGCCCGCTCCCCCGGGCGCGGGACCACAGTCCCCCGGCCCGCTCCTCGCTCATGCGGTCAGTATCGCCCCTCCCGGGGACACCGCACCAGCTCCGGGGCGGCGCCGCAGGTCAGTCGCGCAGCATCTCCCCCACCCGCCGGACCCCTTCGGTGATGTCCTCCGGCGAGGCCGCGGAGTAGGCGAGGCGCAGGCTCGTGGAGGCGCGCCCGTCCGCGTAGCAGGCGCCGCCGGGCACCAGCACCACGCCGTGCCCGATGGCCCGGCCCAGGAGGTCCCCGTGGTCGAGGGCCGGGTCCAGGTCCAGCCACGTGAAGAAGCCGCCGGCGGGACGCGTCCAGCGCACCCCCTCGGGCATGAACCGCTCGAGGGCGGTCATCATGGCGGCGCAGCGCGCGCGGTACAGGTCCACCGCTCGGTCCAGGGCGGGCCGCCAGTGCTCGCTGGCCACGTACTCGGCGGCGAGCTCCTGGCCGAGCACGGACGGGTGGATGGTCACGGCCTCGGCCGCGATCTGCAGCCGGGCCCGCACCGCCGGCGCCGCCGCGATCCAGCCGACCCGCAGCCCGGGCGAGAAGATCTTGGAGAAGCTGCCCAGGTGGATCACGGTGCCCGGGTCCAGCGAGTACAGGGACGGGAGCCGGTGGGCGCGGTCGAAGCCGAGCAGCGCGTACGGGTCGTCCTCGAGGATGAGCACCCCGCGGTCGGCGCAGACCTCCACGAGCCGCCGGCGCCGCTCCTCGGTGAGGGTCACCCCGGTGGGGTTGTGGAAGTTCGGGATGGTGTAGACGAACTTCACGCTCCGGCCGGCGGCCCGCAGCCCGTCGATCCGCCCGGCGACCGCCTCGGGGTCCAGTCCGTCGTCGTCGACGTCCACGTGGGCGACCTCGACCTCGTAGCTGCCGAACACGCCGAGGGCCCCCACGTAGGTGGGGCCCTCGGCCACGACCACGTCCCCCGGGTCGCAGAACAGCTTGGTCACGAGGTCGAGACCCGCCTGGGACCCGGCGGTGATCTGGATCGTGTCCGGCGTGGTCTCCGCGCCCTGCAGGCGCATGAGCTCCACGACCAGCCCGGGCAGGCGCCCGATCCCGGCCCCGGAGCCGTACTGGAGCACCTCGGGGCCGCGCTCGGCGAGGATCCGCGCCGACATCGCGGCCACCACGTCGTGCGGGAGCACGCTCATGTCCGGGTTGCCGCCGGCCAGGGAGATGATCCCGGGGCGCATCGCGATCTCGAACACGGCCCGGACCGGGGAGGGGCGGAACTCCTCGGAGCGGTGGGCGAACAGCGAGGTGTGGTCGGGCCGGGGGGCCACGGCCGCGCCCCCGGTCACCGGCCCTCCCCCGCCGGGGCCTGCGCCGGGACGGCGTCCCCGTAGACGTGCCCGGCCAGCCCGTAGGCGGGTCCGCCCGGCGCCGCGCCGGGTCCCAGCGCGAGGAGGCTGATGAGCTCGTAGGCCACGTGGGCGGCCGCCACCCCGGTGATCTCGGCGTGGTCGTAGGCCGGGGCGACCTCGACGACGTCGCAGCCGACCACGTTCGTCCCGCGCAGCCCGCGCAGGATCTCGAGCACCTCCCGGCTGGTCATGCCGCCGGCCTCGGGGGTCCCGGTGCCGGGGGCGTGGGCCGGGTCCAGCACGTCGATGTCCAGCGAGACGTAGAGCGGGCGGTCGCCGACGCGCTCGCGCAGGTGCGCGACGACGGCGTCCACCCCCAGCCGCATGACGTCGGCGGAGGAGACGATGCCGAAGCCGAAGCGGGCGTCGTCGTCGAGGTCCTCGGTGCCGTAGAGCGGCCCGCGGGTGCCGACGTGGCACACGGCGTCCGTGTCGAGCAGGCCCTCCTCGAACGCCCGGCGGAAGGGGGTGCCGTGGGTGTACTCGGCGCCGAAGTAGGTGTCCCAGGTGTCCAGGTGGGCGTCGAAGTGCAGCAGCGCGACCTCGCCGTGGCGCGCGTGGGCGGCGCGCAGCAGCGGCAGGGCGATGGTGTGGTCGCCGCCGATCGCCACGAGCCGGGTGTCCTCGCCCATGAGCTCCTTGGCCTGGGCCTCGATGGAGGCGATCGCCTCGGCGATGTCGAAGGGGTTGGCCACGATGTCCCCGGCGTCGGCGACCTGCGCCCCGGCGAACGGCGAGACGTTCTGCGCGGGGTTGTAGGGGCGCAGCAGGCGCGAGGACTCCCGGACGTGGTTGGCCCCGAACCGGGCGCCGGGCCGGTAGGAGACGCCGGCGTCGAACGGCACGCCCACCACCGCGATGTCCGTGTGCTCGACCTCGTCCGTGCGCGGCAGGCGGGCGAACGTGCCCAGGCCGGCCCAGCGCGGGGTCAGGGCGGCGTTGACGGGTCCGACGACGGGGGTGCCGTCCGGGGTGGTGCCGGTGATGCGCTCGGGGTTCATGGTGTGCGGTCCTCTCGGTGGATGCTGACACGGGTGCTGACAGGCGTGCTGGCGAGGGTGGCGGACGGGCCGGGCGGGGGGCTCACGAGCCGAGGATCCACAGCAGCACGGCGTCCTCGGTGCCGGGGTTCTCCCAGGTGTGCGGTTCGGAGCCGGGGAAGGTGACGGTGTCCCCGGCCGCCAGGTCGAAGGTGCTGTCCGGGACGTGGAGCCGGAAGCGGCCGCTGATCAGGTGCAGCACCTCGGTCTCGCAGTCCATGCTGTACATCGCGTCCTCGCCCCGGCCCCCGGCGGCCACGCGGGCCCGGATGACCTGGACCTGGCGCTGGGCCGACGGCGTGACGAGCTGCTCCTCGATGCCCTCGCCGCCGAGGTCGATGTGCGGGGCGTCCTCGAGCCGGACCAGCTCCACGTCGGCGGGCCCGGCGAAGAGCGCGCCCACGTCGATCCGCAGCACCTGGCACATCCGCACCAGGGAGTCCACGGACGGGGAGGTGATGTCCCGCTCCACCCGGCTGACGAAGCCCTTGGTGAGGCCCGCGGCGGAGGCGAGCTGGTCGATGGTCATGTGGCTGCGCCGCCGGTGGTTGCGCAGCCGCGACCCCACGGCGGCGGTGTGCCCGGAGCTCTCGATGGGCAGTGCTTTCACGACGACGACGCCTCCTCCCGGACGGTTTTACCCGCCCGTCACGACCCGGACCCGTTCCCAAAACATGATCTGCATCATACTATGTGGGACAACTTTTGTTTCTTGTAGAGCAACCCCGTTCCGGGGAGGCTCCCGATCGACCCCGTGGGCGCCCGCGCCCCGAGGAAGCAGCGACACCCATGAACGTGCTGATCATCGTGCTGTACCTGGTCGCCATGGTGGCGGTCGGGCTCTGGGCCAGCCGCCGGGCCCACGACGCCGAGGACTACCGGGTGGCCGGCCGCCGCCTGGGCCCCGGCTTCTACACCGGGACGATGGCCGCGGTGGTCCTCGGCGGCGCGTCCACCGTGGGCGGGGTGGGCCTCGGCTACACCTACGGCATCTCCGGGATGTGGCTGGTGGTGGCGATCGCCACCGGCCTGGCCGCGCTGAGCCTGTTCTTCGCCGGCCGCATCCAGTCCCTCAAGGTGTTCACCGTCTCCCAGATGCTGCAGCTGCGCTACGGCGAGCGCGGCGGGGCCAAGGCGTCCTCGTTCGTGATGCTGGCCTACACCGTGATGCTCTCGGTGACCTCCACCTCCGCGTACGCCGCGATCTTCTCGGTCCTCTTCCCGCTCGACCGGTCGTGGGCGATCCTGCTCGGCGGCGTGGTGGTCGTGGCCTACTCCGTGCTCGGCGGGATGTGGTCGATCACGCTCACCGACATGATGCAGTTCGTGTTCATGACGGTCGGCATCTTCCTGGTGCTGCTGCCGTTCTCCCTCTCCGCGGCGGGCGGCTGGACCGGGCTCGAGGACCGGCTGGACGCCACGTTCTTCACCTGGGACGGCATGGGCACGCAGGCGATCGTCACCCAGTTCGTGGTCTACGGCTTCGGCATGCTGATCGGCCAGGACATCTGGCAGCGCGTCTTCACCGCCCGCTCCCCGCAGGTCGCCCGCTGGGGCGGGCTCGCCTCCGCGGCCTACGTGGCGCTCTACGGCGTGGCCGGGGCCGTCATCGGGATGACGGCCGCCGCCGTGGCCCCGGACCTCTCCTCCCCGGACGACGCGTTCGCCACGATGGCGCAGCAGTACGTCCCGGCCGGGCTCGGCGGGGTCGTGCTCGCGGCCGGGGTCGCCGCCATGATGTCCACGGCCTCGGGCGCGCTCATCGCCGCGGCCACGGTGGCCCGCGTCGACGTCGTGCCGACCCTGAGGTCCCTGCTCACCCGGCACGCGGCCCCCGCCCCGGAGGGCACCGCCGAGGCGCTGCGCGGGGACCGGCTCTACGTGCTCGTCTTCGGCGTGGTGATCACGGTGATCTCGATCTTCGTCTCGGACACCGTCACCGCCCTGACCATCGCCTACGACATCCTGGTGGGCGGCCTGCTCGTCGCCATCCTCGGCGGGCTCCTGTGGCGGCGGGGGACGAGCCTCGGCGCGGCCCTGTCCATGCTCGTCGGGTCCGTGGTGACCGTGGCGTCCATGGCGGTCTTCGGCGTGCTGGCCAACGCCCCCATCTACCTGGGACTGGCGAGCTCCGCGCTGGTCTACGTGGTGGTCTCGCTGCTGTCCCGCCCCACGCACGCCGGGGTGCTGCGGCAGTGGAACGAGCGCCTCGCGGGCTCCGGCGCCGACCGCGCGGAGGCCCGCCCGTGAGCGCCTGGTCCCGGCTCTCGGACCACCTGGACGAGAACTCCGAGGGCTACGGCCCGCTGCGCGGCACGCTGGGCGCGGGCCGGATCGGGATGATCTGGCTCGCGGCGAACCTGGTGGTGACCACCCTGCTGACGGGGACGCTGTTCGTGCCCGGGGTGTCCTGGCCCACGGCCCTGGCCATGATCGTCCTGGGCACGCTGATCGGCGGGGCGGTGCTGGTGCTCGTGGGGAACATGGGCACCCGCACCGGTCTCGCCACCATGTCCCTGACCAAGGGCTCCTTCGGCCTGCGCGGGTCCTTCCTGCCGGTGGCCGCGAACGTGGTCATCCTCATGGGCTGGAGCTGGGTGCAGGCGATGCTCGCCGGCGTCACCGTGAACTTCCTCGTGGCGCAGGCGACCGGCTACTCGAACCCGGTGCTGTTCTCGGTGCTCTGCCAGGCGCTGGTCGTGGCGCTGGCCGTCCTCGGCCACGAGGGCATCGCCCGGGTGGAGCCGTGGCTGGCTGTGGTGATCCTGGGCATCATGGCCTGGGTCTTCACGGTGGCGTTCACGTCCTACCCGGTGGCCGACTTCGCCGCCCTGCCCGTGGACCCCGGGGCGGGCTGGTCCCCCATCGCGGTCCTCGACGTCGTCATCGCCACGGCCATCTCCTGGACCGTGCTCTCCGCGGAGTTCAACCGGCTCGCCCGCCGGCAGTCCGCGGGCATGATCGGCTCCGGCGCGGGGTACGTCCTGTCCACGGTCGCGGCCATGAGCCTCGGGGCCACCGCCGTCGCCTACGTGGTGCTCGACGGCGGGGAGGCGGTCGGGTTCGACCCGACGGTGCTCGTCGCCGCCTTCGGCGCGCCCCTGGCGGTGGTGGTCTTCCTGTCGGTGATGGCCACCAACACCATGGTCGTCTACGGCATGGTCTCCTCGGTGGTGAACCTCACGCCCTCGCGGAGGCTGCGGTTCCTGCCCACGGCGCTCGTGCTGGGGGCCGTGTCGGTCCTCGGGTCCACCCGGCTGGGCCTGCTGGACCAGTTCACCGAGTTCCTGGTGCTGATCGGCTCGCTGTTCATCCCCGTCTTCGCGATCATGCTGGTGGACTACTACGTGGTCCAGCGCGGCGCCTACGCGGCGGACATCCTGCGCGGGCGCGGCGGCCGGTACTGGTACCGGGGCGGGGTCAACCCCGCCGCCGTGGCGGTGTGGGTCCTCGGTGCGGTCTGCTCGCTGGTGCTCACCTACGTGCTGCCGAGCCCCGTGGGCGCGACCATTCCCACGTTCGTCCTCTCCGCGGCGCTCTACCTGCTCTGGGCCCTGGCGGCGAAGCGGATCGTGCCGGGCCGGCCGGTCCAGCGCCACCTCGCCGAGGCGGGGAGGAACGGGACGGACGGGGCCGGGGCGCGGGACGGGGCCGCCGCGCCCGAGCGGACCGGCGGACCCTGCACGGTCGGCGCTGTCGGCGCGGCCGGCAGGCCGGAGGAGGCCGCCGATGCGCCTCGTTGACCTGAGCCACCCCGTGGAGGCCGGCATGCAGGTCTTCCCGGGGGACCCGGCCGTGGACTCCCGGCTCGCGGCGTCCGTCCCGCGGGACGGCTTCCAGGTGGCCGAGCTGCACCTGGGCACGCACAGCGGCACGCACGTGGACGCCCCGCTGCACACCGTGGACGGCGGCTCGCCCGTGGACGAGCTCGACCTCGCCCGCCTGGTGGGACCGGCGCGCATCGTGCACGTGCCGGACCTCCGGGGGCACGAGGTGATCCGCTGGGCGCACGTCCGCGCGCAGCTGGAGGACGTGCGGGCCGGCACGATCGTGCTGTTCCGCACCGACTGCTCCCGGCACTTCGGCACCCCGCGCTACCTGGCGCACCCGGTGCTGGACGTGGAGATCGCCGAGCGCCTGCTGTCCGCGGGCGTGCACGTGCTCGGCACGGACACCCTCAACCCGGACCGCACCCCGGACGCCGGCGCGTCCGGCCCACCCGAGCTGCCGGTGCACGCGGCGGTCCTCGGGGCGGGCGGGGCGATCGTCGAGAACCTGACGAACCTGCACGCCGTCGACTGGCGGGACCCGCTGGTGAGCGTCCTGCCGCTGCGGCTGCGCGGACTGGACGGCTCCCCGGTGCGGGCGGTGGCGATGCAGCCGTGAGCCCCGCGCCGCCGCTGCCCGGTCCCCGCCCCGGGACCACGACGCCACCGACGCCGACGCCGACGCCGACGACGACACCCGATCATTCCCGAGGAGACCCCGCCATGACCGCTGACGCCCGATCCACCGCCCTGTCCTCCTACCGATCCGTCAACCCGGCGACCGGCCGGGTCCTGGCCGAGCACCCGACCGCCACCGACGCCCAGGTGCAGGAGGCCCTGGCCGGCGCCGACGCCGCGTTCCGCGCCTGGCGGACCCTGCCGATCGAGGAGCGGGCGGCCGTCGCGGCCCGCGTCGGGACGCTGTTCACCGAACGGGTCGAGGAGCTGGCCGCCGTCATCACCGAGGAAATGGGCAAGCCGCTCGCCGAGGCCCGGGACGAGGTCGCGTTCTGCGCCGAGATCTTCGCGTACTTCGCCGAGCAGGGCCCGGCCCTGGCCGCGGACCAGCCCATCACGGCCTCCGGCGGCGGCCGGGCGGTGGTCCAGAAGCGTCCTGTGGGGGTGCTGCTGGGGATCATGCCGTGGAACTACCCCTACTACCAGGTGGCCCGCTTCGCCGCCCCCAACCTGGTGCTGGGCAACACGATCCTGCTCAAGCACGCCGAGTCCTGCCCCCGGGCGGCCCTGGCCCTCCAGCAGCTGATGGACGACGCCGGGGTGCCGGCCGGCGCCTACGCCAACGTCTTCGCGAGCCACGACCAGGTCGCGGACATCATCGCCGACCCGCGGGTCCAGGGGGTGTCCCTGACCGGCTCCGAGCGGGCCGGGGCGAAGGTCGCCGAGATCGCCGGGCGGAACCTGAAGAAGGTCGTCCTCGAGCTCGGCGGCTCCGACCCCTACGTCGTGCTCGACACCGACGACGTGCGCGAGTCCGCCCGGACGGCCTTCGCCACCCGGATGGGCAACACGGGCCAGGCGTGCAACTCCAACAAGCGGATGATCGTCATGGCGGACCTCTACGACGAGTTCGTGGCCGAGCTGACCCGCCAGGCCGAGGCGCTGACCCCGGGCGACCCGGCCGAGGCCGCCCCCGGGACCTTCGCCCCCCTGTCCTCCCGGGCCGCGGCCGAGGGACTGGCCCGTCAGATCCGGGCCGCCGTGGACGCCGGCGCCACCCTGCACGCCGGCGGGCGGCTGCTCGAGGGCCCGGGCGCGTACCTGGAGCCCACCGTGCTCACCGGGATCACCCCGGACATGGCCGCCCACCACGAGGAGCTCTTCGGCCCCGTGGCCGTGGTCTACCGGGTGGCCGACGACGCGGAGGCGCTCGCCCTGGCCAACGACACCCCCTACGGCCTGGGCGGGGCGGTCTTCAGCACGGACCCCGACCGGGCGCGCCGACTCGCCGAGGGCCTGGACGCGGGCATGGCCGCCGTCAACGCCGCCGAGGCCGAGGGCGCCGAGATGCCCTTCGGCGGGGTCAAGCGTTCCGGCTACGGCCGGGAGCTGGGCCCGCTGGGCATGGACGAGTTCGTCAACAAGCGCCTGCTCTACGTCAAGGACCGGACTGCCGGGGAGGGCTGAGCGCCCGCCGCACGGCCCGATCCGCCCGGCCCGATCTGCTCCACCTGCCCCACACCACCCGCCCCACCCCTTGGAGGACCGCTCATGACCGCCCGCAGGACCACCGCCCGTGCCGTGCTGGAGACCCTCCGGGGCTACGGCGTCGACACCGTCTTCGGCATCCCCGGGACCCACTCGCTCGAGTTCTACCGCCCGTTGCGCGAGCTGGGCATCCGGGCGGTCACCACCCGCCACGAGCAGGGCGCCGCGTACGGCGCCGACGGGTGGAGCCAGGTCTCCGGGCTGCCGGGCGTCGTCATCACCACGTCCGGGCCGGGCCTGCTCAACTCGCTGTCCGGGGCGGCCACGGCCTACGCCGAGTCCCGCCCGATGATCATCCTGTCCCCCGGCCGTCCGGTGGGCCACGACTTCCGGGACATCGGCTCGCTGCACGAGACGAAGAACCCGTCCGCGGCCGTGGACGCGATCGTCGGCCGCAGCCGCCGGGTCACCAGCGGGGCCGAGGCCGTGACCATGGTCCACGACGCCTTCCGGGACTTCGCCCACTCCCGCCCCCGGCCGGTGCACATCGAGATCCCGCTGGACGTCCTGGAGGCGGAGCTCGACTACACCGACCGGCAGGTGGCCCCGCGCCGGCTCGGCGCCCCGCAGCCGGCGCCGGTCGACGACGTGCGCCGCGCCGCCGAGGTGCTGCGGGACGCCGAGCACCCTGTCATCCTCGCGGGCGGCGGCTCGCTGGCCGCCGGCGCGCGGCTGCTCGAGCTCGCCGAGCTGCTCGAGGCGCCGGTCATCACCACGACCAACGGCAAGGGCGCGATCCCCGAGCGGCACCGCCTCTCGCTGGGCGCCGACCTGCGCCTGTCCACCGCACACGAGTTCCTGCGCTCCGCCGACGCCCTGCTGGTGATCGGCTCGAAGGTGGGCGAGGCCGAGCTGTGGGGCGGGGACATCACGCCGCGGGGCCCGGTCGTGCGCGTGGACATCATGCGGGACCAGATGCTGTGCAACCTGGACCCGGACATCGAGCTGCCCGGCCACTCCGCGGCCGTGGTCCCGCAGCTCCTCGAGGCGATCGGCCCGCTCGCCCCGCGCCCCCCGCGCGACCTCACCGAGGTCTTCGCCCGGCTCGACGACGAGGGCCGCCGCACCGCGCCCGAGCTCGCGGCGCTCAACGAGACGATCATGGCGGTGGTGCCCGAGGACACGATCATCGGCGGCGACTCCTCCCAGGTCACCTACCTGGGCTCCACCACGTTCTTCCGCGCCCAGCTCCCGCACTCCCTGCTCTACATGGGGACCTACGCGACCCTGGGCTACGGCCTGCCCGCCTCGATCGGGGCGAAGCTCGCCGCCCCGCACCGGCCCGTGCTGTGCCTCGTGGGCGACGGCGCCCTGATGTTCTCGATCCAGGAGCTGATGACCGCCGTGGAGCTCGGCGTGGACCTGCCGATCGTGTGCGTGGACAACGGCGGCTACGGCGAGATCCGGCAGAACATGACCGACCGGGACATCGACCCGCTCGCCGTGGACCTGCGGCAGCCGGACTGGCCCGCGCTCGCGGAGGCCTTCGGCGCGGCCGGGTTCGAGGCCACCATGGAGAACCTGGCCGAGAAGGTCGTCGAGGCGCTCGCGGTCGAGGGGCCGAGCCTGGTGCACCTGAAGATCTGACCCCGCCGAGGGGTCCGGTTCCACCCACATCCCTGCCGAGGGGTCGCCTCCTGTCGGAACACAGCCCGGACGGCCTCGGGACGAGACCCCTCGCGCAGGGGCAGGGATCGGGTCAGCGCGGGACCTGGTCCTCCGGCAGCTCCGTCACGGGGGCGAGCACCACGTCCTCGATCTTCCAGTCCAGGTCCGCGCAGCGCTTCCGGGCGGCCGCGAGCTGCTCGAGCGTCGGGACGACCCCTTCGGCCGGGACCACGAAGGCCTCCACGTGGAAGACGTGGCCCTCGTCGCGGACCCGGACGCCCACGTCCTGCACCCAGGGCTGCTGGCGCAGCACGGTCTCCATCTCCTGGAGGAGAGGGTGCGGCGCGGCGTCGTCGTAGGTGGTCGGGCGGGAGTCCACGAGGTCGGCGACGGCCCCCTTGAGGTTCGTGGCCCCGTCCTTGAGGATCGACGTGGAGACCACGAGCGCCGCGACCGCGTCCGCCCACCACAGGCCCATCCCGATGCCCAGCACACCGACCGAGGTGGCCAGGCCGGTCATCCAGTCCGCCTTGTTCATGTCGGCGTCGGCGTAGAGCACCTTGTCGTGGAGCTCCTCCGCGAGCTTCATCTTCATCCGGCCCAGGATCACGGGCGGGATGCTGGTGAGCGTCATCGCCGCCACCATCAGCCACCCGGACCACACCGGCGTGCCGAACAGGTTCGTGACCCCGATCGGGGGCCGCTCGCCCCGCAGGAGCCCGGAGCCGGAGTCGACCACGAGGAACGCGCCCATCGCCAGGAGCGCGACCGCCGCCACGAGGTGGCCCACGCCCACGGAGCGGTGGTAGCCGTAGGGGTGGCGCGGCGTGGGGCGCCGGCCGGCGACGCGGACCGCCACGAGGAAGGCGAGGGGCGGCAGGAACGAGAGCGAGTCCTCGATCCAGGCGACCTTCATGGCCTGGGACTGCCCGGCCACGAGCGCCACGACGGCCACGGTCACGGCGAGCACCCCGAGGGTGATCTTCTCCAGGCGCACCGCACGCGCCAGGGTGCGCGCCTGCGCGCCGGTGAGCTCGGTGGACCCGAACCGGGCCTTCGCCCCGGACTGCGACATCACCCCTCCTCCCGTTCCACCAGGAACGTCTCGAGCTCGGTGAGGAAGCCGTTCTCCCCCAGCCGGGTGGCGAGCACGATCTTCTCGGTGCGGCCGTCCCCCGTCTCGATCTCCGTGTGCGGGCGGGTCAGCGCGGCGTGCTTCTCCCAGGGGGACGTCTCGGTGAGGCCCGCGACGACGACGTCGAGGTCGCCGCCCTCGAGCGAGCGGATCAGGTGGCTCTCGGCGCCGGGGGTCCAGACGACCTCGGCGTCGATCCGCTCGGCGAACTCCTCGACCAGCTCGACCTCCACCCCCGAGGGACGGCCGCTGTCGGCGACCTCCGTCCAGGGCGGGCTCTCCGAGACCCCGGCCCGCAGCTCACCGCCGCGCACCCGGTCGAGGGTTCCCTCCGGGTCCTTCGGGAACCCGGAGCCGCACCCCGTGACCAGGGCCGCGGTCAGCACCGCCACCGCGAGCGGGCGCACCGAGGGGGACATCGCCGCACGACCTTTCCGCAGCACCGGGGCGGTCCCGGCGGACCGCGCTCTCCATCTGTCCTGAGCATACGGAGTTCCCTCGGACGGCGCCGCTGCGGGACCGGTCGACACACGCCCGAAACCGGGCGCCGCGTCCGACATCGCCGGGAAACCTCTGCGCCGCACCCCGGAAATCCCGGCTGGCTAGCGTCGCTCCCATCCCGGCGGACCGGGTCCTGCCCGCAGGACCGCCGCCCGGCACCCAGCGACTCCTCCCCGGAAAGCAGGACGGCATGACGGTCCCCGCACGGCGCGCTCTGATCCCGGCCCTCGTGGCCGCCACGCTCCTCACGGGGTGCGGCGCGAAGTACGACCCGCGGCCGAGCGCAGAGGCGGCCCAGGCACCCTCGAGCTCGTGCGTGGACACCTCCGGGGACAGCGTGAAGGTGGGGCTGCTCAACTCCCTCTCGGGCACGATGGCCGTGAGCGAGACGACCGTCAACCGTTCCCTGAACCTCGCGATCGAGGAGATCAACGCCGACGGCGGGGTGCTCGGCAAGGAGCTCGACCCCGTCACCGAGGACGGCGCGAGCGAGCCGACGGTGTTCGCGGAGAAGGCCGCCAAGCTGATCCGGCAGGACTGCGTGGCCGCGGTGTTCGGCGGCTGGACCTCCGCGAGCCGCAAGGCCATGCTCCCGGTCTTCGAGGCCCAGGACTCGCTGCTGTTCTACCCGGTGCAGTACGAGGGGCTCGAGGCCTCCCCCAACATCTTCTACACCGGGGCCACCACCAACCAGCAGATCGTCCCGGCCCTCGACCACCTGCGGGAGCAGGGGCACCGGCGGATCTTCCTGGTGGGCAGCGACTACGTCTTCCCCCGCACGGCGAACCGGATCATCAACGCCTACGCCGCGGCCCACGGCATGGAGGTGGTGGGCGAGGAGTACGTGCCGATGGGCTCGACCGAGTTCTCGACCATCGTCAACAAGCTCCTGGCCTCGGACGCCGACGCGGTGTTCAACACCCTCAACGGCGACTCCAACGTGGCGTTCTTCCGCCAGTACACCTCCGTGGGCCTCGAAGCCGGTGAGGTGCCCGTGGTGTCCGTGTCGGTCGCGGAGGAGGAGGTCCCCGGGATCGGCGTGGAGAACGTCGCCGGCCAGCTGACCTCCTGGAACTACTACCAGACCGTCGACACCCCCGAGAACGAGCGGTTCGTGCGGGCGTTCCAGGACCGGTACGGCGGCGGGCGGGTCACGAGCGACCCCATGGAGGCCGCCTACACGTCCGTGCACCTGTGGCGGGCGATGGTCGAGAAGGCCGGGTCCTTCGACGTCGACGCCGTGCGCGAGGCCGCCGACGGGACCGTGGTCGAGGCCCCCGAGGGCACCGTCGAGGTGGACGGGGAGACCCAGCACGTCACCAAGACCCCGCGCATCGGCCGGATCCGCGAGGACGGGCTGATCGAGACGGTCGAGGAGGCCGCCGAGCCCGTGGCCCCCGACCCGTTCCTGACCGGCTACGACTGGGCCGACGGCGTCTCCGGCTGAGCCGCCCCGCCGCCGCCGGCACCGCCCCCGACGCCCCGCAGACCGAGAGAAGAGCCGTCCATGGAAGTCATCGTCAGCCAGTTGTCCGCCGGGCTCAGCCTCGGCTCCATCCTCCTCCTCGCGGCCGTGGGGCTGTCCCTGACCTTCGGGCAGATGGGCGTCATCAACATGGCCCACGGCGAGTTCATCATGGCCGGCGCGTACACCGCGTTCACGGTCCAGCAGGTGCTCGGCCACGCCGGGGTCTCCCTGCTGCTGTCGATCCCGATCGCGTTCCTCGTGGGCGGGGCCCTCGGCCTGCTGGTCGAGGGGCTGCTGCTGCGGCGGATGTACCACCGGCCGCTGGACACGCTGCTCGTCACCTTCGGGGTGTCCCTGGTCCTCCAGCAGGTGGCCCGGGACGTCTTCGGCGCCCCCAGCGTGGACGTGCGGCTGCCCGAGCTGCTGCAGGGCCCCGTGGAGGTCCTGGGCGTCCCGGTCCCGGCGTCCCGCGTGTTCCTGCTGGCCCTGGCCGTCATTGTGGTCGCCGCCCTCGCGCTCGTGCTCCACCGCACCTCCCTGGGCCGCCGGATCCGCGCCGTGGTGATCAGCCGCGACCTCGCCGAGGTCAGCGGGATCTCCTCCCGGCGCACCGACCAGCTGACTTTCTTCATCGGCTCCGGGCTCGCCGGCGTGGCCGGGGTGGCGCTGACCCTCGTGGGCTCCACGAGCCCCACCCTCGGCACCACGTACATCGTGGACGCCTTCCTCGTGGTCGTCGCCGGCGGCATCGGCCAGATCCGCGGGGCGGTGCTCGCCGCGGCGGGCCTGGGCGTGCTCCAGGCCTTCGTCGAGTACTCCACGACCGCCTCGATCGCCAAGGTCCTGGTGCTGGTCGCCGTGGTCGCCTTCCTGCAGCTGCGCCCCCAGGGGATCTTCAGCGTCCGAACGAGAGGTCTGGCATGAGCACCACCAGCGCACCCCGTCCCGCCGCCGCGTGGCGCGACCGGCTCACCGGGCCCCGGGGAGCCGCCGCCGGGCTGGCCCTCGGCGCGCTCCTGCTGCTCGTCCTGGCCCCCCTGACCCTCGGCGGGTTCGGCCTGGGCCTGCTCGGCAAGTACCTGTGCATCGCCATGGTGGCCGTGGGCATCGGCCTGGCCTGGGGTCGCGGCGGGATGCTCACCATGGGCCAGGGCCTGTTCTTCGGCCTCGGCGCCTACATCATGGCCATGCACCTGCAGCTCGCGGACACCCGGCTGCTGGGCGAGCAGGTCCCCGAGTTCATGCGGCAGAACGGCGTCACCGAGCTGCCCGCCGTGTGGGCCGTGTTCGCCCACCCGGTGGCCGCCGTGCTCGGCGTGGTCCTGGTGCCGGCGGCGGTGGCCGCGGCCCTGGGCCTGGCGATCTTCACCCGGCGGGTCAAGGGCGCCTACTTCGCGATCCTGTCCCAGGCCCTCGCCGCGGCCTTCGCGGTCTGGCTGATCGGGCAGCCCGTCCTCACCAACGGCTCCAACGGGCTGAGCAGCTTCCGCTCCCTGTTCGGCTACGACCTCGCCGACCCGCGCAACCAGCTGCTCCTCTACCTCGTCACCGCGGCGCTGCTCCTGGCCATGGTGGCCCTCACCTGGCAGCTCCACCGCAGCCGGTGGGGCGAGCTGCTCGTGGCGGTGCGGGACCAGGAGGAGCGCGTGCGCTTCCTCGGCCGAGATCCTGCCCTCGTGAAGACCGCCGCCTACGTCCTGGCCGCGGTGATGGCCGGGATCGGCGGGGCGCTGTTCGTCCCGGTGGTGGGGATCGTCTCCCCCGCCGACGTCGGGGTGATCCCGTCCATCGCGTTCCTCATCGGCGTGGCCGTCGGCGGCCGCGCGACCCTGCTCGGGCCCGTGCTCGGCTCGATCGCCGTGTCCTTCGCCGAGACGTCCCTGGCCTCCGCGTTCCCGTCCTTCTGGGTGTACCTCCAGGGCCTGCTCTTCGTGCTGGTGGTCGGGTTCCTGCCCGGCGGCATCGCCTCGCTGCCCGGTGTGCTCCGGCGTCGTCGCCGCACCCCCGCGACCGCCCCCGGCGACGGCGACGGCCACGGCTCCGGAGGGGCCACCACCCCCGACGACCCCGTCCCCACCCCGGCAGCGGCCCTGGCCGCGGAGGAGGCCCGATGAACGCCGCCGCACGCCCCGAGATGCTGTCCGCGCGCCGCCCCGAGTGGAGGAGCTCCCTGCTGGGCCGCACCCCGCCGCAGCCCGGCGGGCTGCGCACCGGCCGCCCCTCCTACCTGGAGATCACGGACCTCACCGTGTCCTTCGGGAGCTTCACGGCCGTGGACGGCGTGGACCTCGTGGTCAACCAGGGCGACCTGCGCTTCCTCATCGGCCCCAACGGCGCCGGGAAGACCACCCTCATCGACGCCGTGACCGGGCTCGTCCCGGCGCGCGGGTCGATCGACCACGACGGCCACCAGCTGGTGGGCCGCAGGACGCACCGGATCACCCGGCTGGGCGTGGGCCGCACCTTCCAGACCGCGAGCGTCTTCGAGCAGCTCACGGTCCTGCAGAACCTCGACATCGCCGCGGAGGCCGGCCGCCCACCCCTGTCCCTGCTCGCCGCCCGGCGGTCCGTGTCCCGGGAGGTGGAGGAGGCCCTCGAGATCATCAACCTCTCCGCCCTGCGGGACGTCCCGGCCGGGGTGCTGGCCCACGGGCAGAAGCAGTGGCTCGAGATCGGGATGCTGCTCGTGCAGAAGGCGCAGGTGCTGCTGCTCGACGAGCCCGTGGCCGGGATGAGCCACGAAGAACGGGAGCAGACCGGTGAGCTGCTGCGCCGGATCGGCGGCGACCGGATCACGATCGTGGTGGAGCACGACATGGAGTTCCTGCGCCGCTACGCCACCTCCGTCACCGTGATGGCCGACGGCCGGGTGATCAGCGAGGGCTCCGTGGCCCACGTGCAGGCCGACCCGCGGGTCCAGGAGATCTACCTGGGCACCGCGGCCACCGCCGCCGCCACCGCGGCCGACCCCCGGGAAGGGGACTCCTGATGCTCGAGCTCCAGGACGTGCACACCGGCTACGGCCGCACCGAGGTGGTCCACGGCGTGGACCTCACCGTCGGCGGGGACGCCGTGGTCGCCCTCCTCGGCCACAACGGGGCGGGCAAGACCACGCTGCTGCGGGCGGTCGTGGGCCTCAACAGGGTGACCTCCGGCCGGATCCTGCTCGACGGCGAGGACATCACCGGGCTCAGCGGGCACGCCCGGGTCCGCCGCGGCATGGCCTACGTCCCGCAGGGCCAGCGCTCCTTCGGCGGGCTCAGCGTCCGGGAGAACCTCCAGGTGGTGGCCGACGGCCGGCGGAACGGGCGGGCCGCCGTCGACCGGTCCCTGGCGATGTTCCCGGCGCTCGAGGGGCTGCTCGAGCGCCGGGCCGGGCTGCTCTCGGGCGGGCAGCGCCAGCAGCTGGCGATCGCCCGCGCCCTGATCACCGAGCCGTCCCTGCTGATCCTCGACGAGCCCACCGAGGGCATCCAGCCGTCCGTGGTCCAGGAGATCGAGCAGAAGATCCTGCAGCTGGCCGCCGGCACCGGGATCCGGGTGCTGCTGGTGGAGCAGCGGATCGGCTTCGCCCTGGGCTCGGCCACGGACTGGTACGTCCTGGACTCCGGGCGGGTCAGCGCCTCCGGCCGCGCCGGGGAGCTGGCCGAGGAGCACGCCCGGGCGGCGCTCGCCCTCTGAGCCGGCGCGGGCGCACGTGCCGGGGCGCCGGCCCGTGCGCCCGCGCCCCGGCACGTGCCGGAAACACCCGGTGAACCTCGCCGAAACACGGAGCCCCTACGGTGACGACTGTCCCTGAGCACCCGCCGTCCCGAGGAGAGCCGTGCACCTGACACCCCGTGAGCAGGAGAAGCTGCTGGTCGTCGTGGCCGGCGACCTCGCCCGGCGGCGCCGGGACCGGGGGCTGCGGCTCAACCACCCGGAGGCGGTCGCCCTGATCACCGCCGAGCTGCTGGAGGGCGCCCGGGACGGCCGGACCGTGGCCGAGCTCATGTCCTGGGGCTCCACGATCCTGGCCCGGGCGGACGTCATGGAGGGCGTGCCGGAGATGGTCCACTCCGTCCAGGTCGAGGCGACCTTCCCGGACGGCACCAAGCTCGTCACCGTCCACGACCCCATCCGCTGACCCGCCCGCCCCCGGCACCGAAGGAGCGCCCGTGATCCCCGGAGAGTACGTCCTGCGGCCCGAGCCCGTCGTGATCAACGCCGGCCGGCCCACCACGGAGCTGGACGTGGTCAACCGCGGCGACCGCCCCGTGCAGGTGGGCTCGCACTTCCACTTCGCCGAGGCCAACCCCGGCCTCGAGTTCGACCGGACGGCGGCCCACGGCTTCCGCCTGGACGTCCCCGCCGGCACCGCGGTGCGCTTCGAGCCCGGCGACCGCAAGCGCGTCCGGCTCGTCGCCCTGGCGGGGCGCCGCGAGGTCCACGGCCTCGCGAACCGGGTGGACGGGCCCCTCGACGCCCCCGGCGCGGACGCCCCCGGCACCGACGGCGGCCCCCGCCCCGACGCTCCCGGCACCGACGCCTCCGGGAAGGAGCAGGCATGAGCCACGAGATGTCCCGCGCCCAGTACACGAGCCTCTACGGGCCCACCACCGGGGACCTGGTGCGCCTGGCGGACACCGAGCTGTTCCTCGAGGTGGAGCACGACCGCACCGTCCCCGGGGACGAGGTGGTCTTCGGCGGGGGCAAGGTGATCCGGGACGGCATGGGCCACAACGGGCGGCTGACCCGGGACGACGGCGTGGTGGACACCGTGGTCACCAACGCCGTGGTGCTCGACGCCTCCGGGATCTACAAGGCGGACGTCGGCATCCGGGACGGGCACATCAGCGGGATCGGCAAGGCCGGCAACCCGGACATCATGGACGGCGTCGACATCCTGATCGGCGCCTCCACCGAGGTGATCGCCGGCGAGGGCCGGATCCTCACCGCGGGCGGGATCGACTCCCACATCCACTTCATCGGCGCCGACCAGATCGGCACGGCCCTGTCCTCCGGGATCACCACGATGTTCGGCGGCGGCACGGGCCCCGCCGAGGGCTCCAACGCCACCACGATCACCCCCGGCGCGTGGCACCTCGCCCGCATGTTCCGGGCCCTCGACGGCTACCCGATGAACTTCGGGCTGCTCGGGAAGGGCCACGCGAGCGCCCCCGAGCCGCTCGCGGAGCAGATCCGCGCCGGCGCCGTGGGGCTCAAGATCCACGAGGACTGGGGCGCCACCACGGCCGCGATCGACACGGCCCTGACCGTGGCCGACGAGTTCGACGTGCAGGTGGCCATCCACACCGACACCCTCAACGAGTGCGGGTTCCTCGAGGACACGGTGGCCGCGATCGGCGGGCGGGTCATCCACACGTTCCACACCGAGGGCGCCGGCGGCGGCCACGCCCCGGACATCATCCGCATCGCGGCCCTGCCCCACGTGCTGCCGTCCTCGACCAACCCCACGCTGCCCTTCACCCGGAACACGGCGGAGGAGCACCTGGACATGCTCATGGTCTGCCACCACCTCAACCCGGACATCCCGGAGGACGTGGCGTTCGCGGACTCCCGGATCCGGCCCGAGACGATCGCCGCCGAGGACGTGTTGCACGACCTGGGAGTGTTCTCCATGACCTCCTCCGACTCCCAGGCCATGGGCCGCGTGGGCGAGGTGGTGCTGCGCACCTGGCAGCTCGCCGACCAGATGAAGCGGCGCACCGGGCCCCTGCCCGAGGAGACGGGCCGCGGGGACAACGCCCGGCTGAAGCGCTACGTGGCCAAGTACACGATCAACCCGGCGGTCGCGCACGGGATCGCCGACGTCGTGGGCTCGGTCGAGCCGGGCAAGTTCGCGGACCTCGTGCTGTGGGACCCGGTGTTCTTCGGGGTCAAACCGCACGCCGTGCTCAAGGGCGGGCAGATCGTGCACTCGCTCATGGGCGACCCCAACGCCTCGATCCCCACCCCGCAGCCGCAGCTGATGCGGGACGCGTTCGGCGCGAAGGGCACCGCCCCGCACGCCAACTCCATCACCTTCATGTCCCGCGCCGCCGTCGAGGCGGGCGTCGGCCAGCGCCTGGGCCTGCGCAAGCGGGTGCTGCCCGTGGGCGGGATCCGCGGCCTGACCAAGCGGGACATGCGGCACAACCACGCCACCCCGGAGATCGAGGTGGACCCGCAGACCTACGAGGTCCGTGTGGACGGCGAGATCGCCACGTGCGAGCCCGCCGAGGAGCTGGCCATGGCCCAGCGCTACTTCCTGTTCTGACCGGTCCGCCGCCCGGGCCCCGCACGCCCTGAGACACCACGAAGCCCCACGAGAGGACCCGCACCCGTGATCGTCGAAGCCGTCCTCGGCAACCTGGCCGAGCTCACCGAGCCGGAGCGCGCCGGCCTGCACCTGGAGCGGGTCGCGCTCTCCGGGCCCGAGCTGCGCAGGCGCGTCCAGCGGGTCGTGACCGACCACGGGACCGAGGTGGGGATCCGGCTGAGCTCGCGGCGGGAGCTCAGGGACGGCGACATCCTGCACCGGGACGGCCACAGCGCCGTCGTCGTCTCGACCCTGCCCACCGACGTCCTGGTGGTCGCGCCCGCCACGATCGAGCAGATGGGCTTCGTGGCCCACTCCCTGGGCAACCGGCACCTGCCCGCCCAGTTCCTCGGCCCCGCGGCCGGGGTCCCCGAGCTGCCCGGCCACGACGGGGTCATGGTGCTCCAGTACGACCACACGGCCGAGGCCTTCCTGCAGGGCGCCGGGGTGCGCTTCGCGCGCGTCGAGCGGCAGATGGAGGTCCCCTTCCGCCATGCCGAGCACACCCACTGAGCACTCCCCCGCGGGCGCCGCCGGATCGCTCGCCGGGACGCTCGCCGTGCTGCAGCTGGCCGACTCCGCCCTGCCCACCGGCGCGTTCGCCCACTCCCTGGGGCTCGAGACCTACGTGGACGACGGCACGGTCCACGACGAGCCGAGCTTCCTGGCCTGGGTCCGGCACTGCCTGCACCACCAGGTGGTGCCGGCGGAGGGCTGGGCGGTGCGCGCGGTCGCCACGGCGGCCGACGACGACGCCGTGTGGCGCGCCGACGACCTGCTGGCCGCCCAGGCCCTGCCCGTCCAGGTGCGGGACGCCGCGACCGCGATGGGCCGGCGGATGACCGGCATCGGCGCCGAGAACTTCCCCTCCTCCCGGCTGCTGGCCTACGCGCAGCGCCAGCGCGCCGGGACGAGCCGCGGCAGTCCCGCGGTGGCCTTCGCGCTCGTGGGCGCCGGCCTGGGCGTGACCTGGGAGCAGCTGGCCGGCGCGTACCTCTTCTCGACCGTGACCTCCCTGACCCAGAACGCCGTGCGCGGCATCCCCATCGGCCAGAACGCGGGCCAGCGCGTGCTGCGCGCCCTGCACGAGGACGTCGCCCGCGGCGTCGAGCGGATCGGGTCCATGGCCGACCACGAGGCCGGGGCGACCAGTCCCGGCCTGGAGATCGCCCAGATGCGCCACGCCTGGCAGCGGGCCCGCATGTTCATGTCCTGACCCACCACCGCACCGACCGCACCGACCGCACCGACCGCACCGACCCAGGAGCTCACCATGACCACCGTCTCCCCCGCCCCCTCCGCGCCGACCGGCCGCGGCCCCGTGCGCATCGGCGTGGGCGGGCCCGTGGGCGCCGGCAAGACCCAGCTCGTGGAGCGGGTCACCCGGGCGCTGATCCACGAGGTCTCGATGGCCGCGATCACCAACGACATCTACACGATCGAGGACGCCAGGATCCTGGCCCGCAACGGCGTGCTTCCGCTGGACCGGATCGTGGGCATCGAGACCGGCGGCTGCCCGCACACCGCGATCCGCGAGGACACCTCGATGAACGAGGCCGCGATCGAGAAGCTGTGCGCCCAGCACCCGGACCTGCAGATCGTGTTCGTCGAGTCCGGCGGGGACAACCTCTCCGCCACGTTCAGCCCGGAGCTGGTCGACTTCTCCATCTACGTCATCGACGTGGCCCAGGGCGAGAAGATCCCCCGCAAGGCCGGGCAGGGCATGATCAAGTCCGACCTGTTCGTCATCAACAAGACCGACCTCGCCCCGCACGTCGGCGCCGACCTCGACGTCATGGCCGCGGACTCCGCCGTGTTCCGCAAGGACCGGCCGTTCTGCTTCACCAACCTCCGGACCGACGAGGGCCTCGAGCGGATCCTCGCGTGGATCCGGCACGACGTGCTGATGCTGGACATGGTCCCGTGACCGCCGCCGCGCCGGCCTCCGCGCCGACGGGCCGGCTCGAGCTGGTGCTGGTGCCCCGCGGGGACCGGACCGTGGCGGCCCACCAGTTCCACGCCGGCGCCCTGCGCGTGCTGCGCCCGCACCACCTGGACGGGTCGGGGCAGCCGTGCTTCGTCGTCGTCAATCCCGGCGGCGGGTACCTCGGCGGGGACCGCTACGAGCTGGACGTCACGGTCGGGGCCGCCGGCACCGCTCTGGTCACCACCCAGTCCGCGACCAAGGTCTACCGCACCCCGGCCGCCCCCGCCCGCCAGGACGTACGTCTCGCGCTCGGTCCCGGCGCGGTCCTCGAGTACCTGCCGGACCAGCTCATCGCCTACGAGGACGCCGACTACGTGCAGTCCACGACCGTGACGATGGACCCCTCGGCCTGCCTCGTGGCGGGCGAGGTGGTCACCCCCGGGTGGGCGCCGGACGGCACCGTCTTCCGCTACCGCGGCGTGGTGCTGCGCACCGAGGTGCTGATGGGCGGGCGCACGGTGGTCCTCGACAACCTCCGCCTGCGCCCGGGCGAGGATGCCGTGGCCGGGCTCGGCTTCCTGGAGGGACGCACGCACCTCGGCTCCCTGCTGGTCGTGGACCCCCGGGCGGACCGGGAGCTGGTGGAGGAGGTCCACGGCCTGCTCGCCGCGGCCGAGGCCCGGGTGCCGGGGCTGCGGTGCGGGGTCTCCGAGCTGCCGGTGCCCGGCCTCGTGGTCCGCGCCCTGGGCCCCGGCTCCGCGGAGCTCACGGCCCTGCTCCTGGACGTCTCGGCGCTGCTGCGCGCGCGGTGGACGGGACAGCCGCGCGTGGCGCTGCGGAAGTACTGAACCCCGCCGGCCCTCCCTCCGGGCCCGGGGCGGCCCCCGGGACCGAGGAGAGGACATGGGACGTCAACCAGCCGGAAACGCCGCGGCCACATGCCGGGACGAGGATGGGGGAACCGGGCGCACGAGACGGAAGGGGCTCCCCATGACCGCGAGCAGCAGATGGATCCTGGGCCTGGCCCGGGTGCGGCCGGGTGATCGGATCGAGGCCTGGGAGCACCGGCAGCCCCGCTTCACCGGCACGGTCAGCGAGGTGGTCCCGCAGCTGGGGATCGCCTGGGTCCTCGAGGACCGCACGGGACTCCGGCGGCTGGTCTCGATCCGGGGCCACCGGCTGCGCCGGTCCGAGCTGGTGACCTCGGCCTGACCGCCCGGGACCCTGGCACCGGCGCCGGAACGCGCGCACGATGGACCCCACGGGCGGGCACCAGGACCCGCCGCGGCCGGTGGAGGACACGATGCCAGAGGCTCTCACGTTCGACTCGGGCGGCGTCCCGTGCGCCGCCGCGCTGTACCGCCCGGCGCCGGCCGGCGCCGCGGCGCCCTGCGTGGTCATGGGCCACGGCTTCACCGGCACCCAGGACCAGCTGGCCGAGCACGCCGCCGGCCTCGCGGAGCACGGCCTGGCCGTGCTGACCTTCGACTACCGGCGGTTCGGCCGCAGCGGCGGCGCACCCCGGCAGATCGTGGACGCCGCGGAGCAGCTCGAGGACTGGCGCGCGGCCGTGCGCCTGGCCCGCTCCCTGCCCGGCCTCGACCCGGCCCGCACCGCGCTGTGGGGCAGCTCGCTGTCCGGCGGGCACGTCCTGCGGCTGGCCTCCGAGGACCGGCGGGTCCGGGCCGTGGTCGCCCAGGTGCCGGAGTTCGGCAAGGGCTCCGAGAGCACGGCCGACGAGATCCGGGCCAAGAAGCAGCAGGAGCACATCCCGCTCGGGCTGCTCCTGCGGACCACCGTCCGGCTGCTGGCCGCCGCGGTCCGCGACGAGCTGCGGGGACGGCGCGGGCTCCCCCCGCGCTGCATCCCGGTGTTCGCGCTCCCCGGGGACGTGGGCGCGATCATCGACCCGGACAGCGACCGGTATCTGGAGCAGGCCGTGGAGACCGGCCCCACCTGGCGCAACGAGTTCGCGCCCCGGCTGCTCCTCCACCCTCCCGTGTACCTGCCGGGCACCGCCGAACGGGTGCGGGCGCCGCTGCTCGTGTGCGTCGCGGAGCAGGACACCGAGACGGATCCGCGGCGGGCCGCGCGGATCGCCCGGGCGGCGCCGCGGGGCGAGGTCGTGACGTACCCGGTGGGGCACTTCGCGGTCTACGAGGACCCCGTGCGCTCGCGCGTGCTCGAGGACCAGGCCCGGTTCCTGGTCCGCCACCTCCGCCCCGGGGCGGAGCCGGCCGGCGGCCGCTGACGGTTCCCTCGCCCGGAGCGGCCGAGGCTCCGTCTGCCGGGGGAGGCCCCGGGGCGGGCCGCGCCGATACCGTGCTGGGAGCGGCCCCGGCGACGGACGCGGGCCGGCCGCGCCGACCTCCCCCGGAAGGACCCAGATGATCGACGCCCTGCAGGAATTCACCTCCTCCCTGCCGCCGCTGCTCCAGTGGCTGGGGGTGGTGGTGGCAGGAGCGATCCCGTTCGTCGAGTCCTACTTCGGGTCCGTCGTCGGCGTCCTGGCCGGCCTCGACCCGGCGATCGCCGTCGGGGCCGCTGTCGTCGGCAACGTCGCCTCCATGCTGGCGCTGGTCCTGGGCGCGCACGGCCTCCGCCGCAGGTTCGCCGGCGACCCCCGGGAGCCCTCGCCCCGGCAGCAGAGACTGCGCCGGGCCTTCGACAAGTACGGTGTGGCCGGCGTGAGCCTGCTCGGCCAGACCATCCTGCCCAGCCAGATCACGGCCACCGCCATGGTCTCCTTCGGCGCGGACCGCAACGCCGTCATCCGGTGGCAGATCGTCTCCATCGTCCTGTGGGGCGTCGCCTTCGGCACCCTCGCGGCCATGGGAGTCGGCCTGCTGGACGCCGGCTGAGCCGCGCCGGCGCCCGGAGCGCCGGGCCGGGGTGCGGAAAACCGCAGGCGCACCAGGTGGAGAACGTCGCTGCGGCGACGACCCCCGCGACCGTAGCGTGAAGGCATGAGCACACCGCACGAGACCCGGCCCCTTCCACCCGTACCGTGGGGCAGCCCCGGCACCGATCCCGGCACCGGTCGTGGGACCCCGGACGACGCCCCCCGCCCCGCGGGCGGTTCCCGGCCCGCGGGCCCCGCCGCCGGGGCCCGGTCCCGGGAGTGGGGACCGTGGTCCCCCAGGACCCTGTTCTTCGGCACCACCGACCTCGTGGTGGACGCCGCGCTCGGCACGCTGTGGCTGACGGCCCTCGTCTCCCTGGTCTCCGCCGGCTTTGCCTCGCTCGCCGCCCTGGTGGGCGTGGTCCTGCTCGTGGCCGCGATCTACGCGGTCCGCGGGATCGAGTGGGTCGAGCGCCGCCGCACGCAGGCGGCGTTCGGGCTGCACCTGCCCGCCCCGCGCCGGCGCCGCTCGCCCCGCGCCGACGGTTGGCGGATCGTCCACCAGTGGTGGCTGGACGTCTCCGACGCCGCGTTCTGGACGGGACTGCTGCACCTGCTCCTCACCACGGTCCTGGGCTGGGTCGCCGTGGCGGCCCTGGCCGGCACCGGCGCCGCCGTCGCCCTGGCCTTCGCGCCGCTCTACGCGGCGCCGAACAACCCGCTCTGGCCCTCCGAGGTGGTCGGGACCTGGCCGGACTGGGCCGTGGTCCTGACCGGGATCACCCTGGCCCTCCTCGGGCTGCTCGTCGTGGTCCTCGCCGTGGCCGCGCACCGGGGCCTGTCCCGGCTGCTGCTCCGGGTGGACGAGGCGGCGGAGCTGCGCCGCCGGGCCGCCGAGGCCGCGGCCGCCCGCGAGACCGCCGTCCGCGGCGCCCGCACCGAGCGCTCCCGGATCGAACGCGACCTGCACGACGGCGTGCAGCCCCAGCTCGTGTCCGTGGCCATGAACCTGTCGATGGCCCAGCGCCGGATCGACCACGACCCCGCCGGGGCCAAGGACCTCATCGGGGAGGCGCATGCCATTACCAAGGCCGCGATCGCCGAGCTGCGCCGCCTGGCCCGGGGCTTCCACCCGGCGGTCCTGGAGGACCGGGGCCTCGATGCCGCCCTCTCCGCCGTGGCCGCCCAGTCCCCCGTCCCGGTCGCCGTGGACGTGCGGGTGCCGCGGCTGGCGCCGGAGACCGAGGCCGCCGTGTACTTCGCGGTCTCCGAGGGCATCGCCAACATCGTCAAGCACGCCCAGGCCGGCGCCGCGTCGGTGCGGGTGGGCCTCGAGACCGATCCCGCGGGAGGCACCCGCGTGGTCGCCCGGATCGCCGATGACGGCCGCGGCGGCGCCGTGGTGGTCCCCGGCGGCGGCCTGTCCGGGATCGCCGACCGGATCCGCTCCGCGGGCGGGCACTTCTTCCTCGACTCCCCCGCGGGCGGGCCGACCGAGCTGACCGTCGAGCTGCCGGTCGACCGGGGGGCGGGATCCTGATGCGCATCGTCATCGCCGAGGACGCCGTCCTCCTGCGCGCGGGCCTCGTCCGCCTGCTCACCGAGGCCGGCCACGAGGTGGTCGCCGACGTCGACACCGCGGAGGACCTGCTCCGGGCCGTCGAGGAGCACGAGCCGGACTTCGCCCTCGTGGACGTGCGGCTGCCGCCGACGTTCACGGACGAGGGCATCCGCGCCGCCGTCCTCGTCCGCTCCCAGCACCCGCGGATCGCGGTGCTCGTGCTCTCGCAGTACGTCGAGGAGCGCTACGCCTCGGAGCTCATCGCGTCCCGCCGGGACGGGCTGGGGTACCTGCTCAAGGACCGGGTCGCGGACGTCGACCAGTTCCTCGAGTCCGTGGAGACCGTGGGCGCGGGCGGCACCGTCCTGGACCCGGAGGTCGTCTCCCAGCTGCTCGTGCGCTCGCGGCACCGCCAGGACCTGGAGCTCCTCTCCCCGCGGGAGCACGAGGTGCTCGGGCTCATGGCCCAGGGGCTCTCCAACGCCTCGGTCGCCGCGAACCTCTTCCTCACCGAGTCCTCGGTGGAGAAGCACATCCGCTCCGTGTTCACCAAGCTGGGCCTCGCCCACGAGGACGGCGGCAACCGCCGCGTCCGTGCGGTCCTGCGCTACCTCGGCTACCCGGACCCCGGGCCCGGCCACACCCCGTCCGCAAACCCGTCCCACCAGGAGCACCGGCCATGAGCACCCACCCCGAGCACCCCGCCGCCCACGACTCCTCCCACGACGTCGTCAGCGACAACGAGCGCACGGCCTGGCTCGTCCCCACCGCCGTGCTCGGCGGCATCGGCGCCCTCCTCCTGCTGGGCGCCGGCGGCGCCACCGCCGCCGCGTCCCTGTCCGTCCAGGAGCACCGGGTGGACACCACCGTGACCGAGTCCGTGGACACGGTCGTGGTCGACGGCCGGTCGGCGGTCGTCGAGGTCGTGACGGCCGACGTGCCCGATCTGCGGGTGGAGTCCGTGTACGCCGGGTTCCGGCTCGAGAGCGCCCCCGAGCCCCGGGTCGAGGACGGCCGGCTGAGCATCGACGCCCTCCCGTCCCGCTCCTGGCCGGGCGCCGGCAGCGGGATGCACGTGCGGATCACCGTCCCGGCCGCGGACGAGCCCGTGGACCTGCGGCTCTCCGGGGACGCCGGCGCCCTGAGCGTCGAGGGCGACTTCGGCGACGTCCGGCTCGACACGGAGGCCGGCGTGATCGAGGCGAGCGGCAGCGCCCGCACCCTGTGGGCGTCCTCGGAGGTCGGCGCGGTGGACCTCGACGGGATCCGGGTGCGCGAGGACCTGGACGTGCACACCGAGGTCGGGGCCACCGAGGTCCGGCTCGTGGGCGAGGCCCCGCGGCGCGTGGCCGTCACCACCCGGGCGGGGGCCGTCGAGGCCGCGGTCCCGGACGCCGACTGGTGGACCCCCGCGGTGGCCGGCGCGGACGACCGCGACCCCGAGGACCT
This sequence comes from Kocuria salina, assembly GCF_013368965.1. Classification (NCBI taxonomy): domain Bacteria; kingdom Bacillati; phylum Actinomycetota; class Actinomycetes; order Micrococcales; family Micrococcaceae; genus Kocuria; species Kocuria salina. Next base: position 90,076 of record NZ_SSSF01000001.1, read on the forward strand.
CACGGCGGCCACGGTCTGCGCCGCCGTCCCCGACGACCGCCCCTGCCTGTACGTGGCCTCGGCCGTGGGCGCGGCGGAGATCACCTACGGCGGCCGGTCCGCCGCCCCTGGCAGCGGGGCGTCCGGGCGGTAGACTGGACCCTGTTGTCCGGGTCGGGCGCACCGGGAGGGGGGACGGTGCGCACATCCTCCGAGGACCCCTGTGAACCCCCTGACCACCCCTTCCACGGCCGAGCGCGCGGCCCGCGTGCCCGCCGCCCCGGCCCCCGCCGCGGAGCACCCCGCGGCCGCCCCGCACGACACCGGCCGCCGGACGACGCCCTCGTCCGGCGGCCGGTACGCCCGGCTCGTGCAGCTCGCCGGGCGCGACTTCCTGCCGATCGCCTTCGCGGCCCGCCTGCCCCTGGCCATGCTCACCGTCGGGGCGCTCACCCTCGCCACCGCCGTCAGCGGCTCCTACGTCGTCGGAGGGCTGGCCGCCGGCGCCGTCGGGGTCGGTTCGGCGCTGGGCGGGCCCCTGATGGGCCACCTCGCCGACCGCCTGGGCCAGCAGGCCGTGCTGCTGGTCTCCGCCCTCGCCCACGCCGTGGCCATCGCGCTGCTGCTGGTCACCGCCTACGCCCCCGCGGGCCCGGACGCGCCGGCCGTGCCGCTGCTCGTCGGCGCGTCCCTGCTCGTGGGCGCCACCTGCCCCCAGGTCGGCCCGCTGGCCCGGGTGCGGTGGCGCGGCCTGGTCGGCGGGAACCGGCGCGAGCTGGACACCGCCCTGTCCTACGAGTCCACCGCCGACGAGCTGACCTTCGTGCTCGGCCCGGCCCTGGTCGGTGTCCTGGCCTCCCTGGTCGCCCCCTGGTCCCCCTTCGTCCTCGCGGCCGTCCTGACCCTCACCATGGTCACGACCTTCGCCGTGCACCCCACGCGCCTGGCGGTCCCGGCCGTCTCGCGCGAGGACCGGCGCCGTGCGGCGGCCCGTCCCGTTCCCGTCCGGGAGCGGGTCCTCGTGCTGCTCCCCGTCCTGGGGATGGTGGCCATGGGCGCGTTCTTCGGCGCCGTGCAGAACGGTCTCAACGCCTTCGGCGGCGAGTTCGGGATCCAGAGCGCGACCGGTCTGCTCTACGCCGTGCTCGGCATCAGCTCGGCGGCCGCGGCCTTGTCGGTGGCGTGGTGGCCGCAGCGCTTCCGGCCCGCCTCCCGCTGGCTGGTCAGCTCCGGCGCCATGGCCGCCCTGAGCCTGCTGTTCCTGCTGCCGACCGGGATCGGGTCGATGCTCGTGGTGCTGCTGCTCGCCGGTCTGCCGCTGGGGCCCGCCATGGTCACGATCTACACCATCGGCGGGGACGTCGCCCGGCCGGAGCGGCTGGGCACGGTCATGACGATGCTCGCGAGCGGCGTGGTCCTCGGCTCCGCCGTGGGCGCGGCGTCGGCCGGGCTCCTGGCCGAGACCGCCGGGCACCGGGGCGCGTTCGCCGCCGCGGTCGGCGCGGCCTGCGCCATGGTGCTGATCAGCGCGGTGCTGGCCGTGCTCCGGCGCCGGGACCGCTGACCGGCGGGACGTCCGGGTCCACGGACCCGTCCGGCGGGACCGGCGCGGTCAGACCAGCGGCGACCGTGGCCGGTGCTCCTTGTTGCCCAGGCCCTCCCGGCCGTCCAGGTTGTCGACGAGCTCCCGCAGCGCCTCGAGCGAGCTCACGCTCTCCGACCAGCCGGTGACCTCGCGGATCCGCGTGGTGTCCATGATCGGCACGGCGCCGGCCAGGTCGATCCATCCGGGGTCGGTGGGCTGCAGCCGCAGCCGGTAGGTGATCGCCACGAGCGCGCGCACCAGGGCCGGCGGCACGGGCAGCACGCGCCGGGCGCCGAGCACCTTCGCCACGCCGTCGGCGCCGAGCACCGGCTCGGCGGCGACGTTGAACGCCCCGCCGGCCCGGTGCTGGACGACCCGCCAGAACGCGTCCGCGACGTCGTCGGTGTGCAGCGTCTGGAAGCGGAACTTCTCGGGGAACGGCAGCACGGGCAGGCGCAGCCGGGCGATGAGCTTCCTGGGCACGAGGGCGCCGAAGAAGTAGTCCCCGATCTCGGGGGCGGCGTCCGCCTGGAACAGGAAGCCGGGCCGCAGCCGGGTCACCACGATCCCGGGGTGGGCCTCCTCGAACCGGTTGAGCAGCGCCTCCGTCTCGGCCTTCTGCACGTTGTAGTGCGAGGTCTCGACCCCGCCGACCGGCCAGGACTCGTCCACGGCCCGGTCCTTGGGGCCGGGGCTGTAGGCGCCGAGCGAGGAGGGGTAGACGATCTGGGGCACGCCGGCGAGCACCACGGCGTCGAGCACGTGGACGAGGCCGTCCACGTTCGTCTCGTGCATCAGCGCGAAGTCCCGGTTCGGGCGGATGAGCCACACGAGGTGGATCACGGCGTCCGCGCCGGCCATGATCTCCGCCAGCGCCGCGGTGGACTCCTTCGCGGCGACGTCGACGGTGTGCCACTCCACGCCGTCGTAGGGCTCCCCGCCCCGCTCGGGCCCCTCGCGGGAGACCCCGACGATGCGGGTGACCTCCGGCGCGGCGTGCAGCCGGCGGAGCACCGCGGTGCCCACGTTGCCCGTGGCTCCCAGGACGACGATCTTCACGGTGCTCCCCCTCCGCCGGTGCAGGACCTACTGGTCCTGGACCCTGCCGCTCTCGCCCTGCAGGCGGTCGATGTGCTTGGACGCCTCGGCCTTGGTGAGGTCCGCCGGCAGCTCCTCGCCGGCCTCGCGGGCCAGGGTGTCGAGGTAGCTGCGCTGCGCGCTGGTCATCGGCTCCTCGCCGGTGGCCCACTCGTCCGGGTCGCGGTCGAGCCCGCTGCCCGGTTCGGGGCTGGAGGCGCCGATGGTCTGCTGCTCGTCGGGGTCCGGGGATCCGCTCGCGTTCTCAGTCATGCGCCCCATGATAGTCACATCCCTTATGGTTTCCGCCCGGCCCGGCGGCCCCGCACCCCGTCCCGCCGCACCCCTCCTGCCGCGAGGGGGACGGAGTCAGTAGGCTGGTGGCCCCGGGGAGATCCGTGCTGGGCCCCGGCGACGCCCTTCCCACGAGCGAGGAGTAGCAGATGAGCGAGCAGCCGCCCACCGGCCCGAACGGCGCCGCGGGCGCCGGAGTCCGGTCCGACAAGCTCGAGGCCTACATGCTCGGGCACTACATGGGGGCCCTCTCCGGGGTGCGGCTCTTCGACGAGGCGGCCACCACGTGGGCCGGCACCCCCTACGAGGGCCGGTTCGCGGCGTTCGTCGACGAGATCGAGGACGACATCGGCCGCCTCGAGGCGATGATCGACCGTCTGGGCTCCGGCCGGCGCACGGTGGCCAAGGGGCTCGGAACCGTCACCGGCATTGCCTCCCGGCTCAATCCGCTGAGCCGGATCCGGGAGCGGACCGGCATCGCCGCCCACGGTGAGCTCGAGATGCTGCAGTCCCTGGTGGTCGCCAAGCGCAGCATGTGGGTCACGCTCCTGGAGCTCGCCCCCGCCGAGCCGCGCCTCGACGCCGAGGAGCTGAGGACCCTCGAGGCCGGGGCCGCCGACCAGTACGACCGCCTGCGGGCCATCGCCGCGGAGACGGCACGGGACCGGTTCCTCGCCCGGGACTGACCCCGTGACCGAAGCCGTGACCGACAGCTCCGCGCCCCGCGGCACCGGGGCCGCCCCACCGCCCGCGGACGACGACGCCTCCGGCCCGGCCGCCCCGGACGCCTCCCCCGCCGCCGCCTGGGAGGCGCTGCTCGCCGGCCGGACCGGCCCCGTTCCGCCGCCGGGGGCGGAGCTCGTCGAACGCTACGGACCGCTCGTGGCGCACCGGGGCCCCCTCGTCCTCGCCCAGCTGGGACAGAGCCTGGACGGGTTCATCGCCTCGCGCACCGGGCACGCCGAGTTCGTGACCGGCCCGGAGGACCGGGAGCACCTGCACCGGTTGCGCGCACTTGTGGAGGCCGTGGTCGTGGGCGTCGGCACCGTGGTCGCCGACGACTGCCGGCTGACCGTCCGCGCCGTGCCCGGCCCCCATCCCACCCGGGTGGTCCTGGACCCCTCGGCGCGCGCCCCTCTGACCTCGGCCGTGCTCACGGACGGAGCCGCGCCCACGCTGTGGGTCGTGGGCGAGGACGCGGACGCGCCCACGGCGCCGGCGCCGCACGTCGCGGTGCTGCGGGTGCCCGTGGGCGAGCACGGGCTGGCACCCCGGGCCGTGCTCGAGGCGCTGGCCCGGCGGGGCCTGCGGCGGGTGCTCGTGGAGGGCGGCGGGCGCACCGTCTCGGGGTTCCTCGCGGCCGGGACGCTGCACCGTCTCTACCTCACCACCGCGCCCATGCTCATCGGGGACGGGGTGCCCGGCATCCGGTTCCCCGGCGCGGACCACCTCTCCGGGGCGCTGCGCGCCCCGGTGCGCCGCTTCGTGCTCGGCGACGACCTCTGCACCGAGCTGACCTTCCGGGCCTGAGCCCATCCGGGTCCGACGACCGGTGCGGCTCAGGCGCCCAGCCGCTCCCGCAGGCTCTTGACGTGGCCCTCGGCCTGGACGTTGTACTCCGCGGAGCTCACGGTGCCGTCCTGCTCGATGACGAAGGTCGAGCGGAGCGGGCCGGTCCGGGTCTCCCCGTTGACCGTCTTCTCCCCCCAGGCACCCCATGCCCGGGCGGCCTGACCGTCGGGGTCGGAGAGCAGCCGGTAGGGAAGGTGGTACTCCTCGGCGAATCGGGACAGGGTCTCGGGGTCGTCCCCGGAGACCCCGAGCACGGTGTAGCCCAGGTGCTGGAGCGAGGCGAGGCTGTCCCGGAAGTCGCACGCCTCGGAGGTGCAGCCGGGGGTGAAGGCCTTGGGATAGAAGTAGACGATCACCTTGTGGTCGCGCAGCTCGGAGAGCCGGACCTGCTGTCCTTCGTGGTCGGTCAGTGCGAGGTCGGGGGCCTGCCGGCCGGTCCGGATCTGCTGGGTCATGGGTTCTCCTCGAGGGGTGGATCGGTGGAGCGAGCCGGCGCGCTGGTCTGCACCGGCTCCTGGAGGACGTGGTTACGGGAGGCGTCGAGCGGCCGCGCGGCCCACCATCGCGCCCACGCAGGCCGAGGACACCGCGAGCGCCCACAGCGGTGCGGTCCGCCGGTGCCGGTGCAGCGGGCGGCTGAGGTCCGGGTCGCAGTCGATGGCGGTGTAGTCGAAGAAGATCGCGGGTGCGGGCGACGGCGCGGTGTGGTTCACGGGTTCCTCCAGGATTCGTACTATGGAATCAAGTTTCCACAATATGAAATTAGTACCTCCTGGGGCGCTCGTCAAGAGGGGTCGCGAGAACGGGTGCCCCCGGAGACAGTGTCGCGGAGACAGCGTCGCGGAGGTCCCCGGCGCGGAGTGCGGCACCGATCCGTCAGCCGCGGCCGGCGAACGGCATCCCCGAGGCGGTCAGCACGAGCGAGTTCACCGTGGCGGAGGCGGGCAGCTCGGCCATCATCAGCACCGCCCGCCCCACCTCCTCGACGGGGAAGCTCGGTTCCGGTCGCAGCGTGCCGTCGGCCTGCAGGGCGCCGCCGTCCGTGCCCAGGCCCGCCAGCAGCTCCGTGGCCGCGTTGCCGATGTCGATCTGCCCGCAGGTGATGCCGTAGGGGCGCCCGTCCAGGTCCAGGGACCGGGTGAGGCCGGTGACGGCGTGCTTGCTCGCGGTGTAGGCCGCGGACAGGGGCCGGGGCGCGTGCGCGGAGATCGAGCCGTTGTTGATGATCCGCCCACCCCGGGGCTGCTGCCGCTTCATGATCCGGACGGCCTGTGCCGAGCACAGGAACGTCCCGGTCAGGTTGACCTGCAGGGTGCGCTGCCACTCGTCGGGATCGATCTCGTCCGCCCCACCGCGGGGCCCGAACGTGCCCGCGTTGTTGAACAGGACGTCGATCCGCCCGGTCAGCTCCTCGATCCCCCGGAAGGCCGAGGCCACGCTCTCGGCGTCGGCCACATCCACCGGGACGATCCGGGCACCGGGTGCGGCCTCGGCGGTCTCCACCAGGGCGGCACGCCGCCGGCCGGCCAGCACCACCACCCACCCGGCCGCCAGGAAGGCGCGCGCCACCGCGCGGCCGATCCCCGAACCGGCTCCCGTCACCACGAGCACCTTGTCCTCCGCACCCGAACCGCCGTGCCGATCCCCTGCTCCATCCATGACGTTCCTTCCGCACTCCCTCGGCATGGCCGCAATCCTCCTGCCCCGCGGTGAAACCGAAGTTTCACTCCCGGCATCTCTCTGCAAAAAATCAGTAACACAAGGATGCGACCATTGACTTCCAGCTTGTGAGCCAGTTCACTATACGTAGTGAAAGTTTTCTTCCACATTACGGAATACAGAGAGGTGACAGGCACACTCCATGAAGCTCACCGCGTTCAACTCCCTCAACAGGACCCAAGCGGCCGAGGTCGTCCGTCCGGCGCTCGACATCCCGCGCTGGGTGGAGGCCGTGGTCGACGCCCGGCCCTACGCCCACCATGATGCCCTGCTCAGCACGGCCCGGACGGCCGCGAAACCGTTCGGCGCCGAGGAGATCGAGAGAGCCCTGTCCCACCACCCTCGCATCGGCGAGCGGGCCGAGGGCGACCACGCGGAGGCCGGGCTGTCGCGAGCGGAGCAGTCCGCGGTCGACCCCACGGACACCGACGTCCAGCAGCGCCTGCGCGAGGGCAACCTCGCCTACGAGGAGCGGTTCGGCCAGGTGTTCCTCATCCGCGCCGCCGGGCGCACACCCGAGGAGATCCTCGACCAGCTCTCCACCCGCATGGACAACGACCCCGGGACGGAGCAGGCCGTGGTCGCCGACCAGCTGCGCCAGATCGCCCTCCTCCGACTCGAAGGACTCGTCACCCCATGAGCTACGTCACCGCCCACGTCCTCGACTCCGTCACCGGCACCCCCGCCCAGGGGATCGCCGTGGCCCTCGAGGCCGCCGACGGCACCTCCATCGCGACCGCCGAGACCAACGCCGACGGACGCGTGCCCGAACTGGGCCCAGAGACCCTGGAATCCGGCGACTACCGGATCACCTTCGCCACGGGACAGTACTTCGCCGGCCGGAACCAGCCGACGTTCTACCCGTTCGTGACGGTGAACTTCACGGTGCAGGCCGAGGAGAGGCACTACCACGTGCCGCTCCTGCTGAGCCCGTTCGCCTTTTCCACCTACCGGGGCAGTTGACCCAGGAGTCGACGGGTCAACCCGTCTTCGACCGCCCCGATCAGCAGAAACCTCGAGTGCAAGGAGAAACGTCATGACCGACGTCATCACCGAGAAGACCACGGACACCGTCGTCCTGGGCAAGAACCAGTACGGCAAGGCCGAGAACCACGTGGTGCGCATCAACCGCGACACCGACCGCCACGAGATCCGCGACCTCGTGGTCACCTCGCAGCTGCGCGGCGACCTGGAGGAGGTGCACACCCTCGGCGACAACGCCCACTGCGTGCCCACGGACACGCAGAAGCAGACCGTGTTCGCCTTCGCCCAGCAGTACGGGATCGAGTCCCCCGAGCAGTTCCTGCTCAAGCTCGCCGACCACTTCACCGGCGAGTTCGAGTGGATCACCGGTGGTCGCTGGGCGGCCCAGGAGTACGCGTGGAACCGCATCAACGACCACGACCACTGCTTCGTGCAGCACAAGGACGAGGTGCGCACCGCGGTGGTCGTCGCCGACGGCGAGGAGCGCACGGTGATCGCCGGGTTCAAGGACCTCACGGTCCTGAAGTCCACGCAGTCCGGCTTCACGGGCTACCCGAAGGACAAGTACACGGTCCTGCCCGAGACCGAGGACCGGATCATGTCCACGGACGTGGCCACCCGGTGGCGCTACAACACCACCGACGTGGACTACGACGCCGTCTACGAGAACGTCAAGAAGATCATCCTGACCAAGTTCACCGACCACTACTCCAAGGCCCTGCAGGAGACCCTCTACCTGATGGGCAAGGCCGTCATCGAGGCCCACCCGGAGATCGACGAGATCAAGTTCTCGTGCCCGAACAAGCACCACTTCGTGTACGACCTCGGCTTCTGCGGCCTCGAGAACGACAAGGAGACCCACTGGGCGGCCGACCGCCCCTACGGACTCATCGAGGCCACGATCCAGCGCAAGGGAGCCGCGGAGAACGAGTCCGCCTGGATGGGCATCGCAGGCTTCTGCTGAGCACCGCACTCCCCGGTGCCGCCCACGGCGGCACCGGCCGGGGTCCGTCGTCGTCCGTGCGCGACGACGGCGGACCCCCGCACCCTCCTGCGGGCGGCGCCCACGCTGCCGGCTCACCCGGCGCCCCGCGGCGCCCACCGCGCATCGCGCACCTCTCCACCTCCTCGCTCCGCCCCGGTCCCGCCCCTTCGCCGGCACCGGGTCTCTCCCGTCACCAGGATCCTTAGGAGAACACCATGGCCAGGTCACGCACCGCCGAGCCGCCCACCACCACCCGCGCCCGCCCCGAGGACGAGTACCTCGGCGCGGGCGCCAGCCTCGGCTACGGGCTGCAGCACGTGCTCACCATGTACGGCGGCATCATCGCCCCGCCGCTCATCATCGGCGGGGTCGCCGGCATGACCCCGCAGGAGCAGGGTCTGCTCATCGCGGCCTCGCTGTTCGTGGGCGGACTCGCCACGGTCCTGCAGTCCTGGGGCCTCAAGTTCTTCGGCTCGCAGCTGCCGCTCGTGCAGGGCACCTCCTTCGCCGGCGTAGCCACCATGACCGCGATCGTCCAGAGCGGCGGCGGCATCCAGGCCGTCTTCGGCGCCGTCATCGTCGCCTCGGTCGTCGGCTTCCTCATCACACCGTTCTTCGTGAGCATCATCCGCTTCTTCCCGCCGGTCGTCACCGGCGTGGTGATCACGTCCATCGGCCTCACGCTGTTCCCGGTGGCGGCCCGGTGGGCCATGGGCGGCAACGCGCAGTCCCCCGAGTACGGCTCGGTCGGCAACATCGCCCTGGCCGGCCTGACCCTGCTGATCATCATGCTGCTCTCCAAGCTGGGCAGCGCCGCCATCTCCCGGCTCTCCATCCTCATCGGTTTGGTGCTCGGCACGGCCGCGGCCGCGGCGCTGGGCATGGCGGACTTCAGCCAGGTGCTCAGCGGCGACATCTTCGCCGTCCCGCAGCCGCTGGCCTTCGGTCCCCCCGTGTTCGAGGTGGCGGCCATCCTCTCGATGTTCATCGTCATCCTCGTGACCCTCACCGAGACCACCGCCGACATCATCGCGGTCGGCGAGATCGTCGACACGAAGGTCGACAAGAAGCGCATCGCCGACGGCCTGCGCGCGGACATGGCCTCCTCCGCCCTGGCCCCCCTCTTCAACGGCTTCACCCAGAGCGCCTTCGCCCAGAACGTGGGGCTCGTGGCCATCACCGGCGTCAAGAGCCGCTTCGTGGTCACGGCCGGCGGCCTCATCCTCGTGACCCTCGGCCTGCTGCCCGTGCTCGGGCGGGTCGTCGCGGCGGTCCCGCCGCCCGTGCTCGGCGGGGCCGGCATCGTGCTCTTCGGCAGCGTGGCCGCCTCCGGCATCCGCACCCTGGCGAAGGTGGACTTCGGCAACGGCGCCAACCTGATCATCGTGGCCACCTCCATCGGGTTCGGCATGCTGCCCATCGCCGTGCCCGAGATCTACGCGAACTTCCCGGCCTGGTTCGAGACGATCTTCCACTCCGGCATCAGCTCGGCGGCCGTGATGGCGATCCTGCTCAACATCCTGTTCAACGAGTTCCGCGCCGGCAATCCGCCGAGGGGCACCGGCTCCGTCTTCGCCAACGCCCCGGTGCGCGCGGTGCGCTACGAGAGCATCGAGCATCTGCAGGACCACCTCCAGGAGGGCGACACGGTCAGGAACGGCAAGCTCGTGGACTGCGACGGCAACGAGGTGCCCGTCATCACCGCTGCCGGCGAGATCATCGACACCAGGGTCTGCAAGCCCCAGGACGGCTCGAGCGGCTCGTCCGCGCACTGACCCGCCGGCGAACCTCCACCGGTCTTCTGCGGCGCCGGGGATCCCGGCGCCGCAGGAGGCCGGTCGGACGCGCCTCTCCTCCACCCCTGGCTTTCTCCACCCATGACCCCTGAGAAAGAGTTGACGTGACCCCTGAGCACATGGTTGAACACCGCCACCGGCCGACTCCCGAGGCCCCGGACAGCACATCGGCCGCAGCCGCGCAGTGGCTGGGTTCGTTCGAGGACCTCATCGAGAAGCAGGTGCGGGAGCGGACGCAGTACCTCCTGCAGTCGTCGGCACCACGACCCGGGTCCGCAGGCCCGGCCGCGCCGACGGTCACCACGGACTACGTGAACACGATCCCCGTGGACCAGGAGCCGGAGTTCCCGGGCGACGAGGAGATCGAGCGCACCTACCGCCGCTGGCTGCGCTGGAACGCCGCCGTGATGGTGCACCGGGCCCAGCGCCCCGAGATCGGCGTGGGCGGTCACATCTCCACCTACGCCGGCGCGGCCACCCTCTACGAGGTCGGCTTCAACCACTTCTTCCGCGGCCCCGACCATCCCGGCGGCGGGGACCAGGTCTTCTTCCAGGGTCACGCCTCCCCGGGCATGTACGCCCGGGCGTTCCTGGAGGGCCGGCTCACCGAGGAGCAGCTGGACGGGTTCCGGCAGGAGAAGTCCAAGGGCAGCGACGGCATCCCGTCCTACCCGCACCCCCGCTCCATGCCCGACTTCTGGCAGTTCCCGACCGTGTCCATGGGCATCGGGCCGATGAACGCGATCTACCAGGCGCAGTTCAACCGCTACCTGCACCACCGCGGGATCAAGGACACCTCCGAGCAGCAGGTCTGGGCGTTCCTGGGCGACGGTGAGATGGACGAGCCGGAGTCGCGCGGCCTGCTGCAGCTGGCCGCCAACGACAAGCTCGACAACCTCACGTTCGTCGTCAACTGCAACCTGCAGCGCCTGGACGGGCCGGTGCGCGGCAACGGCAAGATCGTCCAGGAGCTCGAGGCCTTCTTCCGCGGCGCCGGCTGGAACGTGGTCAAGGTGCTGTGGGGCCGCGAGTGGGACGAGCTGCTCGCCAAGGACGAGGACGGCGAGCTCGTCCGGATCATGAACGAGACCCTCGACGGGGACTACCAGACCTTCAAGGCGGAGTCCGGCGGATTCGTCCGCGACCACTTCTTCGGCAAGTCCCCGGCCACCAAGGAGCTCGTCGCGGACATGACCGACGACGAGATCTGGGCCCTCAAGCGCGGCGGCCACGACTATCGGAAGGTCTATGCCGCCTACCGGGCGGCCACCGAGTTCCGGGGCAAGCCCACGGTGGTGCTCGCGATGACGGTGAAGGGCTACGGCCTGGGCGCCTCTTTCGAGGCGCGCAACGCGACCCACCAGATGAAGAAGCTGACCCTGGAGGACCTCAAGGCCTTCCGCGACCTTTTGCGCATCCCGGTCACCGACGAGCAGATCGACAACGACCTCTACGGCGTCCCGTACTACCACCCCGGACCCGACGCCCCGGAGATCCGCTACCTTCTCGAGCGGCGCAAGGAGCTGGGCGGAGGCCTGCCCGTGCGCCGGGCCCAGCACGCCCCCGTGGTGCTGCCCGGCGACGACGCCTACCGGTCCGGCAAGAAGGGATCGGGCAAGCAGATGGCGGCCACCACCATGGCCTTCGTGCGCGTCCTGCGGGATCTCATGCGGAGCAAGGACTTCGGCCACCGGATCGTGCCCATCGTCCCCGACGAGGCCCGGACCTTCGGCATGGACTCGTTCTTCCCCACGGCGAAGATCTACAACCCCAGCGGGCAGAACTACCTCTCCGTTGACCGCGAGCTGATGCTCGCCTACAAGGAGTCCCCACAGGGCGTCCTGCTCCACCCGGGGATCAACGAGGCCGGCGCCGTCGCGGCCTTCACCGCCGCCGGCACCTCCTACGCCACCCACGGCGAGCCCATGGTGCCGTTCTACATCTTCTACTCGATGTTCGGCTTCCAGCGCACCGGCGACTCCTTCTGGGCCGCCGCCGACCAGATGACCCGCGGGTTCATCATCGGGGCCACCGCCGGGCGCACCACGCTCACCGGCGAGGGCCTCCAGCACGCCGACGGCCACTCCCCCGTGCTCGCCGGCACGAACCCGGCCGTGCGCAGCTACGACCCGGCCTACGGCTACGAGATCGCCCACATCGTCCGGCACGGCCTCGAGCAGATGTACGGCCCGGACTCGGCGGACCCGAACGTCATGTACTACGTGACGGTCTACAACGAGCCCTACCAGCAGCCGGCCGAGCCGGAGGACGTCGACGTCGAGGGCATCGTGCGCGGCATCCACCGGGTCGCCGGCTCCGCGCACCCCGGCCCGAAGGTGCAGCTGCTCGGCTCGGGCGTGTCGGTGCCGTGGGCCCTGCAGGCCCAGCAGGTGCTGGCCGAGGAGTGGGGGGTCTCCGCCGACGTGTGGTCGGTGACCTCCTGGAACGAGCTGCGCCGCGACGGCCTGGCCGCCGAGCAGGAGGCGTTCCGCAACCCGGCAGCACCGCGCCGGGTGCCCTTCGTGACCCAGCAGCTCGCAGGGGCGGAGGGGCCCGTCATCGCCTCCACGGACTTCGTCTCGGAGCTGCCGGACCGGATCCGGCAGTACCTGCCGAACGACTTCGCCACCCTGGGTGCCGACGACTTCGGCTTCTCGGACACCCGCGCCGCGGCTCGGCGCTGGTTCGGGATCGACGTGCACTCCATCGTGGTGCGGGCGCTGCAGATGCTCGCCGACCGGGGGGAGGTGGACGACGGGGCCCCGGCCCGGGCGTTCGAGCGCTACCGCCTGGACGACGTCACCGCCGGCACCACCGGCAACGCCGGCGGCGACGCCTGATCCCGCACCCGCCTCCGACAGCGAAGCCCGCCGGCCCCTCGGGGGCCGGCGGGCGTCGTCGTCGCGCCCGGGAGTCAGGCCGTGACGGGCATCAGCTCGGCGGCGATCGCCTCGGCCGCCCGGCGCAGCACGGGCACGGCCCGGCGGCCGAACTCCTCGTCCACCCGGGACACCGGTCCGGAGACGGAGATCGCCGTGGGGGTCGGCGCCCCGGGCACCGCCATCGCGAAGCAGCGCACGCCGAGCTCGGTCTCCTCGTCGTCGATCGCGTAGCCGCGCTCCCGGATCCGGTCGAGGTCCGCGAACAGCTCCTCGAGGGTCCCGATGCTCTTGGGCGTGGGCGTGGCCATGCCCGCCGCGCCCACGATGGCACGGACCCGTTCGTCCGGCAGGGTGGCGAGCATGGCCTTGCCCACACCGGTGTCGTGGGTGTCGGCCCGGCGGCCCACCTCCGTGAACATGCGCATGGACCGGTTGGACTGGGCCTGGGCGATGTAGACGACCTCATGGCCGTCGAGCACGGCCATGTTCGCCGACTCGCCGAGCTCGGCCACCAGCTCGTCCAGACGCGAACGGGCCGCCGAACCGAACTGCCGCCCGGCGGCCTCCCCCAGCAGGATCAGCCGCGGCCCCAGCGCGTAGTTGCGGTTGGGGAGCTGACGGACGTAGCCGGAGGGCACCAGCGTGCGCAGCAACCGGTGGATGGTGGGCAGCGGAAGCTTCACAGCGGCGGAGAGCTCGCTGAGCGACATCTCCCCACCGGCCGCGGTGATCACCTCGAGGAGCTCGAAAACGCGTTCCACCGATTGCACCCCGCCCGAACCGGCTCGTGTGGTCGTCGTGGTCATGGCCATCTCCCGTCGGTACAGCCCGGCCGCCTCGTGCGCCGGGCGAGATCTCGGTGGCCGGATCCGTGACAGGTGTCACGAAAGATCCTTGCCAACCTCGGCTGGCTCCCATAATATCCATAATACGAAAGTTTCATTCCACGATGCGACTGAAATGGTCGCACCACAGCCCCTGGAGGAACCATGGCCACGCCCAGTCCCGGATACTCGATGATCCTGCGTATGGAGGCCCCGGCAGGCCTCACCGTCACCAGCGAGCTCGCCGCCGCCGCCGCTCGGGCCGGCGCGGCCGTGACCGCCCTCGACATCGTGGAGTCCCACGCAGACCACGTCGTCGTCGACGTCAGCTGCAACGTCTCCGACGCTTCCCACCGCGACGAGGTGCGCGACTCCCTCGAGGCGCTCGACGGCGTCCAGGTGCGCAAGATCAGCGACCGCACGTTCCTGATCCACCTCGGCGGCAAGATCGAGGTCACCCCCCGCGTCTCGCTGCGCAACCGTGACGACCTCTCCCGCGCCTACACCCCCGGCGTGGCCCGGGTCTGCATGGCCATCCACGACAACCCCGAGGACGCCCGGCGGCTGACGATCAAGCGCAACACGGTGGCCGTGGTCACCGACGGCACCGCGGTGCTCGGCCTGGGCGACATCGGCCCGGCCGCCGCCCTGCCGGTCATGGAGGGCAAGGCCGCCCTGTTCAAGGCGTTCGCCGGCGTGGACGCGTGGCCGGTCTGCCTCGACACGACGGACACCGACGAGATCGTGCGCATCGTCAAGGCCATGGCGCCTGTCTACGGCGGGATCAACCTCGAGGACATCGCGGCCCCGCGCTGCTTCGAGATCGAGGCCCGGCTCCGCGAGGAGCTCGACATCCCGGTCTTCCACGACGACCAGCACGGCACCGCGATCGTGGCCCTGGCCGCGCTGTTCAACGCCCTGCGCGTGGTGGACAAGCAGATCGGCGACATCAAGGTCGTGGTCTCCGGGGTGGGCGCCGCAGGGCACGCCATCATCCAGCTCCTCAAGGCCCAGGGAGTGCAGGACATCATCGCCTGCTCCCGCAAGGGCGCGATCCACCGCGGGGAGAGCTACGACGACCCGCACCGGCAGTGGATCGCCGAGAACACCAACGAGACCGGGTTCTCCGGCTCGCTCAAGGAGGCCGTGGTGGGCAGCGACGTCTTCATCGGCGTCTCCGCCCCCGACCTGCTCGACGGGGCCGACGTGGCCGCCATGAACGACCGCGCGATCGTCTTCGCCATGGCCAACCCCGACCCCGAGATCGATCCCGGCGTCGCCGCGGAGCACGCCGCGGTGGTCGCGACCGGCCGCTCGGACTTCCCGAACCAGATCAACAACGTCCTGGCCTTCCCGGGCCTGTTCCGCGGCCTGCTCGACGCCGGGGCATCCGACATCACCACCGACATGCTGGTCGCCGCCGCGCAGGCCATCGCCGACTGCGTGGCCGAGGACGAGCTCAACGCGAGCTACATCGTCCCCAGTGTCTTCGACCAGCACGTGGCGCCGGCCGTGGCCGAGGCCGTGCAGCAGGCGGCCCAGCAGGACACCCGTCAGCTCGCACCGGTGGCGGCCCGCTAGCAGCGCGGCACCGAGTCCGCACCACCGGGCGTCGCCGCCCGGCACCACGGGCGGCGACGCCCACCGAACCCAGCACCGAACGGAGACCACCATGGCCATCGAGTTCACCACCCCCGCCGGCCTGGACCGCGCGAGCGAGATCCTCACCGCCGAGGCCCTCTCCTTCGTGGAGGCCCTGCACCACAACTTCGCCGACCGCCGCGCCGAGCTGCTCGGCGCCCGGGAGCAGAACCGCCGCCGGGCCGCCGAGACCGGCACCCTGGACTTCCTGCCGGAGACCCGGGAGATCCGCGAGGGGGACTGGACGGTCGCCCCGGCGCCGCCGGCCCTGCAGGACCGCCGGGTCGAGATGACCGGGCCCGCCTCGCCGGCCAAGATGGCGATCAACGCGCTGAACTCCGGGGCCAAGGTGTGGCTCGCCGATCTCGAGGACGCCTCGAGCCCCACCTGGCACAACCAGGTGGACGGCGTCCTCAACCTGCGCGACGCCGCCCGGGGCACCCTGAGCTTCACGTCCCCGGAGGGCAAGCAGTACGCCCTGCGCCAGGACGCCCCGCTCGCCGTGGTCGTCACCCGGCCCCGCGGCTGGCACCTGCCGGAGCACAACGTCACGGTGGACGGGCAGCCGGCCTCCGGCGCGCTCGTGGACTTCGGCCTGCACTTCTTCCACACCGCGAAGCTCCTGCTGACCAACGGGCACGGACCGTACTACTACCTGCCGAAGCTGGAGTCCCACCTCGAGGCCCGGCTGTGGAACGACGTGTTCACGTTCGCCGAGGAGCACCTGGGCATCGAGCACGGCACCGTCCGGGCGACCGTGCTCATCGAGACGATCCCCGCGGCGTTCCAGATGGACGAGATCCTCTGGGAGCTGCGCGAGCACGCCTCGGGGCTCAACGCGGGACGCTGGGACTACCTGTTCAGCATCATCAAGTACTTCCGGGACGCCGGCGAGAAGTTCGTCCTGGCGGACCGCTCCACCATCACCATGACGGCCCCGCTGATGCGGGCCTACACCGAGCTGCTCGTGCGGACCTGTCACCGCCGCGGGGCCTTCGCGATGGGCGGCATGGCCGCGGTCATCCCCAACCGCCGGGACCAGGAGGCCACCGAGGCCGCGTTCGCCAAGGTGCGCGCGGACAAGACCCGCGAGGCCGACGACGGCTTCGACGGCTCCTGGGTGGCCCACCCGGACCTGGTGCCCACCTGCCGCGAGGTCTTCGACGGGGTCCTCGGCGAGAGGCCCAACCAGGTGGACCGGCTGCGCGAGGACGTGCGGGTGAGCGCCGAGCAGCTGCTCGACGTCGCCAGCGCCGGGCGGGTGAGCACCCAGAAGGAGCTCGCGGCCAACCTCTACGTGGCGATCCGCTACACCGCCGTGTGGCTCTCCGGCAACGGGGCCGTGGCCATCCACAACCTCATGGAGGACGCCGCGACCGCCGAGATCTCCCGCTCGCAGATCTGGCAGCAGATCCGCAACGGCGTGGTCTACGAGGACACCGGGAACACCGCGACCCGCGAGCTCGTGGCCGAGGAGCTCCAGCGGCAGAAGGAGGTCCTGCGCGAGGAGGTCGACCCGCAGTCCTACGAGGCGCACTTCGAGCCGGCGGCCGCCCTGATCGCCGATCTGGTGCTGGGCGAGGACTACGTCGACTTCCTCACCCTGCCCGCCTACGAGCTGCTCGAGCAGTCCGACCGCGACCGGGTGGCCACGAAGTGAGCGCCGGCGACCTGGACACCGGGACGCTGGGCACGGCCTTCCGGCAGCGCGCTGCGGAGCGGCTCGCCGGCACCGACGCGCTGCTCCAGCGGTCCTACCCGGGGGACCCCGGTACACGCCAGCCCGTGCACACCGTCTACCTCCCCGCCGACAGCTTCACCCCGGAGACCGCCCGGCAGTGGGGGGAGCGCGCCGCCCGGTCCGTGGCCGGGCTCGGTGCGGCCTCCCTCGCGGAGCAGGTGGCCCCCGAGGGTGCCGCCCCGGGTCTGGTCGACCGGGTGGCGCGAGCGGTCGAGCACAAGCTCGCCACCGAGCCCATCGAGGACGTCCGTCTGGACTTCGAGGACGGTTTCGGCGACCGCGGGGACCAGGAGGAGGACGAGTGGGCCGTGCGCGCGGCGCGCACCGTGGCCCTGGCCGTCCGGGAGGGCACCGCGCCGCCGTACATCGGGATCCGCTTCAAGTGCTTCGAGGCCGCCACCCGGGACCGCGGCCTGCGCACGCTCGACCTGTTCGTCACCACCCTGGTGCGCGAGGGCGGGCTGCGGGAGGCCGGGCACAGCGAGGACGGCCTCCCCCGCGGCCTCGTCCTCACCCTGCCCAAGGTGAGCACCACGGAGCAGGTCGACGTCATGGTCGAGGCCTGCGAACAGCTCGAGGCGGGCCTCGGACTGCCGGCCGGGCGGCTGCGGTTCGAGGTGCAGATGGAGACGGCCCCGATGATCCTGGGGACCGACGGCACCTGCCCCATCCCGGCGATGCTCCACCGGACGGACGGACGGGTCGAGGCCCTGCACTACGGGACCTACGACTATTCCGACTCCCTGCAGATCGCCGCCCAGTACCAGTCCATGGAGCACCCGGCCGCCGACCACGCCAAGGCCGTCATGCAGGTCGCCGTGGCCGGCACCGGGGTGCGGCTGTCCGACGGCTCCACGAACATCCTGCCCACCGGGAGCGACCGGCAGAAGCTGGCCGCCTGGCGGCTGCACGCCCGTCTGGTGCGCCGCTCCCTGGAGCGGGGCTACTACCAGGGATGGGACCTGCACGCGCACCAGCTGCCCACCCGCTACCTGGCCACGTACTTCTTCTACCGCGAGGGCTTCCCCGCGGCGGCGCTGCGGCTGAAGAACTACGTGCACGGCATCGAGTCGGAGATCATGGACGAACCGGCCACCGCCCGGGCCCTGGCCCGCTTCGTCCACCGCGGCGTGCTGTGCGGCGCGATCTCCGGGGAGGAGCTCGAGGAGAGCGCCGGCATCGGCGAGCACGAGCTCTTCTCCCTGGCCCACCCCAAGGCCGCGGCACCGGCCGCATCGACCACCGGAGGCGACTTCAGATGACCGAGACCACCTACCACGCGCCGCACGGCGGCCACCCCGACCAGACCCAGCTGCTCACGGACCGGGCGATGTTCACGGAGGCCTACGCGGTGCTCCCGCGCGGGACCATGCGGGACATCGTGACCAGCCGGCTCCCGTTCTGGGAGGACACCCGGGTCTGGGTGCTCGCCCGGCCCCTGTCCGGCTTCGCGGAGACCTTCTCGCAGTACATCGTGGAGGTCGGCCCCGGCGGCGGCAGCGACCGGCCCGAGACGGAGGCCGGTGTGGAGGGCGTGCTCTTCCTCATGGAGGGGGCGCTCGTCCTGACCGTCGACGGGGAGGAGCACGAGCTCGTCCCCGGCGGCTATGCCTTCCTCCCGCCGGAGTGCGAGTGGACCGTGCGCAACCGCGGCGGCGAGCCCGCCCGCCTGCACTGGATCCGCAAGGCCTACGAGTACGTGCAGGGCATCGAGGTGCCGGAGCCGTTCGTCACCAACGAGCAGGAGGTCGAGCCGACGGCCATGCCGGGGACCGACGGCAAGTGGGCGACCACGCGCTTCGTGGACCCGGACGACGTCCGGTACGACATGCACGTGACGATCGTGACCTTCGAGCCGGGGGCGGTGATCCCCTTCGCCGAGACCCACGTCATGGAGCACGGGCTCTACGTCCTCGAGGGCAAGGCCGTCTACCGGCTCAACCAGGACTGGGTCGAGGTCGAGGCCGGCGACTTCATGTGGCTGCGGGCGTTCTGCCCCCAGGCCTGCTACGCGGGCGGCCCCGGCCGGTTCCGGTACCTCCTCTACAAGGACGTCAACCGGCAGATGAAGCTGCGCTGACCGGACGGCGATCCCGTCCCCACCGACCGGACCCCGTGCCGCCCTGACACCGCGGCGGCACGGGGTCCTTCCATGCCATCGGACCACACCAGATAGTTTTCACATCCCGAAATAATTCTTCCAATCAGGGATTGACCTGCGTCACAGGGGACCGTACGCTGTTTCACAAGACAGAAGTTGACTTCCACATCCCGAAATACGTGGCGGTCCCGTCCGAACCAGGAGGATCCAGATGTCCTACACCGTGAACTGCTCCATCCTTCTCACCGACCTGCCCCTGCTCGAGCGCCCCGCGGCCGCCAAGGCCGCCGGCTTCGACGCGGTCGAGTTCTGGTGGCCCTTCGCGGAGTCCGTGCCCGCGGACCGCGACGTCGACGCCTTCGTGGACGCGATCCGGGACGCGGGGGTGCAGCTGAGCGGGCTGAACTTCAACGCAGGCGACATGCCGGGCGGAGACCGGGGCCTCGTGTCCTGGAAGGGCCGCTGCGGGGAGTTCAAGGAGAACATCGCCGTGGTCGCCGCCATCGGCGAGCGCACCGGCTGCAAGGCCTTCAACGCGCTCTACGGCAACCGCCGGCCCGAGCACACGCCGGAGGCCCAGGACGAGCTGGCGGTGCGCAATCTCGTGGCCGCCGCCGAGGGCGTGGCGCGCATCGGCGGGACCGTGCTGCTGGAGCCGGTCTCCGGCACCGAGGCCTATCCCCTGAAGACCGCCCAGGACGCCCTCGACGTCATCGCGAAGGTCCGGGCCGCCGGTGCCGACAACATCAGGCTGCTCGCCGACTTCTACCACCTGTCGGTCAACGGTGACGACGTCTCCGCGGTCATCGAGAAGCACGCCGCTGACTTCGGCCACATCCAGATCGCCGACGCCCCAGGGCGCAACGAGCCCGGCACCGGCGAGCTCCCGCTCCAGCAGTGGATCGAGCGCAGCCGGGAGCTCGGCTACTCGGGCTACGTGGGCCTCGAGTACAAGGCGTCGCAGCAGGATCCCTTCGCCTGGACCGCCGCGTGGTCCGCGGCCCGCGCCGGCGCCTGA
Organism: Kocuria salina; assembly: GCF_013368965.1. Lineage (NCBI taxonomy): Bacteria > Bacillati > Actinomycetota > Actinomycetes > Micrococcales > Micrococcaceae > Kocuria > Kocuria salina. The sequence continues at coordinate 110,274 of NZ_SSSF01000001.1, forward strand.
CGCCGCTCCTCCCCGCACCTGCCACCACGGCCCGTCGCACGCACCGCACGGGCTCCCACAGTGAGGAATCCCACCATGACCAACGTCACCGTCATCGGACTCGGCATCATGGGCCTGCCCATGGCCAAGAACCTCGTCACGGCCGGCTACGACGTCGTCGGCTTCAACCGTTCGCAGGACAAGATCGACCAGCTCGTCGAGGCCGGCGGCAAGGGCGCGTCCAGCGTGGCCGAGTCCGTCGCGAACGCCGACGTCGTGATCACGATGGTCCCGGACTCCCCGGACGTCGAGGGCGTCGTGACCGGCGAGGACGGCGTCTTCGCCCACGCCGCGCAGGGCACCGTCTGGATCGACGCCAGCTCCATCCGCCCGGACGTGGCCGCGCGTCTGTCCCGGGAGGCCGTCGAGCACGGACTGCGCCCGCTGGACGCCCCGGTCTCCGGCGGGGAGCAGGGCGCCATCGACGCCGTGCTCTCGATCATGGTCGGCGGCGAGGCCGCGGACTTCGAGGCCGCCCGCCCGGTGCTCGAGGCCGTCGGGAAGACGATCGTGCACGTGGGCCCCGCCGGCTCCGGGCAGACCGTCAAGGCGGCCAACCAGCTGATCGTGGCCGGCAACATCCAGCTGCTCGCGGAGGCCGTCGTCTTCCTCGAGGCCTACGGCGTGGACACGGACGCCGCGCTGAAGGTCCTCGGGGGCGGCCTGGCCGGTTCCAAGGTCCTGGACCAGAAGGGCCAGAAGATGCTGGACCGCAACTTCGACCCGGGCTTCCGGCTCCAGCTGCACCACAAGGACATGGGCATCGTGACCTCCGCCGCCCGGGAGGCCGGCGTGGCCGTGCCGCTCGGCGCGATCGTCGCCCAGCTCGTGGCCGCCACCGTCAACAAGGGCGACGGCGGACTCGACCACTCGGGTCTCTTCAAGCTCGTCGAGGAGCTCTCCGGCCGCTCGGGCCGCTGACCTTCCCCACCCCACCGCTTCCCGACCCGATCCCGGGTCCTGCTTCCAAGGAGTTCATCATGGCCAGAATGCGCACGGTCGACGCCGTCGTCGCCATCCTCGAGAAGGAGGGCGCCACCGAGGCCTTCGGCCTGCCCGGCGCCGCCATCAACCCGTTCTACTCGGCGATGCGCGCCCACGGCGGCATCCGGCACACCCTCGCCCGGCACGTCGAGGGCGCCTCGCACATGGCCGACGGCTACACCCGGGCCGCCCCCGGCAACATCGGGATCTGCGTGGGGACGTCCGGGCCTGCGGGCACCGACATGATCACCGGCCTCTACGCCGCGTGGGCGGACTCCGTCCCGATCCTGTGCATCACCGGCCAGGCCCCCGTGGCCAAGCTGCACAAGGAGGACTTCCAGGCCGTGGACATCTCCTCGATCGCCGCGCCGGTCACCAAGATGGCCATGACAGTGCTGGAGCCCGGCCAGGTGCCGGGGGCGTTTCAGAAGGCCTTCTACCTCATGCGCTCGGGCCGGCCCGGTCCGGTGCTGCTGGATCTCCCCCTGGACGTCCAGCTCGCCGAGATCGAGTTCGACATCGACGTCTACGAGCCCCTGGCCGTCCACCGCCCCGCAGCGACCCGCGCGCAGGCCGAGAAGGTCCTGGACATGCTCTCCTCCGCGCAGCGTCCGCTCATCGTGGCCGGCGGCGGCATCATCAACGCCGATGCCTCGGCGCAGCTGGTCGAGCTCGCCGAACTGCTGGACGTGCCCGTGATCCCGACCCTCATGGGCTGGGGCGCCATCCCGGACGACCACCCGCTGATGGCCGGGATGGTCGGACTGCAGACCTCCCACCGCTACGGCAACGCGACGTTCCTCGAGTCCGACTTCGTGCTCGGCATCGGCAACCGGTGGGCCAACCGCCACACCGGCGGCCTGGACACCTACACCCGGGGCCGCACGTTCGTGCACATCGACATCGAGCCCACCCAGATCGGACGCGTCTTCTCCCCCGACCTCGGCATCGTCTCCGACGCCGGCGCGGCCCTGGAGATCCTCATCGAGGTCGCCCGGGAGCGGAAGGAGCGGTTCTCCGTGCCGGACTGGTCCGGGTGGGTCAAGGACTGCGCCCAGCGCAAGGGCTCGATGCAGCGCAAGACGCACTTCACGCAGGTCCCGGTCAAGCCGCAGCGCGTCTACGAGGAGATGAACACCGCCTTCGGCACGGACGTCACCTACGTCTCCACGATCGGGCTCTCCCAGATCGCCGGCGGCCAGTTCCTGCACGTGCACGGCCCCCGCCAGTGGATCAACGCCGGCCAGGCCGGCCCGCTGGGCTGGACCGGGCCCGCCGCCCTCGGCGTCGTCCGGGGCAAGCCCGAAGCCACCGTCGTCGCGCTCTCCGGGGACTACGACTTCCAGTTCATGATCGAGGAGCTGGCCGTCGGGGCGCAGTTCAACCTGCCCTATCTCCACGTGGTGGTGAACAACTCGTACCTGGGCCTCATCCGCCAGTCCCAGCGCGGGTTCAAGATGGAGCAGAACGTCTCCCTGGCGTTCGAGAACATCAACTCCCCGGAGACCCAGGGCTACGGCGTGGACCACCTCAAGGTCGTCGAGGGCCTGGGCTGCAAGGCCCTGCGCGTGACCGATCCCGAGAAGCTGCAGGAGGCCTTCGGCCAGGCGCGGGTCCTCCTGGAGAAGCACCAGGTCCCCGTGGTGGTGGAGGTCATACTGGAGAAGGTCACCAACATCTCCATGGGGACCGAGATCGACAACGTGGTCGAGTTCGAGGAGCTCGCCGTCAGCGGCGTGGACGCCCCGACGGCGATCGCCCTGCTCGACTGATCCCCGTCCGCACAGAACAGGAGGCACGCCCCGTGCGCATCGTCGTCGCCCCGGACAAGTTCAAGGGTTCGCTGGAAGCCACCGACGTGGTGGAGCACCTCGCGGCGGGCATCCGGTCCGTGGAGCCGTCCGCCACGGTCGTGGCCGTCCCGGTGGCCGACGGCGGCGAGGGCACCCTCGACGCCGCCGTCGGTGCCGGATTCGTCGCCTGCTCCACCACCGTGACCGGTCCCGCCGGGAACCCCGTCGCGGCAGGGTTCGCCCTGCTCGACCGGACCGCGGTGGTGGAGATGGCCCTGGCCTCGGGACTGGCCGCGCTCCCCGTGGACGAGGACGGCGCACCCGTGCTCGACGCCGGGGGCGCCACCAGCCGCGGCACCGGGGAACTGGTCCGCGCCGCCCTCGATGCCGGAGCCACCCGGATCGTCCTGGGGGTGGGCGGCAGCGCCTGCACCGACGGCGGTGCGGGGCTGCTCCAGGGCCTCGGCGCTCGCCTGCTGGACGACGAGGGCGCCGAGCTGGGCCGCGGAGGCGCCGAGCTCGCCCGGCTGGCCCGGGTGGACCTCACCGGGCTGGATCCCCGGGTGCGGGACGCACAGTTCGTCCTGGCCGCGGACGTCGACAACCCCCTCACGGGGACCAACGGTGCGGCGGCCGTGTTCGGCCCGCAGAAGGGCGCCGACCCGGATCTCGTCGCATCCCTCGATGCCGCGCTGACGGTCTTCCGGGACCGGCTGGCGGACGCCCTGGGCCCGGCCGCCCTGACGGCGGCCGGGGCCCCCGGCGCCGGAGCCGCCGGCGGCGTGGGCTACGCAGCCCTCGCCGTGCTCGGGGCCCAGCGCCGCCCCGGCATCGACGTGGTCCTGGAGTTCGTGGGGCTCGCCGACCGGATGGTGGGCACCGACCTGGTCGTCACCGGGGAGGGCAGCCTCGACGAGCAGTCGCTCGGCGGGAAGACCCCCATGGGGGTCGCCACCACCGCGCACGCCGCCGGCGTCCCGGTGGTGGCCGTGTGCGGCCGCACCACCCTCGACGAGGAGACCCGCAGGGCTGCCGGTTTCGTGCGCACCTATGCCCTCACCGAGCTCGAGCCGGACCCGCGGGTCAGCATGCGCGAGGCCGGCAGGCTGCTCGAGCAGGTGGGCGCCCGGCTCGCCCTCGAGCTCCCCGCTTTGCTCACGGGGACCCGACCCAACTGATCGATCCGGCGGCCCGCGCGGACGCCGAAGACGAGGAGGAGCTCCGAATGACGGAGAAGAAGACGCCGCAGCGGCCGGGGACCACCGACCGGGGCGGGAAGCAGAGCGACGAGCAGGGGCATCGACCGGATCCGGGTCAACCGTCCGCGGAGCCCGGACAGCGCGCGGACGACGCTTCTGACGCCGCAGGGCGTGCGCAGCAGGTGAGTGCGGACCCTGCGGCGATCGCCCGGGAGGACTCCGCCCGCGCGGCCACCAAGCCGGCCGCCGCCCGGAGCGCCTTCGAGGCCGAGCAGGCGCACAAGCTGGACGTGAGCCACGACGTCAACGACCCCGAGCGCGTGCGCCGGCTGATCGCCGACTACAAGCGGGAGCACGGGATGCCTGCCGATGCCGCGGAGGCCTCCCGCCCGGCGTCGGGTGACGCCGGCACCGATGCGCACGGCCACCGCGAGTTCGACCTCGTGGTGCGGGGGCAGAACGTCTCCTGCGGGGACCACTTCGCTCCCCGCGAGGTCGGCGTGCGCAACGGCAGGATCGTGGCCATCGAACCCCTCGGCGCCGGCCTGGTCGGCCGCGAGGTCGTGGAGCTGGCCGAGGACGAGCACCTGCTGCCCGGCCTGGTGGACACCCACGTGCACATCAACGAGCCCGGCCGCACCGAGTGGGAGGGTTTCGCCTCCGCCACCCGCGCGGCCGCCGCCGGGGGCGTCACCACGGTCCTGGACATGCCGCTCAACTCGGTCCCGGCAACCGTCAACGTGCCGGCCCTCGAGTACAAGCGCCTCTTCGCCCAGAACAACGTCTTCGTGGACGTCGGCTTCTGGGGCGGGGCGATCCCCGGCAACAAGCCCGACCTGCGCGAGCTGCACGACGACGGCGTCTTCGGCTTCAAGTGCTTCCTGCTGCACTCCGGGGTTGACGAGTTCCCCCATCTGGAGGCCGACGAGATGGAGGAGGACCTCGCCGAGATCAAGACGTTCGACTCGCTGATGATCGTGCACGCAGAGGACTCCCGGGCCATCGACCGTGCCCCGCGGCCCGAGGGGGACGTGTACGAGAACTTCCTGAAGTCCCGCCCGCGCGGCGCCGAGAACCTGGCCATCGCCGAGGTCATCGAGCGCACCCGCTGGACCGGCGCCCGCTCCCACATCCTGCACCTGTCCTCCTCGGACGCTCTGCCCATGCTGGCCACCGCGAAGCGGGACGGCCTGGACATCACGGTGGAGACCTGTCCGCACTACCTCACCCTGCTCGCCGAGGAGGTGCCCAACGGCGCCACCGCCTTCAAGTGCTGCCCGCCCGTGCGGGAGGTCGGCAACCGCGAGCTGCTGTGGGAGGGACTGATCGACGGGACCATCGACTTCATCGTCTCCGACCACTCCCCCTCGACCCTGGACCTCAAGGACCTCGACAACGGCGACTTCGGGGTGGCTTGGGGTGGGGTCTCCTCGCTGCAGCTGGGGCTGTCCCTGATCTGGACGGAAGCCCGGCGCCGCGGAGTGGACCTGGGCCGCGTGGTGGAGTGGATGTCGACGAAGCCGGCCCAGCGGGCCGGCCTGCGTGCCAAGGGCAAGGTCTCCATCGGCTACGACGCCGACCTGGTGGTCTTCGCGCCCGACGACGCCTTCGTCGTGGACGCCGGGAAGCTGCATCACAAGAACCCCATCACCCCGTACCAGGGCAAGGCGCTGTCCGGAAAGGTGCGCAGAACCTATCTGCGGGGCAGCGCCGTGGACTTCCGGACTCCGTCGGGCCGACTGATCCGGCGCGGGGAGAGCTGACCGGACGCCGTCCGGGCCCGTCGTCGTCGGGGCCCGGACGGTTGAAGGCGAACATCCGCCGGTGCTACGGTCACCGGGACCGCGGGAGCGGTCTCCTGGATCAGCAGACAGGACCTCACTGAGCTGGCGGCGCCGCGTGCCGCCCTCGGACCACACGAGGCGCACGGCGCCGGTGACGAGACCTGCGACCCATCGGAGAACCCTGTGCGTCCCCACACCTCGAACCCCGGCTCCCACCTGCTGTGGCTGCGCGAGCCCCTGGCCCTGTACACCGGCGAGGACACCTCCGCGGACACGGCCGGCGGTGTCGTGGTGGACACCGCCTCCGGCACCGTGGTGGAGCTGGTCCCGGCCGGCGGAGCCCCGACCGTTCCGTGCGGGGTCCTCGACGCCCGGGAGCACGTGGTGGTGCCCGGGCTGATCAACACGCATCACCACTTCTACCAGACGCTCACGCGCGCCTGGGCGCCCGTGGTCAGCGTCCCCCTGTTCCCGTGGCTGCGGGACCTCTACCCCGTGTGGGCCCGCCTGCGCCCCCGCGACCTGCAGCTCGCGACCACGGTGGCGATGGCGGAGCTGCTGCTCTCGGGCTGCACCACGGCGGCCGACCACCACTACCTGTTCCCCGGCGGCATGGAGCACTCGATCGATGTGCAGGTCGAGGCCGCCCGGAACCTCGGCATGCGGGCCGTCCTCTCCCGGGGATCCATGAGCCTGGGCGAGCGCGACGGCGGGCTGCCCCCGCAGCAGACGGTGCAGGAGGCGGAGACGATCCTCGCCGACAGCGCACGCCTGGTGGGGACCTACCACGAGCGCGGCGACGGCGCCCGGACCCAGATCGCGCTGGCCCCGTGCTCACCGTTCTCGGTGACGCGGGAGATCATGCGGGACACCGCCGTCCTGGCCGGCGAGCTGGACGTGCGGCTGCACACCCACCTCGCCGAGACCATCGACGAGGAGGACTTCTGCCGGGAGCGCTTCGGGCTGCGGACGGTCGACTACCTCGAGTCCACGGGCTGGCTCACCGACCGGACGTGGCTGGCCCACGGCATCCACTTCGACGACGCCGAGGTGGCCCGCCTGGGCGCGGCCGGGGTGGGCGTGGCCCACTGCCCCACGTCCAACATGCGCCTGGCCTCCGGGATCTGCCGGGCCGTGGAGCTCGAGGAGGCGGGAGCCCCCGTGGGACTCGGGGTGGACGGGTCCGCCTCCAACGACGCCTCCAACCTGGTGCAGGAGGTCCGGCAGGCCCTGTACGTGCAGCGGCTGCGCTACGGGGCGGAGGCCGTGACCCCGGAGCGGGCCCTCGGCTGGGCGACGCGCGGCTCCGCGCGTCTGCTCGGCCGCCCGGACCTCGGTGTGCTGCGCCCGGGCGCCCAGGCGGACCTCGCGATGTTCCGGCTGGACGGGCTGCGCTTCTCCGGCGCCCACGACCCGCTCTCCGCGCTGCTGCTGTGCGGCGCGGAGCGCGCGGACCGGGTCATGGTGGGCGGGCGCTGGCTCGTGGAGGACGGTGCGATCACTGGTCTGGACGTGGAGGCGCTCACCGCCGAGCACTCCGCGGCGGCCCGCCGCCTGGTGAACGCCTGAAGCTCCCGGCCCCGCCGGGCCCGGCGCTCGCGGACCGGGCCGGGGCGGGGCGCCGCGGCCCGGTGGCAGCGAGCTGAGCGGACCGGCCCGGACACCATCGCAGGGGCGTTCCCCGCTTCCGCCCGGCGGTGCGCCGGTTGGAGGCGGGGAACGCCCCTGGTCGAGGCCTCGCACGTGGGGTGCGAGCCCGGGTGCTCAGGCCGTCGCGTCCTTGGCGGCGAGGACCGTCCGGATCTGTCCCGTGTGCGTGATCTCCCCGTCGTCGATCATCCTCCGGACGTCGTCGAAGTGGTGCTCCGCCACGACCGCCACCTCGGCTCCGTCGCTGTCCACCACGGCACCGTCCTGGATCCGGTCGCCCTCCCGCAGGTGCGCCAGGGTGTCCGCCCGGACGACCCGCACCGGCGCCGCCGCCATGACGGACTGGTGCCGGGAGTTGCCGGCGGCCAGCTCGTTGAACAGCAGGTTGAGAGCGATGGCCACGAGTGCTGCGGCGCTGATCCCCGAGCCGAGGATGGTCTGCGTCCAGGAGGGGAAACCGGCGTAGAACTGGGGCGCGGCCACAGGGATGAGGCCGAACGCGAAGGCGACCGCCACGATGACGAGGTTCATCGAGTTGTTGAAGTTCACCTTGCCCAGCGTGCGCACGCCGGAGGAGGCCACCGTGCCGAAGAGCACGATCGACGCGCCGCCGAGGACCGGGGTGGGAATGGCCGCGACAACCTCGCCGATGACGGGGAACAGCCCCAGTCCCACCATGATGACGCCGGCGGCCGTGACCACGAAGCGGCTGCGGACGCCCGTCACCGCGACGAGGCCCACGTTGGCGGCGAAGGCCGTCTGGGTGAACGAGTTCAGCAGCGGCGCCCCCGCGGAGGAGAGCATGTCCGCCCGCAGGCCGTTGGCCACGCGCTTCGAGTCGACCTTGGCCCCCGTGATCTCGCCCACCGCGAGGATGTCCGCCGTGGTCTCGGTCATCGTCACGAGCACCACGATGAGCATCGAGATGATCGAGGCGACCTCGAAGGTCGGGGGGCCGAAGGCCAGGGGCGTTGGGAAGGTGACGATACCGCCCTGGCCCACACCGGAGAAGTCCACCATCCCCATCGTGTGGGCGATCACGGTGCCGAGCACGAAGGAGAGCAGGATGGACAGGCGCGAGATCATCCCGACGCCCACCTTGGACAGCACCAGCACGATGAGCAGGGTGATCCCGGCGAGCGCGAGGCTGCGGGGGTCGGCGGCGCCGCCCTCCCCGCTGCCGGCGGCCCAGGAGATCGCGACCGGCAGCAAGGAGATGCCGATGACCGTGATCACCGTTCCGGTGACCACCGGCGGGAACAGCCGGAGGACGCGGGAGAACGCGCCGGCGAGCAGGAAGCCCACCACCGAGGAGACGAGCACGGCCCCGAAGATGGTGGTCAGGTCGTTGCCACCGGCCAGGATCGCGAGCATGGGGGCGACCCCGGCGAAGGACACGCCCTGCACGAGCGGCAGCCTGGAGCCGAGGAAGGGCGCCCCGAAGCTCTGCAGGACGGTGGCGACCCCGCCCATGAGCAGGCAGGAGCTGATGAGGAGGGCGATCTCCTCGCCGGAGAGCCCGGCGGCCTGCCCGATGATGAGGGGGACGGCGACGATGGCGCCGTACATGGTGAGGACGTGCTGGAAGCCGTAGGCGGTGGTCCGCCCCAGCGGCAGCCGCTCGTCCTCCGGTCCGGGTGCGGGCGCCGGGCGCCCACGGCGGATCGTGCGGGCCGCGGTCGTGCGGGCGTCGGTCGGACGGTCAGGTGTGGTCGATGACATGGAAGGAGCCTCCTTCAGCGCGCAGGCGTCGGCTCTGCTGCGCAAGGTCCGGCGATCCTCTGTTTTTCCGGGGCCCGGCCGCTGCCGGCGGGGCTCCCGTGAAGTGTCCAGATCTGATGGTCCCGGTAGGAGCCGACCGGGGCGGCGGGGTGCTCGGATCAGTACGCGGTGCGCTGGGCGTTGCCGGCCCAGGCCTCGAACGGCTCCGTGCGCGTGGCGAGGGCGACGTGGCGGACCGGAAGGGCCCGGTCCCGCTCCTGCGCGCTCCGGGCGAAGAACTCGTAGAACTCGGCGTCGTCGAATCCGCCGGCCGCGGCGTCGTGCCGGTCGGCGGCGAAGTACACCGCGTCCAGCCGGGCCCACAGCGAGGCCGAGAGGCACAGCGGGCACGGTTCGCAGCTGGTGTAGAGCACGGCCCCGCTGAGGTCGAAGGTCCCCAGCTCGCGGCAGGCGCTGCGGATGGCCATGACCTCCGCGTGCGCTGTGGGGTCGTGGTCCGCCGTCACGCGGTTGACGGCGGGGAACTCCCGCCCGTCCGCGGTCACGACGACGGCGCCGAACGGCCCGCCGTCGCCGGCGGCGTTCTCCGCCGCGAGCTCGACGGCACGTTCCAGGTGGACCTGGGTGCGCGGAGCGGTTTCGTGGATGGTCGACATGATGCTCAGGTCCTCACGGATCGTGGGGAACCCGAGAAACGGCTTGTCCGTCGGCGGGCCCGCCCGGCTGTCAGATCATGCCCGGTAGATAGCCCCGGTCGACCGGGGCCCGCCTTTGGCTGAGGCCAACCTAGGGGAGATCGACGTGATCCACAACACATTGTGGAAGAATTCTTCCAGATACACCCTGACCCGGTGGTGGCGCCCGAACTCTTGCGGCCCCGTCACGGCGTGGTTATGGTGTGACTCAGCCTACGGCGGGTCCTGAAGCGGACTATCTACCGGGCGAGCAACGACGAATCGCGCTGGTCCGCCGCCAGAGAGCTCCCGGTACCCCCGGGGAACCACCTGACTCCAGGTCGCGGCCAGTGGCATGCACCGAGGAGCAGCAGGCATGAGCGACATCCGAGTGACGGTCAACGGTCGTACCCGGAGCTGTGACGGGCTCGGCCCGCACACCCGGCTGCTGGACTGGCTGCGCGGCGAGGGACTGACCGGGGCCAAGGAGGGCTGCGCCGAGGGCGAGTGCGGTGCCTGTGCGGTGCTGGTCGCCCGGCCGGACGGCGAGGGACGCAGCCGGTGGACCTCCGTCAACGCCTGTCTGCCCCCCGCCGCCGCCTTCGACGGTCAGGAGGTCGTCACCGCAGAGGGCCTCGGCACCGCGGGCGGCACCGGCACGCCGGCGGCGTTGCACCCCGTCCAGCAGGAGATGGCGTTCCGGGGAGGCTCCCAGTGCGGCTACTGCACCCCCGGCTTCGTCTGCTCCATGGCCGCCGAGTACTACCGGCCCGAGCGCGAGGCCCCCGGCGCGACCGCCGAGGCGGCCGCCGGGGCGCAGACCGGCACCGCGGTCGTCGGCGAGGAGCACGCGGCCGACCACGAGTGCGGGCCCAACGGTTTCGACCTGCACGCCCTGAGCGGCAACCTCTGCCGCTGCACCGGCTACCGGCCCATCCGCGACGCCGCCTACGCCCTGGGGACTCCGGCCGACGCCGACCCCCTGCTCCGGCGCCAGGAGCGGCCCGCGCAGCCCGCCCCGCCCACCCGGGTGGAGGCCGACGGCGCACGGTTCGTCCGTCCCGGCTCCCTGGAGGAGCTCTTCGAGCACCTGGAGGACACCCCGGACGCCCAGCTGGTCGCCGGTTCCACGGACGCGGGCGTGGGCGTCAACATCCAGCACGCCCGTCCGCCGCTGACCCTGGCGGTGGACCGGCTCGAGCAGCTGCGCACGCTCGAGGTGGGACAGGAGCAGGTCGAGATCGGGGCGGCCCTGAGCCTGTCCGAGGTCGAGCGCGGCCTCGCCGGGCGGGTGCCGCTGCTGGACCAGCTCTTCCCCCAGTTCGCCTCCCGTCTGATCCGCAACGCCGCGACGTTCGGCGGCAACCTCGGAACCGGCTCGCCCATCGGGGACTCCGCCCCGGCGCTGCTGGCCCTGGGCGCGTCCGTGGTCCTGGCCTCCGCCGGGGGCGAGCGCGAGGTGCCCCTGGACGAGTACTACACCGGGTACCGGCAGAGCGTCCGCCGCCCCGGGGAGATCATCCGTGCCGTGCGGATCCCGCTGCCGACGGCCCGGTACAGCGCGTTCCACAAGATCGCCAAGCGACGCTTCGACGACATCTCGAGCGTGGCCGTCGGCATCGCCGTGCACGTGGAGGCCGGCACGGTCACCTCCGCGCGGATCGGTCTGGGCGGGGTGGCGGCCACCCCGATCCGCGCGCAAGCCCCGGAACGCATCCTCAGCGGTGCGCCGTGGAACCGTGACACGGTCCTCGCCGCGGCGGCCGAGCTGGCCGGGGAGGGCACCCCGATCGACGACCACCGGGCCAGCGCCCGCTACCGCTCGGCCATGCTCGAGCAGGCCCTGCTCAAGTTCTGGACGCAGCACGCGTCCGCCCCCGACATGGAGGTGTCCCGATGACGTCCCTCGCCGACCGCCCCGTCAACCCCGTGGTGGGCGTGCCCGTCGCGCACGAGAACGCCGCCCTGCACGTCACGGGCACGGCCCTGTACACCGACGACCTGATCGTGCGCCACCAGGACGTGCTGCACGCCTGGCCCGTGCAGGCCCCGCACGCCCACGCCCTCGTGCTGGACCTGCGCACGGCCCCGGCCCTGGCGGTCCCCGGGGTGGTCCGGGTCCTCACCGCCGCGGACGTGCCCGGGGTCAACGACGCCGGCACCAAGCACGACGAGCCGCTGTTCCCCACCGAGGTCATGTTCCACGGGCACGCGGTGTGCTGGGTGCTGGGCGAGACCCAGGAGGCCGCCCGGCTGGGCGCCGCAGCGGTCGAGGTCGACTACGAGCCGCTGCCGTCGCTGGTCACCGTGGCCGAGGCGATCGAGGCCGGCAGCTTCCAGGGCGCTCAGCCCACCGTCAGCCGCGGGGACACCAGCACCGCGCTGGCCACCGCGGCCCACCGCTTCAGCGGTGAGTTCGAGTTCGGCGGCCAGGAGCACTTCTACCTGGAGACCCACGCCTCCTTCGCCTACGTCGACGAGGGCGAGCAGGTCCTGGTGCACTGCAGCACCCAGCACCCCACGGAGACCCAGGAGATCGTCGCCCACGTCCTCGGCCTGCACAGCCACGAGGTCACCGTGCAGTGCCTGCGCATGGGCGGCGGGTTCGGTGGCAAGGAGATGCAGCCGCACGGCTACGCCGCCGTCGCCGCCCTCGGCTCGGTGCTGACGGGCCGGCCGGTGCGGCTGCGGCTCAACCGCACCCAGGACATCACCCTGTCCGGCAAGCGCCACCCCTACCACACCCGGTGGGAGGCCGGTTTCGACGAGAGCGGCCGCCTGCAGGCCCTGGAGGCCACCGTCACCAGCGACGGCGGGTGGAGCCTGGACCTCTCCGAGCCCGTGCTGCAGCGCACGCTGTGCCACATCGACAACGCCTACTGGATCCCGCACGTGCAGGTCCACGGCCGGATCGCACGGACCCACAAGACCTCCCAGACCGCGTTCCGCGGCTTCGGCGGCCCGCAGGGCATGCTGGTGATCGAGGAGGTCATGGGCCGCTGCGCCCCGTTGCTCGGCCTGGACCCCACGGAGCTGCGCCACCGCAACCTCTACGTCCCCGGCCAGACCACGCCCTACGGCCAGCCCGTCCGGCACGCCGAGCGGCTGCGCACCATCTGGACCCAGCTGCTCGACCGGGCCGAGGTCGAGCGCCGCCGCGAGGAGATCGCCGCCTTCAACGCCGCCCACCCCGACACCAAGCGGGCGCTGGCGGTCACCCCGGTCAAGTTCGGCATCTCGTTCAACCTCACGGCCTTCAACCAGGCCGGCGCCCTCGTGCACGTCTACAAGGACGGGTCCGTGCTCATCAACCACGGCGGCACCGAGATGGGACAGGGGCTGCACACCAAGATGCGCCAGGTCGCGGCCACGGCCCTGGGCGTGCCCCTGGAGACCGTCCGGCTCGCGCCCACCCGCACGGACAAGGTGCCCAACACCTCCGCGACGGCCGCCAGCTCCGGGGCGGACCTCAACGGCGGGGCCGTGAAGAACGCCTGCGAGCAGATCCGCGACCGGCTGGCCGAGGTCGCCGCCCGCAAGTTCGACATCCACCCCGATGACGTCCGGTTCGTCGACGGCACGGTCACCGGGATCGGCTTCCATGACCGGCAGATGTCCTTTGCCGAGCTCGCCCACGACGCCTACTTCCAGCGGATCTCGCTGTGGGCCGCCGGCTACTACCGCACCGAGGGGCTCCACTGGGACGCGGCCCGGATGCAGGGCGAGCCGTTCAAGTACTTCTCCTACGGCGCCTCCGTCTCCGAGGTGGAGGTCGACGGGTTCACGGGCGCGTACCGGCTGCTGCGCACCGACATCGTCCACGACGTGGGCGACAGCCTCTCCCCGCTGATCGACGTGGGGCAGATCGAGGGCGGGTTCGTCCAGGGCGCCGGCTGGCTCACGCTCGAGGAGCTGCGCTGGGACGAGTCCGACGGGCCGCACCGGGGCCGGTTGGCGACCCAGGCGGCGAGCACCTACAAGCTGCCGAGCTTCTCGGAGATGCCCGAGGAGTTCAACGTGCACCTCTTCGAGGAGGCCACCGAGAGCGGCGTCGTCTACGGCTCCAAGGCCGTGGGGGAGCCGCCCCTCATGCTGGCCTTCAGCGTGCGCGAGGCGCTGCGGGAGGCCGCGGCCGCGTTCGGGCCGGGCGGGCGGAGCACCGAGCTCGCGAGCCCCGCCACCCCGGAGGCCGTGTTCTGGGCGGTCCAGGAGGCGCGCCGCGCCCTGCCCGTGGCGGACGTCGCCGCGTCGACCGCTCCGGCCGCTCCGGCGGCGCGCTGACGTGGACTGGCTGGACGCCCTGCAGCACCTGCGCGCGGAGGGCGCGCCGGGGGTGCTCGTCACCGTCACGGAGGTGCGCGGGCACGCCCCCCGGGAGGCCGGGGCCAAGATGGTCGTGGCCGAGACGGACACGTGGGACACCGTGGGCGGCGGCAACCTCGAGGCCACGGTGGTCGAGCGGGCGCGGGTCCTCCTCGCCACTGGGGCCACGGTCCCGGAGACGCTGACCTTCTCGCTCAACGAGCACGCCGCCGTGGAGCACGGGCGCCAGTGCTGCGGAGGCGTGGTCAGCGTGCTGCTCGAGCCCCAGGGCGCCCGCCCCGTGGTCGCCGTGTTCGGTGTGGGCCACGTGGGTCACGAGCTCGCCCGGGTGCTGTCCCGCCTGCCCCTGAACCTGCACCTGGTGGACAGCCGGGAGGGTCAGCTGGCCCCCGCCCGGCTGGCCGACGTCACCGACGGAGCCGCGCAGGTCCGCCTCCACCACAGCCCCGTCCCGGAGAACGTGCTGGCCGGGCTGCCGGCCGGGGCGCACGTGCTGATCATGAGCCACGACCACGCCGAGGACTTCGTGCTGTGCGACGCCGCGCTGCGCCGGGACGACCTCGGCAGCGTGGGCCTGATCGGCTCCCGGGCCAAGTGGGCCCGCTTTCGGCAGCGGCTGCGCGCGGAGGGCCATGCGGAGAGCACCGTGGATCGCATCACGTGCCCCATAGGTCTCCCGGGCATCCCCGGCAAGGCGCCCGCGGTGATCGCGATCAGCGTCGCCGCCCGCCTGCTCCAGGACCTCGCCGGCGCACCGGCTGCGGCGCCCGCGGACCCTGGACGCCCGTCCGAGACGATCGAGGCGGTGACATGAGCGTTTCCCTGGGACTGCCCCGGCTGCGCAGCACCGGTCCGGGCCCCAGCGGCGCCCCGGCCGGGGCCGGGCTGATGGACCGCCACGGCCGCCGCGCCACCGACCTGCGCCTGTCGGTGATCGACAAGTGCAACCTGCGCTGCACCTACTGCATGCCCGCCGGCGGCCTGCCCTGGCTGCCCGCCGCCCAGCTGATGACCCCCGCCGAGATCACCCGCATCGTGCGCGTGGGCGTCGAGCAGCTCGGGGTCACCGAGCTGCGCCTGACCGGCGGGGAACCCCTGGTCCGGGCCGACCTCGAGGACATCATCACCGGGATCCGTGCTACCCACCCGGACCTGCCGGTCTCGCTGACCACCAACGGCATCGGTCTGGCCGCCCGCGCCCAGGGCCTGGCCGAGGCCGGGCTGAGCCGGATCAACATCTCCCTGGACTCCCTGGACGCGGCGACCTTCCGCGCCCTGGCCCGCCGGGACCGCCTGGCCGACGTGCTGGCCGGGGCCGAGGCGGCGGCCGCGGCCGGGCTGACCCCGGTGAAGATCAACGCGGTGCTGATGCGCGGGGTCAACGACCACGAGGCCCCGGAGCTGCTCGCGTGGGCGCTGGCGCGCGGCTTCGCCCTGCGGTTCATCGAGCAGATGCCCCTGGACGCCGACCACGGCTGGACCCGGGCGGACATGGTCACCGCCGCCGAGATCCGCCACCGGCTCGCCGGCCGGTTCCGGCTGGCCCCGCACCCGGGGCCGCGCGAGGGCGCCCCGGCCGAGCTGTGGGACGTCCACCCCCGCACCCCCACCCCGGACGAAACCCGGGCCGCCGGCGCCGGGGGCTCCGGTGGCGCACCGCTGGGCACGGTGGGGGTCATCGCCTCGGTCACCGAGCCCTTCTGCGGCGACTGCAAGCGGACCCGGATCACCGCCGAGGGCAGGATCCGGTCCTGCCTGTTCTCCCACGAGGAGGTCGAGCTGCTGCCGCTGCTGCGGGCCGGTGCCACCGACGCCCAGCTGGCCGAGCGCTGGCGGGCGGCGATGTGGGCGAAACCGGCCGCCCACGGCATGGACCACGTAGGCCTGGACTCCTCCGACTACGTCCAGCCGGAGCGCTCGATGAGCGCGATCGGAGGCTGACGCGCACCACGGGCCTCCCGACGCCGGTCGACCGGCTCGTCACCCGCGGGGAGAACCGGCTCGGGGAGAACCGGCGCGCCGGGGCAGCAGCCAGCCCGCCAGGACCACGGCTCCCGGCAGGGCCGAGATCAGGGCGAGCAGCCCGTAGCCCATCGAGATCGCGAAGCCGGTCCCGGCGGGCAGGCCGTGGGCCATCGCGGCCAGGGTGGTGATCCCCTCCCGCGGACCCCAGCCGCCCACCCCGACGGGCACGGACATCCCGGCGAGGCCCAGCACGGTGGTCCCCCACAGGTTCGCCAGGGTCTCCTGGGGTGCGGTGCGCACGGCCGCCAGCAGGAACAGCCCCTGGTAGCAGGCCCAGGCGAGCACGGACAGCGCCCACACCCCGGCCCGGTCCCGCGCCGGGGCGCCGCTCGTGGAGCGCCAGGCGACGGCACCCACGGCGAGCGCCCCGAGGCCGAGGACCGTGGCGAGCCAGCCGCCGACCGCCAGGGCCGGGACGACCCCGGCCGCGAGGAGCACGGACGTCCCCGCCAGCCGTTCGCCCAGCACGGAGCCGCCGGCGCCGGGCCAGCTGTCGCCGCGCCGGCGGCGGCGCAGCACCCGCACGGCGTCCCCGGTCACGCCCCCGGGCAGCAGCAGGTTGACGAGCCCGGACGCCCAGCACTCGCCCAGCGCCTCCCGGAAGCCGATCGGTGTGGCCCGGTTGCGAGCCACCAGCCGCCAGCGCTGGGCCTGGGCCGCGGTGGCCACGAGCCCGGCGCCCAGGGCGAGCGCCACGGTGGCGGGGGTGAGGATCCCGACGGCGCTGCGGACCGCGTCCGTGCCGAGCACGCGGAACAGCATGGCGAGGAGGACCAGCCCGGCCACCGCTTGCCCGGCGGCGAGCAGCACGCGGAGTACGGGCCGCCGCCGCGTGGGGGCGGGCGTGGTCTCGGCGGGCATGGGCGCAGTCTAGCCACCGCCCGCCGCCGCCCGGATTGACGCGGCGGGCCGGGCCCGCCCAGGATGAAGACCCCCGACGCGGAAGGCGACCGCATGCCCCTGGCCCGTTCCACCGGCCCGCACTCCTCGGCGCGCCGGGACGGTCTGCTCGCCTTCGCGGTGCTGGGCGGCGCCCTCGCGGCGCTCGTCCTCCTGGCGGACGCGGCGCTCCCCGTGCTGGCGTGCTCGGTGCTGCTGGGTCTCGCCGTGCTCGGGGCGGTGGTGCGCAGCACCGTGCGCCGCCGCGGCGAGCCCTACGGCCCCGCCGACCGGGTCACCGTGGGCCGCTCCGTGCTCGTCGCCCTGGCCGCCGCGCTCCTGCCCCTGGGGCTGGCCCCCGTGCTGGGGCATGACGGGGGCCGGCCCGCCGACGCCTGGTGCTGGGCCGTGTTCGCCGTCGCGCTGCCCGCGTGGCTGCTCGACGGGATCGACGGGTGGGTGGCGCGCCGCACCGGGACCGCCACGCGCGCCGGGGCCCGGTTCGACCAGGAGGTCGACGCCGTGCTGCTGCTCTTCCTCTCGGTGGCGGTCGCCGCCCGGATCGGGCTGCCGGAGGCGTGGTGGGTGGTGGTGATCGGCGCCCTGCGCTACCTCTTCCTGCTGGGTCTGCGGGTGCGCCCGGCGTGGCGCCGCGAGCTGCCCTTCTCCTCGTACCGGCGGGTGGTGGCGGGGATCCAGGGCGGCGTCCTGCTCGGCGCCCTGGTCCCGCTGATCCCGCTGCCGCTGGCCGTCACGGCGACCGTCGTGGCGCTCGTCCTGCTGCTGGTGTCCTTCGGCTGGGACGTGCTGTGGCTGGAGCGGTGCGCCCGCGGCCTCAGCTGACGGGCGGCAGGCCGAGCACGTCCGCGTGCCCCACCGTGGCCCGCAGCCGGCCGCGGGCGCAGTCCACCAGGCGGGTCCGCAGCCAGGCGTGGGCCTCGGCCGTGAGGTCCGGGCGGTGCTCCACGGCGGCGTCCGCGCGGTCGGCGAGGAACCGCTCCAGGAGGGGCCGGGCCCACGGCTGGTCGGAGATCCACCAGGGGGTGGGCGTCACGTCCACGACCATGCCGCGCTCCTGCAGGGCCTCCGCGGCCAGCCGCACGGCGTCGGTCCCGGCGAGCTCGCCGCGGTGCTGGTGGTCCTCGAAGGCCCCCAGCACCGGGGGGTCCAGGTGGTGGGGCGGGTCGATGAGGACCTCGCCGTCGACGGTCAGGGCGAGGAGCGCCGGGACGGCCTCCTCGGAGAGCACGCGCGCCAGGTCCCGGAGCTGCTGCCGGGTCAGCAGGTCGAGCAGTGCGGAGCACGTCACGAGCCGGCGGGCCGCCGGGTGCTCCGCGAGCACCCGGCCGAGCTCCTCGACCCCGGCGAGGACGGGCACGACGTCGGCCCCCTCCGCTCGGGCGGCGGCCACGGCCTGGTCGAGCAGCTCGCGGTCGTGGTCGAGCAGGATCCAGCGCTGGGGGCCGGGGAGGTGCCGGGCGAGCCAGGCCCGGTTCGCGCCCGTCCCGGCGCCGAGGTCCACCACCACGACCGGCTCGGTGTCCGCGGCGCCGGGGGCCGCGGCCGGCGGCAGCTGCTCCCAGTGCCGCACGATGCGGGCGATCAGCGGCAGGGAGTCCTCGCGGGCCGCGGCGTCGGCGGGCTCCCGCAGGGCCAGCCAGTCGCCGGCGACGGGACGGTCGGGGGCGGAGTGGTTCGTCATGACGGTCTCCTGGTGCGGTCGTGGTCGTGGTCGGGGTCGGGACTGCGCCCGAGGGGATCGGACGGGTCGAGGGGCGGGTCGAGGTGCGGGCCGATCGCCGCGAGGACGTCGCGGGCGGTGTCCGTCCAGCTGCGCAGGCGGTCGCGGCGGACCAGTGCGGCGGCCCGCCACTGCGCGCGCAGGGCGGGGTCGGTCAGCCAGTCGCGCAGCACCGCGGTCCAGGCGGACGGGTCGGCGAGGTCGAGGGCGGCACCGGCCCGGAGGCCGGCGCCGGGCGGAACACCGGTGTCGGGCGCACCCCGGGGCCCCGGCGTGCCGTCGAGGGCCTCGACCGCACCGGTGCCGGCCGCGACCACCGCGGGCACGCCGTGGGCGAGCGCCTCGGTGACGACCATGCCGTAGGTCTCGGTCGTGGAGGGCAGCAGCAGCAGGTCGGTGCGCGCCCACTGCCGGGCCAGCGCGGCGCCCTCGAGGGGACCGGGGCAGCGCACGCGCCCCGGATCGGGGAGGTCCCGGACTGCCGCACGCAGGGTGCGGACGTGCCCGGGGTCGCCCTCGGGGCCGACGAGGTCGAGGGTCCAGCCGAGGGCGGTCAGCGGCGCGAGGGCCTCCAGCAGGAGGCCCTGATTCTTGCGCGGGGTCAGGGACGCCAGACAGGTCAGCCGCGGCGGGCGCGACCCCGCGGCCACCGGTCCGCGCTCGGCCCCCGGCTCGGCCACGACGGCGTCCGCGGTGCCGTAGCGGCGGAGGAGATCGCGGGCCGCCCAGGCGCTGGGCACCAGCACGCCGGTGGCGGCGGCGAGAGCGGCAGCCTCCCGCCGGGCGAGCTCCGTGGCGGCCGCGGGGTCCAGCCCGGTCTCGGCGGGCAGGGGCAGGTGCACGAGCAGGTGCACGGGCAGCCCGGAGCGCACGGCGTCGTCGACCGCCTCCGGTGCCGCGCACCCCACGAGGCCGTCGAGGACGACCGCCCGTCCGGGGGCCGGTGCGCCCAGCGCGCGCCGCAGCCGGGCCCGGGCGGCACCGTCCGGCGCGGGCCAGCACCCGGCCACCGGCACGAGCCGGGCCGGGCGCCCCAGGGCGTCCAGCGCCGCCACGAGCCGGCGGTCGTAGAGCGAGCCGCCGGTGGGCCGCCCGCCGTCGTCGGGCACCACCACGTCGATGCCCGCGCGCGCGGTGCTCACCGGGCGGGGGCGGGCCCGCCGCGCTCGCTCAGCACGGGCAGCTCGAGGGTGTAGGAGGCCCAGGCGTCGGGTGTCTCCCGGAGGGTCACGGTCAGCCGCTCGAGCCCTTCGACGAACGCCGCCCCCGCCGCGAGCCGCTCGGCGACGTACTGGGCCAGGACCTCCGTGGTGGACAGCCGGCCCGCGAAGTCCGGGTGCTCGTCGAGGTTGCGGTAGCGCAGCCCGTCGAGGACGCCCGCGAGCAGGTCGTTGGCCACGCCGATGTCCATGACCACCCCGTGCTCGTCGAGGACCGGCCGGGACCAGGTGGTCTCCACCACGTAGGTGGCCCCGTGCAGGTTCTGGGCGGGGCCGAAGAACGGGTCCGGCAGGCTGTGGGCGATCATCATGTGGTCTCGGACGGTCAGGGTGAACACGGAGCTCCTCGGGTCGGTGGGGGGCGGTCAGTCGTAGTGCACCACGTGGCACAGGATGTCCGGGGCTCCTGCGGCGAGCCGCGCCATCGTGGCGGGCAGCTCCTCGAACGAGGAGCTCCCGGAGAGCAGGGCGTCGAAGCGGGGGTCCCGGAGGGCGTCCAGCGCGGTGGCGAGCCGGTCGGCGGTCGTGCGGCGGGCCCGGCGGGCGGGGGCGACGACGCCCACCTGGCTGGCGCGCAGCTGCAGCCGGCGGGCGTGGAAGTCGGCGCCGAGCGGGACGGCAGGGTCCTCGTCGCCGTACCAGGACAGCTCGATCAGCTCCCCCTCGTCGCCGAGCAGCTCGAGCCCCCGCGCCAGGCCGGCGGCGGTGGAGGAGGCGTGCAGGACGACGTCGCACTCCCCCGCGGCGTCCTCCGGCAGCACGTGCTCCACGCCGAGCCGGGCCGCGAGCCCCCCGCGGGACGGCTGCGGGTCCACGAGCTGCAGCCGGGCCAGCGGGAAGCGGGCCAGCAGCGCGGCCGTGCACGCGCCGATCATCCCGGCGCCGACCACGGCCACGCGGTCCCCGAAGCGGGGCGCGGCCTCCCACAGCGCGTTGACGGCCGTCTCCACCGAGCCGGCGAGCACCGCGCGCCCGGAGGGGACGTCGTCGGGCACCGGGGTCACGGCGGAGGCGGGGAGCACGTAGCGGTCCTGGTGGGGGTGGAGGCTGAAGACCCGCCGGCCCACCAGGTCCTCCGGCCCCTGCTCCACGACGCCCACGGAGAGGTAGCCGTACTTCACGGGGCCGGGGAAGTCCCCCTCCTGGAACGGGGCGCGCATCCGCCCGTGCACGCGCGCCGGGACGAGGCCGCGGTGGACGAGCGACTCGGTGCCGCGGCTGACCCCGGAGCGCAGCGCCCGCACCAGGACGTCCTCGGGGCCCGGGACGGGCAGCTCCGCGGTGCGCAGCTCTCCCCGGCCGGGCTCCACGGTCCAGTAGGCGCGGCCGGTGCGGGGGTCCTCCGGCGGGGCGGGGTGAGCGGCGTCGGTCATGGTCCCATTGTGTCCTGACGGCCGCGTCGCGCCACCGGGTGACCACGGCGCGCCCCCGTGACCCCCGTGCCCTCGGCCGACCACGCCGCCGCGGGGTCGGCCGGGCGCTGCCGGGTCAGCCGGGCGCCCCGTGGTCGGCCGGCGGGGAGCGGACGTCGCCGGGCTCCTCGTGCAGCTCGGCGAGTGCCCGGCGCAGCGCGGCATAGCGCCGCGCCCCGAGCCGGCGCCGCCACTGCTCCTCCACCTCGGCGACCACCCCGGCCGCCACCGCCTGGGCGGCCCGGGATGGGCGGTGCGGGACGTCGCGGCCCACGTCATCGCCTCGCCCCAGGTCGGTCTCGCCGATCTCGTCCCGGCCCTGTGGCGGGGCCGCGGGGACTACAACCGCGCCCTGTACCTGGACGCCCGGGCCCGCGGCCGCCGGCCGGTCGAGTCGATCCTCGCCGACTACCGCCGCCTGGACGGCTCGAGGCGCCACCCGCCGGGCACGACCGTCCGCGAGCCGCTGCTGGACGTCCTGGTCCACACCCAGGACATCGTCCTGCCCCTGGGCCGGCACCACGCCATGCCCCCGGAGCCCGCACGCACGGCCGCCGACCGGGTGTGGTCCATGCCCTTCCCGTTCCGGGCGCGCCGGAGACTGCGCGGGGTGGCGCTCACCGCGACCGACGTCGACTGGCACGCCGGCAGCGGCCCCGAGGTCCGAGGCGCCATCGACGCGCTCCTGCTGCTGCTGACCGGCCGCACCGCGGCGCTGGACCGGCTCGAGGGGCCCGGCCTCGACGTCGTGGGAGCAGGCCCGGGAGCCTCCCGCCGCTCTTGACACCTCGCCGCGGCGGCGGGGACGCTGGTGGAGGCGGCGTCCGCCGTCACCTCCCCCGTCCCCGAGGTGACCCATGGTCCAGCGCATCCTCTTCCTGCACGGTGCCGGGCCCCAGCCCCGCACCGGCGACAACCCGGTGCTCGAGGCCGTGCGGCGGCAGTGGCCCGATGCCGACCTCGTGGCCCCGGACCTCCCGAGCCCGGAGGACCCCGACCCGGACCAGTGGCAGGAGGCGATCGGCCGGGCCGTCCGCGCCATCCCGGACGAGCCCTGGGTGATCGTGGGCCACTCCCTCGGCGGGTCCGAGGCCCTGCGCTTCCTCTGCCACCGGATCCCCACCCTGCTGCAGCGCGTCGTGACCGTGGCGGCCCCGTGCTGGTGCCCGGAGCACCCGGACGTGGAGGAGCAGGGGTTCGCCCTGCCCTCGACCGTGGGCCGGAAGCTCGCCGACCTCGAGATCGTCGTGGTCCACGCCGAGGACGACGACGTGGTGCCCCCCGCCCACGCGCGCTGCCTCACCGAGCGGCTGCCCTCGGCCCAGCTCGTGCTGCTCCCCTCCGGTGGGCACCTGCCGACGTCCTGGACGGACCGGGGTCTCATTGCGTGAGCCGGACCCGCCCGGCTCGGCAGGACGGCCGCCGTGCGAGAGCATGGGCACCATGAGCCGATCGCACCCGCAGCACCGCAGGACCGTCCGCACCCTGGGGGCCGCCGCGCTCCTCCTGGGACTCACCGTCCCGGCCCCCGCGGCGGCGCTCCCGGACGCCCCGGGCGGCGCGGCCGCCACGACCGCGGCGGTCACCGTCCCCGCCTCCTGCGGTCCGGCCGCGGGTCCGCTGCCCGCCGCGGTGGGACCCGCGGCGCAGGACGACCGGCGCGCCCTGACCACCGCGCTGGACGGGCTGAGCGCGGCGGTGGGCGCCGAGATCGGGCTGCTGGTGCAGGACGCGGACGGCCGCACGGTCTTCGCCCACCGCCCCGAGGTGTCCGGCATGGAGGCCAGCCTCTCCAAGGTCCCGCTGGCCCTCACCACCATGCGCCTGGCCGCCGAGCGGGACGGCCGGCTCACGGAGCAGCAGCGGGCCCTGATCCGCGACAGCGTCCACGAGAGCGGCAACGAGTCCACCACCGCTCTCTACGGCGCGCTCGGGCCCACGCTCTCCGCCATGGAGGGCGAGCTCAACGAGACCTACGACCTCATGGGCGTCAGCTCGACCCGGTCCTCGGGCGGCTGGGGCCACAACCTGACCACCGCCTCCGACCAGCTGGCCGTGCTGGGCACGGTCGTCCACGGGGCGGACTGGCTGCCCGAGGAGGACCTGGCCTGGCTGCGGGAGCAGATGCGGCCCACCCATCCGTCCCAGACCTGGGGCGTGGGCGCGGCCCGCGCGGACGGGTCCGGGGCGGCGGACTCCCTCGTCAAGAACGGGTGGCTGCCGGACGCCGGCGGCGCGTGGGACACCCACAGCGTGGGGCGCACGGTGTCGGGCGGGACCGCCCACCACATCGCGGTGCTGGGCTCCGGCTACCCCTCCGCGGCCTGCGGCCAGGACGTGGCCACCGCCGTGGTCGACCTGTACCTCGCGCTCGGGACCGGCTGAGCTCACGCGGCCGCGTGCGGCGCCCCCGCGCCCGGATCCACCCGGTGCGGTCCGGACGCGGACGGCCGGACGTCGAAGTCGAAGATCGCGGTGGGCAGATAGACCGTGGCGCAGGAGTTGGGGATGTCCACCACCCCCGAGAACCGGCCCTCGATCGGCGCGGCGCCCAGCAGCAGGTACGCCTGCTCCGGGGAGTACCCGAACTTCGTGAGGTAGTCGACGGCGTGCAGGCACGCCCGCTGGTAGGACAGCTGCGAGTCGAGGTAGCGCTGCTCCCCGTCGAGGGTCACCGAGGTGCCGGAGAAGGCGATCCACTCGCTGTACTGCGGGTCCGTCCTGCCCGGCAGGAAGATTGCGTTCTCCGTGACCCCGTAGGCCTCCATGCCGCCCTTGATGAGGTCCACGTGGAAGTCGATGAACCCGCCCATCTCGATGGCGCCGCAGAACGTGATCTCGCCGTCGCCCTGGGAGAAGTGCAGGTCGCCCACGGAGAAGTTCGCGCCGTCCACGAAGACGGGGTAGAAGACGCGGGTGCCCTTGGTGAGGTTCTTGATGTCCTGGTTGCCGCCGTTCTCGCGGGGCGGGGCGGTGCGCGCGGCCTCCGCGGCGACCCGCTCGACGTCGGAGCCGGGAACCCCGCCGAGCAGGGCGTTCTCCGGCTCGGGCGGCAGCGCCAGGGGCGGGACCCGGTCCGGGTCGGTGGCGATGAGCGCCCCTTCGCGCGCGTTCCACCGGGCCAGGAGCTCCGCGGAGGGCGCGGTGCCCATCAGGCCGGGGTGGACGATGCCGGTGAACGAGACCTCCGGGACGTGCCGGGAGGTCGCGGTCTGGCCGCGGAAGTCCCAGATCGCCTTGTAGGCGTCCGGGAACCGGTCGGTGAGGAAGCCTCCACCGTTGGACCGTGCGAAGACGCCGGTGTACCCCCAGCCCTGCCCGGCCAGGGGGCCGGAGTCCTCCTGCGGGATGGGGCCGACGTCGAGGATGTCGACGACGAGCAGGTCGCCCGGCTGGGCGCCCTGCACCGCGAACGGGCCGGAGAGCTTGTGCACGGTCGTCAGCGGCGCGTTGAGGACGTCCTCGGCGGAGTCGTCGTTGACGATCGCGCCGTCGAACCACTCCCGGCAGTGCACCCGGAACGTGTCCCCCGGTCGCACGGTGGCCACCGGGGGGATCTCCGGGTGCCACCGGTTGTGCCCGACCAGCTGCTGGTCCTCGAACGGCCGTGACGAGTCCAGGGGAAAGATGAGCTCCGGCATGACGTGCCTCCTTGGCGGCTGTGCTGCGGTGGTGTGCCTCTCAGGGCCGGGGAAGTCTGCGGTGCAGGGGGTTGCCGGTGGTGCGGGGCGCTCGCCGGGAGCCGGGCGGGGGCGCGGCGACGACGTCGGGCTCCGCGGCGGTGCGCTCGGTGCGCTCGATCAGCCGGGCCGCGGGGGTGCCGGCCTGGGAGAGCCCGGGCGCGCTCATCAGCCGCCGCGCCGCGGAGCCGCAGCCGGGGCAGTCGCTCTCGCGCGTGGCCGCGCCCATGGCCAGGAGGACCTCGAAGTCGCCGCACTCCCGGCACCGGTACTCGTAGATCGGCATGCGGGGCGCCTCCCGGGAACGCGGGGTCTCTGGACTGACGACCCTAGTGCGGGGTCCGTGGCCGGGGAAGGGCTGCCATCGACATCGCCCGGACATGACGGGGCGGGGCCGCAGGTTCCTCGGGGCGCGAGCCCGCACCAGGAGGCCCTGCCGGACGTGCGCTCAGGGCCGGCCGGGCGGCACGTTCAGGTTGTGCCGGAAGAGGTTCCCGGGATCGTAGCGGTCCTTGAGGGCGGCCAGCCGCTGGTGCTTCTCCCGCCCGTAGGCCAGGCGGGCCGCCTCCACCGGGTCGCCCCCGAGCTCGGCGTCGGGCCCCATGAGGCCGACGTACTCGCCGTGCTCGGCGAACGGCTGCATCGTGTCCCGCACGGTCCGCACGAAGGCTGCGAGGTGCTCGTCCTCGGCCGGGTCGTGCCGGACGCCGTGCACCGTCAGCCAGTACCGTGCGGACCGGTTGGGGAAGGCGGTGGCCTCCTCGGGCACCCTGCCGAAGGAGCCCTCGAGGTGGTGGACGTCGATGCCGGTGCCTCGGCAGGTGATCCCGGAGGCCAGCCCGACGAGGACGTCGACGACCTCGTCGTCCAGCCGGGAGAAGGGAAGGTTGCGCCAGTGGCCGTGCGAGCCCCGGGGGAAGAGCCCGTCCCGCGCCCCCTGCCACGCGAGCCAGGGCGTCGGGCCCATCTCCTCGGCGTCGGGCGGAGCGTCCTCCCGCAGTCCGTCGACGACGTCCAGGCCTGCTGCGTGGTCCTCCGAGACCCAGCTGAACCCCACGGTCAGCACCGGTTCCTCGCCCATCCCGGCCGCCGGGGGCGGGATCGCGAAGGTGAGGACCGGGTTCATCTCGTCCGGCAGACCGCGCGACCACGCGGCGAAGGTGGACAGGGCGCCCGCCCAGCGCGGCCTTCGGTAGTGGAGGTTCCCCGCGAGCACGGTGGACGGCAGCCGGCGGGCCCGGAAGGTGAAGGAGGAGACCACCCCGAGGTTGCCCCCGCCGCCGCGGAGCCCCCAGAACAGCCCGGCGTTCTCCTCCTCGCTGACGTGCAGGTGGTCGCCGGCTGCGGTCACGACGTCGGCGGAGTCCAGGTTGTCGAGGCTCAGCCCGTTGCTGCGGGTCAGCCACCCCATGCCCCCGCACAGGGTCAGCCCCGCCACGCCCACCGCGCCGGTGAGGCCGCCGGGAACGGCGAGGCCGTGCCGGGCCGTGGCGCGGTCGAGAGCGGCGAAGGTGGTGCCGGGCTCCACGCTCACGAGCTGGTTCGCGGGATCGACGACGACGCCCCGCAGCCGCCCGAGGTCCAGCACCAGGCGGCCCTCGACCGTGCCGTGGCCCGCCACGCCGTGCCCGGCGCCCCGCACCGCCAGCGGCAGGCGCGTGCGCTGGGCCGCGGCCAGCGCCAGGTCGATGTCGGCGAGGTCCCCGGCCCGCACGAGAGCCCGGGGACGGGCGTCGATCAGGCCGTTCCAGACGCGGCGGGCCCTGTCGTAGTCGGCGTCCCCCGGCTCCACCAGCGCCCCGGCGAGACGGCCCCGGAGTTCCTGGAGCGCCCTGGTCGTCCCGTGGTCCGGCGCACCGTGGTCGGTGGTGCTCATGGCTCCCGCTCCCGCGCGAAAATAATTCGTCGGCCCGGGGCAAATTCTAGTCGTCCGCGTTCCCGACTCGGCAGATGACCTCGTCACGCCTGCATAACTCCGCGCGGGACGTCAGGGACGGACGGTCCCGTCCGCTCCGGCGGCCGGCCGGAGCTCGGCGGCCGGAGCCGCCCCGGCGGCCGGCCGGAGCTCGGCGGCCGGAGCCGCCCCGGCGGCACCGGCGCCCTCCGCGGGGCCGGCCGGATCGGCCGGGTCGGTGGTCCCGGTCCTGCCGGTGGCCGGCCCGGCCGCGGCCTTCGGCGCCGGGCTGTCCGGCTCCGCGTCCTGGTCGTTCGGGATCCCGTCGCCGTCGCGGTCCAGGTCGTCCTCGTTGCGCAGGCCGTCGCCGTCCATGTCCGGGTCGTCAGCGTTGTCGATGTCGTCCCCGTCGAGATCGGGGTCCTCGTGGTTCAGCAGGGGGGCGCCGTCGAGGAGGTCGCCGTCCAGGTTGTCGTCGTCGACGTCCGGGATCCCGTCCTTGTCGGTGTCCCGCTGCGCGTCCGGAATCCGCGGGGCGACTCCCGGTTCGAGCTCGGGCTCCACGTCGGGCTGAGGCGCGGGCTTCACCACGGGCTCGGGTGCCACCGGAGGCAGCTCTGGCTCCTCGAGTACCGGCGGGGCCGGAACGGGCTCGGGCACGTCAGGATCGGCCGGAGGAGCAGCCGGCACGGATGGGGCAGCCGGCACGGCCGGGATGGCAGGGGTGGCCGGCACGGGTGGGGCAACCGGAGCCGGGGCGGCCTCCGCCTGCTGCACGGGCGGCTTGGCGTTTCCGGCCTTCTCGGCCTCTGCTCGCTTCGCGGCCTCGGCCTTCTTGGCGACCTCCGCCTTCTTCACCGCATCGGCTTTCTTCGCAGCCTCGGTCTTCTTCGCGGCCCCTGCCTTCTTCGCCGCCTCGGTCTTCTTGGCGGCCGCCGCCTTCTTCATCGCCTCGGCCTTCTTCGCGGCCTCGGCCTTCTTCGCCGCCTCGGCCTTCTTGGCGGCCTCCGCCTTCTGCGCGGCCGGGTCCTCGACCGTGTCCGGGACGGGGACCTCGAGGGAGTACTTGCTGCGGGAGGCGGGGATGACGCGCATGCCGTCGACCCAGTCGAAGGACTGCGGGTCGACGGCCTGCCCGTCCACCCAGGTCTCGAAGTGCAGGTGCGGGCCCGTGACCCGAACGCCGGTGGCCCCCACCGTGCCGAGCTGCTCGGAGGCGGCGAGCCGGTCCCCGGTCCGGACCCGGACGTCCTCGAGGTGGTTGTAGGTGGTCCTGATCCCGTCCGCGTGGGTGACCTCCACCCGGTTGCCGCCCCAGACGTCCCAGAACACGGCCGTCACCACGCCGTCGAGGGCGGCGACGACGGGCAGGCCCGCCGCGGCGGAGACGTCGGTGCCGTTGTGGAACTCGCGCCCGCCGCGGTCCGGGGCGATCCGCCAGCCGAACTGGCCGCCGGGCAGGACGGCGCCGGGACGGGCCGGCGCGATGATCGTGTTGACTGGCAGCTCGCCCTGGTACAGCTTCGGCGCCTGCCGGCCCGGGCGCACGGTCGAGGCCGACTCGCGCCCCCCGTCACCGCGGCCCGTCCCGGCCCGCCAGGAGCCCTGGCCCGCGCCGCCGTCCCGCACGGGCGAGGTCGTGCGGTCGTCCCGCAGCGGCCCGGCCGGCGGAGCGGGCCGCTCCTGCCCGGCCGCGAGCAGGCTCCATCCGCTGTCCCGCTGCTCCGTCCGCTCCGCGGAGGCCGCCGGGGCGCCGAAGGCCGAGCCCCGGCCCTGCCCGGTGTCCGGGCTGATGCCGGAGCTGACCGCCACGCTGACGGCCACCAGCGCCGAGAACGCGGTGAGCGCGGTCACCGGCGAGGACGCGCGCTGGCGCAGACCGGGGCGGGCGGAACGGCGAGAGGAGTCGCGGGGCATGACGGTGTTTCCCCCAGGATGTCGCGACGAGCGACGTGAAGATCGTGCAGGAGTTCGAGGTGCTGGGACCCAGCGTGATCAGCTTAAGCGAACGGAGTCTGACCACCGAGGAAACTCCCGTCCCCACATCAGCGCCTTGTCATGCGACGACTTGATGCAAACGCAAACGCCTCGGGTCGGACGGTCAGTAGGGCCCCGACCACCCGTCCTCGAGCAGACCGCGGACGTAGGCGGCCTGGCCGAGGTGCTGCGCGGCGTCGTCGACCGTGCTCACCAGGCGGGCGCCCCGGGTGACGGGCGGGGTCCACGACCGGTCCACCACGTCGTCCAGCTGAGCCTCCGTGAGTCCGTGCACGTACGTCACGGTGCGCTCGACCACCGCGTCGAGGTAGCCGCGCAGCAGGTCGGGGGACGCCACGCGGATCCGTGCGACGTCCTCCGGCCCGTCTCCGAAACCCATGGAGGAGTCGGGGACGTCGAGGCCGAACCGCCCGCTCCACCCCTCGGCGGTCCACACCTCCTCCGTACCGGCGAGCTGGGCCACCTGTGCGTCCTGCTGGCGGGACGCGTGCCACACCAGCCAGACCACGGAGTTCGCGGTCCCGCCCGGCATGGTGTGCAGCACCTCCGCCGAGATGCCCTCGAGCACGTGCTCCGCCACCTCGGACGGGCGGCGGGCGGCGTCCTCGAACAGTTCCTGCGGCGTCATCGCGACCACTCCTTCCTCGCCGGGGCCGGGCCGGCCCCTGCCGCCGAGCCTACGTCCCCCAGGGGCCGTGGCGCCGGGTCCCGATGAAGTGACGGCCCGGGTGCGGGCGGGTCAGCGCACGGCCGGCCGCAGCATGCGGGCGACCGTGAACGCCGCCAGGACCACCACGGCCGTCATGACCAGCGCCGTCCAGTGCATGCCCGCCGTGAACGCAGCGACCGCCGCCTCCTGCACCGCCGGACCGAGCGCCCCGGCGCCCTCCGCGACCTCGACGGCTCCGCCGAGGGTCTCGTGCGCCGCGGCCGAGGAGCCGGCGTCCAGGGCCGTGGGCAGGTCGAGGTGGCGCTGGTAGAAGGCGGTCATCAGTCCGCCGAGCACGGCCGTGCCCAGCACCGCACCGACCTCGTAGCCGGTCTCCGAGATCGCCGAGGCCGCGCCGGCCTTGTGCGGCGGGGCCGCCGTGAGGACGAGGTCGTTGGACAGCGTCTCGGCGAGCCCGATGCCGGTGCCCACCAGGCAGAAGGCCACGAGGACCACCACAGCGCCGGCGGTCGCGGAGAGGTCCGCGAGGGTGACCACGAGGAAGCCGGTCGAGGACAGGAGGATCCCCGCCGTGATCACGGTCCGGGGGCTCAGCCACCGCACGGCGCGCACGGCCACGAAGCCGGCGAGGACCGTGAGGACGAGGCCCGGGACCATGGTCAGGCCCGCGGTCATCGGGTCCAGACCGACCACGAGCTGCAGGTACTGGGTCAGCATGAACAGGAACCCGTAGAGCCCCACGTTGCCGAGCACGTTGACGGTGACGCCGCCGCGGAAGCCGGGGTGCCGGAACAGGGCGAGGTCGAGCATCGGGTGCGCCAGGACCGCCTGGCGCCGGACGAACAGCACACCGGCCAGCACGCCGAAGGCCGCGCTGAGCAGACCCTGGAAGAGCTCCCCGGAGGCCGTCGCCGCCTTGATGCCGTAGACCACGGGGGTCATGGCGAGCATGGCGAGCAGCACGGACGGGACGTCCACGGGCCCAGGCCGGGGGTCCCGCGACTCCGGCACGAGCAGGGGGCCCAGCACGAGCAGGGGCAGCAGCACCGGCACGGACATCAGGAACACCGAGCCCCACCAGAAGTGGTTGAGCAGGAAGCCCCCGACGATGGGACCCAGGGCGGCGCCGCCGCTGAAGCCGCCGGCCCACACCGCGATCGCGATCCGGCGCTGCCCCGGGTCCAGGAAGATGTTGCGCAGCAGGGACAGGGTCGCAGGCATCAGCATCGCGCCGAAGAGCCCCATGGCGGCCCGCCCCGCCACGAGCAGCTCGGCGGTGGGCGCGAAGGCCGACGCCGCGGAGACGGCGGCGAAGCCCGTGCCGCCGACCAGCAGCAGCCGCCGGCGGCCGATCCGGTCCCCCAGGGAGCCCATGGGGATGAGCAGGCCGGCGAGCACGAGGGGGTAGACGTCCACGATCCACAGCAGCTGCGCGCCGGTGGGGTGCAGCGCCTGGGAGATGGTGGGCAGCGCGAAGCTCAGGGCCGTGTTGTCGACCGACACGAGCAGGACGGGCATCATCAGGACCGCGAGCGCGGCCCATTCGCGCGCACCGGCCGTGGGGCGGGGCGTCAGCAGAGTGGTCATGGTTCACCTCCGGGGAACGGATCGGGAGCGGACAGCCTCAGTAACTGTACCGTCTAGACGGTACAGTTATGGGCGAGCTGGCACAATGGGCACCACGTCCGACCCAGGGAGGTCTTCCTCACATGCCCCGCCCACCCGTGGCCCGGGACAAGCTCCTGTCCGCCTTCGAGCAGATCGTCCTCGACGACGGCGAGCGCGCCGCGACCCTCGACGCCGTCGCCGCCGCCGCCGGAGTGTCCAAGGGGGGTCTGCTCTACCACTTCCCGCACCGCCAGGCCCTCGTGGACGCGACGCTGCAGCGCCTCGAGGAGCTCATGCAGCTGGACCTCGAGGCCATGGCGGCGGCGCCGGACGGGGCCGCGCGCTACTTCCTGGTCACGTCCCTGTTCGAGGACAGCCGGCTGGACCGGGCCCTGATCGTGGCCTCCCGGCTGGTCCAGGCCGGGGACGAGAACGCCCGGGCCGCCCTGAAGCGGCTCGAGGTGGCGTGGTACGAGCTGATCCTCGCGGACGTGGGCGACCCGGTGGTGGCGACCGCGGTCCAGCAGATGGGCGACGGGCTCTACCACAACGCGTCGATCGGCCTGCTGCCCGACGGCAGCGCCCGGCGGCACACCATCCTGGAGCACCTCCTGGCCGCGGTGGACCGGCTCAGCCCCCGCCCCTGAGCGCGCCTGTTCAGGCCCGTGCAGCAGCGGCCGCGCGCAGCGCGACGAGGATCCGCTGCCGGGTCTCCGCCCGGCGGTGGCCGTTGCGCAGCGAGGGGTGCGGTACGCCCAGCACGGGCAGCAGCCGCGGCGGGTCCTCGACGGTGAGCAGCCGCATCATCCCCGTGAGCGCCGGGGCCCCGAAGGTCACGACGACGCGCAGCTCCGGCAGCGAACCGACCAGTTCCCGAAGAGCAGGCTCCGCCTCGACGAGGTCCTCCACCCTGGGCGGCCGGTGCCGCCCGTCCGCGTCCCGCAGCGCCCAGGGCACCACGTTCCAACGCAGGTAGTCGCCGCGGGCCAGCCCGGACTCCTCCCGCAGCCCCTTGAAGACCCGGGCGGTGGGATCAGGGTTGTCCTCGGAGCTGAAGCCCCGCTCCCCGGCCGCCACGGTGGCCGGCCCTGGGGCCTCCATGAGCACGAGCACTCGAGCGCCGGTTCCGCCGCCGTCGGGATCGACCCACGGCACGAACCGGCCGCCGCTGCGCCAACCCCGGACCAGGGCGTTGAGCGGGGCCACGTGGGGCTGGTCCACACGGGCGCGCTTGCTCGGGACCGGAGTTTCCGCTGAATTTTCCGAATTCAAATCGTTATCCCATCCATTAATAAACCGACGGGTAAAGGTATTTCTGTTCAATTCTTTTTCTACCGCCTGGTGTTCACGCCTTCGTGACCATGAAACACGCTGTCACATGCGGTGACGCGTCTAGATTAATCCGCATCAGCTTGTTGCGAATTCTTTTGCCCGGGCCCGGAGGATTGCCATGCCGCAGCACACCGAACGTCTCGCAGAAGTGGGTCCTATCGATCCGAGGACCGGTTTTCCCTTCTGGTACGAGGATTCCACAGGACTCCGGCTCGAACTGGTCTGGGCGCCCGGGGACGACTTCGCACCGGTCGTCATCGATCCGGAGGAGAGCGGACCGCTGCGCGACATCGGCGCGTTCCCGGGAGAGTCCTTCTACCTGTCCGCTGAGACGCGCCTGCCCCTCGGCGGAGGGGAGGACGACGCCGAGGCCCGGGTGATCCTGGCCCTCGAGGCAACCTTCGCCACCGAGGGCGTGCTCGACGGTCAGCAGATCGTCTTCGGCAGGGTCCGCTTCCGCGTCGACGAAGGCCGGCCCGACACCATGTACCTCCTGACGCACCCGTACGGCACCATGACCGTGACCACCGACGAGGACGGTGAGGGCTCCGCGACCGAGGACATCGGCCTCAAGCCGTTGGACTTCGAAGGCGCCCTGACCTCGTCCATCGCCCCTTTCCTGCGCTGGACACCCGACCCCGACCTGGATTTCGCCCGGTACGTCGGAGACGGCGGATCCGAGCACACCGTCACCGGCAGCCCGCTCGGCACGAACTATGCCATGGTCGAGGGTCCCGGCGTCGGCTCGGGCGGTGGCGGTCCGGATCCGAACGATCCCACGAACCCGGACAAGGTCTACACCGATCTGTTCGTGCTGCAGGGCCGGGTCGCGAGGACCCACGGCGCGGAGATCGGGCGCGCCGTCTACACCCGCAGCGCGGCCGGCGAGGTCGTCGTGGCGGTGTTCGCCCGGTCGATCCCTGGCCAGCAGCTGACGCTTGCGATCCCCGCTCTGCCGGACACACCGATGCAGGGTGGCGAGGACATCCATTACCTCGCCCGCGTCGACGCCGGCGGCTCCGTCCCCGAACAGATCACCGTCACGAATACGACCGATCCCACGCCCGTGCCCACGACTGCCGACGTCGTCGACGCCGTGGAGATCACCCAGGCCGACTACAGCACCCCCGCCCGGACGCTCACCGTGGCGGCCACGTCGAGCGATGAGCAGAGCCCGCCAGCGCTCACCGTGACCGGCCGCGGCGGGCTGTCCGGACCGGTCGGCGTCCTGACCGGCCTCGACGCCCCACCACCCGTCATCACCGTCACGTCTGCTGCGGGCGGCTCGAGCACCCGCAGCGTCAGGGTCGTCGGCTGAGCCGGTCGGTCCTTCTCCCGCACACCGCACCGGACCAGCAAGGAACCATCATGGAGTACACACTGGCAGGCCAGTTCCTCGAAGCCTGCGACTGCACCGTCATCTGCCCCTGCTGGGTCGACGACGACCCGGTGGGAGGCCACTGCACCGGCTTCATCGCCTGGCAGATCGACGAGGGCGACACCGCCGTCGTGAACGGGATCCCGGTGGGTGGCTGCACGGTGGTGAGCGTCGCCACCCACGGCGGCAACCGCCGCGACACCAACAAGACCACCACGATGCTCTACATTGACGTCCCCGCTGAGCAGCGGGCCTCTGCGGACGCGGACGAGCAGCACCGTGCTCTGGCCGATCTCTTCAGCGGCCGCTTCGGCGGCCCGTTGAGCGATCTCGCCCAGGTGAACGGCACCGTGGTGGGCGACCGCCGTGCGAGCATCTCGATCAGCCCGCCCAACGAGAAACACTGGACGGTCACCGTCCGTCCCGCCGACGATCGCTCCGGCACCGTGTTCGTCCAGGCCAATGGGAGTCCCAAGGTCTTCGACGCCCAGCGAGGAAACAAGGAACCCCTCACCCTTGAGCACACCGCCATCTCCTACGAGCTGAGCGCCGCGGGATCGGTCGAGGCGCAGGACGGGGAGCGTCTGGTCGTCAACGTCGGCGCGCTGCCCGGAGGAAATCTCGAGGTCACCGGCCGGTCCGGCATGCGCGGTGCCTTCCACTATGACCATTCCGCCGACCAACCGGTCGCATCAGGAGCAGCCGACACTGGCACCGCCCAAGGACGGTAGACGTGGCCGCCACCTTCTCCGCGTCTCCACGCGCGGTTGCCCGTGACCGCAGGGTCGATCGAAAGCTCGTGGCACTGGGCGTGCTCATGGTGGCGGCCGCCGCCTGGGGCCTGCTGTTCCTGGTCCACGACCCAGCCGGCCACGGAGCCGGGCATCTCTCCACCGGTGACGGAGGAACCGCCCTGGTGGCAGACAGCCCACACGCGCACCACGGTGGCGCAGCCGCCGTTCTTCCGGCCGCGCTGATCGGTGGGCTGGTCGCCGTTGGGGGATGGGCGCTGATGGTGGTCGCCATGATGCTGCCTCCTGCCCTACCCCTTCTGCAGACGCTTCGGCAGCTCGTGTCCCGGCAGCCCGACCCGTGGCGGCTGACCGTTCTCGGAGCCATGACCTTCGTCGGCGCGTGGACGGTCGTCGGAGCGGCCGTCGTCGCCGGGGACCTCGGCGTCCGGGCGCTGGCCGAGCGCAGCTGGCCGGAAGCGGACCCTCGGTGGGTGACGGCGGGAGTGCTCGTGCTGGCCGGAACCTACCAGTTCACGCCGCTGAAGGATCTCTGCCTGCGAGGGTGCCGCAGTCCACGCAGTTTCGTGCTGGCCCATTGGCAGGGCCGGCGCTCTTCGGGAACGGAGACAGTGGCGCTGAGCGGTGCCTACGCCCTGTCCTGCATCGGCTGCTGCTGGGCGCTCATGCTGATCTGCTTCGCGGTCGGCACGGCAGCCCTTCCCGTCATGGTGGCCCTGGCCCTGGTCATGGCCGCCGAACGCCTCGCGCCCTGGGGGCGCCGCCTCGTGCGGCCGTCCGGGCTCGTTCTCATCGTCCTCGGTGCCGTCACAGCGCTGGCCGCTGCGGCTCCCGCCATCCCACTGCTGTAGGAACCGCCCGCCGAGTACGGGCCGACATCGGAGCTCGCCATGCTACCCATCGACAACAGTTTCCGTACCTACGACGTCGTCGCCATGTCCTTCCCGATCGTCTACTCGCTGGAAGGTGACCACGACCCCAACGGTCTCCTCTACACCCTGCGGGTGTACGAACCCCTCCTGAAATGGGCGAAGGAGCAGCGGGAGAAGGACGACGAGTACCTACCGAGGATCCACCGCAGATCCCAGCTCATGGAGACGGTGGTGGACGGCATCCCCCGCTACCTGCGCATGAGAGAGCTCCTGGCACAGTCCACCGAGGACGGAACCTCCTTGGACAACGGAGATGAGGATGTCAGCTATCTCCTCAATGACTGGGGAAGCGACGAGGAGGTCTTCGCGCGGGAGGAGCACGACGCCAGGGAGCGACGCCCAACCCCCAATCACCGGGCCATCCGACAGAACTACCGCGCCACAGTGGACGAACTGGTGCATGCCTTGCGTGAGTTGACCGAGGGGCGGATCACCAGGCTCGTTGACGACGTCGACAAGTTGAATGAATGGCGTGATGACTGGTCCGCCCAGCTCAAGTCGGCCGAATGTGGGATTCACAGGCGGCTGAAAGAGATCAATGACCAGTGGCCAGCCATGCTGGAGCAGTATCACCGGGATCGCCCGGGATCCCAGCTGAGTGATGAGGACATCGAGCGGTTGCTCCGCAACGACCACGATGCCTTCAAGAATTGGCACATGGGCAAGGACGCCCCGAAGTACGCGTGGTTCAATCCTCTGCGGCCAATCCCTCTCGTCCGTCCCCTGGTGCTGCGGGCCCGTCGCGGTGAGGAGTTGGAGGTCCACTTCGAGAACAGCATCCGCGGCCGCGAGGTCGGGCTACACGTCCAGGGAGACGGTCTGGCCGGAACTCGCGCCGATGGCAGCAGCGGTAGCGGAGTCAGGTACGGTGACGGCGCCTGCGTGGGCGACAACGACCCCACGACGGTCCCTTACAGGCACAGGATGATCTACCGGTGGAACTG
This sequence comes from Kocuria salina, assembly GCF_013368965.1. Lineage (NCBI taxonomy): Bacteria > Bacillati > Actinomycetota > Actinomycetes > Micrococcales > Micrococcaceae > Kocuria > Kocuria salina. The sequence continues at coordinate 146,907 of NZ_SSSF01000001.1, forward strand.
CGCGCGCGAAGGTGTGTGGCCGATCAACGACCTGGGGGACGTGCGGGGCACCGACCGCGGGACGAACAACCACGGACTCTTCGCCGCCCTCGTCGTGGAGCCCGAGGGGGCCCAGTGGCGGGACCCCGAGACCGGTGCTCGGCTGGATGACACGGACCATCCCGACGGCCTCTACGTCGACGTCGTGCCGAGGGTCGAACAGGGCCTGACGGACGCCCAGGCTAAGGCACGGCACCCGGACGAGTTCGTGGACTTCTACTTCCACGGGAAAGAGTTCAGTTTCCGCGAGTTCACGGTGTTCTTCCACGACGAGACGGAGACCCACAGCGGTATCCCGCACCCACTCCCCCACTCGGCGATGCCGTTGTCCTACAGGGCGGAACCCATGCACAACCGGCTGCCCTACCGTCTCCGGAAGCGCCACCGGCTGGGCACGTCCTGGGTCGAGATGCGCGCTGAGGACGACGACATCGACCACTCCGCTGTCGAGATCACGCTCGACAGGACACTGGGTGAGGAGTTCTGGGTCGCCAAGGACCACCGTGCCGCCGTCCCGGACGTCGCGCACCTCGAGCCGTACGCCGAGGAACGCAAGAAGGGGTTACTCGAGCGCGTCTCCGGGGAGGAGCAGCACCACAGCGCCTGGCTGTTCGGGGAGTCCGTGACCCCCACCTTGCGCGCCTATCGGGGCGACCCCTGCCGGGTGCGCCTGGTCCACGCCGGCGTCAAGGAAACCCACGTCTACCACCTGCACGTCCACCAGTGGCGTGCCGTCCCGCAGGACACGGCTGAGCCGTCCGAGTGGAGGCCCGGTGAGCCCCGTGGTTCCCAGCTGCTGGACTCCGTCTCCATCGGACCCCAGACCGCCATGACCATCGACCCGCTCTACGGATCCGGCAGCCGCCAGCACGCCGTGGGCGACATCATCTGGCACTGCCACCTCTATCCGCACTTCCACCACGGCATGTGGGGGCTGTGGCGTAGCTTCGATCGCAAGGTGACCGGGAACCTGGCCTATCCGGACGGCACCCCCTGCGCACCCCTCGTGCCGTTGCCAGGTCGCGAGCCTTTGCAGTCGGACAATGCGCACCCCGGTTTCCCCTGGTTCATCGACGCTACATTCCCCCGCAAGTCCCCACCCCCACCCGTTCTGGACGACGAACACAAGGACTGGCGCCGCGAGCTCCTGCGCATGGGTGAACACTCCCAGCAGGAACTAGGAGCCTTCGACCCGGGGTGCGTGACCAATAGGCGCCCTGGTGCGCTTTTCGTCGATCTGGATGACATGGCCGCACGTTGGAACCGCAAGGCAAGAGTTCCCGAGCGGCGACTCCTCCGCTATGACATCGAAATGGGAGACCGGCGGATGACCTACAACTCCGCCGGATGGTACGACCCCATGGGCCACCACTACACGTTGCGCAAGGTCGAGGTCCTTCGCCTGGATCAGAAAGGTGCTGTGGATCCGAATCTCACTCCCTTGAAGGATGAGGCTCCGGTGAATGGGTACGGGGTAAGTGTCGACGCGTTCTTCCCACGCGCCAATCACGGCGATGTCGTGGAGCTGCGGCTCTACAACACGGTGAAGTCCTTCCCCCCGGACCACTTCGATCTGCCCGCTCACCCGGTGGAATGCGGTCTGCACGTGCATCTCGTGAAGTTCGACGTGCTCGCGGCGGATGGCTCAGCGAGTGGATGGAACTACCTCTCCGGAGCCAGCTCTCCGGAGGTCATCCCGGAGGACAAGGGGCCATTCAAGAGAAACTTTTCCGTGCACCGCTGGGTGGTGGACGAAGAGTTCGGGACGTGCTTCTTCCACGACCATCTGCTGGCCAACTTCCGGCAGAAGCGGGGGCTGTTCGGTGCGCTGATCGCCGAGCCCAACGGCACCCGCTGGTACCTCCCGGACCAGAAGACCCCGGCCTGGGTCGGTTCGCAGGCCGTCGTGCTCCCGCGCGACCGCGGCGCGGACGCTACCAAGCCCAAAGAAGCGGGCATCGACGCTCCGTTCCGGGAGGCCGGCCTCGCTCTCGGCGATTTTGTGCCCCTGAACCGGCGGAAGACAGCACGCCCTGAGATGCCTGGTCTCCCGGGACGGCACGATGAGCCGCTCAATGAGCCGAACCAGCTGGGCGGCGACGACGACCCCGGCGTGATGGGCGTCAACTACCGTTGCGCTCCGCTGGAATACCGGGGCAAGGACCCTTCCGAGTGGTTCAGCTCCAACCGCTCGTCGATCGACATCGACGCCCTGGAACGCCAAGTCTTCGCCGACGCCGAGGCCGAGCACAGAGCGCTCGACGAGGCCAGGGTCCGTGCCCGGCCGCTCGACCACCCGTGGATGCCCGCGAATGGCCAGGATCCGGGGGCCGGTGATGGACAGGACGGAGCGCACGGCGAGGACCATGATCGGTGTACCCCCCACTGGCCGGTGCCGCCGAAGACGAGCGGAGATCCGGACACGCCCGTGATCTACACCTATCCCGGAGAACGGTTGCGGCTCAGACTCCTGCAGGGGTCGCACGAGGAGCAGCACAGCTTCATGCTGAACGGCATGCGCTGGCGCAAGGACTGGCAGAACCGTCGGTCGCCCCTGGTGAACCAGCAGACGATCGGCATCTCCGAGGCCTTCACCGTGGACATCGACCCGGAGGACGCGAGCCCCTACGGGGTCGGTGACCACCTGTGGCAGTTCACCGTCATGGACGACCTGTGGCTGGGGTGCTGGGGCCTCATCAGGTCTATGGCGCCCAGTATCGACAACTATCGCCACCATCTCCTCCCCCTGCCGATCATCACCAAGTACGCGAAGGGAAAAACTGCAGCAAAGTCACCTAAGGCACCGTTGTGGAAACTCCCCGTCCCGCCGAGGAGGGAGGAACTCGATCGGGCTCTGGAACGGGGCCTCAACGCTCAGGCGTCCCGGTTCGGGAACCAGCGCCCGGCCCGGGGACCGAACGGAAAGTGGCCGGCGGACGAGGTGCGCGAGTACGTGGTCGTCGCCCAGCGCCACGAGCACGAGTATGCCGCCCATGCGCTGACCGACCCGTGGGGACTCATCTACAGATCGGCTCAGCACGCCGTGCCCGAGAAGGGCCTGGACGGGCGGGAGACCGGCCACCTGCGGGCCGCGGGGGTGGACCACTCCGATCAGCCTCTGGTCCTGCGGGCCCATCCCGGGGAGTGGGTCAAGGTCACCCTCATCAACGAGGTGCTGCTGCCGGAGGAGAACCATCCGGGCCAGAACTACTCCGTCAGGAATCCTCAGCTGCCCGATTTCGGGCCGGAGGTCAGCCCGCCGCGCCTGCCGGTCGAGCACCAGGACCACCTCGGCTATCCCGACCGCAGGACGGTCAGTCCGCGGGTCTCCCTGCACCCCAGTCTGCTCCTGTACGACGTGGTCAGCGACGACGGCTCCTACGTGGGCCTCAACCACGACAGCACCGTGGCAGCTCTCGACGTGGACAGCACCGCCCATGTGGTCCACGGCGACGAGGCCGCGGCCGGAGCCGTGGTCCACCGCTCGGACCACGGGATCGGGCACAGGGATCCGAACTGGCGGGAGTACTGGTGGTACGTCGACGACCTGCTGGCGCCGCAGTCGGACCAGAAACCCGACGAGTCGAAGAGCCCCCGACCGGGACAGGTCTGCTATCTCTTCGACATGGCCGACATCCGCAACCACCGGCACCACGGCCTGATCGGGGCCGTCGTCGTCGAGCCGCGGGACGTAGTCCCTGTCGACCGTCACGACGAACGCAAGGAGCAGTGGGTCGGTCCGCACGTCCACCTGAAGCGCCGGGAGGACCGGGGCGACCCGCGCGAGCAGCAGAAGTGCGAGGAGAAGTGCCCCTGCCCGCACGTGCACACGAAGTGCGAGGGGAAGATCCTCGGCCAGGAGCTCGCGCTCTTCCTGCAAGACGGGCTGCGCCACTTCATCAACGGCGACGTCGACCTGCCGATGCCGGACATCTCGCCCAGCGACCCTCCGGTCGACGTGGGACAGAAGGCGATCAGCTACCGGTCGCCTCTGACACCGCACCGCCGGCCCATGGCGCTGCCCAACCTCACGGCCCCGATCATCGAGGTCCGGGACGACCTGCCGATCTGGTGGCGGCTGGTGTGCGCGGGCGACAAGCCCCGCAACCACACCTTCACCGCGCACAACTTCGCGTGGGACACCGCGCCGTGGGTGCGGAAGGTGAAGAACTCCAGCCCGGAGTCCGGCTCGGTCACCGCGATCTGCGGCGGCTTCGTCCAGGACCTGGTGATGACGCCGGAGACCAGATGGGATCCCGGCGACCATGCCTACCGCAGCGGCGCCTTCCGGTGGGCGGTCGGCCAGGGCATGTGGGGGATCCTGCGCATCGAGGGCCGGGAGGACCAGTGATGCTTCCATCCGGCACGGCTTCCGCCTCCCAGTGAGGGCCGGTCCGGGCACGTCCGTGCGGGATCAGAGCGTACGGACGTGCTCGGGCCGGAGGCCGATGCCGATCGCCCGTCCGGTCAGGTGGGGCAGGAACGGCAGCGCGCGCACCACGCCCAGGGGCAGCGGTGGCCTGGGCTCCCGCCCGGGCCGGGAGGGCACCAGGCGGCGGGCCAGCAGGAGCTGGAACAGCTGGGTGGCCCGCGCCGGCCACGCCCGCCGCCGTTGCACCCGCGCGAGGTCCCGCGCCCGCACCCCGCCGCGCAGCAGCCGCGGCCCGAGCAGGTTCGCCGCCGCGACCGCGTCCTGGATCGCGAGGTTGATGCCCACGCCCCCGGCGGGGGACATCGCGTGCGCGGCGTCGCCGAGGAACAGGATCCCGGGCCGCCACCACCGGCGCAGCCGGTCCACGCGCACGCGCAGCAGCTTCACCTGGTCCCAGTCCTCGATCGTGGTGACCCCCTCCCCCAGCCCGGGGGCGAGCGTGCGCACCCGGTCCCGGAAGGCCTCCAGCCCCTGGGCGCGCAGCGCGTCGTGCTCCCCGGCCCGCACGATCAGGGCGGCCTGCCAGTAGCCGGTGCGCGGCAGCGCCACGACCGCGCCGTCGCCGGCGTTGAACAGCGGCTGCTCCTGCCCCTCGTGGCGGGGCACCCGGAACCACAGCACGTCCATCCGGGACGGCGACACCTTCGGGGCCAGCCCGGCCGCCGCCCGCAGCACGGAGTCCCGGCCGTCGGCGGCCAGCACCAGCTCGGCCCGGATCCGCACCGGCGCCCCGTCGTCGTCGCGCGCCGTGACGCCGACGCACCGGCCGTCCTCGACGAGCAGGCCGTCGGCGGCCGTGGAGCGCAGCAGCCGGAAGCCGGGCATCGCCTCGCCCTTCTCGGCGAGCAGGTCCAGGAAGTCCCACTGCGGCAGGAACGCGATGAACGGGCAGCGCACGGGCAGGCGGTCGAACCGGCCGACCACCACCGTCTCGCCGCCGAGGGAGACGGTGGCGCGCTCCACGCGGGTGTGCGGCAGCGCCAGGACGTCCTCGAGCCAGCCGAGCTCGGCCATCAGCTCGAGGGTGGAGGGGTGCAGGGTGTCGCCGCGGAAGTCGCGCAGGAAGTCCCCGTGCTTCTCCAGGACCACCACGTCCACGCCCTGCCGCGCGAGCAGCACCCCGGCCATCAGCCCGGCCGGGCCGCCGCCCACCACGCAGCACGTGGTCCGCACCTGCTCCGTCGTCCGCTCCGCCGCCACGGGTGCCTCCCGGGCCCTCGCTCGTCCGCTGTCCCTGCCGACGATCCCACCGGGGTGGCGGTCGCGCAAGAGGCGGCCCGGCCCGCGTCCCGGCCGGACGCGTCATCCCCGCCGCCCCCTTCCCCCGGCCGACCGGGAGCGCGAGAGTGGGAACCGCAGCGCCGGACGCCGACCGCACCGACAGGAGATCCCCATGGGCACGCTGATCGTCACCGAGTTCATCACCCTCGACGGCGTCGTCGACTCCCCCGGCGGCGGCCCGCACCCGCACGCGGGCTGGAGCTTCCGGCACGTGACCTATGACGAGGCGGCCTACGAGCTCAAGGACCGGGAGCAGAAGGAGGCGGCGGCGATGCTGATGGGCCGGGTCAGCTACGACGAGTTCGCCCCCGTCTGGCCGTCGATGGAGGAGTTCGCCGAGTACAACGCCATGCCCAAGTACGTGGTCTCCTCCACCCTGGAGGACCCGCGCTGGCACAACACCTCCGTGCTGCGCTCCCTCGACGAGGTCGCGCGGCTGAAGGCCACGGTCGACGGCACGATCCTCGTGCACGGCAGCGCCACCCTGGCCAAGGGCCTCGCCGCCGCGGATCTCGTGGACCGGTACCACCTGCTGGTGTTCCCCGTGCTGCTCGGCGCGGGCCGCCGTCTCTTCGACGACAGCACCGACACGTTCCGCACCCTGGAGCTGGTGGAGCACGAGGCCTACGCCAACGGCGTCCTCAAGTCCGTCTACGACGTCGTCCGCTGACCGGCGGCCGCCCGTCGGGGCTCACGGTCCCTCATCCGGCCGTTCCCCGGAGCCGCGCACCAGCAGCCCGTCGTGCTCCTCGATCAGGCGCAGGGACAGCTCCTTGTACCCGACCGCGTCGAACAGCACGGTGATCCGGTCCGGCTCCGCGCCCATCACGATCCCGTGGCCCCACTCGCGGTGGGTGACCGGGCTCTGGATCTCCCAGCCGTGCGGGGTGGCGGCGGACCGCTCCGCGGCCTCGGCGGCGGAGCCGGTCTCCGAGCAGGTGTCGCAGTTGCCGCACCAGCCGTCGGTCTCCTCGCCGAAGTAGTGGAGCAGCCAGTCCCGCCGGCACCCGTCCGTCTCGGCGTAGCCCCGCATCATGTCGATCCGCGAGCGGTCGATCCGGTGCTGGGCCTCGGCCTCCGCGAGCGCGGCGGCGACGGCGTCCTCCGGCGCGACCCCGTCCACGGCCCGGTAGCCCTCGGGCCGGGCCAGCACGCCGCCGCTGTGCTCGAGCAGGTGCAGGGCCCGGGCCTGGGCGCGGGGGCCGAGGCCGGTGTGCTCGCGCAGCTCGCGGGCCCGGACCGGCCCGTGCCCGAGGACGGCGCGGAGGACCTCCTCGAGGTCCGCCCGCTCGGGGGCGGCGCCGGCGAAGTACTGCTGGAGCCCCAGGTCCTCGGAGCGGTAGTGCAGCACGGCGAGGGCAGGCCTCCCGTCCCGGCCGGCCCGGCCGATCTCCTGGTAGTAGCTGTCCAGGGAGTCGGGGATGTCCGCGTGCACCACGAAGCGCACGTCCGGCTTGTCGATGCCCATCCCGAAGGCGGTGGTGGCCACCACCACGTCCAGCTCGTCGCCGTGGAACCGGGCGTGCACCTCGTCCCGCTCGGACCTCCGGCGTCCCGCGTGGTAGGCCTCGGCACGCACGCCGCGCCGGACCAGCTCCGCGGCGTAGTCCTCCGTCTCCCGGCGGGTGGCGACGTAGACCAGCCCCGGGCCGGCGAGCCCGGCGACCTCGTCGAGCACCGCCCGGCGCTTGTCGGAGGCCTGGTGGTGGCGCACCACCCGCAGCTCGATGTTGGGCCGGTCGAAGCTGTGCACCAGGACCAGGGGGTCGCGCAGGCCCAGCCGGTCGACGATCTCTGCCCGGGTGTGCGGGGAGGCGGTGGCAGTCAGGGCCACGACGGCCGGGCGCCCCATCCGCTCGACGGCCTCCTGCAGCACCAGGTAGTCAGGGCGGAAGTCGTGGCCCCACGAGGAGATGCAGTGCGCCTCGTCCACCACGAACAGGGACGGCGGGTGCGCGGCGAGCCGCTCGGTGATCTCCTCCCTGGCCAGCTGCTCGGGGGCGAGGAAGAGGAACTTCGCGTCCCCGCGCGCCACGGCGTCCCAGGCGGCGCGCTCGCGCCGCGCCCCCACCGCGGAGTTCACCGCGAAGGCGACCTCCGCCCCGAGGTCCTCGTTGATCGCCTCGACCTGGTCGTGCTGGAGGGCGATCAGCGGGGACACCACCACGGCGGTCCCGGGCAGGGCGGCGCCCGGGACCTGGTAGATCGCGGACTTGCCGTGGCCGGTGGGCATCACCGCCAGGACGTCCCGGCCGGCCGCCGCCGCCGCCATCGCCTCGAGCTGGCCCTCGCGGAACTCCGTGATGCCGAAGCCGGACGCGGCGACCTCCCGGAGCCGTTCCGCGGTGACCGGTGCGGCGCGCCCGCCCGCGCCCGTGGCGGCACCCACCGGCTCAGCGGGGGATCAGGGCGAGGACGGTCGCGGGCCCGTGCCCGCCCTCGTCGTCGTCGACCAGGTCCCGGCTGGTGCCCATGGTGCCGCTCCCGTCCGCTGCCGCACCCTGCGGCCGTCTCTCCTCACGGCCAGGGTAGGCACCGGATCCGGGAATCACCACGGCGGGCCCGTGTGCGGTCCGGGGCCGGGCTGCCGGAGGCGCAGAATGGGACCCGTGGAAATCATCGTCATCGCCGCCCTCGCGATCCTCGTGGGCTCGGTCCTGCAGCGCGTCTCGGGCACGGGGGTCGGCCTGGTCGTGGCCCCGACCCTCGCCCTGCTGCTGGGCCCCGCCACGGGCGTGCTCGTGACCAACGCGACGACGACCGTCTCCGGCTTCCTCATCATGCTCTCGGTGTGGCGCCACGTGGACTGGCGGCGGTTCGCCCTCATCGCCCCGGCCGCGGCGGTGGGCGCCGTGCCGGCGGCGCTCGTGGTCCGCGAGCTGCCCGCCGCCTGGCTGCAGGTGCTGGTGGGCGGCGTGGTGCTGCTGGCCCTCACCACCATGTTCGGGCTCCCCCGCCTGCCCGAGTGGCCGGGGCGGCTGCCCACGGTGCTCGCCGGGGCGATCGGGGGGTTCTTCAACACCACGGCGGGGGTGGCCGGACCGGTCATGGTGATCCACTCCCGGCTGGCCCGCTGGGAGCAGCGCTCCTTCGCCGCGACCCTGCAGCCGGTGTTCATGACGATGGGCGCCCTGTCGGTGCTCACCAAGACCCTGCTGGGCGCGGCGGGGACCGGCGGGATGCCGCCGTGGTGGGTGGCCCCCGGCGTGGTCCTCACGGTGGTGCTGGGCGTGCGGATCGGCGGGGTCGTCGCCCGCCGCGTGTCCCTGAGCACGGCGCGCACGGTCGCTCTGGTCCTCGCGGGGCTGGGCGGGGCGATCACGCTGGTGCGCGGGCTGCTGGGCGTGCTCTGAGCCCGGCCGCCCCTCAGTCCTCGCGGGCCCGGCGCGTCGCGGCGTCGTTGGCCTTCCGGATCGCGTCGACGAGCTCCTTCTTGGTCATGTAGGAGCGCCCCTCCACGTCGAGCCGCTTCGCCACCTCGTAGAGGTGCTCCTTCGAGGAGTTCGCGTCGACCCCGCCGGCGGTCTCCGCGCGGGAGTCGCGGCCGCCCGCGGCGTGCTCGTCGGAGGGCCCGTACTCCTCCTTGCCCTCCCAGTGGTCGCCGACCTTCTCGTGGGTGTGCTTGAGCGCGCTGTAGGCCGTGCGCGCCGCGCGCTCCTCGTCGCCGTACTCCTCGAGCGCGGAGTCGTAGGTCTTGGCGAACGTGTCCTGCGCCTTCTGCCCCGAGCGCTGCAGGGTGGAGGGCAGTTCGCTCTTCTTGGCGTGGTCGTCCTTGCCGGTCTTGGGCACGAGGTGCTCCTTCCGTAGGGGTGTGGGGGCGCGGCTCAGAAGACGGGCATGCCGCCGGTGACGCCGAGGACGGTGCCGCTGACGTAGCTGGCCTCGGCCGGGCTCGCGAGGAAGACGTAGGCGCCGGCCAGCTCGGCGGGCTGGCCGATCCGGCCCAGGGGCGTCTCCTTGCCCATGTTCGCGACCGCTCCGGGCTCCTTCGTGGCGGGCCCCAGCGGGGTCCACACCGGTCCGGGGGCGACCGCGTTGACGCGGATGCCCTCGGGCCCCAGCTCGGCGGCGAGGTTGGCGGTGACGTTGTTCAGCGCGGCCTTCGTGGCCGCGTAGTCGATCATCGACACGGACGGGTCGTAGGCCTGCACGGACGTGGTGTTGATGATGCTGTCCCCGCGGCCGAGGTGCGGCAGCGCCGCCCGACTGATCCAGAGGGTGCCGTAGAGGTTGGTGCGCACGGCGCGCTCGAGGTCCTCCGTGGCGAGGCCCTTGAGCCCCGCCTCCCCGCGGGCCCAGTGGAAGCCCGCGTTGTTGACGACCACGTTGAGCCCGCCGAGGCCCTCGACCGCCCGGTCCACGATGTCCCGGCAGCTCTGCTCCTCGCGCACGTCGCCGGGGACCAGGACGGCGGTGCGGCCGGCCTTCTCGATCCACCCCACCACGTCCTGGGCGTCCTCCTGCTCCTCGGGCAGGTAGTTGATCGCGACGTCGGCCCCCTCCCGCGCGAACGCGATGGCCACGGCGCGGCCGATCCCGGAGTCCCCGCCGGTGATGAGGGCCTTGAGCCCCTCGAGCCGGCCCCTGCCCTCCCAGGACGCCTCGCCGTGGTCGGGGACGGGGTCCATGGCGGCGGTCAGCCCCGGGGGCGTCTGCTGCTGCTCGGGCATCCCGCCCTCGTCGTCGGCCATCGCGCGGGCGTGCTGGGAGACGGGTGCCTCGGGCATGTCGGGCTCCTTCGATCAGGTTGCTTATCGTTTGCTTCTCCCACCCTAGGAGGACGGGCGCCCCCTTGTCTTCCCCCGGGGGCACAATCTTCCGCGCCGGCCGTGGACACCTCTCGACGCTCCTCGAGTTCCGTTGATAGGTTCGCGGCACGCACCCCACCGCGCACCGACGACCCGGGAGAGACCGCATGAGCCCCGACATGAAGCCCCGCAGCCGTCAGGTGACCGACGGCATCGACGCGACCGCCAGCCGCGGCATGCTCCGCGCCGTGGGCATGGGCGACGCCGACTGGGACAAGCCCCAGATCGGCATCGCGAGCTCCTGGAACGAGATCACCCCCTGCAACCTCTCCCTGGACCGGCTCGCCCAGGGCTGCAAGGAGGGCGTCCACGCCGGCGGCGGCTACCCCCTCCAGTTCGGCACGATCTCGGTCTCGGACGGGATCTCGATGGGTCACGTGGGGATGCACTTCTCACTGGTCTCGCGCGAGGTCATCGCGGACTCCGTGGAGACGGTGATGCAGGCGGAGCGCCTCGACGGGTCCGTCCTGCTGGCCGGGTGCGACAAGTCCCTGCCGGGCATGCTCATGGCCGCCGCCCGCCTGGACCTGGCCTCGGTGTTCCTCTACGCGGGGACCATCGCCCCGGGGTGGGTGAAGCTCACCGACGGGACCGAGAAGGACGTCACCCTCATCGACGCGTTCGAGGCCGTGGGCGCGTGCAAGGCGGGCCTGATGGGCAGGACGGACCTCGACCGCATCGAGCGGGCCATCTGCCCGGGCGAGGGCGCCTGCGGCGGGATGTACACGGCCAACACGATGGCCTCCGTGGCCGAGGCCCTGGGCATGAGCCTGCCCGGCTCCGCGGCCCCGCCCTCGGCGGACCGGCGGCGCGACCAGTTCGCCCACCGCTCCGGGGAGGCCGTCGTCGAGATGCTCCGGCAGGGCATCACGGCCCGGGACGTCCTGACGAAGGAGGCCTTCGAGAACGCCGTCACCGTGCTCATGGCCCTCGGCGGGTCCACCAACGCCGTCCTGCACCTGCTGGCCATCGCCCACGAGGCGGAGGTGGAGCTCACCCTCGAGGACTTCAACCGGATCGGGGACCGCGTCCCGCACCTCGCGGACCTCAAGCCGTTCGGCCGGTACGTCATGAACGACGTCGACCGGCACGGCGGCATCCCGGTGGTCATGAAGGCGCTGCTCGACGCCGGGCTGCTGCACGGGGACGCCCTCACCGTGACCGGCCGCACGGTGGCCGAGAACCTGGCCGCCCTGGACCCCGGGCCCCTGGACGGCGACGTGATCCGCACGCTCGACAACCCGATCCACCGCACGGGTGGGATCACCGTCCTGCACGGCTCCCTGGCGCCGGAGGGCGCGGTGGTGAAGTCCGCGGGCTTCGACGCCGAGGTCTTCGAGGGCCCGGCCCGCGTCTTCGAGCGCGAGCAGGCCGCGATGGACGCCCTGGAGGCCGGGGAGATCACGGCCGGGGACGTGCTCGTGATCCGCTACGAGGGCCCCAAGGGCGGCCCCGGCATGCGCGAGATGCTGGCCATCACCGGGGCGATCAAGGGCGCGGGGCTGGGCAAGGACGTCCTGCTGCTCACGGACGGCCGGTTCTCGGGCGGCACCACGGGTCTGTGCATCGGCCACATCGCACCGGAGGCCGTCGACGCCGGACCGGTCGCGTTCCTGCGCGACGGCGACCGGATCCGGGTGGACCTGGCGGCCCGCTCCCTGGACCTGCTGGTGGACGCCGAGGAGCTGGCGCGGCGGCGCAGCGGCTGGGCACCCCTGCGCCCGCAGTACGAGGGCGGCGTGCTGGGCAAGTACGTCAAGCTGGTGCGCTCGGCCTCGCTGGGCGCCGTGACCGGCTGACCGGCCGGTTCCGCCGTCCCGCGGAACGGGACGCCCCGTGCACGCACCGGGCCCCGACCGTGTGCGGTCGGGGCCCGGTGCGTGCGCGGGGACGAATCAGAGCGGGCCGCCCGCGGGGCGGTCGTCGATGCGCCGGGTGGCGGGGTCCACGCCCGGGTCCGCGTCGACGGTGTCGTCGGCGAGCGTCTCGTCCACGGGCGGGATCGGCGGGACCTCCCCGGTCACGGTCTCCCCGGGAGCTCCCGGCGACACCGGTGCCACCGGTGCGGCCGGCGCCGCCGGAGGTGCGGTCGACTCGAAGGTCACCGGCTCCGTGTCCGGGCCGGAGTCCTTCTTCTTCGCCGCGGCCGCGACCCCGGCGGCGGCGACCCCGGCCGCGGCGACGCCCGCGGCGACCGCCTTGCCCGACACCCCGGCCTTGCCGTCGTCACCGCGGGAGGCCGCGGCGTGCTCCACGCCGGGCGTGCCGACCGGGGCGCCCTCGTTGACGGAGCCCCGCCAGGCGCCGGTCGCGTAGCCCTCGGCCTCGATGAACTTCTTGAACCGCTCGAGGTCGCCCTCGGCCTGGTTCTCGACCATGTTGAGCTTGTCGCCGACCTTCTCCACGAGGCCCTCGGGCTCGTACTCGAGGACCAGGTGCACCTCGGTCCGCCCGTTGCCCGCGTCGCGGAACGTCACGGTGCCGGCGTTGGTGGCGCCCTCGGTGGCGGCCCAGGAGACCCGGCTGTCGGGGACCTGCTCCACGATCTTCGCCTCCCACTGCCGGCGGACGCCGCCGAGCTCGGCGACCCACTGGAGTCGGTCGGCGCCGAGCTGGGTCACGCTCTGCACGCCGTTCATGAAGTGGGGGAAGTCCTCGAACTGGGTCCACTGGTTGTACACGGTGCTCAGCGGCACGTCGACCACGACATTCTTCTCGACCTTGGTGCTCATGGCATCTCCTTCGATCCGTCTCGACGATCAGGGGCGGCGAAGCGTCGCCGATTCGCCAGTGTGCTTACGGTACCGCTGGGCGCACGGTGTGACCAGGGCTCTCCGGCCCGGCCGGCACCGGGCCGGCCGACACCGGCCCGGGGCGCCCCACGGAGGACTATGGACTTGACGTGGGCGGACGGGGAGAATTGCCGCACGACCTGCGGGGGGCTCGACATGGCGAATCTCGAGACAGAATTCCGGACACTGGTGTCCGTCCAGGACGCGCGGGCAGCTGATGCCGTCGAGGGACACCTGGCGTGGGGACGCCTGGTGGACAGCGACTACGTGCTGGTGCACGGGCCGCCGGACTGGCTGGGACGGGACGTCGACCCCGAGGTGCTGATCGCCCGGGTCGTGTCGGGGCGGACGGACGAGGTCGAGCGGATCAGGATCGCCCGGATCCAGCTGCACGGCGTCCTGCACGACCCCGCGTCCGAGATGACGGGCATCCGGCTCGACCACCCGTCCGGGTGCCCGGCCCAGGGCCCACCGGACGGCGCGGGCTCCGAGCGCCGGCTCGCCACGGGCGCCGAACTGTGCTCGGCCGTGGACACGGTGCTGGGCCCGGCCCCGGCCGAGGAGGCCCCGGACAGCACCGAGGAGGCCCTGCGACCCGTGGTGGCGTGGGAGGAGATCCGGCGCCACTCGATCGTGGAGGACTGCCGGCTGCCCGCTCCTCCCGTCGAGCGGATGTGGATCTGCACCGTCTTCGGCAGGTCCGTGTGCAGCTGAGCGGGACCCGATGAGATCCCGGAGGCACCCCTCGCGCCTGGCCGTGGACCTCGTCGCGGTACCGGTGCTGTGGGGCATCGAGCTCCAGATCACGTGGGACCGCACGGCGGAGCCGGACGCGACCGCCACCTGGGTGGTCGTCCTCACGGCGGCGCTGCTGTACCTGCCCCTGTTCTGGCGCCGGCGCCGGCCCCTGACGGTGCTGGCCCTGGTGTCGCTGGGCGCCGTGGCCGTCCCCCTGCTCGGCTTCGCGTTCCACCCCGTCTTCTGCGTCTGGCTGGCCCTCTTCGCGGCGGCCGCGCACTGCTCCGACCGGAACGCCCTCCTCGGCCTGGCGCTCGCGTTCCTGCCGGTCGCCACGAGCGTGCAGGCCACCGTCCGGGACACTCCCGACCCGTCGATGCGGGTGGCCACGTTCGTCGTCGCCGCGCTGTTCCTCACCGTGGCCCACGTGGTCGTCTTCGGCGTGGGCCGGTGGGTCCGCTGGAGCGTGGCCCAGCGGGCGCTCGTGGCCCGGCTGGCCGCCGCCCGGGCCGAGGCCGAGGAGCGCCAGCGCATCGCCCGCGAGCTGCACGACGTCGTGGCCCACGCGGTGAGCCTCATGGTGCTGCAGGCCGGAGGGGCCGAGTGCGTGATGGACCGGGACCCGGAGCGGGCGCGGGCGGCGCTGCGGCAGGTCGACGAGCTCGGGGAGCAGGCCGTCACGGAGCTGCGGCGCATGCTGGGCCTGCTCTCCCCGGCGCCGTCCGCGGCGGCACAGATCGCGCCGGAGCCAGTGGGCCTGCAGCGATTGGACAGCCTGCTCGACCACCTGCGCACGGCGGGCCGTGAGGTGGAGCTCTGCGTGGCGGGCGAGCCCGGGGCCCTGGAGCCGGCGGTGGACGAGGCCGCGTACCGGATCGCGCAGGAGGCGCTGACCAACGCGGTCAAGCACGCCGCCCCGGACCGCCCGGTCCGGGTCGCCCTCGACTGGGGCCCCCGGGACGTCGAGCTCTCCGTCCGCACGGACGGCGCCGGGGCCCGGGGCCGGCTCTCCGCGCGGCTGTCGACCGGGCACGGGGTGCGGGGGATGGCGGAGCGGGCCCGGGCGGTGGGCGGCGAGGCGACGGCCGGGCCCGATCCGAACGGGGGGTACCTGGTGTCCGCGCGGCTGCCCGTCCGGCCGCCCGGCCCCGGCGACGCCGCGGCGCAGGACGCCGCGGCGACCACGGCGGCCACCGGCCGCGGGGAGGGCACCGGATGACACGGGGCGCGGAACCCGCACCCGTCCGGGTGCTCCTGGTGGACGACGAGGCGATGGTGCGCTCCGGGCTGGCCATGCTCCTCACGGCCGAGCCGGACCTGATCGTCGTCGGGGAGGCCGCCGACGGCGCGGAGGCCGTCGAGGAGACCGCGCGGCTGCAGCCGGACGTGGTGGTCATGGACGTGCGCATGCCCGGCACGGACGGGGTGGCCGCCACCCGGGTGCTCACCTCCGACGCGTTCCTGGACCGGGTGCCGAACGTCCCCGCCGTCCTGGTGCTGACGACCTTCGACGAGGACGCCGCCGTCCACGCCGCCCTGCGGGCGGGCGCCTCCGGCTTCATCCTCAAGAGCTCCGCGCCGAAGGTCCTGGCGGACGCCGTCCGCTCGCTGGCCCGCGGCGGGGGCTGGCTGGACCCGGACGTGACCCGCAGGCTCCTGACCGAGTTCGGCCGCGGGCCCGACCCCTCCGCCCCTCCGCCGGAGCGGCTGCAGCAGCTGACCCGGCGGGAGCGCGAGGTCCTGGTCGCCGTCGCCCACGGCCTGACGAACTCGGAGATCGCCCGGCACCTGTTCCTCAGCGAGGCGACCGTGAAGACCCACGTCCACCGGATCTTCCTGAAGCTGGGCGTCAGCGAGCGCGCCCAGGCGGTCACGGCGGCGTTCAAGAGCGGGCTCGTCAAGCCCACCGACCGCTTCTGATCCCTGCCCCGGTCCCGCGCGTACCACCCCGGTTGTACGCCGGAGTTCACCTCCCGGGTGGACGCCGGGAGGTGCCCCCCACTGCGACCCTGGTCCTGTCGGTTCGAGAAGTTCCCCTCCGGACCCCGGGCAGGAACCGCCGGCACCCACGAAATCTCTGTCCCGCAGGAGACCCCAAATGTCCATCGAAACCAGCACGACCGCAGCCCCGCAGCCGGCCGGCGCCCGCCGCCACGCCCGCAAGGCGGTGCTGTCCCTGGCCTCCCTGACCCTGGCCGCAGGCGCACTGCCGCTGCTGGGCGCCCCGGCCCAGGCCGCCCCGGCCCAGGCCGCCCCGACGCAGTCCTCGGTGCTCGAGACGGCGTCGCACAAGCCCCACCAGAAGCACTGCTCGGTCGACGCCCACAAGCCGTCCTGGACGTGGCACCACGGGAAGAAGTACGTCAAGTACCCCTTCCACGTGAAGTGCCACAAGGGGTACAAGGTGGAGGTCAAGCAGTACTACTACGCGGTGGACAAGCACGACCACCACTACTACACCGGCGGCCACCACGACTACTACTGGGGCGGCTCCTGGGGCGGCGAGCACTGGAAGCACCTGGACCACCACGACGCCAAGAAGGTCTACCACGTGGTCAAGTACCGCTACTACGACGGCAAGCACTGGTCCCCCTGGTACCAGGAGACCAGCCACTGGACCGGTCTCGGCCACTGACCGGACGGCACCGGGGGCCGGCCGGACACCGGACGACCCCCGGACCGCTCCTCCTCCCGACGCCCCCGAGGCCGTCCCCCGGCACTGCGCGCGGGGGACGGCCTCCCGACACCACAAGAGCCGATCATGGACCTCACCCATCAGCACCCCGCCGCCAGGGCCTGGGACCTCGCTCCCGGCGACACCTTCCACGGGCGCACCATCACGGCCGTCCGCGGCGTGGTGGGACTCGCCCTCAGCCCGGTGGCCGTCATCTCCTTCACGGAGGACGACCGGGAGCACCGCGCCCAGGCCCGGATCGGCGCCGCCCACTGCGAGACGCACCAGCACTACGACGACATCATGCTCAGCGCCCGCGCGTGGGTCCGCACCCACGGCCTGCACGAGGGGGACGCCGTGGACCTGGACCGGCTGCGCGCCGAGGTCATGGGCGCGGCCGCCCGGAACTGACCCCGCCCCTCCCCAGGACCTCGTCCCCCGCGAGCAGCGGCGCCACCCGGTACGGGATGACCGTGCGCAGGAACATGCTCGTGGAGGTCCGCAGGATGCCGGGGCACAGCCGGATCTCCTCGGAGACCCGGTAGAGGTCCTCGGGATCCTTCGCCACCACCCGGCACAGCAGGTCCGTCTGCCCCGCGGGGGCGAACACCTCGATGACCTGCCGGATCGCCTGCAGTCCCGCGATCGCCTCGTCGAGCTGGTGCTGGTCGAGCTCCACGGCCACGCTCGCGGCCAAGCCGTAGCCGAGCGCCGCGGGCGTCACCCGGGTGCTGTGCGGGCGCAGCGCGGGGCTCGCGCGGTAGCGCTCGAGCCGGGCGTGGATCGTCCCGCGCGCCAGACCGGTGCGCTGGGCCAGGGCCAGCACCGTCATCCGCGGGTCCTCGTCCAGCGCCGCCAGGATCCTCCGGTCCGTCGCGTCCAGCGGACCCGCTGCCGCCCCGCCGTTCGTCATGCTGACCACCGCAGCCCCACTTCCCCGCCTCGATCTGATCGATCTGACCGGTTCCAGAGTAGACGTTTGCGCACAGTGCCGACCAGGGTGTCGAATGATGGTCACACGATGCGCCACCTGACCCGGTTCGGTGCATCCCGGCCGGCGCCGGTCGCCCACGAAGCGTCCCGCGTCCCGCGCTGCCCGGCACCCCGCGGCGGCAGAGGCCCCCTTCCGGCCCGCGAGAGCTCCTCGGAGCTCCCGCGGGCCGAGTGCTTCCCCGGACAGGAGCGCCGGACAGGAGCGACGGGCGCCGCCGCTCAGCGCCGCCGGCCCGTCGACCGGCGGCAGGCGAGGAAGCTCGCCACGAGGTCCCAGACGGTGACGACCACCACGAGCGCGACCCCGATCTGCGCGAACTCCTCACCCACCCAGCCGCGCTCGCGGAAGACCGGGTTCACCACGGACTCGGTGCGCAGCACGGTGATGAGCAGCGCGGCCATGGCGAGATCCAGGACGGCGCTGACCCCGAACAGCGCCCAGGACCAGCGGCGGCGGAAGAAGCGCAGCAGCTCCCACCCCCAGGCCAGCAGCACGATCCCCAGGTAGAGCGGCACCCAGGGCGTCCACACGGCGGGGTCGAGCAGGGGCTCGCCGGCGAGCGGGCCCTCACGGAGCAGCGGCCGCGAGAGCAGGAACGGCGCGGCGAAGGCCAGGCCCAGGGCGATGGTGGCCCAGACCAGCTCCCCCACGGTCGAGTCCCGCTCCGGGCGCGGCGGCGGCAGCTGCTCGACCGTCCAGCGCGGGGGCGCCTCCGCCGCCGCCCCGGTCTCCCCCCGGAAGCCGCGCTCCACCGCCTCCGCGACCTCCGTGCGCTCCACCACGGCGAAGACGACGACGGCGATGCCCGCCCCCATGAGCGCCCCCTGGATCGCGGCACCGACCGCGGGGGCGAGCGAGAGCACGAGGTAGGTGACCAGGTCCTCGCGCCCCGCCTCCCCGAAGAGCCGGCCGATCAGGGTGAGCCCGCCGAAGAGGCCGGCCAGGACGGGCACCAGGACCTTCAGCAGCTCGAGGAAGTCGTGGTAGTGCTCGGGCCCGATCAGGTGCCGCGGGCCGGGGCCGTAGTCCTCGGCCAGCAGGGCGGGGTCGCCGAGCTCCTCGAGGGCGCGGCGCTCCGCCTCGGCCGGCGGGAGGCCGTGCGCCACGCCATCGTCGACCATGTCGGCGACGGTGCCCCGCAGCTCCCAGGACACGTCCTCGCGGGCTCGGGGCGGCAGGCGCCGGGCGACCTCGTGGAGATAGCTCTCGGTGCGCGGGGTGAGGGTGCTGGCGGACATGGCGATCAGTCCTCGGGACGAGTGGGGCGGGCGAGGGTGGACAGGGCGGCGTGCAGCCGGAGCCGCTCGGCCTCGAGGGCGTCCCGGACGCGGGCCCCCGGACCGGTGATCCGGTAGAACTTGCGGGGCCGGGACTCGTCGGTGTTCCAGTCGCTCTCGAGCAGGCCCTGCGCCTCGAGCCGGCGCAGCAGCGGGTAGAGCGTGTTGGCCTCGACGTCGAGCCCCGCGTCACCGAGGGTCCGGAGCAGGGCGTAGCCGTAGCGGGGCTCGTCCAGGACGAGCAGGCAGGCCAGGACCACCGTGCCGCGGCGCAGCTCCTGGAAGTGGGAGGCCACGATCGGGTCGCTCGGTTCAGCTGCCATGACCACACGATAGTGTGTGTCACACACTAATGGAAGAGCCGCCCGCTCCACGCCGCGGCTCTCGTCGCCGGCGGGCGGCGCTCAGTCGTCCCAGCCCTCCTGCGGCGTGGCGCAGGACTCCCGGAAGACGTACTGGGAGATCCGGCGCCGCTCCCGGCTGGACCAGTCGATGGCCGGGCGGCGGTGCTCCTCGGGGACGTAGCCCAGGCGGTAGACGGCCATGAGCTCGAGGTCCTCGGGCACGTCCAGCAGGTTCACGACCTCGGCCCACCGGGCGGGCGCCTCCATGGGGAAGGAGATGAACTGGATGCCCATGCCGAGCTCCACGGTGGTCAGCCAGAGGTTCTCCATGGCCGCGCCCATCGAGAACAGCGAGTAGAACCCGGAGAGCTCCCCGGGCCGGTACTCGCGGCGGTCGAGCATCACGCCGATCAGCAGGGGGGAGCCCGCCACGAGCTTGTGGTTCTCCGCGCCCAGGGTCTGGGGCACCCGCAGCCGGTTCATCATCGCCTGCCCGCCCGGGGTGAACGCCTTCTTGGTGAAGGGGCGCAGCACCGCGGGCAGCTTGTCGAAGAGCATCCCGAAGCGCTGCTCCTCCATCTCCTGCCTGCTGAAGCGGAAGTAGCGCTTGTACCGGTCGAAGAAGCTCCCCTCGGCCATCACCTGCGTCATCGAGTCGGCGCTGATCCGGGCGATCCGGTCGATGGTCCCCCGGTCCTCGACCAGCACGAAGCGCCACGGCTGGCTGTTGAACTGGGAGGGTGCGGCCGCGGCCGTGCGCAGCAGCAGCTTCTGGTGCTCCGGGGACACCCGGTCCGGCAGGAACGGGCCGTTGGTGGTGCGGCGGTTGAAGACGACGTCGAGGAACTCCATGTGCTCTCCGGTCAGGTCGGGCGGCTCAGCCGGCGCGGGCGGCGCGGGCTCGGAACAGGGCGGTGGCGTAGAACGGCGCCGCGGACAGCGCGGCGAGCGCGTGGCGGCGCGGGTGCCCTTGGGCGGGCGTGCCGAGGTGCGGCAGGGCGGCCAGGGGCAGCAGCGCCGGCGCCAGGGCCCGGCCCGCCGCGCGCCCGGAGGCGGAGGAGGAGCCGGCGGCGAGGACCGCGGCCAGCGCCGTCGTCGTGGTGGTGGTGACGTAGAGGGCGTGGTGGATCCAGCGGAACCGGCCCGTGCGCACGATCCCGGCGCCGACGGACGCCCCCAGGGCCGCGTTGGCGGCCCAGCACGCGCTCGCGAGGCCGATCCACGGGCCGGGTCGCGAGCCCACGGCGTGCACGGTGTGTCCCACGCGGTCCCCTCCTGCCGTCCGGTCCTGCCCGGCACCGGCCGGGAGCCCCAGTCTAGTGACGGCACCCCGCGCCGCCCCCGACCCGCCGTGCTCCTTGGCGGATCGTGTCGGCCCGCGGAGAATGGGCAGATGCCCTCCGTCCAGCCGCGCTCCCGGCCCGACCTCTCCCGGCGGGACGCCGGGCTGCGCGAGCTCATGGACGACCCCTGCTGCGATCTCGTCGCACTGCGGCGCACCTACGCACGCTTCGACGTGGTCAACTCCCTGGTCGCCGGGTGGGCCGCGACCTACCGGCGCCGGATTCGGCCCCTGGCCGTGCCCGGCCGGCCGCTGACCCTCCTGGACGTCGGCGCCGGCGGCGGGGACGTGGCACGCGCCCTGGCCCGGTGGGCGCAGCGGGACGGGATCGACCTGCGGGTCACCGGCATCGACCCGGACGCCCGCGCCCACGAGTGGGCCTCGGCGCGGACCCGCCGCTGGTCGACCCGGCACTCGCGGGCAGTGCCCCCGGTCTTCCGGCGGGTCACCAGCCGGGAACTGGTCGCGGCCGGCGTGACGTTCGACGTGGTGGTCTCCAACCACCTGCTCCACCACTTGGACCCGGGGCCGGTGCGGGACCTCGCGGCGGACTCGGAGCACCTGGCCGGCCGGCTCGTGCTGCACAACGACCTCGTGCGCAGCCCGGCGGCCTACCGGCTGTACTCGGTGGGCGTGCTGCCCCTGGCCCCGGGCTCCTTCCTGCGCACCGACGGGCTGCGGTCCCTGCGCCGCGCCTACCTGCCCCACGAGCTGCGCGAGCTGACCGGTCCGGGCTGGGAGGTGCTCCCCGGTTCGTTCGGGCACCAGCAGCTGGTCCTGGACCGTTCACTCCCGGTTCACGCGCGTGCCCCACGCTGAGCGCGAGACCGACAGGACGGGCCCGGCAGCGGCCCGGGAACGGAGCACCAGTGAAGATCGCGATCCTCGGCGGCGACGGCTTCTGCGGCTGGCCCGCGGCCCTGCACCTGTCCGCGCGCGGCCACGACGTGGTGGTGGTGGACAACTTCTCCCGCCGCGCCATCGACGTCCGGCTCGGGACGGAGTCGCTGACGCCCATCCGCGGCCTCGACGAGCGCCGCGCGGCCTGGCAGGAGCTGACGGGCCGGCGGATCGGCGGGGCCGAGATCGACCTCGCCGCCGACTACGAGGCGTTCCTCGACCTCCTGGTCGTCGAGCGCCCGGACGCCGTGGTGCACTTCGCGGAGCAGCGGGCGGCGCCGTACTCCATGCGCACCCCGGCCACGAAGCGCTACACGGTGGACAACAACGTCGGCGCCACGCACAACGTGCTGTGCGCGGTCGTGGAGTCCGGGCTGGACGTCCACGTGGTGCACCTGGGCACCATGGGGGTCTACGGGTACGGCACCGCCGGGATGCGCATCCCGGAGGGCTACCTGGACGTGGAGGTCCCCGGACCGCACGGCACGGTCCCCCAGCAGATCCTCTACCCCTCCCACCCCGGCTCGCTGTACCACATGACCAAGGTCCTGGACCAGACCATGTTCGCGTTCTACGCCAGGAACGACCGCCTGCGGATCACCGACCTGCACCAGGGCATCGTCTGGGGCACCGGCACCGCGGAGACGGCGCTCGACGAGCGGCTCGTCACCCGCTTCGACTACGACGGCGACTACGGCACGGTGCTCAACCGCTTCCTCGTCCAGGCGGCGGTCGGCCACCCGCTGACCGTGCACGGCACCGGCGGGCAGACCCGGGCGTTCATCCACCTCCAGGACATGGTCCGGTGCGTGGAGCTGGCACTGCTCCACCCCCCGGCGGCCGGCGACCGCGTGAAGATCTTCAACCAGATGACGGAGACCCACCGGGTCCGCGACCTCGCGGAGCTCGTGGCCGGGCTCACCGGCGCCGAGGTGGAGATGGTCCCCAATCCCCGCCAGGAGTCCGCGGAGAACGACCTGCACGTGGACAACGACGCGTTCCTGGACCTCGGCCTGCGGCCCACCACCCTCTCGGAGGGGCTGCTGCTCGAGGTCGAGCGGACCGCCGTGCGCTGGGCCCACCGCGTGGACCGCTCCCGCATCCCGGCGACGTCCGTGTGGAACTCCCGCCGGCCCCCGGGGATCCCGGCGCGGCCGGCCCGCTCCGCGGTCCCGGCCGCGGGCGCCTGAGCCGGCGGATGCGGATCGCGCTCTGGACGGACGTCTTCGCCCCGAACGTCGACGGGGTGGTGACGCGTCTGACGCGCACCCTGGACGAGCTCGGGGACCTCGGCCACGAGGTGCTCGTGCTCACACCGGGGGATCCGCCCGGGCACTGGGGTCCGCACCGGGTGGTCAGGACCCCGTCCGTGACGTTCCCCTGGTACCGGGACGCCCGGGGAGGCCTGCCGTCCCCGCGCACGGAGCGGGCCGTGTCGGCGTTCCGCCCCGACGTGGTGCACGCCGTGAACCCGGTGTGGTTCGGCGCGTGGGGCGCGCTCTCCGCGCGGACGCGGGACCTGCCGCTGCTGGCGTCCTTCCACACCGACGTGCCGCAGTACATGAGCGTGTTCGGGCACGGGCTCGGCGCCCTGCGCCGGCCCGTGGAGCGGTGGATCCGCACGACCCACAACCTCGCCGAGGTCAACCTGTGCACGTCGGGGCCCATGGTGGACCGGGCCGAGGCCCTGGGCGTGCGCCGCGTGGCGCTGTGGCCCAAGGGCGTGGACACCGTCCTGTTCCACCCCGCCAGGGCCTCCGCCGCGATGCGGTCCCGGCTCACCGGCGGGCACCCCGGGGAGCGGCTGGTGCTCTCCGTGGGGCGGCTGTCGAGGGAGAAGAACGTGACGGCGCTGCTCGAGCCGATCCGGCGGCTGCCGGGCACCCGGCTCGCCGTGGTGGGCGACGGCCCGCACCGGCCCGAGCTCGAACGGCGCTTCGCGGGCACCCCCACGGTCTTCCCGGGCCGGCTCGCCGGGGAGGAGCTGGCGGCCGCCTACGCCTCGGCGGACGTGCTCGCGTTCCCGTCCACCACCGAGACGCTGGGTCTCGTGGCCCTGGAGTCCCTGGCGAGCGGGGTGCCGGTGGTCGGCGCCCGGGCCGGCGGCATCCCGTTCGCGGTGGCCGACGGGCGGACCGGGCTGCTCGTGCCGCCCGGCGACGCGGACGCGCTCACCGCGGGCCTGGCCCGGCTGCTCGACGACGCGGCCCTGCGCGCGCGGATGGGCGCGGCCGGCCGGGCGGAGGCCGAGGGCCTCGGCTGGCGGGCCGCGACGGAGTTCCTCGTGGCCTGCTACGACGAGGCGGTCCGCCGGCATCGGAACCGCCGGCCGACGCCCCGGCACCCCTCCGACTAGATACCCCCGGGGGTACTTGCGCTATACCCCCAGGGGTATTATCGTTGCGCTCAGGACGACGCGGGAACCCTTCCGGACACGCGTCACCAGCCATCGAACGAAGGAGAATCCCATGCTGATCGAGCGCATCTACGACGAGGACCTCGCCCAGGCCAGCTACTTCATCGGGTGCCAGCGCACCGGCCAGGCTCTGGTGGTCGACCCCCGCCGCGACATCGACGTCTACCGGGACATGGCCGCGAAGAACGGCATGGAGATCACCGCCGTCACCGAGACCCACATCCACGCCGACTACCTCTCCGGCACCCGCGAGCTGGCCGCGGCCACCGGCGCGGACATCCACGTCTCCGGCGAGGGCGGGGAGGACTGGCAGTACGAGTTCGAGGCGAACCGCCTGCACGACGGCGACGAGATCCGCATCGGCAACATCGTGGTGGCCGCGGCGCACACCCCGGGCCACACCCCCGAGCACCTGTCCTTCCTGGTCACCGACGGCGCCTTCGCCGACGCCCCGGGCTACCTGCTCACCGGCGACTTCGTGTTCTCCGGCGACCTGGGCCGTCCGGACCTGCTGGACGAGGCCGCCGGCGGCGTGGACACCCGCTTCCTCGGCGCGAAGCAGATGTTCGCCAGCCTCAAGGAGAAGTTCCTGACCCTCCCCGACCACGTCCAGGTCTTCCCCGGCCACGGCGCGGGCTCGGCCTGCGGCAAGGCCCTGGGCGCGATCCCCTCCACCACGGTGGGCTACGAGCGCCTCTACGCCTGGTGGGGCCCCTACCTGGCGGCCGACGACGAGGCCGGCTTCGTCGCCGAGCTGCTCGACGGCCAGCCGGACGCACCGTTCTACTTCGGCCGGATGAAGAACCAGAACCGCAGGGGCCCGGCCGTCATGGGCGAGCGGGCGCCCCTGCCCGAGCTCGACCCGCAGCAGGTCGCGCAGCGGCTGGCGGCCGGCGAGGTGACCTTCGTGGACGCCCGCTCCGCGGACGAGGTGCACACCGGGACCGTGGCCGGGGCGCTGAACATCCCGGCGGGGAAGTCGATCGCGACCTTCGGCGCCTGGGCCGTGAACCCCGAGGCCGACGACCGGCCGCTGGTGCTGCTGGCGCCCGACCAGGAGGCCGCCCAGGAGTTCTGGGACCACCTGGTGCGCGTGGGCATCGACGCCGTGGCCGGCTACGTAACCGGGATCGAGGGCCTGCCGCAGGCCACCCCGCGGCTGGTCTCCCCCGAGGAGGTCGAGACCTTCGACAAGGCCGTCCTGCTGGACGTGCGCGCCGTGAGCGAGCACACCGCCGGCCACATTCCCGGCTCCACCCAGCTGCACGGCGGCCGGGTCCTGTGGAACCTGGACCGGCTCCCGGAGCAGGGCACGATCGTGACCTACTGCCAGAGCGGGCTGCGCAGCTCGGTCGTGGCCTCGACCCTGCGCCACGCCGGCTACGACGTGGTGGAGCTCGAGGGCTCCTACGCCGCCTGGTCCGCCGGGCAGGAGGCCCTGGAGGCCACCCCCGCCCGCTGAGCCCCGCTCCGCTCGGACGGCAGCCCCGCCCCTGACGCCGCGTCCCCCCGGTGCCACCGCACCGGGGGGACGGGGCGTCCTGCGTGCCCGGCTCCCGTCCTGTGCACGCAGGACGGCGACCGGGAGCACCCAGCACGCACAGGACGCCGCCGGAGCCCAGTGGCCGGGGCCCGCACGCGTCCGGCCTGTTCACTATTGTCAACACGGGCTACCGGCAAGTAGTTTGACGGCACAGCAGTCCATCGGACGCGCTCCGGATCTCCGCGAGCTCCGCGGTGCACGCCGCACGACCAGCAGCACGACATTTCCTGTCGCCCCCGCCATCGCGCGGACCGGCGACGCGGGGGGAGGTCCTGCCGCGCGCTGCCGGCCGCGGGGCGACCCCGGGGCGACGACCGAGCACAGGAGACACAGGACATGACTGCTGGAAAGACATGGGCGGCCACGGGCGCCACCGCCGCGATGCTGGCCGGAGGCCTCCTCCTCGGGGCCCCGGCGGCCGTCGCGGCCCCGGGGGACCCCGCCTGCCTGCAGGCCACGACACAGCTGGACGCGGCGCTGGCCGGGGCCGGGCTCACCCCCGAGTCGCTCGGGGCGCTCGACCTCTCGGCCGAGGCCGTGGCCGCCGCCGAGGCCCAGTACGCCGCGCTCGTCGAGGGCGTCGGCGGACCCAGCCTGCAGGAGCTGGAGGCGGCCGCGGCCGCGCTGATGACGGCCCAGGAGTCCGGCGACGCGGAGGCCGTCGCCCTGGCCGAGGCCCGTCTGGTGGAGCTCGACCAGCAGCTCACCATTGCGCTCGGCACGCTCGACCCCGCCGTCGCGGAGCAGGCCGTCGCCGAGGCCGCCGTGGCGTTCGAGGCGCTGCTGGCCGAGCTGGCCCTCGACGAGAGCGCGGTCGACCAGTTCCTCGTGCTCCTCGAGCAGGCCGTCCTGGCCTGCGAGGCGCCCGCGGCCCCGGCCCCCATGGCGCCGGTGCTCCCGGCCCCGGCGGAGCCCGCCCCGGCCCCCGCCGTGGCGGCGCCCGTCGAGGCAGCACCCGTCGAGGCGGCGCCCGTCGAGGTGCCCGCCGAGACCGCGCCGGTGGAGGTCAACCCGGGCCTCAACATGCAGACGGCCGCCGCGGAGCCGGAGCAGCGTCCCGGCGCCGGCCTGGCCGCGGGCCTGCTCGCCGCGGGGATCGCCGCGAGCGCGGCGGGCGCGCTGCACCTGCGGCGGCGCAGCCGGTCCTGAGCCGCCCGCCGTCCCGGTGGCCCCACGGGCCCCGGGACGGCGGAGACCCCTATCCCCGGGTCACGGCGCTGCTGCCGGCCGTCGGGGCGGTCGGCGGGTCCAGGACCGCCACGAGCCGGGCGAGATCCTGGGCCGCGGCCATGACGAGCCGGTCCTCCGCCCGGGAGGGGTCGGTCAGATCGGAGTGGAGCCGGCCCACCAGGGAGCGGACCCGCTCGGCGGCCTCCTCCGGATCCTCATCCGCGGCCCACGCCCGCACCGCGTCGGCGGCGGACTGCACCGCCTCGCCGAGCCGGGCGGTCAGGGCCGCGGGCACCAGCCAGTCGTGCGCCTGGTGGTCGTAGAGCTCGCGCACCGCGTCCGTGAAGCCCCGGAGGTGGAAGATGACGTTCTCGAGCTTCAGCAGGGAGTCGTAGCCCGGGTCCCCCGGGTCCGCGGCGGGTCGCCGCCGCCGCCGGAGCACCATCCGGGGGTTGCCGCGGGCGCTGCGCGCCGACTCGTCGACCGCCTCGCGCACCTCGCCGGTGATCCGCACCAGGGAGTGGTTGCGCCGGCGCCAGTCCCGTCCCCCGGTGGTCCCGGGCTCCGCGAGCTCCCCGGCGACGTCCTCGAGGTAGTCGACGACGACGTTCTGCAGCCGGTCGAGCTGCAGGCGGGCCGTGCGGAAGTCCAGCGGCGGGAAGACCGTCACGTTGACGAGCAGCCCGATCGCCACGCCCACCGACATCTGCACGAGGAAGCCGGCCGAGAAGCCCTCGGCGTCCTGGCCCCCGACGATGAGGACGAACAGCGCGCCGACCGGGACGTACTCCGCACCCGCCCCGAGCCGGCGGATGCCAGCCAGGAGCACGCCCACGCCGACCGCCACGGCGACCGTCACCAGGTTGGGCTCGCCGACCAGCAGGACCCCGGCCGCCAGGAGGATGCCCAGGGCGATGCCGGCCACGGTCTGCAGCCCGGCGCGGACCGAACCCAGCACGGTCGGGTACATCGCGGAGATCGCGCCCAGCGGCGCGTAGTAGGGGTACTGGTCGATCACGCCGGGCATCCGCTGGGCCACCACCCAGGACAGGGCCACGGCGAGCGAGGTCTTGAGGGCCAGGAGGATCCGGGCGCCGCGTATCGTCTGCACCCGGACATCCTACGGACCGGCCGGTAGGATCGAGCCCGCCGACCGCTCCCCCCGGGGAGCCCGCCCCCGAGGAGCACCCCCATGAGCCGACCGCCGCACCGGCGCCTGCTGCTGGTCCTCGCCGTGGGGGCCGGCGGGGCGCTGGGCACCGGCGCCCGCCACGGACTCGCCGAGCTAGTGCCGACGGTGGCCGGCTGGCCCCTGGCCACCCTGACCGCGAACCTGATCGGGGCGTTCCTGCTGGGGATGCTCCTGGAGGCCCTCCTGCGGCGCGGTGCGGAGACCCCCCGCGGGATGCTGCTGCGCCTCGGCGCGGGCACCGGGGCGCTGGGCGGCTTCACGACATTCTCCTCGCTCGCCCTCGAGACCGAGCGGCTGCTGACCGGCGGGGCCGCGGGACAGGCGCTGGCCTACGTGGGGATCTCACTGCTCTGCGGGTTCCTGGCGTGCC
This sequence comes from Kocuria salina, assembly GCF_013368965.1. Lineage (NCBI taxonomy): Bacteria > Bacillati > Actinomycetota > Actinomycetes > Micrococcales > Micrococcaceae > Kocuria > Kocuria salina. The sequence goes on from NZ_SSSF01000001.1 coordinate 175,219, forward strand.
TCGCCGGCACCGTCCTCGCGGCCCGCGGGCGGCGCGCGTGACCGCCCTGCTGATCTGCCTCCTCGGCGGACTGGGCGCGATGGCCCGGTTCGCGGTGGACGGGACCGTGCGGCAGCGGTGGGGGACGTCCTTCCCCGCCGGCACCGTGGTCGTCAACGTGAGCGGCTCGTTCCTGGCCGGCCTCCTGTCCGGGGCCGCACTGGCCGGGGTGCTGGGCGGGCCCGCGGCGTCGGTCGCCGTGATCGGCTTCTGCGGCGGATACACCACCTTCTCCACCGTGATGGCCGACACCGTGCGGCTGGTCCGGGACGGCAGGACGCTCCGGGCGGTGCTCAACGCCGCGGGCACCGGCGCGCTGACCGTGCTCGCGGTGCTCACGGGGCTGGCCGCGACCGCACCGCTGCGCTGAGCGCGGCCGCCCGGCCGGTCTCAGACCCCTACGCGCAGCTCGTTGCCGGGGATGGAGGCCAGCAGCTGCCGGGTGTACGGGTGCTGCGGGTCGGTGAAGATCTCCTCGCTGGCGCCGGCCTCCACCAGCCGGCCGTCCTTCATCACGCACACCTCGTCCGAGATCAGCCGGACCACCGCGAGGTCGTGCGAGATGAACAGGTAGGACAGCCCGAACTCGTCCTGGAGCCGCCCCAGCAGGTCCAGGATCTGCTTCTGCACGAGCACGTCGAGCGCGGACACCGGCTCGTCGCACACGATCAGCTCCGGCTGCAGGGCGAGCGCCCGGGCGATCGCCACGCGCTGGCGCTGGCCGCCGGAGAGCTCGTTGGGGTAGCGGCTGACCGTCGAGGGCGGCAGGGCGACCTCCTCGAGCAGCCACTTCACCCGGTCCTGGCGCTCCGCCCGGGTGCCGCGGCCGTAGGTGGACAGCGGCTCCTCGACGATCCGCCCGATCGTGAACATCGGGTTGAGGGACGAGTACGGGTCCTGGAAGATCGGCTGGACCCGCTGCCGGAACGCGGCCAGCTGCCTGCCCCGGAGTCCTGTCACGTCCTGGCCGTCGAAGCGGATCGACCCGGAGGTGGGCTCGAAGAGCTTCAGCAGCATCCGCGCCGTCGTCGTCTTCCCCGACCCGGACTCGCCCACGATCGCCACGGTCCTGCCGCGGGGCACCGTGAGGGAGACGTCCTGGACCGCGGTGAAGTCCGCCTGGCCCAGCCGCCCCTTGAAGACCTTGGTGAGGTTCTCGATCACCACCAGCGGCTCCTGGGCGGCGGCCCCGGCCGCCTCCTGGGCGGCGGGGGCCGCGACGCCTCCCGCCGTCGGGCCCGAGGCCGACGGACCGGCCGCCACCGGAGCCGCCGCCGTCGTCCCCGCTCCCGTCCGGCCCGGCGACGGGGCGTTCTGCCGGCCCACCCGGGCCGCGGCCACCGAGGGCGCCGCCTGCACGAGGCGGCGGGTGTACTCGTCCTGCGGGTCCTCGAGCACCCGGGCGGACGGGCCGGCCTCGACGATCCGCCCGCGGTGCATCACCACGATGTCCTGGGCGCGCTCCGCGGCCAGGCCCAGGTCGTGGGTGATGAGCAGCACGGACGTGCCGATCTCCTCGGTCATCCGCTCGATCTGGTCCAGGATGGTGCGCTGCACGGTGACGTCGAGGGCGGACGTCGGCTCGTCGGCGATGAGCAGCCGCGGCCGGCAGGCGAGCCCGATCGCGATGAGCGCGCGCTGGCGCATGCCCCCGGAGAACTCGTGCGGGTACTGCCGGGCGCGCCGCTCGGGCTCGGGCAGCCCCGCGGCCGCGAGCGCCGCCACGACCTTCTCGTCCACGTCCCGGCGGGTGGCCAGTCCGTGCACGAGCAGGGTCTCGGCCACCTGGCGGCCGACCGTGGTCACGGGGTTGAGGTTGGACATGGGGTCCTGCGGGACGAGCCCGATCTGCCGGCCGCGGATCCGCCGCATCCGCGCCTCGTCCAGGCCCACGAGCTCCTGGCCCGCGAAGCGGACGGAGCCGCCGGTCACCCGGCCGTTGCCAGGCAGCAGCCCGATCACGGACATGGCGGTGGTGGACTTTCCCGAGCCGGACTCCCCCACGATGGCGAGGGTCCGGCCCTCGCGCAGCGTCAGGGACGCCTCGTGGACGGCCTGGACCGGTCCGTTCATCGTGCTGAAGGCCACGGCGAGGTTCCCGAGCTCGAGCAGCGGGGCGGGGTCCGCCCCCGGGGCGTGGTTCTCCGGTCTCATCGGTCGGTGCACCTCACGCGGTTCGTGACTTGGGGTCGAGGGACTCGCGCAGGGACTCCCCCAGCAGGGTGAAGCCCAGGGCGGTGACGGCGATGCACAGGCCGGGCAGGAACGCCAGCTGCGGGGCGATCGACAGCTCGGCCTGGGCGTAGGTGAGCATGCGGCCCCACTCCGCCGTCTGCGGCACGCCGCCGCCCAGGCCCAGGAAGGACAGGGCGGCCGCGTCGATCACCGCGGTGGCCAGCGTCAGGGTGCCCTGGACGATGACCGGCCCGGTGCTGTTGGGCAGCAGGTGGCTCATGGTGATGGTGCGGCGGGACAGGCCCAGGGTCTGGGCGGCGAGGATGTAGTCGGCGCCCCGCTGGGACAGCATCGAGGATCGCAGCAGGCGGGCGAAGATGGGCACCTGGGAGGCGCCGATCGCGATCATCACGGCCCACTGGCTCTGCCCCATGATCGCGGCGATGGACACCGCGAGCAGCAGGTTGGGCACGGAGAGCAGGATGTCCACGAAGCGCATGATCACGCTGTCCACCCAGCCGCCGAGGCCGCCGGCCAGCAGGCCGAGGACCATTCCGCCGACCAGGCCCAGGGCGGTGGAGACCACCCCGATCACCAGGGAGGCGCGGGCCCCCCAGATCAGCTTGGACAGCAGGTCCCCGCCGAAGCGGTCCAGGCCCAGCGGATAGCCCTCGACCTCGCCGGGGCCGGGGATGGTGGTGGGGGTGATCTCGGTGCGCCCGGGCAGCTCCTCGCCGCCGAACGGGGCGAGCCACGGGGCCAGGAGGGCCACGAGCAGGAAGACGCCGACGATCACGGCCCCGGCGATGGCCGCGGGATTGCGGCGCAGCCGGCGGAAGGCGTCCTTCCACAGGCTCGTGCCGACCGCCGCGGTGGTGCCCGGGGTGGTCGTGACGGCCTCGGGGCCCTCGGTGTGCGAGGGGCCGGAGGGGGCAGGAGGAAGTGTGGCGCTCACTGGACACGCACCCGGGGGTCGATGAGGCTGTAGGAGATGTCCACCAGCAGGTTGATCAGGGAGTAGGCCAGGGCGATGAAGATGATGAAGCCCTGCAGCACGGGGTAGTCGAGGGTGAAGATCGCGTCCCGCAGGAATCGGCCGATGCCGTTGAACGCGAAGACGGTCTCGGTGAGCACGGCCCCGGAGATCAGCAGGCCGGTCTGCAGGCCGATGGTGGTGACCACGGGGAGCATGGCGTTGCGCAGGATGTAGCGGCCGCGGATCAGACCGCGCGTCAGGCCCTTGGCGCGGGCGGTGCGCACGTAGTCCGCGCTCTGGACCTCCAGCACCGAGGCCCGGGTGATGCGCACGATGATCGCCAGCGGGATGGTGCCCAGGGCCACACCCGGCAGGACCAGGTGCAGGAGCGCGTCCCACGCCGCGTCCCACTCGCCGGTGAGGAGGCCGTCGAGGACGAAGAAGTTGGTGTGGTGCGTCGCGTCGATGCGCGGGTCCTGCCGTCCGTCCGCCGGGAAGAGCGGGACCTGGATCGCGAGCAGCCACTTGAGGATGAACGCCAGGAAGAACACGGGGACGGTGACGCCCAGCAGGGACAGCACCACCGAGGAGTGGTCCAGGAGCCTGCCGCGGTGGCGGGCGGCCACGTAGCCGAGCGGGACCCCGATGCCCACGGCGAAGACCAGCGCCACGAGCGAGAGCTCCAGGGTGGCGGGGAAGCGGGTGAGGAACTCCTGGACCACGGGCCGGCCGGTCACGATGGAGGCGCCGAAGTCCCCCCGGAGGAGCTGGCCCGTGTAGACGACGTACTGCTCGAGCAGGGGGCGGTCGAAGCCGTAGACCTCGTTGATGCGGGCCACGGCCTCGGGGGTGGCCTTGTCCCCCAGCAGGGCGGTGGCCGGCCCGCCGGGCAGGGCGCGGACCCACGCGAAGAGCAGGACCGACAGGCCGAGGAGGGTGGGGACGAGCAGGGCGAGCCGCTTGCCGATGACGCGGAGCATTCCGGTCCTTCCGGACGGAGAGGGGCAGAGGGGAGGACCGCCGGGAGGACGGCGGGGGCGGCCCGGGGCGGCGCGCTGCGCCGCCCCGGACCCGGGCTCACTCGCTGAGCTCGATCCTGTTGAAGACCTCGTCGTTGACCGGGCTCACCGGGTAGGACTCCACCCGGGGGTCGAAGGCCAGCGACGGCGCCGGGTTGGCCAGGGGCACCGCCGGCAGCAGCTGCATGATCTGCTCGTTGATGTCCTCGTAGACCGGCGTCTGCTCCTCGACGCTGGTCAGCTCGCGGGCCTCGGCCAGCGCCCGGAACAGCTCGGGCTCCGCGAAGCCGAACTCGGGCTTCTCCCGGCCGAAGAACACGCCCACGAAGTTGTCGGTGTCGTTGTAGTCGCCGGTCCAGCCGAGCAGGTGCAGGTCGTGGTCCGGGGTGCCGTTGATGCGGTCGAGGTAGTCCGGGGACCACTTGTCCGGCTGCGGGTTCACGGTGATGCCCACCTCCTCCAGCTGCGCGGTGAGCGTGGTGAACGTCTGCTCGGGGTTCGGCATGTAGGGGCGGGAGACGCCGGTCGGGTAGCTGAAGTCCAGCTCCAGGCCGTCGGCGTAGCCGGCCTCCGCGAGCAGCTCGCGGGCCCGCTCGGGGTCGTACTCGTACTCGGTGACGTCCTCGTTGTAGCCGTTGACGGACTCCGGGATGAACTGGGTGGCCACCGTGGTGCCCTCGGGCAGCGTCTGGGAGACCAGGGCCTCCTTGTCGATGGCGTGCGCGATGGCGCGGCGGACGTCGACGTCCGCGAGCTCCTCCTGCGCCTGGTTGAAGCCGAGGTACAGGATCGTGAACGGGTCGCGGGTGACCACGTTGTAGCCGGCGTCCGTCAGGGCCTGGGTGTCGGCCGGGGCCACCAGGTCGTAGCCGTCCACGCTGCCGGACTCGAGCGCCTGGCGGCGGGCCTGGGGGTCGTCGATGATCCGGAAGATCACGTCGGTGACCTGGCCCTGCTCGCCCCAGTAGTCGCCGTGGGCGGCCAGGACCACCTGGTTGCCCACGTCCCAGGAGTCGAACCGGAACGGCCCGGTGCCCACCGGGTGGCCCTGGGCGTACTCGGAGAGCTCCGGGGACTCCTCCGTGCCGCCGGCGGTGTCCGCGCCGTACTCCTCGAGGGCCGTGGGGGACTGCATGGCGAACGCCGGCAGGGACAGGGCGGCGATGAAACCGGCGAACGGCTTGTTCAGGGTCACCTCGGCCTCCCCCTCCCCCGTGGCCTCGCAGCCGGAGTAGATGGCGTCCTCGGGGGCGTCCGCGAAGCCCTTGAACAGCGAGCCGTAGTAGTAGGCCATGTTCTCGGACTGCAGGAGGCCCTCGAAGTTGTACCAGCGCTCGAAGTTCGCACAGACGGCCTCGGCGTCGAACGCCGTGCCGTCGTGGAAGGTGACGCCCTCCCGGAGCTGGAACGTGTAGGTCCGCCCGTCCTCGGACTGCTCCCACGACTCGGCGAGCAGGGGCTCGGGGTCCGCCGAGCCCTCCTGCACGCCCACGAGACCCTCGAAGATCTGGCGGGAGACGCGGAAGGACTCCCCGTCCTGCGCGAACGCCGGGTCGAGGGTCTTGGGGTCGGACGACGCCGCGAAGACGAACGTGCCGTCGACGTCGCCGCCGCCGGCGGCCGGGGTGGCGCCGGCTCCCCCCTCCTCGCGGTCCGAGGACAGGCAGCCGGTGAGGACGAGGGCGGCCACGGCGGCCAGGGAGGTGACGGCGAGAGGGCGGCGGGCGCGCCCCGGACGGGATGGCGTGGACATGAACGGACTCCTCGAGGGGCGAGCGGCAGGACCGGCTCCGGGTGGCGGAGCGGGGACGCGGGTCCCCGGACTGCCGGCAGGCGTGTGACGGGTACCACACGGTACAAGTGATACCACGAGTTGCACTCAAGTCATCTCATGCCCGCGTGGCGGGCATGTTTCCGATCGCGCACACCGGGTCGCCCGTTCCCGGCGCACCCGGGCGACCCCGGCCGTTTCACCAGCAAGCTTGCTATTCTGCTGGGAGCACCCGTCCCAGCACGTCCCACCGGAAGAGAGCAGGACCCCGTGGCCGAGATCAATCCCGAGCAGGCACGCAACGACCCGAAGAAGACCGGTGACGCCCTGAACGAGGAGTCCGGCCTGAGCATCGAGGGCGACACCCCTCCCGACGCCGGCTCGGGCGTGGGTCCCACCAACCCCGAGCTCGACGTCGACCGGCCCGGCGACTCCTCGAAGGGGAAGCTCGCGCTGGCCGTCATCATCGGCCTCGTGGCGCTGTTCGTGGTGCTGTGGTTCGTCGGCGCCGTCGTGGGGATGTTCTGAGCCCGACGCCCTGAGGCACCGGGCCGTCGCCCCACGCCCCGGCCCGCTGCCGGCCGGAGCGGGCAGGGGTGTGCTCACGGCCGGCCGGCGTCCCCGTCGGCGCCGTCGTCGTCCGGGTCGGCGTCCTCGTCGTCCTCCTCCGTCCAGTCCTCCGAGGACGGGCCCATCATGGCGAAGCGCTCGCCGTCCGGGCCGGCGGCGAACACCAGCTCCCCGTAGCCGAACTCCTCCGGCTCCTGGACCAGCGCGCCTCCCGCGGCGACGACCCGCTCGGCGGCGGTGTCGGCGTCGTCGACCTCGAAGCAGACCCACCACAGCGGCGGCGCCTCCTGCAGGTGGTCGACGTCCTCGGCGGCCACGCCGATGCCGCCGGCCGAACGGTCCATGCCCGGGACCGTGAACACCGCGTACGCCTCGTGCCGCGTCCCGATGTCCTGGTACGTGTAGCCGAAGACCTCGGCGTAGAACCGCTCGGCGGCTGTCTGGTCGGTGGTCAGGAGGTCGCACCAGGCCACGGTCCCGTGCTTGCCGACGATGCTGAACCCGGTGTGCTCCTGCGGCTGCCACACCCCGAAGGCCGCCCCCGTGGGATCAATCCACACGCCCATGGTGCCGAAGCTGCCCACGGCCATCGGCTCGAACAGCTGCCGGGCACCGGCCGCCACCGCGGCCCTGCCCGTGGCCACGATGTCGTCGGACGCGAGGTAGACCGCCCACGCGTGCGGGTCGTCCTCCATCTCGGGCAGCGCGGGGGACATCCCCGCCACCGGCTGGCCGTCCACCAGGGCGTTGCAGTAGCCGCCGTACTCCGGGTCCGAGGGCGTGAACCGCCACCCGAGCACGCTCGCGTAGAAGTCCATGGAACGGTCCAGGTCCGAGACCATGATGTCCGCCCAGCACGGAGCCCCCGTGGGCCATCGGTCGATGCGCTCGGTCATCCCTGAGTCCTCTCGTCGCGCGCCGGATCGGGTTCCGCCCGGGTGCCTGCGACGCGGGCCGCACCCGCGCGGTCCTTCGTCCCCCCATGCTCGTCCCCCGCGTCCCGATTGGGAACACCTCCCGCCGAGAAGCGGGGGCGGCCCGCACGGCCCCGGGCTCCGGGGCCGGGCATTAACATTCCTCGTTTCCTGACGGCGCCCCCGATCCGTTCCTAGACTCGGAGCCAGGACAGGGGTCACGGCCGCGGCCGGAGCCCTCCCCGGGGGGATCGACGAGGACAGCATGCGTGCGTGGTGGATCGATGAGCCCGGTCCCGCGGCCGGCGGGCCGATGCGCTTCGGGCAGTGCCCCGACCCCGTGCCGGGGCCCGGGGAGCTGCTCCTCCGGGTGCGGGCCTGCGGGGTGTGCCGCACCGACCTGCACCTCGTGGAGGGCGACCTCCCCCTGCACCGGGCGGGGGTGATCCCGGGCCACGAGATCGTCGGCGAGGTGGTGGGCGCGGGTCCCGGCTGCGCCCGGTTCCGGAAGGGCGAGCGCGTGGGCGTCGCGTGGCTGCGGCACACCTGCGGCCGCTGCCGGTTCTGCCGCCGCGGCCGGGAGAACCTCTGCACCGCCCCGCGCTTCACCGGGTGGGACCAGGACGGCGGCTACGCGGAGCTCACCCTGGCCCCGGAGGCCTTCGCCTACCGCCTGCCCGAGGAGTTCGACGACGAGCACGCGGCCCCCCTGCTGTGCGCCGGGATCATCGGCTACCGGGCGCTGCGGCGGGCCCAGCTGCCGCCCGGGGGCCGGCTGGGCATCTACGGCTTCGGCGCGTCCGCCCACCTCGCCGCCCAGGTGGCCCTGCACCAGGGCGCGGAGGTCCACGTCATGACCCGCTCGGAGGCGGCGCGCGAGCTGGCCCGCGACCTGGGCGCCGCCTTCGTGGGGGAGGCCGACGAGCCTCCCCCGGTGCCGCTGGACGCGGCGATCCTCTTCGCCCCCGTGGGCACCCTCGTCCCCCCGGCGCTGCGCGCCCTGGACCGGGGCGGCACCCTGGCCGTCGCCGGGATCCACCTCAGCGACGTCCCGGCCCTCGACTACGCCGCGGAGCTCTTCCAGGAGCGGCAGCTGCGCAGCGTGACCGCCAACACCCGGCAGGACGGCGAGGAGTTCCTGCGGCTGGCCGCCCGGCTGGGGCTGCGCCCCACCACCGTCCCCTATCCCCTGCGCGCCGCGGACCGGGCCCTCGCCGACCTGGCCGCGGACCGGATCACGGGGGCCGCCGTCCTGCGCGGGTGAGCCCCGGCCCCACCGGCCCCGGGCCGGGACCGAGCCGCACCGCACCGCACCGCACCGCACCGCACCGCAGGGACCGCACCGCAGGGCAGCGGACCCGGGAAGCACATCGAAGAGACCACCCGCCGACATCCCGCGGACGCCCCGCACCGGGCTCCGGCCACCGCCCGACTCCTCAGGAGCTTCCGTGAACGAGCACCCCGCCTCCCGCCCACCCCGTCCGGCCGACCGGCAGGACGCCCCGCGCCGCACCAGACCCGGGCAGTGGGTGCTGCTGGTCCTGGGCACCCTGCTGACCGCCCTGGGCCTGGCGGCGCTCGTGAGCGGTCTGGTCCTCGCCGGCGCGGCCGCGGCCCAGCAGGACGGGCGCTTCCTCACCGCGTCCCCGGACCGGCACCAGACCATCACCTACGCCCTGGTGGGCCCGCCCGCCGTGCTCGACGTCGGCGACGCCCAGCTCTCCCCCGTGCCCTTCCTCGACCAGCTCGGCAGGGTGCAGGTGCGCGTGACGGCGGCCGACCCGCAGCAGGACATCTTCGTGGGCGTGGCCGAGACCGCCGACGTCGACCGGTACCTCGACGGTGTCGCCCACGCCGAGCTCGGCCGCGCCACGGAGTCCGGGGACGACACGCGGGCCCGGGTGCCCGGCGAGCGGGTGCCCGACCGGCCCGGGAACCAGACCTTCTGGGCCGACTCGGACCAGGGCCCCGGCACCCGGGAGCTGACCCTGGACCTGCGCTCGGGCAGCTGGACGCTCGTGGTGATGAACGCCGACGCCACCCGGCCGGTCTGGGCGGACCTGCAGCTCGGGGCGCGCTCCGACCTCCTGGGCCCCCTGGCCGGCGGCCAGCTGGTCGGCGGGCTGGCCGGACTGGTCGTGGGCCTCCCGCTGCTGCTGCTCGGCGCCGCCGGACTCGGCAGGGACATCGACCCGCGCACCCCGCCGCGCGGCACGGGCCCGGGCGCGGCCCTCGCCGAGAACCCGGGGCAGGACCGGACCCCGCCGCCGGTCTCGCCCGTGCGCCTGACCGGCTTCCTCGACGCGGGGCTGTCCCGGTGGCTGTGGCTGGTCAAGTGGCTGCTGGTGGTCCCGCACCTGATCGTGCTGGCCGTGCTGTGGTTCGCCCTGGTGGTCACCACGGTCGCCGCCGGGTTCGCCATCCTGTTCACGGGCCGGTACCCGCCCTCATGGTTCTCCTTCAGCGTGGGGGTCCTGCGGTGGAGCTGGCGGGTGGCGTTCTACTCCTACTCCGCTCTGGGCACCGACCGGTACCCGCCCTTCACCCTGGCCCGCGCGGACCACCCGGCGCAGCTGGAGGTCGCCTACCCGGAGCGGCTCTCCCGCGGTCTCGTGCTCGTGAAGTGGTGGCTCCTGGCGATCCCGCACCTGCTGATCGTCGGGGTGCTCACGGGCGGAGGCACGTGGAGCACCACCCGCAGCGGCGACGACGGCACGACGACCACCAGCTGGGGACCGTCCCTGCTCGGGCTGCTCGTGCTGGTGGCCGCCGTGGTCCTGCTCTTCACGGGTCGGTACCGTCCCGAGCTGTTCGCGCTGGTCGTGGGCATCAACCGCTGGGTCAACCGGGTCCTCGCCTACGTGCTGCTCCTGCGGGACGAGTACCCGCCGTTCCGGCTCGACCAGGGGCCGGTCGAGCCGCCGTCCCCCGCGGCGGCGCCGGTGCCGTGGTCCTCCCCGGCGCCCGACCGGCCGCAGGACCTGCCCGGGGACGGACCGGTCGACCAGGGACCGGCCCGCTGACCGGACGGCTTCCCGGGCAGGTCGCCCCGTTCGGGGAGTCCCGTGCCGGGAGGGCCGCTCAGCGGAACCGGACGTCCTCGATCCGCGCCCGGAAGAACTCGCCCTCGGCCTGCCGGTCGGTGCCCCAGGCCCAGCCGGCGCGCAGGACGGTGGCCACGCGCACGCCGGCGAGATCGGCCTCCTCGGAGAACGCGACCCCGAAGGGGCGGCGGCCGTACCCGGTGCCGTCGGGGTCGCCCCACCGCTGCATGCTCAGCTCCCGGAGCCGGCCGTCCGGGTCGACCCGGATCAGGGCGTCCTCGCGCTCCCCGTCGAGGACCCAGGTCATGACGGCGGTGTCCGGGACAGGCCCCTCGGACCACGCGGCGGCCGGGCAGGCCGACGGCACGACGACCGCCTCGCCCGCGAGCCGCCCGGCGGCGCTGCGCGTGATGTCCGGCCCCGCGGCGGACAGCACGGGCACGAGGCCCAGCAGCCGCCACCGCAGCTCGCCCCCGCCGGGCCCGTACCGGTCGTAGCCCGCGACCAGCAGGCCGAGGACCCGGGTGCGGGCGGCCCAGACGAAGCCGATCCCGGGCGCGACGAGCTGCCGGGCGGAGAAGGCGCGCCACGCGCCGCCGAGCCGGATCTCGCCGCGCATCGACAGCTCCGCCGCGGCCCACGCCGGGGTTCCGGGCGGCACGGCGTGCTCCAACCAGCGGCGCGCGGGCTCAGGCAGGCCGGCGAACGCCGCGGTGTCCACCGGGGGAGGCACCGGGTGGCCCGGGCGCTCCAGGTCCGCCCAGTGCCGGCGGGCACCGCGCGGCAGCCGGCCGATCACGGCCGGACCCCGAGCGGCACGGCGGCGGCCGCTCCGGCGACCGGCCCCCGAACGGGGACGGGGACGGGAACGGACGGCGACAAGGTCCGGGACCGGGTCATACCTCCCAGGCTAGACCGCCGGCCCGGTGCCGGCCCCGCCGCGGGTGCCGGAGCCCGCCGACGCCCGGAATCCTCGGTCACACGCGGACACGGGACCCGGCGGTGGAGCAGGATGTCCCCATGCGCGTGCACCGGCGCCCGGGGCCCGCATGCCGGTCAGGCGTTGACTGCCGGCGGCGCCCGCACCAGCATGAGTGCCACGGGCCGCCCGCGGAGCGGCCGCCGGGACCCCGAGTCCCCGAGCACCGGGAGGACGACCATGACGCGCATCGGCACCAGGAGGAGCACCCGGTGGAAGGACCTCACGCCGGGGCAGCGGACCGCGCTGCTGACGCTGGCGTCCGTGCAGGTCTCACTGGCGGCCACCGCCTGGACGGGCCTCGCCCTGCGGCCCGCGGCGGAGGTCAACGGCGGCAAGGGGAAGTGGGCCGCGATCATCGCCGTCAACTTCGTGGGCCCGGTCCTGTACTTCCGCCGCGGCATCCGCCGCGGCATCCGCCGCTGAGCGGCCCCGGGACGGGGACCCGGGCCTCCGGTCACGGATCCGGGATAACGATTCAGCACGGCACGGAGAACACTTAGCGATCGCATACGCACGGATCTAGACTGGTCCCACCAGCAGTTCCGTCCGCTCGGCAGAGCGCGGTCACCGGTGGACCCACGGTCCCGGGACCCCGGCCGAGCGCACGGCCGATCGCCGGGCGGTGGGGGCCGACCGGCGTCCCACCCGCCGTCCGGCGCTCCGGACCGAGTTCTCCGCTCCACGGAACCTGGAGGTTCCACCATGAAACGCTCACCGACGGCCCGGCTGCTCACCGGGCTCTCCGCGGCGGCGCTGGCCACCACCGGCATCGCTCTCGCCGGACCGGCCCACGCCGTGTCCACCCAGGGATTCCTCTCCTACGTCGACGGCTGGCGGGTCGGCCAGCACGTGCGCGAGCTCGCCGACGTCAACGGGGACGGCCGCGCCGACGTCGTCGCCTTCGGCGACCCCGGCGTCTTCGTCGCCCAGGGCCAGGCCGACGGCACGTTCGCCGCGCCGGTGCTGAGGGTCCGCGACTTCGGCACCGCGCAGGGCTGGCGCACCGACCGGCACCCGCGCACGGTCGCCGACGTCGACGGCGACGGCCGGGACGATCTCGTCGGCTTCGGCAACGCCGGCGTGATCGTCTCCTACGCGCAGCCCGACGGCAGCTTCACCGCGCCGCAGCTCAAGGTCCGCGAGTTCGGCTGGAACCAGGGCTGGCGGGTCGACCAGCACGTCCGCGAGCTGGCCGACCTCTCCGGGAACGGGACGGCGGACATCGTCGGCTTCGGGTACTCCGGCGTGACCGTCTCCCACGGCCGGGCGGACCGCACCTTCGACGGCACCGGCAAGCGGATCGACAGCTACGGCTGGGACCGCGGGTGGCGGATCGACAAGAACCCCCGGATGCTCGCCGACATGGACGGCAACGGGACGGCCGACATCGTGGGCTTCGGTGACGCCGGCACCTACGTCTCCTACTTCTCGGCGCTCGGGGACACGTTCACCCAGCCCGCCCTGGAGATCCGCGACTTCGGGTACGCCCAGGGGTGGCGCGTCGACCAGCACCCCCGGGTCGTCGGCAACGTCAGCGGTCACCTTCCCCCGGACGTGATCGGCTTCGGCCACCGCGGGGCCCTCGCCGCCTACTCCCGGCCCTCCGCCCCGGGCGAGCCCAGGTACCAGCCGGTCTCGCTCGAGCTCGCCGACTTCGGCGCCGCGCAGGGCTGGCGCACCGACCGGCACCCCCGGGACCTCGCGGACATCAACGGCGACGGGATCCTGGACGTGGTCGGCTTCGGCAACGCGGGCGTGCTCGTGGCCTACGGGGACGACGACTTCCTGACCGGGCCCGAGCTGACGTCCGGCTCCTTCGGCTGGGCGGCCGGCTGGGACCCGGCGCGGTATCCGCGCCTGCTCGGGGACGTCGACGGCGACGGCCGCGACGACGTCGTCGGCTTCGGCTACTCGGCCACCTACGTGGGCCTGTCCTGAGCACGGGCCCGGGGCGGCCGCCCGGCCACCCCGGGCCCGCGGCTCAGGTGAGGAATCCGCGCAGGGACCGCTCCGCGGCCCGGTAGGTGGCGGCGTCGATGGTCTCGCCGTCCAGGAACCGGTCGATCACGCGCGGGTCCGTGTAGGAGCTGCGGGCGATGGCGGGGGTGTTGCCCAGGTGCTCGGCGACCTCCCGCATGGCGACGGACACGGCCTTCTTCCGGGCGCTCTCGCTGGGGCGGGTGCCGGCGCGGGCGGCGAGCGCCATCGCGGCGGTCACCGTGCCCTGCCAGGTGCGGAAGTCCTTGGCGGTGAAGTCGGGGCCGCACCGGTCCCGCACGAAGTCGTTGAGGCGGGCGCTGGTGATGCCGGTCCACTGCCCGTCCTCGTCGCGGAACGCGAGCGCGGTCTCGTCCGGGCCGCGCTCCAGCAGGGGCGCGAGCGCGGCGGCGAGGTCGGCGTCCCGGAGGCTCAGCGCCCACCGGTGCCCGCTCTTGCCGGGGAAGTCGAGGTGCACGTCCCGGCCGTCCACCCGGACGTGCCGGACCAGCAGGGTGGTGACGCCGTAGGAGCCGTTCGACTGGGCGTACTCCTCGTTGCCGATGCGCAGGGCGGCCTCGTCCATGAGCCGGAAGGCCGCCGCGCAGGCCTTTTCCTCCGTGGCGCCCTCCGTCCGCAGCAGCCGGGTGACGGCCGGGCGGGCCTGCGGGAGCGTGTCGCCGAAGTCGAGGACGCGGTCGAACTTCTCGCGGTCCTTCAGCTCCCGCCACCGGGGGTGGTAGATGTACTGGCGCCGCCCGGCGCCGTCGACTCCCGTGGCCTGGATGTGCCCGTTGGGCTGGGGGCTGATCCACACGTCCTTCCAGGCCGGGGGGATCGCCAGCCCGCGGATCCGGTCGAGCTCGTCCCCGTCCTGGACCTTCGTGCCGTCGGCGTGCCGGTAGGCGAACCCCTTGCCGTACCCGCGGCGGGTGATCCCGGGACGGCTGCAGTTGCTGCGCCGCAGGCGCGGCGTGCGGGGCGTGCGGGGTTTCGCGGGGCTCTGCTGCGCGGCGGCCATGGTGTCCTCCCGGGTCGGCTCCGGGAACACCCCGGGAACACCAAGTCTACTGACTGTCGGCGTCCGCGCGGGCGAGGCCGGCGGTGGTCCGGGTCAGGGCTCCGAGCGGGTGTACGCCGCGGCGCGCACGGCGTCGTCGTCCTCGAGCCCGGCCCCGAGGGCCCCGCCCACGGTGGCGAGCGTGGCGGTCAGCCACGCGAGCTTGACGTACTCCACCGCCCCGGCCGGAGCGCCGATCACCGCCGCGAAGACTCCGCCGTCCACGAGCAGCAGCGCCCCGAGCCAGGACAGGGCGAAGACCGCGAGGTAGAAGACGGAGACGCCGATGGCCACGGTGGCGGCGGTGGCGAGGTTGAACAGGGCCACCTGCTCGCGCTCGGCCCGCCGGCGCGGGCGCTCCCACAGCCGGGCGCCGACGACGAGGGCGCCGGTCACCGCGCCGATCGACAGCAGGCCCAGCAGCCCCAGCCGCCAGGGCCCGTAGGCGGCGGCGAGCAGCCACAGGTCCGAGGCGACCAGGGTGAGCACGCCGGTCGCCGCGGCCAGGGCGAGCGTGCGGGACAGGCGCACCACCAGGGTCCACGGCCGGTTGGCACGGATCATCCCGAGCAGCAGGCGCACGTTGCCGCCGAGGACGCGGGCCGTGAACTGCACGGCGTTGTCCTCGGGCCGGTCCACCAGGTCCTCCGAGCGCTGCCGCGCCCGCCGCACGAGCTCCTCCTGCGCGTCGGCGTCGCCCGCGTCCTCCGTGTCGTGGCCGAGCAGGTGGCCGACCACCCGCACGGTCGTCTGCCGCACCTTCTGCCCCACGTGCAGCGCGCCGAGGGCCGGGACGGCGACCAGGCCCACGCCGTGCACAGGGCTCAGCTGCGTGAGCACGGGGCTGCGGCCGTCCTTGAGCGGGACGTCCGTGAGGACCACGACGAGGTCCCAGTCCTCGTCGAGCATCCGGTCGCGCGCGGCCTCGAGCAGGTCCAGGCCGTCGGCGGGCGGGACGACCAGCCGGTCGGTCACCGCCGCCACCCGCCAGCGCACCCCGGGATAGCGCGCGTGCAGCGGCCCCTGCAGGGAGGCCGCGAGGTCCCGGGGCAGGGCGCCCGCGATCTGCGGGGAGAGGACGAGGCCGACCAGCAGCTCGGGCACGGAGCCGTGGCCGGAGTCGTGGCCGGGGGCGGGGTCGGCGGTGGCGGAACGGTCGTCGGGCACCGCTCAATCCTGGGGCAGGACCCGGGGAAACGCCACTCGGGGTCCGGGCGGGGCCCGCCCGGTCCCGGACGGGGCGGGGCGGGCGGGTCAGCGCACGGGCACCCGCCCGGCCACCGGGTTCTCCAGGGTCCCTGCGTACTGCAGGGACGCCGCCTGGTCGGTCAGGTCGACCATCTGCAGGGTGTTGAGCAGCTGCAGCCGGTTGAGGCAGGAGTGCTCGAACCGGGGCGCGAAGAGCGGCACGCGGTCCGCGCCGGCCGGGTCGGCGTCGGCGACGTCCTGGAGGCACCGCGCCGCGAGGTCCCAGAACTCGTCCGCGGCCAGCAGCCCGTCGGCCTCGAGCAGGCCCGCGAGGTGCCGCAGCACGCCGTCGAACACGTCCGTGTGCACGGACAGCGCCGCCGTGGCGGGCGGCACCACGTGGCGGATCCGCTCGAGGCCCTCCGGGAGGGGCCGGTCCGTGACGACGGCGACCTCCTCGCCGATGTCCTTCATGACCGCCCGCCGCGGGACGTGCCCGGCCAGGACGAGGACGACGTTCTCTCCGTGCGGCATGAACACGAGGTCGTGGGCGAGCAGGCACCGGGCCACCGGGGCGAGGTACACGGCGAGCAGCCGCCGCACCCACTCCGCGGCGTCCAGCCCGGACGCGCGCACGTGCACGGAGACCAGCGGTGTGCCGCCGGCGTCGACGTGCAGCAGGGACGCGAGGGTCGCGAGCCGCTCCCCGTCCGCGAGCCGGGGCACGGGGCTCTCCCGCCACAGCGCCGCGAGCATCTTCGTGTGCGGGCCCTCCTCCCCGTGGCCGGAGGCGGCGGCGCGGTGGTACGCGTCCCCGGTGTAGCCGACCGCGGCCACCTCCCGCAGGACCGAGAACCCGGCCTCCGCGAGCACCGGGTCGGCCGCGACGACGTCGGCGACCCAGTCGTTGATCGCGGGGGTGTCGCGCATGTACCGGGGGGAGAGCCCCCGGAGGAAGCCCATGTTCTGCACGGCCAGGGCGGTCTTCACGTAGTGCCGGTCGGGACGGGAGACGTTGAAGAACGTGCGGATCGACTGCTGCGCCCGGTGCTCGTCCCCGGTGGTGCCCAGCAGCACGAGGTCCCGGCGGGCGAGGTCGGGGGCGAACGTCACCGCGATCCGGTGCTCCCACTGGTGGGGGTGCACCGGCAGGGGACGGTAGTCCTCCGGGTCCAGGCCCAGACCGGTCAGCCGGGCCCGGAAGCGGGACCGCACGGCCGGGTCCAGCTCGCCGGCCCACAGCTGCTCCTCGGTGCGGCCGCGCCCGGTGTCGAGGCGGCTGAGCTCCCGGCGGACGGCGAGCCACACGAGGCGCACCGGACGGGCGGCCTCGGGGGCGAAGCGGTCGTGCTCGGTGACGCCCATCCCGATCCGGCCGTTGTTGGCCACGAAGCCCGGGTGCCCCTCGGTCATCGCCGCCTCGACGTCCTGGAAGCCCGCCTCCGCGAGCGCGGCCGAGGGCCGGGTCCGGTGCACCAGCTTGTACGCGGCCGAGGCGAGGGTCCCGGCGATCTCCTCGAGGTAGGTCGCCAGCAGGTGCGGGGGCATGCCGAGCGCGGGGGCCAGCTCCGTGACCAGCGCCTGGGCGTCCGGCTCGGCGTCCGCGCCGTCCACGGAGCGGCGCAGCGAGCCCTCGTCCAGCACCCAGTGCTCCAGGGCGGTGCGCCGGGCGCGGAACCGGTAGCGGACCCGGTCCCCGCCGGTGCGGACCTCGTAGAGCCCCTCCCCCACGGGCTCGGGGGCGATCAGCCGCTCGTGGGCGAACTCGGCCAGGGCCTTGCAGCACAGGTGGCGGTGGGCGGTCCGCATCGGGTGCAGGCCGAGGTGGGCGGGCCCGTCGTCGGCCTCCTCCCCGGGGACCGCGACGGGGACCACGGCGGGGACCACGGCGGTCGCGGGGCCCAGCTCGGAGGCCGCGAACCCCTCGGGGGTGCACGTGCTGAGCAGCGCGGTCTTGCCGGGCAGCTCGAGCGGGCCGTGGACCTCGAAGCCGGCGCGGGCGTTGAGCCGGTGGACGGCGGTGTTGCGGACGTCGGGCTCGACGACGACGCGCCGGGCCCCGCGCGCCTCGAAGAGCCAGCGCAGCGTGGCGGCCATGAGGGCGGCGCTCGTGCCCGGCACGGGGGTCCGTGCGGGGGCGAGGAGCAGGTGCATCCCCACGTCGCCGGGCCGGTGCGCGTAGTGGCCGGGGAGGAGCACCGCGCCGGGGTCGTAGGTCTCGACGAGCCCGAGCGGGACGCCGTCGAGGCGGGCCAGCCACGCGTCGCGGTGCGGGTCCTCGGCGACGGCTGCGAAGGTGCGCCGGACGCGCTCGGGGTCGGCGTCGAGCAGGTCCCAGAACCGGGACCGGGAGTGGGTGAGCCAGGCGTGCAGGAGCTCGACGGTGGTCGCGTCCGGGACGAGCGGCTCAAGGGTCAGGACGCCGCCGGGGGTGGCGAGACGGGCGGGCGCGGGGCGGGCGGTCATGCGGTCTCCTGGGGGATGTCGCGGGGGACGTCACGGGGGACGTCCTGGGCGGCGCCCCGGGGGACGCCGAAGGTCTGGAAGGCGATGGCTGGCTCGACCGGGTAGACCTCCCGGCCCGTGACGGCCCGGAGGATGACGCTGTTGCGGTAGGCGCCCATGCCGAGGTCGGGGGAGGTCAGGCCGTGGGTGTGCACCTCGGCGTTCTGCACCCAGATCCGGGAGCGCTCGTGGTCGACCGCGTAGTCGCGGGAGACGTCGTAGCGGCCGGCGGGGTCCCACGCGATGTCGTCGAGGACCGGGGCCAGGAAGCCGGGCACCTCGGCGCGGTATCCGGTGGCCAGCACCAGGGCGCCGGTGGGGTGCCGCCAGTCGCGCTCGAGCTCGTCGTCGTGCAGGGCGAGGACCAGGTCGCCGCCGTCCTGCTCGACACCCATGAGGGTGGTGCTCGTGGTCAGCAGGCCGGCGGGGTGCCCGTGCACCGAGCGGCGGTAGAGCAGCTCATGGATGTCGTTCACCAGCTCCGCGCTGATCCCCTTGTAGAGGCTGGCGTGCTCGCGGTTGAGCCGGTCCCGCCGGTCCGCGCCGAGGCCGTGGAAGTGGTCCACGTACTCGGGGGAGGTCAGCTCGAGGGTGAGCTTCGTGTACTCCATGGGGAAGAACCGCGGGGAGCGGGTGATCCAGTCCACCCGCGGGCCGTCGGCGCCGGAGCGCTCGAGCAGGTCGCGGTAGACCTCGGCGGCGGACTGGCCGCTGCCGAGCACGGTGACGCTCCCCCGCCCGAGCAGCTCCTCGCGCCGGGGCAGGTAGTCGCTGGTGTGCAGGACGGTGCCGGCGGCGGGGTCCACGCCCGCGGGCACTGCGGGCACCGTGCCGACGCCGAGGACCAGCCGGCGGGTCCGCCACTGCTCCGTCCCGGCGGCCGTCCGGGCCGTGACCACGTAGGCGTCGTCGGCGGGGTCGCGCTCGACGCCGACGACCTCCCGGCCCCAGCGCAGGCTGTCGAGCTGCTCGCTCGCCCACCGGCAGTAGGCGCTGTACTCGGCGCGCAGCGGGTTGAAGTCCTCCCGGATGTAGAACGGGTACAGCCGTCCGGTCCGCTTGAGGTAGTGGAGGAAGGAGTAGGGGGAGGTGGGGTCGGCCAGGGTGACGAGGTCGGCGAGGAACGGGACCTGGATCGTGGCGTCCTCGAGCATCAGCCCGGGGTGCCAGTCGAAGGCGTCCTTCGCGTCGAGGAACACCGCGTCGAGGTCCTCCAGCGGTGCGGCGAGGCAGGCCAGGCCCAGGTTGAAGGGGCCGATCCCGATGCCCAGCAGGTCGTGGACGTGCCCGGTCGCGGGCGCCATCAGCGGGCCCCCGCCGCGGCCTCGAGCGGGCGGGGCGCGGCACCGCGGGCGGCGGCCCGGACGAGGTCCAGCACGCCCCGGACGTCCTCGGTGGTCGTCGCCGGGTTGAGGAGCGTGAGCTTCAGGCACCGGCGGCCGTCGAGGACGGTCGAGGCGACCGCGGCGCGGCCGGAGTCGAACAGCGCGCTCCGCACGGTCTCCACGAGCCGGTCCGCGGCGTCGTCGTCGGCGTCCGGGGACCGGTGCCGGAACAGGACGGTCGAGAGCACGGGCTCGGCCACCAGCTCCAGGTCGGGGGTCTCGTCCACGATCCGGCCCGCCTCCTGGGCGAGCTCCAGCACCCGGTCGAGGGCGCGGCCGATCCCCTCGGCGCCGACGGTGCGCAGGGTCATCCACAGCTTCAGGGCGTCGAAGCGGCGCGTGGTCTGCAGGGACTTGTCCACGAGGTTGGGCCGCACCGCGTGCCGGGGGTTCAGGTACTCGGCGCTCCACGTGGAGAAGCGCAGGCTCCGCCCCTCCCGCAGCAGCAGGGCGGAGGCGGCGACCGGCTGGAACCAGGACTTGTGGAAGTCCACGGTGACGGAGTCCGCCCGTTCGATCCCGTCCAGCCGGTGGCGGTGGGCGGGCGAGACGAGCAGGCCGCCGCCGTAGGCGGCGTCGACGTGCAGCCAGACGCCGTGGGCGGAGCACGCCCGGGCGACGTCGGCCAGGGGGTCGATCGCCCCGAGGTCCGTGGTGCCGGCCGTGGCCACGACCGCGGCGACCTCCGCGCCGGACGCGGCGACCTCGTGCAGGACGCGCTCGAGGGCGACCGGGTCCAGGGCTCCGCCCCGCGCGGCGGGCACGGGCACGACCGCGTCCGCGGACAGCCCCAGCAGGTGCGCCGCCTTCGCGATGCTGAAGTGGGCGTGCTCCCCCGCCACGATCCGCAGCCGCCCGAGCCGCTCCCCGCGGGACGCCGGGTGCGCCCGGGACAGGCGCTCCTCCCGGGCCGTGAACAGCGCCTGGAGGTTGGACTGGGTGCCGCCGGTGGTGAACACGCCGTCCGGCTCGCCCGCGGCGGGGAAGCCGATCCGCGCGGCGGTCCAGTCCACGATCCGCTGCTCGACCAGGGTGGCGGTGGTGCTCTGGTCCCAGGTCTCGACCGCCGTGTTCACCGCGGCGGTGAGCGCCTCGGCGGCCACCGCCGGGATGGCCACGGGACAGTTGAGGTGGGCCATGTAGCCCGGGGCGTGGAAGTGCACGGCGTGGTCGAGGTAGAGCCGCCGGGTCTCCTCGACCACGGCGCCGAGGTCCCCGAGGGGCCGTTCGAGGTCCACCGCGGCGACCAGCTCCTCGAGCTCCTCGGGCGTGGCGGCGGAGCGGGGGCTCCGGGCGCCGGCGAGGTGGACGGCGAGCACGTCCACGGTCTCGTGCAGGGCGCGGGCGTACTGCGCCGGGGTGTCGTGGGTCAGCAGGAAGTCGTGCATGGGCTCCTCGCAGGGGGTGGACGGGGCCGCTCGGGCCCCTCGTGGAGTTAGGCAAGGCATACCTAACCACATCGGCGGAGCGATTACATCATGCTCGTGTTGCGTATTCGCCGGATCACGCCCTAGGGTGATCCCTGTCTTCCGGGTTAGGCAACCCTTGCCTCACCTCGCGTCCCACCGACGGTTCCGCCGTCGACGTCCGAAAGGGTGGCCGTGACCTCTCTGCTCCCCCGCGCTCCGCGCCCGCTGTTCCCCGCCCCGTCCGCCGCGCGCCGCCGCGTCCTCGCCCCGGCCGCCCTGCTGGCCGCGGGGGCCCTGGTCCTGACCGGGTGCTCCACCGGACCGGCGGGCGGGGAGTCCGGGAGCGGGTCCGCGTCCGCGGAGGGCGCCACCGGCGAGTTCCCGCGCACCGTGGAGCACGCCTTCGGCGAGACCACGATCGAGGAGGCCCCCGAGCGCGTGGCCACGGTGTCCTGGGTCAACCACGACGTCGCCACCGCCCTCGGCGTGGTCCCGGTCGGGGTGCCCGCCCTGGACTTCGGCGCCAACGAGAACGGCTCCACGGACTGGTTCGACGCCGCGCTCGAGGAGTCCGGCGCCGAGGCCCCGGAGACCTACGCCGAGACGGACGGCATCAACTTCGAGGCGATCGCCGCGCTCCAGCCGGACGTCATCCTGGGCGCCTACTCCGGGCTGACGCAGGAGGACTACGACAAGCTCTCCGAGATCGCGCCCGTGGTCGGCTTCCCCGAGGACGCCGTGGCCTACGGGACGTCCTGGCAGGACTCCACCGAGCTCATCGGCCAGGCCCTGGGCCGGGAGGAGCGGGCCGCCGAGGTCGTGGCGGACGTCGAGCAGCAGATCGAGGACGCCGCCGCCGAGCACCCGGAGCTCGAGGGCACGTCCTTCGTGTACGGCACGCTCGACCCGTCCGCGGCCGACCAGATCTTCGCCTACACCGCGGTGGACAACCGCCCCAAGTTCCTCGAGTCCCTCGGCATGGTCCAGTCCGAGGCGGTCGCGGAGGCCGCCGAGGGCAAGGAGGACGAGTTCTTCATCACCTGGTCCCCGGAGCGCGCCGACGAGCTGACCTCCGACGTCTTCGTCAGCTGGGCCGAGGACGACAGCGTGCGGGAGGCCATCGAGAACGACCCCCTGCTCAGCCGCGTCCCCGCGGTCGAGAACGACGCCCTGGTGCTCCAGAGCGACCAGCAGGAGGTGCTCTCGGTCTCGGCCGCCTCCCCGCTGAGCATCCCGTGGGCGCTCGAGAACGTGCTGCCGGACATCGCCGAGGCCGCCGCGTCCGCCGGCGGCCGGTGAGACCGCGGTCCCGGTGAGCAGCTCGAGCACGGTCTCCCCCGCCCGGGCCACCCGGCAGGTCCCCGGCACCGCGCAGCGGCGCCGGGGTCTCGCCCTGTCCGCGGCCGTGCTGCTGCTGGCCCTCGCCGCCGCGGCCTCCCTGTTCTGGGGGGCCCGCTCGGTGGACCCGGCCACCGTGGTCGCCGTGCTCACCGGCCTGCCCGCCGCGCTCCTGGAGGGCGGCTGGGCGCAGGTCTCCGCCGGCCTGGGCATCGACGCCGCCGTGGTGCAGAGCAGGATCCCTCGCACCCTGACCGCGGTGCTCGCGGGGGCGGCCCTGGCCGTGGCCGGCGCCGGCATGCAGGGGGTCAGCCGCAACCCGCTGGGCGACCCCGGGCTCCTGGGGCTGACCGCCGGCGCCGCGTGCGCGGTGGTTCTCGGCATCGGCTGGCTCGGCCTCGTGACCACGTGGCAGCTCACCGCTCTGGCTCTCGCCGGCTCGGCCGTGGCCGCGGTGCTCGTCTTCGGCTCCTCCCGGCTCGGCGGCGGCGCCCCGACCCCCGCGGGCCTGGTCCTCTCCGGCGCGGCCGTGAACGCCGGCTTCACCGCGCTGACCTCCTCCGTGGTGCTGATGCTGCCCGCGGTCCTGGACCGCTTCCGGTTCTGGAGCATCGGCTCGGTCGCCCGCGCCGAGACCACCGATCTCGCCGCCGTGGCGCCGCTCGTGCTGCTCGGCGTGCTCCTCGTGCTCGGCGGCTCCTCGGGGCTCAACGCCATGGCCCTGGGCGACGAGCTCGCCCACGGACTGGGCGTGGACCTGGGCGTGCAGCGCGTCCTCGTCTTCGTGGGCGTGGTCCTGCTCTCCGGCTCGGCCACGGCGCTCGCGGGCCCCATCGCCTTCGTGGGCCTGCTCGTGCCCCACGCCGTGCGCCGTCTCCTCGGCGGCGACTACCGCTGGATCGTCCTGTTCAGCGTGGTCCTGGGCCCCGTGCTGCTCCTCTCGGCCGACGTCCTGGGCCGGGTGCTGACCCCGCCCCAGGAGATCCACGTGGGCGTCACCACCGTGGTGCTGGGCGTGCCCGTGCTGCTGGCGCTGCTGCGCCGGGGCCGGAGCGTGACGCTGTGACCGGCACCGTGCTCGCCCCCGCGCCCGCCGCCCCCGCGGATCCCGGCGCCGCCGAGCTCGTCCGGGGCGTCCGCCGCGACCGGACCCGCCGCACCCGCCGGGCGGTCGCCCTGCTGGCCCTGGCGCTGCTCGCGGCCCTGGCCGTGCGCGTGCTGCTCGGGCGCTACACCGTGACGGTCCCCGACTTCTTCGCGATCCTCGCCGGGGAGCAGATCCCCGGGGCGAGCTTCATCGTGCTGCAGGAGAAGCTGCCGCGCGCCGTGCTGGGCGCGCTCGCCGGGACCGCCCTCGGCTGCTCCGGCGCCCTGTTCCGCCGGGTGCTCCGCAACCCCCTGGCCAGCCCCGACATCCTGGGCATCACCTACGGCGCCGCGGCGGGAGCCGTGGCCGGCACCGCGCTGTGGGGTCTGCGGGGCACGGCCGTGTCCTGGACCGCCCTGGCCGGGGCGCTGCTCGCCGCGGCCCTCATCGCCACCGCCTCGGTGCGGCTGCGCACCGGGGGGATCGTGGGCGAGCGCTTCCTGCTCGCCGGCATCGGCGTGGCCGCGCTCGCCCAGGCCCTCACCGCGGCCCTGCTGGCACGGCTGTCCCTGAACTCCGCCCAGGACGCCGCCCTCTGGACCGCGGGCTCCCTCAACGCCGCCACGTGGGACCGGATCACGGTCCTCGGGGCGTGCCTGCTGCTGGCCGTGCCCGCGGCCGTGGCCGTGCACCGCGCGCTCGAGCCCGCCGAGCTCGGCCCGGAGCTGGCGGCCGGGCTCGGGGCGCGCCCGGCGCGCAGCCGGGCCCTCGCCCTGGGCCTGGGCGTGCTGATGGCCGCCGTGGCCACGGCCGCGACCGGCCCGCTCGCCTTCGTGGCGCTCATGTCCACCCCGGTGGCCACCGCCCTGACCCGCGGGCGGACCTCGATCGTGGCGTGCGCCCTCGTGGGCGCCGTGGTCGTGGTGGTTGCCGACGCCGTCGGCGCGGGCCTGGTGGCGCAGGTGCAGCTGCCGGCCGGTGTGGTCACGGGCGCCGTGGGCGCCCCCGTGATGCTGTGGCTGCTCGTGCGGCAGCGGAGAGGAGCCCTGGCATGAGCCCCGAGCTGCGCGACGACGTGCGCCCCGGCCTGCGCCCCGTGGAGGAGCCCGTGGCGGACCCCGGCGCCGGCGTCCCCGCGTTCCGGATGCGCGGCCTGTCCCTGGGCTACCAGGACCGCACCGTGGTGCGGGAGGTGGACCTCGACATCCCGCACGGGGCCACCACCGTGCTCATCGGCGCCAACGGCTGCGGCAAGACCACGCTGCTCAAGGGCCTGTCCCGGCAGCTGCGCCCGCTCGCCGGCACGCTCGAGGCGGACGGCCGCGGCGTGCGCGAGTGGCACGCCCGCCAGTACGCCCGCTCGGTCAGCCTCCTGCCGCAGTCGCCCGTGGTCCCGGAGGGCCTGACCGTCGCCGAGCTCGTGGAGCGCGGACGGCACCCGCACCGCCGGTGGTGGGGCGCCCCCTCCCCCGACGACGACGCGGCCGTGGCCCGGGCGATGGAGCTCACCGAGCTCACGGCCCTGGCCGCGCGCCCCGTGGAGGAGCTCTCCGGCGGGCAGCGCCAGCGGGTCTGGATCGCCCTGACCCTGGCCCAGCGCGCCCGCACGATGCTCCTCGACGAGCCCACCTCCTACCTCGACCTGGCGCACCAGGTGGACCTGCTGGACATGCTCCGGGGGCTGGAGCACCCGGACGGGCCGGGTGCCGGCCGGGCCACCGTCGTCGCCGTCCTGCACGAGCTGAACCTGGCCGCGCGCGTGGCCGACCGGCTCGTGGCGATGGCCGCGGGACGGATCGTGGCCGTGGGCACGCCCGCCGAGGTGCTCACCCCCGAGCTGCTGGCCGAGGTCTTCGGGCTCCGGGCGGACGTCGCGCGGGACCCCGTGGGCGGCCGGCCCGTCGTCCTGCCCCGCGGGCGGGCCCGCGAGGGCTCCCACCCCGTACCGCCCGCCGCACCCGTGGCCCTGGAGCCCGCGCCCCGGGCCGCCGCCGAGATCGGAAGGACCCTGCCGTGACCGTCATCCCCACCCCCGAGGCCACCGGTGCCCGCGCGGACCCCGTGCTGTGCGTCGAGGCCGCCGTGACGTCCGTGACCCAGCTGTGCCCGTCCTTCCGCCGGATCACCCTGGCGGGCCCGGAGCTCGCCGGCCTGTCCCCCGCGCTCATCGGGGCCGGGGACCGAACCCGGTGCCGGGACGCCTACATCAAGCTGCTGGTCCCGCCCCCCGGCCGCGAGCCCGAGCGGGCGGACCTGTCCCTGGGGCTGCGGGAGGGCTGGTTCGCCCGGCCCGCCGAGGAGCGCGGGTGGATGCGCACCTACACCGTGCGCGGCGTCCGGCGCACCACGTTCTGCGGGATGGTGGTCCCGGAGCTCGTGATCGACGTGGTGGTGCACGGCGGGCACGCCCAGGACGGCCCGGGCAGCCGGTGGGCGGCCGCCGTGTCCCCCGGCGAGCGCGTGTACCTGCTCGGACCCGGTCCCCAGGAGCGGCCCTGGGCGGCGTGGGACCACGGCGGCGCCCAGCGCGTGCTCGCCGTCGGGGACGAGACCGCAGCCCCGGCCCTGATGTCCGTCGCGGAGGAGTTCACGGACGCCCATCACGGGCTGCCCGCCGGCGGGACCCGCCCCCGCCTCGACGTGGTGCTCGAGGTCCCGCACCCCGAGGACGTCGCCGCCCACCGCCTGCCCGCGGACCTTCCGGACGTCCGGCTGCACGTCCTGCCGCGCGCCGGGGGCGCCGAGCCGGCCGGGCACGGGCACCGGGCCGCGGTGCGCCTCGCGCGCCTGCTCGAGCTGCCCGGCGGAGCCGTGGACGACGTCCTGGCCGGCCGCCGCCCGCAGCGCGGCCGCGGGACGCCCGCCCTGGCGGTCGCGGAGAACGCCGCGGAGCCCCGGGCCTGGTCGGTGGCCGCCCCCGCGCGCGCCGACGCCCCCTACGTGTTCCTCGCCGGCGAGTCCGGCACCGTCAAGGCGCTGCGCCGGCTGTGCGTCGACGCCGCGGGCATCCCCAAGGAGCATGTCTCCTTCATGGGCTACTGGCGGCAGGGCCAGGCGGAGTCCTGAGCGGCCGCGCGCCGGGCCGGGTCCGAGGTCTCAGC
This sequence comes from Kocuria salina, assembly GCF_013368965.1. Classification (NCBI taxonomy): domain Bacteria; kingdom Bacillati; phylum Actinomycetota; class Actinomycetes; order Micrococcales; family Micrococcaceae; genus Kocuria; species Kocuria salina. The sequence continues at coordinate 201,759 of NZ_SSSF01000001.1, forward strand.
CTTCGCGGGCCACGGCCGCAGGGGCACGGCGCGCGCCGGCGGCGCGCGCCGTGAGCTCCTCAAGCGGGCCGCGCGGGAAGCGCCGCAGCCACAGGTGCGCGAAGACCAGCACGGCGGCGCACACCACCAGCCAGGCGAGCACCGTGGCGGGCAGCCGGTGCTGGGCCGCGGCCACGGCCAGGCCCGCGCCCCAGCCGTAGAACAGCGCCGAGGCCAGGAGGTTCTGCAGCAGGTAGCAGCTCAGGGCCGTCCGGCCGACCTCCGCCAGCCTCCGCGCGGCCCAGGACGGCGGCTGTCCGGGACGACGCACACCGAGGTGCGCCACGAGCGCCAGCAGACCCAGCGCCACCACGGGGGCGGTGGTGTAGCGGGCGAAGAAGGCACCGGCCTGCCCGCCCAGGACGTTCAGGCCCAGGTCCACGGGCAGGGCGACCCCCAGACCCAGGACCATGAGCCGCCGCCGCCACCGGCCCCCGTCCGGGACGAGGAGACCGGCCCGCCACAGGAACCGCCCGGCCAGGAACATGACCACCCCCAGCCCGAGGATCAGGACGGGTTCGGCGCGGAACAGGACGACGGCGTCCACCCGCAGCAGCACGAGCTCCCACCACGTGCCGTCGGCGTAGGGGTTCGGCCGGGCCAGGGCCTCGGCCGGGTCCCCGGCGGGGACGACGACGAGGACGGCCGTCAGCGCGCCGATCACCGCGACGTGCGCGGCGGCGCACGCCAGGACGACGCCGCGCTGCACCCGCTCCGAGGTGGTCACCAGCCACGCCACGACCATCCCCGTGAGCGCGTAGCCCATCAGGACGTCGAACTCGATGATCAGCAGGTAGTTGAGCAGCCCGTCCAGGAACAGGATCCCCGCCCGCACCCGGTAGGACCGGGGCCACGCGAGCCCGCGCCGCCGGGCGGAGACGTGCTGGACGGCGAGGCCGATCCCGAAGAGGAGCATCAGCAGGCCCAGGAACTTGCCGTTGGCCACGGCCATCAGCAGCGCCTGGGCAGCGCGCGCCGCTCCGCCGGCGGTGCCGGCCAGCGGATCGGTCAGATAGCCGAGGAAGCCGCCCTGGTGGCTGAAGATCCAGATGTTGGTGGCGAGCGTGCCGAGGATCGCGAGACCGCGGGCCACGTCGAGGGCCGCGATGCGGGAGGGGGCGGGAGCGGGCATGGGTCCACTCTGCCCGGCCCCGGCTCGCCGCGGATCCGCCCCGGGGCGGAGCTCGGCGGGGCGCCGTCGACCGGGCTGGGGCGACGCGCCGCACGGCGGTCCGCGCCGGCTCAGGGGTGGAGGGCGTAGGCGCGGGAGACGCTCACCATGGACAGCAGCTGGATCGAGCTGGAGTAGTAGGACGTGAACTCGGTGCGGGCCGCCAGACAGCGGCCCAGGGCGTCGAGCCAGGCCTGGTCGCCGCCCCCAGACGGCCGCCCAGCTCACGTCCCCCGTGGCGCGGTGGAACGCCCCGAAGTGCCCGATCATCCAGTCGCTCGGGCGCGAGACGTTCCGCCAGGCCCCGTTGGACCAGTCCCCGAGCTCGACGAGCCCGGTGGTGGGGGAAATCAGGGAGCGCTTGATCGCGGCGATGCGGGTCAGGGCCAGCCGCCGGTAGTCGTACGTCCCCCCGGAGCCCCACCGCTGGTGCGCCATCAGCCACCCCATGGCGAGGTCCAGGTCGCCGTCGGTGGCGCTGTCCCGGCCGTGGTGGGAGACCATGCGGTCGTCCTGCTCGGCGGCGTGCAGGCCCGGGTCGATCCGGGAGGGGTGGTCCAGGACGTAGCGGGTGATCCCGTCGACGTAGCCGCGGGCCCGGGGGTCGAGGGGCGCCAGCTGGGCGCTGAGCATCAGCCCGTACCCCTGCCCCTCCGCGACGTAGGGGTTGGCCCCGTTCTGGGCATCGGCACGGACGGCCCACCAGCCGCGGGCCGCGTCGTGCCGCAGCAGCGACGTCCAGTCGGCCCACAGCGTGCGGATCGCGGCGTCCAGCTGCCGCTGCGTCGTGCTGCTCGGGCTGAGCGTGGTTCCTGCCTGTGCGGGGGTCGTCGGGGCGGCGACGGGGACAGTCGCGAGGGCGGCGCCCAGCGCGAGAAGGGTGCGGCGGTGCATGGGGGAACTCCCTGGGCCCGAGAGGGGGGTGGGGGTGGGGGTGGGGGTGCGGGAGGGGGATCGTGACGAGGTCGGGGGCCGCGTCACCGGGGGGACCGTTCCGCAGGGGCCGTTCGGGGGACGGTGTCAGGCGCCAGTCAACCGGAGCCGCCCGGCGGGCGGGCGGCACCGGCGCCCTCCGGCGTGTCGTGCGCCCCGCTCAGGAGTCGCCGGCGCTCGCCGTGACGCGCAGGACGGCGTCGTCGTCGCCGTTGGAGGTGGTGACCCACAGCGCGCCCTCGTCGTCGAGGGTCAGCGAGCGCAGCCGGCCGTAGTCGTTCTCCAGCTCCGCCATGCGGGTCAGCCCGGTGACCGCGGTGTCCTCGACCCGGTAGACCCCCACGCCGGTGTTCTTCAGCTCCGCGACCGCCAGGGCGCCCTCCCACGCCCCCCACTGGTCCCCCTCGAGGAAGGCGGCCCCGCTGAGGGCGACCGTCGGGCGCCCGGAGGACCACGCGGCCGGGAGCGCGTCCGGGAACTCCTCGAGATCGGTCATGGGCACGGACTCGTCGTAGCCGGGCGCCGGGTCCCACCCGTAGTTGGCGCCGGGCTCCAGGACGTTGATCTCGTCGTCGGTGCCGGGGCCGTGCTCCGCCGACCACACCGTGCCCGTCCCGGGCTGCACCGCCAGGCCCTGGACGTTGCGGTGGCCCAGGGTGTGGACGGCGGCCCCGGGCCCGTCCCGGTCGGCGAACGGGTTGTCCTCCGGGACCGTGCCGTCGGGGTGCAGCCGCAGCGTCTTGCCCCCGAGCGAGTCGGGGTCCTGCGGGTTCGCGCCCTGCGCGGCGTCCCCGGTGCCCACGAGGAGCGTGCCGTCCGGGACGAAGCGCAGCCGGCAGCCGCTGTGCCGGCCGGAGCTGATGGGCAGGCCGTCGACGACCGTCCCGGTGCGCTCGGCCGCCGCGGCGCCCTCGTCGAGCCGCCAGCGGGTGACCCGCACGTCCTGCGGCCGGCCGTCCCCGGTGCGCGTCGCGTGGCACAGGAAGATCTCCCGGGTCCGCCCGAAGTCCGGGGAGACCTCCAGGCCCATCAGCCCGGCCTCGCTGCCCACGAACAGGTCGTCCAGGTCGGCCGCGACCTCCCGCGTGCCCTGCTCGTCGTGGGCCAGCAGCCGGCCGCCCCGCTCGGTGACCAGCACGGTCCCCTCCGGGGTGCGGGCCACGTCCCACGCGAGCTCGAGCTCGTCCACGACGACCTCGACGTCGAGGGCGGGGGCGTCCGCCGGGGCGCCCAGGCGCTCGCCGGTGGCCACGGTCCCGCCGCCCTCCGGGGCGCAGGCGCTCAGCAGCAGCACGAGCACGGACAGCGTGCTCACGATCCCCCCGCGGATGTCCATGGTGGCAATCTACTCCGGTCGCCGCCGGGCCGGACCCGTAGGATCGGGGCATCCTGCCCCGGACGGGGCGCGGAGCGGATCGGAGGTGCGCCGGTGGACCACGCCCCGGCCGGTCGTGCCCGGCTGATCCTCCTGGGCGCCGTGGCGCCGGTCGTGTGGGGCACCACCTACGTGGTCACCACCGAGCTGCTGCCGCCGGACCGGCCCATGACCGCCTCCCTCCTGCGGGCCCTCCCCGCCGGGCTGCTGCTGCTCGCCCTGACCCGGCAGCGGCCGCCGCGGGACTGGTGGGGACGGTTCGCGGTGCTCGCGCTGCTCAACTTCGGGGCGTTCTTCCCCCTGCTGTTCCTCGGCGCCTACCGCCTGCCGGGCGGTCTCGCCGCGGTCGTGGGCTCCGCCCAGCCCCTGGTCGCCGCACTCCTGCTGCTGCTGGCCTTCCGGCAGCGCACGCCGCTGCCCCGGATGCTGTGGGCCCTCGCCGCAGTGGCGGGCGTGTCCGTGGCCGTGTTCGCCGGGACCGTCACCCTGGACGCCCTGGGGCTCGCCGCGGCCTTCGCCGGAACCGCGGTCATGGCCGCCGGGGTGGTCCTGACCCGCAGGTGGGGTCTGCCCGACGGCATGAGCGGGCTCGCGGCGACCGGCTGGCAGCTGACCCTGGGCGGTCTGATGATCGCCCCGCTCGTGCCCCTGCTGGACACCGGTGCCTTCTTCCTGGACCTGCCGGCCGTGCTCGGCTACGCCTGGCTGGCGCTGCCCGGCGGCGCCATTGCCTACGCCGCGTGGTTCCACGCCGGCCGGCGCGTGCCGGCCACGAGCCTGACCCTGCTGATCCCGCTGACTCCGGTGACGGCCGCGGCCCTGGGCCTCCTGCTGCTGGACGAGACGCTCACGGGCCTCCAGGCCGCGGGCTTCGGCCTGGCCCTCGTCGCGTCCCTGGCGGGACAGCTGCCGGGCCTGCCGCGCGCAGGGCTCCGCCGCGGGGACGCCGGCCGGTCCCGCCCGGGCGGAGACGGACCACACCGCAGCGGCCGCGGAGCCCGTCATGGTTCTTCATGAGCTGCCGCCGGACGTCCTGCCGGTCGATCGGCGGCGGCGGTCCGCGCCGGTTCGCACGCGGTCCGGAAAATCAAGGGGTGATCCGTGACCGGCGTCTCAGTAGGATGGGGCGAGGCCGCCGGATCTTCCTGATTTCCCTGGTGGCTGGGCCGGTGCGGGGGCGATCTCGTACCGGCCGCTTTCTGCCCGCTCCGCCGCGGGCCCTCCGGCTCAGCAGATCCGCTCCTCCGCGGGCAGCACGCCCTCGAGGAGATGAGCGGTGACCGTCTCGTCGATGCACCGGTTGCCGGTCGCGTAGGACCCGTGCCCCTCGCCCACCCGGGTCAGCAGGTGCCCGCCCTCGAGCTGCTCGGCCAGCGCCTGCGACCACGCGTAGGGCGTGGCCGGGTCCCCCGTGCCGCCGACCACCAGGATGGGCCCGGCACCGGCGGCGTCGATCGGGGCGGGCACACCGACGGGCTCGTGCGGCCAGGCCCCGCAGGTGACCTCGTCGTGGCTGAACCAGTCACCGAGGGTCGGGGACACCTCCTGCAGCTGCGCGTCCAGCGCCGCCATCGCGGCGGGGTCGTCGTCCTCGGGAAGGTCGAGGCAGTTGATCGCGATGTTCGCCGCGCTGGAGTTGGCGTAGGTGCCGTCGGGTCCCCGGCCGTAGGCGATGTCCGCAAGGCGCATCAGTCCCGTCCCGTCCCCGTGCTCCGTGGCCAGCGTGAGGGACTGGGTCAGGAACCACCAGATGCGCGAGTCGTAGAGCGGTTTGATGAGCCCGCTGACGGCGTCGTTCACGGTGAGCGGCCGCCCGTCGGCGGTCGGCAGCGGCTGCACCTCGGTCTGCCGGAGCAGCGCCTCGATCTCGGCCGTCCCCTCGTCGACGGTCCCCTCGAACGGGCACCCGTCCAGGGGCAGGCAGGACTCGACGTACACCCGGAGGGCACGTTCGAAGCCGGCGGCCTGATCGAGGGTCAGTCGGGCCCCGTCGAGGGACGGATCCACCGCCGCGTCCAGCACGAACCGTCCCGTCCGCTCGGGGAAGAGGTCGGCGTACGTGGCGCCGAGCCGGGTGCCGTAGGAGTAGCCGAGGTAGTCGAGCTCCTCGTCGCCGAGCACCGCCCGCAGGATGTCCAGGTCCCGGGCGGCGCTGACCGTGTCGACCTCGCCGAGCAGCGGGCCGGTGTTCGCCGCGCACGCCGCGGCGAACCGCTCGGCCGCCGCGACGGCCTGGGCCAGGCCCTCCGGGGTGTCGGGGTCGACCGTGGTGGCCCGGCTCGCGTCCATTGCGGCGTCGTCGAGGCACTCCACCGCGGTGGAGCTGCCCACGCCCCGCGGGTCGAAGCCCACGATGTCGTACGCGGCCCGGACGCGCGGGTCCAGTCCGGCCGCCCACGCCTCGATCGAAGCCGTCCCGGATCCGCCCGGGCCGCCGAAGTTCACGAGCAGGGAGCCCTGCCGGGCGGCGGGGTCCGTGCTCGGCACCCGGGTGACCGCCAGCTGGATCTGCCCTGCGGCCGGGTTCTCGTGGTCGAGCGGCACCTGCACCAGGGCGCACTCCGCCGCCGCCCCGCACGGGGTCCAGACGGGCTGCTGGGCGTAGAACTCCTCGAGCCCGGGCGGCACCTGGGCGGTGACGAGGACGCCTGGCGGCGGTGCGGCGACCGTGGCCGCCCCGGCCGCCGGAGCGGTCGCCAGCAGCACGGCCAGGGCCAGTGCGGAGCCCGCCCGGCGCGTGCGCCGGCGCCTCCGGTCGCGGGGACCGGGGCCGGAGGCGGGGCGGTGGTCGTTCTCGGGAGCACGCATGGCTCACCACTGCTTTCGGTCGGACCGGCCGGACGCCGGTGCGCGAGCACGAGCGCGGACGCGCACGTCAGGATCCTGCCACCGGCCTCGCGGCCCGCCCGGGCACCGGGCGCCCCCGCGCCCCGGCCTCCGCACCCCACCGGCGTGCCACCAGGGGCTTCAGGCTAGGAGCGTGCCGATCGGGCGGTCAAGGATGTGTCGTGGCGCGAAGGCCGCCCGGCCCGCCCCGCGCCGCGGGCGGTTGGAGGACCACGGCGGACAGCAGCCCGCCCGCCGCGAGCAGGCCCGCGCACAGCCCCATGACCACGGGGAACCCCGCACGGAGCCGGGCCGGGTCGGTGAGACCGGTCTCCCCGAGCCCGCCCACCAGCGGGATCGCCGCGACCGCGAGCAGGCCCGCCGTGCGCGCCACGGCGTTGTTGACCCCGCTGGCCAGCCCGGCCTGCTCCGTGGGCAGCGCGCCGAGGACCGTGGCGGTCAGCGGCGTGACCAGCAGGGTCAGCCCGGCGCCGAACACCGCGGCCGGCACCAGCACCTCCAGGAGGTAGTGCGCCCCGGGCCCGGCCCGGCCCAGCAGGAGCACCCCGAGCGCGGCGATCAGCGGCCCGGCGGTCATGGGCGCCCGCGGACCCACCCGGTGCACCAGGGCGCCCGCGGACGGCGAGAGCAGCAGCATCAGGACGGTGACGGGCAGCAGGGCCAGTCCGGCGGCCACGGGCGAGAACCCGGCTCCCACCTGGAGGGCGACGACGAGGACGAAGAAGACCGCGCCCAGGCCGGCGTAGACCACGAAGGTGATGACGTTCGCCGCCACGAACAGGCGCCGGCGGAACAGGGCGGGCGGCAGCAGCGGGGACCTCGCACGCCGCTCCCGGAGCAGGAACGCCGCCAGCAGGACGGCCCCGGCCGCGAGCGCCCCGCCCGCCGCCGGCACCGACGGGTCGTCGCCGGACGCGGTGGTCAGCCCGAGCGTCAGCGCCCCGAGACCGGCCACCAGCAGCGCCGCGCCGGGCACGTCCAGCTGCGGGCACGCCGCCGGGTTCCTCGACTCGGGGACGTGCCGGCGGGCGATCAGCGCCACGGCGAGCGCCACCGGGAGGTTGACCAGGAACACCCACCGCCACGAGGTGGTCTGGACGAGCCAGCCGCCCGCGAACGGCCCCACGGCCGAGGCGACCCCTGTGAGCCCCGACCAGGCGCCGATGGCGCGGGCGCGGTGCTCCGGGGCGAAGGAGGCCTGCAGGATCGCGAGCGCGGTCGGCACCAGGAGGGCGCCGCCGATCCCCTGGACGGCCCGCGCGGCGACGAGGACGGTGACGTCCGGGGCCAGGCCGCACAGCGCGGAGGCCCCGGCGAAGCAGCCGACGCCGATCAGGAAGATCCGGCGCCGGCCGTACCGGTCCCCCAGCGAGCCGCCGAGCAGGACCAGGGCGGCCAGGGTCAGCGTGTACCCGTTGACCACCCAGGTCAGGCCGGTGCTCCCCGCGCCCAGGTCGGCGGCGACGGACGGCAGGGCGATGCTCACCACCGTCGTGTCGATGAACGTCAGGGCCGAGCCGAGCACGGTGGCGGCCAGCACCCAGCGAGCCCGCCGCTCACCCCAGGCCAGCGGCTCGGACGGAGGGCCGTCGCCGGAGGATCGCACCATGGGCAGCTCGTTCCTCCTCGGTACCGGGGTCGGTCCCGGGGTCCGGCACGGGGTCGGGCACGGGGCCCCGCCGGAGCACCCCCGCGCCGTCACCGGATCGTTCCCGCCCAGTGTCCCACCGGGAGGACCCCCCGGTCCCGTGCCTGCGGCCCCGGGCGCCCTGGACGGACCGCCCGGTGGGGCAGCACACTGGGGCGCAGGAGGCCACCATGACCCACGTCGCGTTCCCCGAGATGCCCTACGAGTCCTGGCGGGACACCCTGGACACCCTCCACCGGTTCGCGCAGGTGGTCGGCAAGGTGCGGCTGGCGTCCGCGCCGCGGCGCAACCACTGGTGGAACGTGCCGTTCCACCTGACCGGCCGCGGCATCACCACCCGGCCGATGGGACGGGACCCGGTCTTCGCCGTCGACCTCGACCTCCTGGACCACCGCCTCGACGTGAGCACCGCCGCCGGGGCCCGGCACTCCTTCGCCCTGCCGGGGCTGTCCGTCGCCGAGTTCCACGCCCGGGTCCTGCACGCCCTGGAGGCGGTGGGGGTGGAGGTGACGATCGCCCGTCCCCACCCGTTCGACCTGCCCGACTCCGGGCGCCCGTTCGGCGCCGACACCGAGCACGCCGCCTACGACACCGCCGCCGTCACCCGCTACTGGCAGGTCCTCGGCCAGGTGAACCTGCTGCTGGAGGAGTTCGCGGCCGGCTGGTCCGGGAAGACCAGCCCCGTGCACCACTTCTGGCACACGTTCGACATCGCCGTGACCCGCTTCGCGGACCGCTTCGTGGATCCCCCGCCCGGCACGGACCCGGTCACCCGGGAGGCCTACTCCCGGGAGGTCATCAGCTCCGGGTTCTGGTTCGGGGACCCCTCGTTCCCGGAACCGGCCTTCTACTCCTACACCGCCCCGGAGCCCGACGGGCTGGCCGGTGAGCCCCTGCGGCCGGCCGCCGCGTCCTGGCGCGAGCGCGGCGGCAGCCACCTCGCGGTCCTGCGCTACGACGACGTGCGGGCGCTGCCCGATCCGCACGGCGCCGTCCTGGAGTTCTGGGACAGCGCCTACCGGGCGGGGGCGCGCCGCAGCGCCTGGGACTTCGCCCGCTACGACTGCCCGCAGGGCGTCACCGACCCCCTGCGCTGAGCCGGGCTCAGCCGCTCTGCCGGGCCTGCCGCTCGGGGTCGAAGAACTTCCCGAGCACCACGGTGTCCTGGACGGCGTAGCCCATCCGCTCGTAGAACTCCCGGGTCCCCGTGTTCGTGCTGCGGACCATGAGCTGCATCTTCGGGATGCCGCGCCCGGCCACCCACCCCTCGGCGGCGACCATCAGCTCGCGGCCGAGCCCCTGGCCCCGGCGGGACGGGTGCACGGCCACGTAGTACACCCACCCCCGGTGGCCGTCGTGGCCCACCATGGCGGTGCCGGCGAGACGCCCCTCCTCGACGGCGGCCAGGACGGTGGAGGTCGGGCCGGCGAGCGCCCGGTCCAGGTCCGCCCGCGGGTCGTTCCAGGGGCGGGTCAGCCCCGCCTCCTCCCACAGGGACACGGCGTCCTCGTGCAGGTGCTCCGGCAGTCGTTCGACGATCACACGGCCTCCTTCGGTCGGCCCATGCTCTCACGGGCGCCGATTCTCGTCCTGCGATAACGGACCTGGCCCGCGGACGTGCGCTGGCTCACACTCTGAGACACACCCGTCACCGCCGACGAGGAGGAGACCCATGGTCTATCCCGCGAAGTACTCCGCTCTCAACGCCCTCGCCCTGACGGACGAGGCGAAGCGCACCCTCACCCGCGTCATCCGGGTGGCGTTCCCCCACCCCCGGATCCCCGACGGCCCGTACGAACGGATGGCGGAGAAGATCGCCGCCGAGGCCGAGGACTCCACGTGGTTCCGGATGGCCCTGACCCAGGGGCTGCTGACCCTGAACTCGCTCAGCGACGCACCGTTCGTGGAGCTGTCCGACGACGCCGCGCTGAAGGTGCTCAAGCGGATCGCCGACCTCGAGTTCTTCGGCTTCATCCGCCGCACCACCGTGCTGCACCTCTACGACGACCACGAGGTGTGGGAGGCCCTGGGCTACGAGGGCGAGTCCTTCTCGAAGGGCGGCTACCTGCACCGCGGCTTCGACGACCTCGACTGGCTGCCGGACCCGCGCGTCGAGGAGTCCGAGGAGGAGCTGGCCGAGTGCGGGCCCCTCGGCTACCCGGTGGCGACCGCGGCCCCCAAGGAGGGGTGGAACCTGGACCGGCAGGGCGCCTCCGAGACCACCGAGCAGCCCTTCAGCGACCTCTTCAAGGGGTCGGACGTCATCGAGCACGGGGAGACCGCATGACCACCATGCCCCAGGACCAGCAGCGCGCCGCACGGATCGAGCTCGACGACGACTCCGCCGTCGTCGTCATCGGCTCCGGAGCCGGCGGAGGCACCCTCGCCCACGAGCTCACGGAGAAGGGCGTCAAGGTGGTGCTCCTCGAGGCCGGGCCGCACCTGACCAGCGAGGACTGGGTCAACGACGAGTGGGAGGCCTTCCACCAGATGGCCTGGCTGGACCCGCGCACCACCACGGGGTCGTGGCGGATCGCCCGGGACTTCCCCAACCTCCCGGCGTGGATCGTCAAGGCCGTCGGCGGGACCACCACCCACTGGTCCGGGGCCACGCCCCGGTTCAAGGCCCACGAGTTCCGCACGCGCAGCGTCTACGGGCGCGTCGACGGCGCCAACCTCCTGGACTGGCCGATCGGCCTGGAGGACCTCGCCCCGTACTACGACCGGGCCGAGCAGAAGATCGGCAGCACCCACCGCCACGGCCGGCCGCCGCTGCCCGCGAACAACAACTACAAGGTGCTCGCCGCGGGCGCGCAGAAGCTCGGCTACCGGCACTACGCGACCGGCCCCTACGGGACCAACGCGGAGCCCTACGACGGGCGGCCGGCGTCCGTCCAGGACGGGTTCAACTTCCAGGGCGACAAGAACCGCTCGAAGTGGTCCACGCTCGTCTCGGAGATCCCCAAGGCCCTGCGCACCGGGAACCTCGACCTGCGCCCGGACTGTCACGCCGTGCAGATCACCCACACGGAGAAGGGCCTGGTCGACAGCGTGCTCTACGTCGACGGCGAGGGCCGGGTCCAGCGGCAGCGGGCACGGCTGGTGGCGGTGGCGTGCAACGCGATCGAGACGCCCCGGCTGCTCATGCTCTCCGGCTCCCCGCTGTTCCCGGACGGGCTCGCGAACTCCTCCGGGCAGCTGGGCCGCAACTACATGCGGCACACCACGGGCTCGATCTACGCGCAGTTCGACCGGCCGGTGCACATGTACCGGGGCGAGACGATGGCCGGGCTCGTGGCGGACGAGTCCCGGCACGACGTCGACCGCGGCTTCGCCGGGGGCTACTACATGGAGACGATCTCCCTGGGCCCCGCCTTCCTCGCCAGCTTCGTGGACCCCGGCTCCTGGGGGCCGGAGTTCACGGCCCTGCTGGACGGCTACGAGAACACCGCCGGGATGTGGGTGGTGGGCGAGGACATGCCGCAGGAGAGCAACCGGGTGACCCTCAACTCCTCCGTGACGGACCACCTGGGACTGCCCGTGCCCAACGTGCACTTCGACGACCACCCGAACGACGTGGCGATGCGCAACCACGGCTATCAGCAGGCGTCCCTGCTCTACGAGTCCGTGGGCGCGACCTCCGTGCACCACACGCCGCCCTACCCGTCGACGCACAACATGGGCACGGCCCGGATGAGCGAGCGCCCCGAGGACGGGGTGACCAACGCGTTCGGCCAGACCCACGACGTGCCGAACCTGTTCGTCGCGGACGGCTCCCTGTTCACGACCGGCGCGGCGGCGAACCCGACGCTGACGATCGTGGCCCTGGCCGCCCGGCAGGCGGACTACATCGCCGAGCAGCTGGCGGGACGCCACCTGTAGCCGCCGGCCGGCGGAGGGCTGCTCAGCCGGTCGCGGACCGGACCGGGCAGCCCTCCGCGGCGCGCAGGGCCCGTCCCACCCGGTCCGCGGCGTCCCGCAGGACCGGCGCGATCGCCCGGTGCCGCCGCTCGAAGTCGGTGGGCCGCAGGGACACGGCCACGGAGCCCAGGGTGCGCCCGGCGGAGTCGACCACCGGCGCGGCCAGGCACGAGGCGCCGGGCACGAACTCCTCGCGCTCCACGGCGACGCCCTCCGCGCGCACCCGCCCGAGCTCGCGCCCCAGCTCGTCCGGCGTGGTGAGCGTGCGGTCCGTCAGGGGGCGCATCCCGTGGCGGCCGAGGTAGTCCGCCACCTCGTCGTCGTCCATGCGGGAGAGCAGGATCTTGCCGAAGGCCGTGGCGTGCGCGCCGCCCGTGAAGCCGAAGTCCATGGGGTCGATGCGCGGCCGGCGCGGGGAGTCGACCACGTGCGCCACCACCACGGCGTCACCGCGGTAGACCGCGAAGTACGCGGCGGCGTCGGCGCTCCCGTGCAGCTCCCGCACCGCGCGCTGCACGGTGGCCGGGGTCGCGACCTGCTGACGCAGCGAGGCGTCGAGCGCGTGCAGCTTGTAGCCCAGACCGTAGCGGCGCTGGTCCCGGAGGTGCACCACGTGCTCGGAGGCCACGAGCGTCTGCAGCAGCCGGTAGACCGAGGGCAGCGGCATCCCCAGCTCGGTGCTGATGTCCTTGGCCGTGGCGCCCCGGGGATCCCGCGCGACCACGTCCAGGAGGGCGAAGGCTTTCTGGACGGAGGCCATGCCGGTGTCGCGTGCGGTCATGCCTCACATTGTGGCGTGCCGGGTTGCACATGCCAACAGCCCGGGAGCCTCGCTCCCGGGCCGGCGGCGCGCCGTCGGACGGTCAGCCGACCGTGATCTCCCCCATCCGGTTCCAGCCCGAGGCGGAGATCTGCTCGCTGATGATCTGCGGGGTCTCCACGAGCGCCTGGGGCGCCTCCGCCGTGAACTTCCTGAAGTGGTCGCTGTTCACGTGCGGGCCCGCGCCGTCGTCCGCGAAGGCCTCGACGAGCACGAACTCGTGCGGGTCCTCCACGCTGCGGGACCAGTCGAACCACAGGTTGCCCGGCTCCGCGCGGGTGGCCTCGGTGAACTCCTTCGAGAACTCGACCCAGCGGTCGGCCCACTCCGGCTTCACCTTGAACTTGACGACGATGAAGATCATCCCTGCTCCCCTCTCGCGGACGTCCCGGTTCACCCCGGGACTCTCGGTGCCAGTGTCGCGTCCCGTGGAAGGGCCCGCCAAGGGAGGTTATCGCGGACCGATAACGACGGCGCCCGGCGCACCGTACGGTGGACCCATGACCGATCTGCACCGCACCCCGCCGACCGCGCCGGACACCGTGGACCTCGACGGGAGGACGTTCGTGGGCGTGTCCAACGCCGCCGACGGGGACGTCGGCTCCGACACGGTCTTCGACTACCACCAGGAGGACGACCTCGTGTGGGCCGAGTACGCGGGCGGCTCGGTGCGCCGGGGCTTCCTCGTCGGCACGCGCGCCGGGGACGGGCTGAGCTTCCGCTACTCGCACCTGGACCGTGCCGGGGAGACCGCCGGCGGGGCGTGCACGTCCCGCATCGAGGTGCTCGGGGACGGCAGGGTGCGCCTGCACGAGACCTGGGCCTGGGAGTCCCGGGCGGGCACGGGGCGCAGCGTGGTCGAGGAGGTCGGCCGCCGGCCCTGACGCCCCGGGCTGCGGGGGCCGCTCCCGGGGTGGGATCATGTCCCCATGAGCCGCAACCTCACCTCCGCCCTCGTGGACGACCTCCGGGCGCGCATCGTGGACGGGCGCATCTCCCCCGGCGAGCGCCTGCCCAGCGAGAGCACCCTGATCGCGGAGCACGGGGTCAGCCGCACGGTGGTGCGCGAGGCCGTCGCCCGGCTGCAGGCGGAGGGACTCGTGCACACCCGGCGGGGCAGCGGCAGCTTCGTGCTGACCCCTCCGGCCGCGCCCGGCGGGACGAGCCGGCCGGTGCGGACCCTGCAGGACCGGCGCCGCCTGCTGGCCTTCCGCACCGGGGTCGAGTCCGAGGCCGCGGCGCTGGCGGCCACGGCGCGGGAGGAGCACCAGCTAGCCCGGATGGAGGACGCCCTGGCGCGGTCCGAGGAGGAGGTCGACAACCCGGCCGCGTCCCTGGAGAACGACTTCGAGTTCCACCGGACCGTGGCGGAGGCCAGCGGGAACCCGTACTACGTGGACGCCCTGACCGGCCTCGGGCCCGCCATGATCACCATGCCGCCGCGCCGGCTGGACGGCGCCCCCGGCGGCGGGCGCGCGGCCCGGGTCGCCGCCGAGCACCGGTCGGTCCTGGACGCGATCCGGGCCCGCGACCCGCTCGCCGCGTCGGCGGCGATGCGCGCGCACCTGGCGAACTCCCGGTGGCGGCTCGAGGCGGAGGCGGGCGACGGGCCGTCCGCGACCGCCCCGGGGAACGGCTGAGGCGGCCGTGACGACGCAGGAGGTCCTCACCGGGGTCCGCCTGTCCCCGGTGCAGATGCTGCGGGCCCTGCGGGACCAGCCCGGGCTGGTGGGGCTGTTCGGCGACTGGTCCGGCGGCGACACCGTGATCGGCGTGCGGCCGCTCCGGGTGCTGGGCGCCGGCGAGGACCCCTTCGCGGCCCTGGACGCCCGGGTCCCGCTGACGGACGCCCCGCTGCCGGACGCCCCGCTGCCGGGTGCCACCCCGGAGGGGGATCCCCCGCCGGACGACCCCCAGGAGGCGGCCTTCGGCGGCGGCTGGATCGGCTACCTCGGCTACCAGCTGGCCCGGCGCCTCGAGCGGCTCCCCACCGCCCCGCCGCGCCCCGCGCGGCTGCCGGACCACCACCTCGGGTACTACGACCACGTCCTGCGCCACCGCGCCGCGGACGGCGCCTGGGTGCTCGAGTGGCTGCCGGGCACGGACCCGGCCCGGGTGGCGGCCGCGCGGGAGCTCGCCCGCACGGCGCCGGACGCCCCGCACGCACCGGCGCCCTACCGGTGCGGGCCCTTCACGGCCGACGCCTCTGCCGCCGCGCACGCCGCCGCCGTGACCGCGGTGCTGGGCCACATCCGCGACGGCGACGTCTTCCAGACCAACGTCTGCCGCGGTCTCGAGGCCGGTTTCCGGGGCGACCCGCTGGACCTGTTCTGCGCCGGCCAGGAGGCCCTGGCCCCGCGCTTCGCCGCGTTCCTGCGCCTCCCGGAGGGGGCCGCGGTGGCGAGCCTGTCCCCGGAGCTGTTCCTGCGCCGCACCGGGCGCACGGTCCTGACGTCCCCGATCAAGGGCACCGCACCGGCCGCGAGCGACCCCGCGGCGCTGCACGGCTCGGCGAAGAACCGGGCGGAGAACGTCATGATCGTGGACCTGATGCGCAACGACCTCTCCCGGGCGTGCGTGCCCGGGTCGGTGCGCGCCCCGGCCACGCCCCGGGTCGAGCCGCACACCGGGGTCCACCACCTGGTGGCGGACGTGCACGGGCGGCTGCCCGCGGGGCTGGGGGACGGGGCGCTGCTGCGGGCCACGTTCCCCCCGGGGTCCTGCACGGGTGCGCCCAAGATCCGGGCCATGGAGATCGTCAACGCGCTCGAGCCCGCGGCCCGCGAGATCTACACGGGGGCGATCGGCCGCGCGGGCCCGGCCGGTCTGGTGCTCAACGTGGCGATCCGCACCTTCGAGTTCACCGGCGACCGGGTCCGGCTCGGGGTGGGCGGCGGGATCGTGGCCGACTCCGACCCCGCGGACGAGGCGCACGAGACGCTCGTGAAGGCGGTGCCCCTGCTCGACGCCGTCGGGGCCGTGCTGGACGAGGACCTCCGGCGGGACTGGGACGGGCACCGGCCCGCGACCGTGCTCGAGCTCCTCCCGGCCCTGCCGGTCCTCCCGCCGGCCCGGGAGGAGGGGGTGTTCACCACGCTGCTCGTGCGCGAGGGCGCGCCCGTGGACCTCGAGGCCCACCTCGCCCGGCTCGGCGCCAGCTGCCTCGCCTGCTGCGGTGCGGCCCTGCCCGCAGGCGTCCGCGGCGAGGTGCTGGACCGGGCCGCCGCGCTGCCCGGTCCGCACCGGCTGCGGATCACGGCCGTGCCCGCCCCGGGGGGCGCCGTGACCGTGACGGTCACGGCCACGGCCCTCCCCCCGGAGCCGGTGCCGCCGTGGCGGCTCGTCCCCGTCCGGCTGCCCGGCGGCCTCGGGGGGCACAAGTGGGCGGACCGCCGGGTGCTCGCCCACGAGCCGGTCCCCGGGCTGTGGTCGCGCAGCTGCGACCCGCTGCTCGTGGACGCGGACGGCATGCTCCTGGAGACGGGCCGGGCGAACGTCTTCGTCGTCGTCGACGGCGCCGTGCTCACCCCGCCCGCGGACGGACGGATCCTGCCCGGGGTGGTGCGCGCCCGCGTGCTGGCGGCGCTGCGCGCCGCCGGCACGGACGTCCGCGAGCGCCCGGTGGCGTGGGCGGAGCTCGCCCGCGCCACCGAGGTGTTCGTGACCAACTCGGTGGCGGGCGTGCACCCCGTCGGGGCGGTCGACGGCCTCGGGCGCTGGGAGCCCGGGCCCGTGCTGCGCGCCCTCGGACCGCTCCTCGGCTAGCCCTTCGCCGAGGCGGTCCGCCACCCCCCGTGGTAGTCCTTGCGGACCACCTCGGAGTAGGGCACGGGGCTGACCACGGCCCGGACCTCGAGCTGCTCGTGCGGCTCCACGGTGGTCTTGCGACTGCCGCCGTCCGGCTCGCCCCAGACGACCTTCAGCTCGGTGCCCTCGGGCACGTTCGGGTCGATGGTCGCCAGGGACAGGCCCTTGCGCTCGTTGTAGCTGTAGCCGGTGAACATGGACAGGCCCACCGTGCGGCCGTCGGCGTCGACCACCGCGTCGTAGTTGGACGAGCCGTAGTTGGCCAGGGGCAGGTCGAAGTACTTGTAGTCCGGGCCCTCGGTGTCGAACAGGGAGGCGAAGATCTTCGTCATGTCCTCGGCGTTCCAGGCCAGGGTCGCCTTCCGGCGCTGGGTCGAGGGGTCGACCTGCTCCAGGGCGTCGCGGCCGATGAAGTCGTGGTCGAACTTCACGAAGGACCCGTAGCCCAGCTCCCACGGCGTGAGGTAGTAGTCCTCGATGTTCTCGGAGACGAAGCTGCCGGCGAGCGCGTTGGTGGCCTCGTAGCTGTCCGCCCCGAGCCACCTCCGGTAGTCCGCCGTGCCCTCCCCGGTGTAGATCGCCGGCAGCGGGGACGGGATCCAGCCCGACTCGAGGGTGTTCGAGGGGTACGCCCGGGCGCCGACGGGCACGATGCCGAACTCGGCGCCGGCCTCCAGGATCGTGGCCCGCACCTGGTCGTAGGACTCGTAGGGGCCCCAGATCTCCAGCCCGGGGGCGCCGGCCATGCCGTGGCGCAGGGTGCGCACCCGGGCGCCGCCCACGCTCATGCGGTCCATGGTGAAGAACTTCAGCTGCTCGAGCGGCCCGCCGTTGAGCTTCTCGATGATCTGCCACGCGCTGGGGCCCTGGATCTGGAAGCGCCAGTACTTCCGGACCACGGGCTTGCCCATCGGTCGGGACGGGGAGCGGCGGTCGACCTCGATGTCGACGTCGTAGCCGCCGGTCTCGCCGTGGTAGAGCAGCCAGTTGGCGGCCGGGGCGCGGCCCACGTAGACGTACTCGTCCTCCTCCTGGTGGAACAGGATGCCGTCGCCGATGACGTGGCCGGCCGGGGTGGTGGGCACGTACTGCTTCGCCTTGTTCACGGGGAACGTCCTCGTGCTGTTGATCGCGGTGTCCGAGATCAGTCGCAGGGCGTCCTTGCCGCGGATGAACAGGTTGTCCATGTGGTGGGACTGGTCGTAGAGCACGGCGGTCTCCCGCCACGCCTTCTGCTCGCTGCGCCAGTTGTGGAACTCGGGCGCGACCACGGGGTAGACGTACGCGCCGATCTGCGAGTTGCGGAGCAGCTCGACGGTGCCGTTCGAGGCGTCGAGGACGTCCTGGAGAGTGCGGGGTGCCACGGTTGACTCCTTCTCTGCGGTGGTGCCCCGGCCGCGACGGCGCGGCCGGGGCGGGGATCAGAACACGATGGTCTGGCGGTCGTGCCGGATGATGCGGTCCTGGCAGTGCCACAGCACGGCGCGGGAGAGCACCTGGCGCTCCACGTCCGCGCCGCGGCGGGCGAGCTCCTGCGCGGAGTCCCGGTGCGAGGCCCGGACCACGTCCTGCTCGATGATCGGGCCCTCGTCGAGGTCCTCGGTGACGTAGTGCGCGGTGGCGCCGATGATCTTCACGCCCCGCTCCTTGGCCTTGCGGTACGGCTCGGCCCCGATGAAGGCCGGCAGGAACGAGTGGTGGATGTTGATCACCGGCACCCCGACCTCGGTCAGGAACGTGGAGGACAGGATCTGCATGTAGCGGGCGAGGACCACGAGGTCGACGTTGCCCTGCAGCAGGCGCAGGTGCTCCGCCTCGGCCGCGGCCTTGTCCTGGGTGGGGACGTGGAAGAAGGGGATGCCGAAGCCGCGGACGTCCTCGGCCATGTCGGGGTGGTTGGAGACGACCATGGAGATCGTCATGGGCAGCTCGCCCCGGCGCTGGCGCCAGACGAGGTCGAGCAGGCAGTGGTCGGACTTCGAGGCGAAGATCGCCACGCGCCGCGGCACCGAGAGGTCCGTGAACCGCCACTCCAGCTCGAACCCGTCCGCGAGGGCCGCGCCGAGGTCCTGCTCGAGCGCCGGCCGCAGGGCCGGGTAGCCGGGCAGGTGGAAGACGGTGCGCTGGAAGAACGCCCCGCCCTCGGGGTCGTCCGAGTGCTGGTCGAGGGCCACGATGTTCGCGCCGTGCCGGGCGAGGACCTCGGTGACGACGGCGACGATCCCCGGCTGGTCCCGGCCGTGCACCACGAGGCTGGCGTGGTCCGGGCGGAGCATGGACGGGCGGGCCGCGCTCACGGGGTCCCCCCGTCCGTCCCGAACTCGCGGACCCACTCGGCCGTGGCCCGCAGCCCGCCGAAGGTGTAGAAGTGCAGCAGCACCTGCCCGTGGACGGCGGGGTCGAGGCCGGCGGCGAGGTCGCGCAGGAAGCGGTCCGGGCCCGCGGTGCCCAGCAGGTTCGTCAGGGAGAAGCCGTACTTCTGGACGATCCCCGCCGAGGTGCCCACGCCGAAGCGGCGCGCGTAGCCGAGCAGCCGCCGGACGCCCGCCGGCCCCGGCACCCCGATCCGCACCGGGGTGTCGACGCCGCGGCGGCGCACCTCGGCCAGCCACTCCAGGACCGGGTCCTTGTCGAAGCCGAACTGGGTGATGATCTCGGGCTCGAGGCCCTGCTCGCGGATCGCGGCCGTCTTGTCGGTCAGGGCGGACCAGAGGGCGGCGTCGTCGATGCCGGGGTGGCCCTCCGGGTAGCCGCTGACGCCCACCCCCCGCACGCCGTGCCGCGGGAGCACCCCGGTGCGGATGACGGAGAGGGAGTCCGGGTAGGGGCCCTCGGGGGTCTCGGGGTCCCCGCCCACCACGAACACGTGCTCGGCGGCGCCGACCTCCGCGAGCGCCGCGAGGAACTCCTCGAGCTCGCCCTGGGAGCGCAGCCTCCGCGCCGAGAGGTGGGGCACGGGGACGAAGCCGTGCTCCCGCACCGCACGGGCCGCGGCCACGCGCATGCCCAGGTCCTCGTTGCCGAGGAAGGTCACGTTGATCCGGGTCCCCGGAGGCACCACGGCGGCGGCCTCCTCCAGGGCCGGCACGTCCTTGCCCGTCATCTCGAGGGAGAAGTCCCGGAGCAGCGCGGCGGCCGGTCCGGCGTGGGGCGGGTCGATCGGCATCGGTCCACATCCTTTCCGCGGTGCGCGCCCGGGGGCGTGCCGCGGGCGTGGGGTTCACACGGTCTCGCCGCCAGTGTTGCAGGTCACAATAACTATGTACAGAGTGTTTACGTGGGAGCATGCCCAGCACCCTGCGAACACCCCGAGGCCGGTCGGTACCCGCGGCACCGGGAGCGCGGTGCGCAAAGTTCCTACGCTGCACGGGGTCGGAGCGCTGTCGCAGTACCGTGGAGCCTGTCCGGACCGCCTCTCGCGGGGCCGGCCTGCCCCCGATCCCCGAGGAGACCCCCGTGCCGAGCCCGCACGCCGATCCGCCGAGCGCCCCGACGTCCCGCCGGGCACTCGTCTACCTCGCCGTGTGCGTGGTCCTGATCGGGCTGAACCTGCGCACGGTCTTCTCCAGCTTCTCCGCGATCCTCCCGGAGATCACCGCGGCCGCCGGCCTCCCCGGGTGGGCGGTCACCGTGCTGACCACCGCCCCGGTGACGCTGCTCGGCGTCTTCGCGCCGTTCGCGCCGCGCCTGGCCCGCCGGTTCGGGTCCGAGAACGTGCTGCTGGGCGCGATGGTGGTCCTGACCCTGGGCCTGGTGGCCCGCGGGCTGCCCCTGCCCGGGGCGAGCGCCCT
The DNA here is from genome assembly GCF_013368965.1 of Kocuria salina. Taxonomy (NCBI): domain Bacteria; kingdom Bacillati; phylum Actinomycetota; class Actinomycetes; order Micrococcales; family Micrococcaceae; genus Kocuria; species Kocuria salina. The sequence goes on from NZ_SSSF01000001.1 coordinate 222,111, forward strand.
GCCGCTGCTGCTCGCGGGGACGGTCGCGTGCGGCGCCGCGATCGCCCTGGGCAACGTGCTGCTGCCGTCCATCGTCAAGCGGGACTTCGCCCACCGGATCGGCCTGATGAGCGGGCTCTACACCACCGCGATCTGCGCGTCCGCCGCCCTCGGCGCGGGCCTCACCTACCCGGTGTTCCAGGCCACGGGCTCCTGGCGGGGCTCCCTGGCGGTGTGGGCGGTGCCCGCGGCCGTGGTGGTGGCGCTGCTCGTGCCGGTGGCGCTCCGCCGCCGGGCGCCCGGCCCCCCGCCGCCAGGGACCGACGGGCCCGGCCCCTGGCGCTCGCCGGTGGCCTGGCAGATCACCCTGTTCATGGTCTTCCAGGCGATGATGTCCTTCAGCGTCTTCGCGTGGCTCGCCCCCATCCTGCGGGACCGCGGGATCGACGGCGCCGCCGCCGGGCTGATCGTGGCCGTGTCCATCCTGCTCCAGATGACGGGCTCGCTCTTCGCCCCGGTCCTGGCCGCGCGGATGGCCGACCAGCGGGTGCTCAACGCCGCGGTGGCCCTCATGGCCGGCGGCGGCTTCGTGCTCTCGATCTTCGGGCCCCTCCAGCTGATCTGGGTCTGGACCGGGCTGCTGGGGCTGGGCCAGGGCAGCCTCACCGCCGTGGCCCTGACGATGATCGCGCTGCGGACCCGCAGCAGCCACATGGCGGTGCGGCTCTCGGGCATGATGCAGGGCGTCGGCTACGGCGTGGGCTCCTCGGGCACCTTCCTGGTCGGGCAGCTGCTGCACTGGACCGGGGGCTTCGCCGCGGCGGGCGTCATGTTCGCGGCGGTCGGCACGCTCGCGGCGGTCTTCGGCTGGCAGGCCGGCCGGGCCCGCCTCATCCGGGAGTGACCACCCCGTCCGCCGCGCCCCGGGGCGCGGCGGTGGAGGAGCGCTCGACGAGCGAGGTCTGGAGCTGGAGCGGGTGGACCCGGCGGGACCCGCCGGCCAGCAGGGTGATCGCGCGCTCGACGGCCATCTCGCCCATGGCGTGCAGGGGCTGGCGCACCGTGGTCAGCTTGGGCGAGGCCCAGCGCGCGAGCAACGTGTCGTCGAAGCCGACCACGCTGAGGTCCTCGGGCACCCGCAGCCCCGCCTGCCGGGCGGCCTCGAAGGCGCCGAGGGCGGCCTCGTCGGAGGCCGCGAACAGGGCCGTGGGCGGATCCTCGAGCTCGAGCAGCTCCTGGGCGCCGGCGAAGCCCGCCTCGTAGCTGAACCCGCCGCCCGTCACGAGCCCGGGGTCGTGCGGCACCCCGGCGTCCTCCAGGGCGCTGCGGTAGCCGGCCAGGCGCTCGCGCGCCGGGACCGAGCCCCCGGCGCCGCTGAGGTGGCCGATCCGGCGGTGCCCGAGCCCCAGGAGGTGGGTGGTGGCCTCGTGCCCGCCGGCCCAGTTGGTGGAGCCGATGCTGGGGACCGTGGACGGCAGGCTGTTCACGGGGTCGATGGCCACCAGCGGGACCTGCGCTTGGGCCGCGGCGGCCACCTGCTCCGCGGTCAGCGGGGTGGTCACGGCGATGACCGCGGTCTCGCCCGTCCGGCCGCAGCGGGCGAACCAGTCCTCGGAGAACGGGGGGACGTCGCCCTGCTCCAGGCTCGGCAGCGTGCTCAGCATGAGGTCGGCCTCGGCGCGGCCGCAGGCGTCCACGGCGCCGGCCATCACCTGGAGGGAGTAGTTGCTCTCGAGGGTGTCGAAGACGAGCACGATGGCCGTCCGGGGCCGGCGGGCGGCCGAGCCCGTGTAGCCGAGGTCGGCGACCGCGGCCCGGACCCGCTCCCGCGTGTCCTCCCCCACGTCCGGGCGTCCGTTGAGCACCTTGGAGACCGTGCCCTTGGAGACGCCGGCCTGGGCGGCCACCTGGCTCAGCGTGGTTCTCTTCATGCGGGACGATCTCCTCGGACGCGGGCGGGTCACGGGCGGACGGCGAAACGTTTCGACGCACTTCGCCGCAGTGGCCCCGGTCACACCAGGGGGTTGACGGGTGTGAAACAGGCCACTTACTCTTCTCGCAACGAAACGCTATACGAAAAGTTTCGTAGGCGCAATGCATTGCTCGACGACGAGGAGAACGCCATGACCACCCACCGCAGCCTCCGCCCCGCGCCCGCCGGCGCGCACCGGGGCCCCTTCTCCCCCCGCTCGCTGTCCCGCATCGCGCTCGTGGGCGCCGCGGCCCTGACCCTGGCCGGGTGCAGCGCCGGGGCCCAGCCCGGCGGCGGGGGCGGCGAGGGCGGCGCCAGCGCCTGGACGCTGACCGGCGGCGCCGAGGAGACGTTCCGCAGCTCCTTCCAGGCGTGGAACGACGCCAACGGCGACAGCCCGATCACCGCCGAGTACTTCGCGAACGACGCCTTCAAGGAGAAGATCCGCACCAGCGTCGGCTCCGGCAACGCGCCGACCCTGATCTACAACTGGGGCGGCGACACCCTGGAGAGCTACGTCGAGAACGGCAGCGTGGTGGAGCTGACCGGGGAGATCCCCGAGATGGAGGAGCGCGCCCTCGACTCCGTGCTGGAGACCGGCAAGGTGGACGGGAAGCTCTACGCCGTCCCGAACAACAACACCCAGCCCGTCATCCTGTACTACAACACCAAGCTCTTCGAGGAGGCCGGCGTCGAGGTCCCCACCACGTGGGCGGAGATGCTGGACGCCGTGGAGGCCTTCAAGGCCGAGGGCGTCACGCCGATCTCCGTGGCCGGCTCCAGCCAGTGGCCATACCTGATGTGGATCCAGTACCTCACCGACCGGATCGGCGGGCCCGAGGTGTTCCAGGCCGTCGTGGACGGCGAGGAGGACGCGTGGTCGCACCCGGCGATCACCCAGGCCCTGGAGAAGATCCAGGAGCTCGTCGAGGCCGGCGGCTTCGGCGACGCCTACGGATCCGTGGTGGCCGACGCGGGCGCCGACGTGGCGCTCGTGCACACCGACCAGGCGGCCATGATGCTGCACGGCAGCTGGGTCTACTCCAGCTTCCTCACCGACGCCCCAGAGTGGACCGCCGAGGGCAACCTGGGCTACACCACGTTCCCCGAGATCGAGGGCGGACAGGGCGACCCGCAGAACATCGTGGGCAACCCGGCGAACTTCTGGGCCGTGTCCGCGGACGCGTCCGAGGAGGAGCAGGCCACGGCCCTCGAGTACCTCGACGACATGAACCTCGACGACGCCGCGGTCGACACGCTCTTCGACGCCGGGCTGATCCCCGCCGTGGACGGCGTGGAGGACAGGATCGCCGAGACCGAGCACCCGGAGTACCTCGACTTCGCCTACTCGATGGTCCAGGACGCGCCGAACTTCCAGCTCTCCTGGGACCAGGCGCTCCCGGCCGACCAGGGACAGGCCCTGCTGACCAACCTCAGCCAGGTCTTCGCCGGCGAGATGAGCCCCGAGGAGTTCCAGACCGCGATGAACGGGACGCTCTGATGCTCGTGCGCTCCTCCACCCGGCGGAGGGCCCGGGCGGGCGCCGGCCCCAGCAACTGGATGCTGGCGCCCGCCCTGGTCTTCTTCGGCATCTTCGCGATCGGTCCGCTGCTGGGCGTCCTGGTGCTGTCCTTCATGGAGTGGGACGGCCTGGGCACCCCGCAGTGGACCGGGGGCGAGAACTGGGTGTCCGTGCTCGAGAACCCGGTCTCGCGGCAGGCGATGGTGCTGACGGTCCAGCTCACGCTGCTGAGCTACGCCGTGCAGTTCCCGCTGAGCCTGCTGCTCGGCGTGTTCATGGCCGGCCGCCAGCGGTACCGGGAGTTCCTCTCCGTCCTGTACTTCCTGCCGATGCTCTTCTCGGCCGCGGCGATCGGCATCGCCTTCAAGGCCCTGCTCGACCCGAACTTCGGGCTGTCGCGGGCGTTCGACGCGGCGCTGCTGCGGCAGGACTGGCTGGGTGACGGGAGCCTGGCGTTCTACGTCGTCGTCGTCGTCATCTCGTGGTCCTTCATCCCCTTCCACTCGCTGCTCTACCAGGCGGGGGTGCGGCAGATCCCGCGGACCATGTACGAGGCCGCCACCATCGACGGCGCGGGCACGGTGCGGCAGTTCTTCTCGATCACGCTGCCGCAGCTGAAGTACACCATCGTGACGTCCTCCACGCTGATGCTGGTCGGCTCCCTGACCTACTTCGACCTCGTCTTCGCCCTCACCGGGGGCGGGCCCGGCACCGCGACCCGGATCCTGCCCCTGGACATGTACCTGACCGGATTCCGCAGCAACCAGATGGGCGAGGCCAGTGTCCTGGCGGTCATTCTCGTCGCCGTGGGGCTCACCCTCGCCCTCGGCCTGCAACGGCTCACCGGGGCCGAAAAGATGGAGAGCCAGGCGGAAGGTGCGTAGTCCCATGAGCACACGAACCACGGACACCCCTCCCGTGCGCACGCGGCCCGGGGGCGCGCCCCGCCCGGACGCCCGGCCGACGGCCGCCCGTCCCGCCCGCCGGCGCCGGGGGCTCCCGAACATCCCGGCGGCCGTCGGCGGCTGGCTGTGGTTGGGCGCGATCATCATCCCGATCTACTACATCGCGATCACGAGCCTGAAGCCCCGCGAGGACTACTACTCCACGAACCCGCTGCTGCCCTCGTCCCCGACGTTCGCGCCGTACGCCACGGTCCTGCAGAACCAGTTCGTCCAGTACTTCCTCAACAGCGTGGTCGTGGTCGTGTTCACGGTGGCCGGGATCGTCTTCCTGTCCCTGCTCGCGTCCTACGTGATCGTGCGCAGCCGGAGCGGGCTGGCCGTGTTCTCGAACCGGCTGTTCCTGCTGGGCATCGCCATCCCGATCCAGGCGACGATCATCCCGATCTACCTGATCATCGTCCAGCTCGGCCTCTACGACACCCTGGCCGCCCTGATCCTGCCCGGGATCGCGTCCGGGATCCCGATCACGGTCCTGATCCTGACGAACTTCATGCGGGACATCCCCAACGAGCTCTACGAGTCCATGACCCTCGACGGCGCCGGCGACTGGAAGGTCTTCCGCACGCTCGTGCTGCCGCTGAGCCTGCCCGCCATCACCACCGTGGGCGTCTACAACGCCCTCAACAGCTGGAACAACTTCCTGTTCCCGCTGATCCTCACGCAGAGCTCCGCGAAGCGCACGCTGCCCCTGTCCCTGTGGACCTACCAGGGGGAGTTCCAGGCCGACATCCCCGCCGTCCTGGCCGCCGTCGTCCTCTCGGCGCTGCCGATCCTCGTCCTCTACGTCTTCGGGCGCCGGCACCTCGTCGCCGGGCTCACAGCCGGCTTCGGCAAGTGACGCGCCCACCGAGCAGAAAGAACACCCCCATGACAGCACCCTGGAAAGACCCCGCCCGCCCCGTCGCCGAACGCGTCGACGCCCTGCTGCAGGAGCTGAGCCTCGAGGAGAAGGCCGGTCAGCTCGGCAGCTACTGGCTGCGCCCCGACCCGGAGGAGGCCACGGGCGGCGCGGCCCCCATGGAGTCCGCCTTCGCCGACGACCGCTCGACCTTCGAGGCCGCGATCGCGCACGGTCTCGGCCACATCACCCGGGCCTTCGGCAGCGCGCCGATCTCGGCCGCGGACGGGGTGGAGCACCTGCGCACCCTGCAGCGCCAGGTCGTGGAGACCTCCCGGCTCGGGATCCCGGCCATCGCCCACGAGGAGTGCCTCACCGGGTTCACCACCCTGGGGGCCACCTGCTACCCGGCCGCGATCGCCTGGGGCGCCGCCTTCGACCCCGAGCTGGTCCGCACCATGGCCCGGCACATCGGCGCCGACATGAAGGGCGTGGGCGTCCACCTCGGCCTCTCCCCCGTGCTCGACGTCGTCCGCGACTACCGCTGGGGCCGCGTCGAGGAGACCGTCGGCGAGGACCCCTACCTCGTGGGCACCCTGACCACCGAGTACGTCCGGGGGCTGCAGGAGGCCGGCGTGATCGCCACCCTGAAGCACTTCGCGGGCTACTCCACCTCCCGCGCCGGGCGCAACCACGCCCCCGTCTCGATCGGACCGCGCGAGTTCCGCGACGTCGTCCTCGTGCCCTTCGAGATGGCCGTCAAGCTCGGGCAGGCCGGCGCGGTGATGAACTCCTACGCGGACGTCGACGGCGTCCCGCCCGTCGCCGACCCCGAGCTGCTCACCACCCTCCTGCGGGAGACCTGGGGCTTCGAGGGCACGGTCGTCTCCGACTACTGGGCCGTGAGCTTCCTGGAGTCCATGCACCACGTCGCCGCGGACCCCCGCGACGCCGGCGTCCAGTCGCTCGCGGCCGGGATGGACGTGGAGCTGCCCGAGACCGGCTGCTTCGCGGACCTCGCCGGCGCCGTGCGCGACGGCGCGCTCGACGAGTCCCTGCTCGACCGCGCGGTGCGGCGGGTGCTGACGCAGAAGGTCGAGCTCGGGCTGCTGGATCCGGGCTTCGACCCCGGCACCGCGGGCGGGGCCGTCGACCTCGACTCCCCGGCGAACCGCCGGCTCGCCCGGCGCATGGCCGAGGAGTCCGTCGTCCTGCTCAAGAACGAGGGCGTCCTGCCGCTGGCCCGCGACACCGCCCGGAAGGTCGCGGTCATCGGCCCCAGCGCCGGGCAGCCCCGCGCGTTCCTCGGCTGCTACAGCTTCACCAACCACGTCCTGTCCCGCTTCGGGGAGTCCGGCACCGGCATCGAGATCACCTCGATCGTCGACGCCCTCGCCGAGGAGTTCGCGGACGGGGGGACCACCTTCCGGCACGCCCGCGGCGTCGACTTCACCGACCCCGACACCAGCGGCATCGCCGAGGCCGTGGCCGCGGCCGAGGAGGCCGACCTCGCGGTCGTCACCGTGGGCGACCTCGCCGGGCTCTTCGGCACGGGCACCTCCGGCGAGGGCTGCGACGTCGTGGACCTGTCCCTGCCCGGCCGGCAGGCCGAGCTCGTCGAGGCCGTGCTCGCCACGGGCACCCCGGTGGTCCTCGTGCTCGTGACGGGCCGCCCCTACAGCCTCGGCGCGTTCGACGACCGCTGCGCGGCCGTGGTGCAGGCCTTCATGCCCGGCGAGGAGGGCGGGCACGCCGTCGCCGGAGTGCTCTCCGGGCGGGTGAACCCCTCCGGGCGGCTGCCCGTGGGGATCCCCCGGCACGTGGGCGGGCAGCCCGGCACCTACCTGACCCCCGCCCTGGGCGGATACTCGGAGGGCGTCTCCAACCTGGACCCTCGGCCGCTGTACCCGTTCGGCCACGGCATCGGCTACTCGAGCTTCTCCTACGACGCGCTCGAGCTGTCCGCGGCCGAGATCGGCACCGACGGCACCGTGGAGGCCGCGGTCACCGTGACCAACACCTCCGGCCGGGCCGGCCAGGAGGTCGTCCAGCTGTACCTGAGCGACCCCGTCGCCCAGGTCGTCCGGCCGCTGAAGATGCTCGTCGGCTTCGCCAAGATCGCGCTGGAGGCCGGGCAGAGCGCCCGCGTGGTCTTCTCCGTCCACGCCGACCGCACCTCGTTCACGGGCCGGGCCGTGCGCCTGATCGTGGAGCCGGGCGAGTTCGTCCTGCGCGCCGGCACCTCCAGCGAGGACCTGCCCCTCGAGGGCCGGTTCACGGTCACCGGCACGGTCCGGGACGTGGAGGACGCCGACCGCGTCCTCACGACCCCCGTCGAGGTCCGCGTCGCCGACCGCGCGCTCGCCGCGTCCGCCGACGCCTCCTGAGCCCGGGGCGCGGGCCGCCGTGCGGCCCGCGCCCCGTCCCACCCGTCCCCGCGAATCCCCCACCCCCCGATGAAGGAAGCCCCGACATGAGCAGACGAGCCCCCCTCCTCCGCGCCGGAGCGGCCACCGCCGTCGCCGCCCTGTGCCTCACCGCGGTCCCCCAGGCCGCGAGCGCCGCCCCGGAGACCCGGCCCCCCGGCCTGGCGAAGCAGGACACCCTGCGCTGGAACACCCCGAAGGACTTCCGCATCGGCAGCGCCGTGGCCGGCGGAGGCCACCACACCAGCGCCGACTACCCGGAGCCCTTCCCCTCCGACCCCGAGTACCGCTCCGTCCTGGCGCGGGAGTTCAGCTCCCTGACCCCCGAGAACCAGATGAAGTGGGAGTTCATCCACCCCGAGGAGGGGGTCTACGAGTTCGGCCCCGCGGACGACATCGTCGACTTCGCCGAGGCCAACGGGCAGGTCGTGCGCGGCCACACCCTGTTCTGGCACAGCCAGAACCCCGACTGGCTCGAGGAAGGCGACTACACCCCCGACGAGCTGCGCGCCATCCTCAAGGAGCACATCCACACGGTGGTCGGCCACTACGAGGGCCGCATCCAGCAGTGGGAGGTCGCCAACGAGATCTTCGACGACAGCGGGAACCTGCGCCTGCAGGAGAACATCTGGCTGCGGGAGCTGGGCCCGGAGATCATCGCCGACATCTTCCGCTGGGCCCACGAGGCCGACCCGAACGCCCAGCTGTTCTTCAACGACTACAACGTGGAGGGCATCAACGCGAAGTCCGATGCCTACTACGCGCTGATCCAGGACCTGCTCGCGCAGGGCGTGCCGGTCCACGGCTTCGGGATGCAGACCCACCTCGGCCTCCAGTACGGCTTCGACGGGCGCATGCAGCAGAACCTCCAGCGCTTCGACGACCTGGGGCTGGAGACGGCCGTCACCGAGATCGACGTCCGCGGACCGGTCGACGGGAACGACCGGATGACCGACGAGCTGCGCCGGAAGCAGGCCGACTGGTACCGCACGGCCCTCGAGGCGTGCCTGGCCGTGGAGGACTGCAACTCCTTCACCGTGTGGGGCGTGCTCGACGAGCACTCCTGGGTGCCGAACACCTTCCCCGGCTACGGGGACGCCCTGACCATGGAGGGCGACTACGAGCGCAAGCCGGCCTACGACGCCCTCCAGGAGGCCCTGGTCCGCTCGCAGCCCGGCGGCGACGCGAAGTGGGAGCACCACCCCGCGTTCCGCTGAGCCGGTCGCCCGGCCCCGGCCGGAGCGCGACGGGGCCCGCTCGTGCGAGCGGGCCCCGTCGTCGTCCCCGGACGGGGGCGGGTCAGCGCCGGTCGATCCAGCGGGCCGGCGAGTCGTGGATGGCCTCGAGGGCCGTGGCGGCCGCGCCGGTCAGGGCGGGATGGGCGTCCGCGGCGGAGCGCTGGATCTCGACGGGCCCCACCTCCGCCGTGAGCGCGTGCGCCTCCAGGACCTCGCGCAGCACGGGCTCCAGCTCCGGGGCGATCGGGGCGAAGTACCCGGAGAGCACGACCGTCGACAGGTCCAGGACGTTCATCGAGTTCGCGAGCACCACGCCCAGGGGGCGCCCGATCATCTCCATGACCGCTTCCCGGCTCTGCAGCCGCTCGGCCGTGGCCGCCACGAGGTCCTCGATCCGGACGTCCTCCGGCAGGCCGGTCCGGCCCCGCAGCGCGTGGTAGCTGACGTAGGCCTCGAGGCAGCCGCGCCGCCCGCACCGGCACAGCTCCCCGCCGGGGGTGATCGTGACGTGGCCCAGTTCCCCCGCCCAGCCGTGCTCACCGCGGTGGATGCGCCCCTCCAGGACCACGGCGCCGCCGATGCCGGTCTGGCCGTGCAGGAAGAGGAAGGACGCGCCGGGCCGGTGCAGGACCTCGGTGCGCGCGGCGAGCATGCTGTCGTTGCCGGCGGTGAGCGCCGGGCCCCGGAACGCCGGGTGCTCCCGGAGCCGCTCGACCAGCGGGACGTCCTGCCAGGCGAGGTTGGGGGCGGAGAGCACGGTGGCACGATCCGTGGAGAGCCGCCCGGGGACCGAGACGCAGATCCCGGCCACGGGCACGTCCCGGCGCGGCGCCAGGGCGGTGTCCAGCAGACCGGCCAGCACGGAGGCGACCTCGTCCACGGACGCCCCGGCGAAGGCCCCGAACCGGGACTCCTCGTGCAGGACGCGGCCGCCGAGATCCGTGACGAGGCACGCGAGATGGTCGGCGGCGATCTCCAGGCCCACGCCCAGCACGGTCCCCCGGGCCACGGTCAGGGGGATCGTCGGCCGCCCGGACACCCGCGCGGCCGTCTGCCGGCCCTCGACGAGCAGGCCCGCCTCGAGCAGCTCCTGCACCAGTTTGGACACGGTGGGCTTCGTGAGCCCGGTGAGCTTGGCGAGCGCGGCGCGCGAGACCGGCGCGTCCGCCCCGGCGACGGCGCGCAGCACGGTGGAGAGGTTGTGCTCCCGCAGGTGGCTCGACTGCACGGACGGCTCTCCTCTGGTGCCGAGGGGACCGGGTCCGGCGCGGATCCCGGCCGACCGGGCGGCAGAAAATCCGCCGGCGGTCTTCCCCCACGGTATCCCAGCTTCTATAGTAAGTAACGGAAACTAACCAACTGGAAAAGGACCTCCGATGCCCACCGCCTCCCCCGCGACCTCCCTCGCCTCGTCACTCACCCCGTCACCCGCGGACAAGTTCTCCTTCGGCCTGTGGACCGTGGGCTGGGCTGCCCGCGACCAGTTCGGCACCGCCTCCCGGCCCGAGCTCGACCCCCTCGAGTCCGTGCGCAGGCTCCAGGAACTCGGCGCCTGGGGCTTCACCTTCCACGACAACGACCTGATTCCCTTCGACGCCACCGAGGCCCAGCGCGAGAAGCTGATCGGGCAGCTGAAGCAGACCATGGACGAGACCGGCATGGTCTGCGAGATGGTCACCACGGACACCTTCGCGGAGCCGATCTTCAAGGACGGCGCGTTCACGTCCAACGACCGGCGGGTCCGGCGCTACGGCCTGCGCAAGGTGCTCCGCAACGTGGACCTCGCCGCCGAGCTCGGCGCCACGACCTTCGTGATGTGGGGCGGGCGCGAGGGCACCGAGTACGACTCCTCCAAGGACCTCTACGCCGCCCTGGACCGCTACGCCGAGGGCATCGACACCGTGGCCGGGTACATCAAGTCCCAGGGCTACGACATGCGCATCGGCCTCGAGCCGAAGCCCAACGAGCCCCGCGGCAACATCTTCCTGCCGACCATCGGGCACGCCCTCGCGTTCATCGACCGGCTCGAGAACGGGGACGTCGTGGGCGTGAACCCGGAGACCGGGCACGAGCAGATGGCCACGCTGAACTACACGCACGGCCTCGCCGAGGCGCTGTGGTGCGAGAAGCTGTTCCACATCGACCTCAACGGGCAGAACGGCCCGATGTACGACCAGGACCTGGTGTTCGGCCACGGCAACCTGATCAGCGCCTTCTTCACGGTGGACCTGCTGGAGAACGGGTTCCCGTCCCTGCCGGGCGCCTACCAGGGGGCCCGGCACTTCGACTACAAGCCCTCCCGCACCGAGCACCTCGACGGCGTCTGGGACTCGGCCGCGGCGAACATGCGGATGTACCTGCTGCTGAAGGAGCGGGCGGTGGCCTTCCGCCAGGACCCCGACGTCCAGGAGGCCATGGAGCAGTCCGGCATCCTCGAGCTCGGCGAGCCGACCCTCGCCGAGGGCGAGGACCTCGAGGCGTTCCTCGCCGACCGCAGCGCCTACGAGGACCTCGACCTGACGGACCCGTCGGAGCGCAACTACGGCTTCGTGCGCCTGCACCAGCTCGCCGTCGAGCACCTCATGGGCGCCCGGGGCTGAGACACCCGGGGCCGGCACCCACCCCCCCCTCCGGGGTGCCGGCCCCGTCCCGGCCGGGTCCGGCGCACATCCCCCCCTGCGCCGGGCCGGGCACTGCGCGTCCCGTCCCGCGGCGCCCTCGCCGCTCCGTCCCGACCCCGCACCGAGGTTCTTCATGGCACGCACCACCGTCCTGGGCATCGACTCCTCCACCCAGTCCACCAAGGCGCTCCTCGTCGACGCCTGCACCGGCGAGGTCCTCGCGCAGCGCCGCGCCCCCCACCCGGACGGGACCGAGGTGGACCCCCGGGCCTGGCTCGCCGCGCTCGACGACGCCGCCGGGCCCTTCCTCGCGGAGGCCGCCGCGGTCTCCGTCGGGGGCCAGCAGCACGGGATGGTCGCCCTCGACGAGCACGACGCCGTGGTGCGCGACGCCCTGCTGTGGAACGACACCCGCTCGGCGCCGCAGGCCCGCCGGCTCGTCGAGGAGATGGGCGGTGCGGCCGCCTGCGCCGAGGAGCTCGGCAGCGTGCTGGTCGCGTCCATGACGTCCACCAAGCTGCGCTGGATGGCGGAGCACGAGCCGGAGCACGCCGCCCGCACCCACCGGGTGCTGCTGCCCCACGACTACCTGTCCCACCACCTCGACGCCGACCGGTCGTCCTTCTTCACCGACCGCGGCGACGCCTCCGGGACCGGCTACTTCTCCACGCGCACCGGCGCCTGGGACCACGCCCTCGTGGAGCAGGCGCTCGGCCACGACCTCGAGCTCCCGCAGGTGGCCGCCGCCCCGAACGCGGTCATGGGCCGCACGGCCGCGGGGGCGGTGCTCGCGGCCGGCACGGGCGACAACATGGCCGCCGCGCTGGGCGTCACGCTCGGCCCCGGCGACGTGTCCCTGTCGATCGGCACCTCCGGGGTCGCGGCCATGGTCTCGGAGACCCGCACCGCGGACCCCAGCGGGCTGGTGACCGGCTTCGCCGACGCCACCGGCCGCTACCTGCCCATGGCCACGACCCTCAACGCCGCCCGGATCCTGGAGTTCGGGGCCCGGGTGCTGGGCGTCGACCACGCGGGCCTCGCCGAGCTCGCCCTCGCGGGCCGTCCCGGGGCGGGCGGCGTCACCCTGCTCCCCTACCTCGACGGGGAGCGCACGCCCGACCGGCCCGAGGCCCGCGCCACCCTGCACGGGATGTCCTCGCGCACCGGCCGGGAGGACATCGCCCGGGCCTGCGTGGAGGGCCTGCTCTGCTCCCTCGCCGACGGCGTGGCCGCGCTCGAGCGGGCCACCGGCACCGCTGCGGAGCGGATCCTCCTGATCGGCGGCGGCGCGCAGTCCGAGGCGGTGCGCCGGCTCGCCCCGGCCGTGCTCGGCCGTCCCGTGCTCGTCCCCGCCCCGGCGGAGTACGTGGCCCTCGGCGCCGCCCGGCAGGCCGCCTGGGCCCTCTCGGGCGAGGACGAGCCCCCGGCCTGGGCGCTCGCCGGCGCCCGGCAGTACGAGGCGGAGCCGACGCCCGGGGTCCTGGAGGCCTACCGCACGCTGCGCGACCGGACCGCCGGCTGGTCCCGGCCCCCGGCCGGCGCCCACCCCCAGCGGTGAGACCGGCCCGCGGTCCGGCGGGGCGCCGCCCGACGGGCGGGAGACCACCGTCCGCACCCCGGCCGCCCCGGTCGGTCTGAGCCCGCGGGCGCTCGACCTCGGCGCCGCGGTCCGGACCCGCACCGCCCGGCCGGGCCGGTCAGCCCAGCGCCTCCTCCAGCGCGGCCAGCACCTCGGACGCGCTCCCGGCGTCGAGGAGGGCCCGCCGGCAGGACTCCCCGGCCAGGGCCTCGGAGAGCTCGGCCAGCAGCTCCAGGTGCTCCTCCCCGGAGCGCTCCTCCGGGAGGGAGATCAGGAAGACCAGGTGGACCGGTTCGCCGTCCAGCGCGTTCCACTCCACGCCGTCCCGGCTGCGGGCGAACGCGATCATCGGCCGCTCGGCACCGGCGGACTTGGCGTGCGGCAGGGCCACGCCGTTGCCCACCCCGGTGGACCCCTCCTCCTCCCGGGCCAGGGCCGCCGCGACGGTGCTGTCGGCGTCGTACGCCCGCCCCGTGTGCGCGCCGAGCTCGGCGAGCTGCCGGATGACGCCGTCCCGGTCCGCCCCGTGGACGTCCAGGAGCACGGTCGACTCGCTCAGGTGGTCCAGGACGGAGCCGGAGCGCCCCGGGGAGTCGTCCTCGGCGCGGGAGGTCCTGTCGCTCATGTGCTGTCCCATCGGTGGAGGTGGACGGGCGGCGCGGTCCCACCGCGCTGCCCGCGGCACCGCTGCGCCCTCGTGCGGGCCAACCTACGGCGGCCGGGCCCCGGCGTCCACCGATCCGCGCGGATTCCGATCCCGACGGCAAATATTGTTGAACAATCCTGGGGGACAGGGCATGCTGGAGGGACCGACGTGACAAGGAGCACAGCATGCCCCCCTCCGACATCGACCTCAACGCGGACTGCGGCGAGTCGCTCAGCGCCTGGGCCATGGCCGGCGACGAGGCCGTCCTGCACGTGGTCACCAGCGCCAACGTGGCCTGCGGCTTCCACGCGGGGGATCCGACGGTCGCCCGCCGGACCTGCACCGTGGCCGCCGAGCAGGGCGTGGCCGTGGGCGCGCAGGTCTCCTACGACGACCTCAAGGGCTTCGGCCGCCGCTTCATCGCCGTGCCCCGGGCGGAGCTGACCGACCAGCTGGTGTACCAGATCGGCGCCCTCCAGGCCCTGGCCCGCGCCTCGGGCACCGGGGTGAGCTACGTCAAGCCGCACGGCGCCCTGTACAACGCGATCGTCCACCACGAGGAGCACGCAGGAGCGGTGGTGGACGCCGTGCGCGACGTCGACGACGCCCTGCCCCTGCTGGTGCTGCCCGGCTCCGAGATCGAGCGCCAGGCGCGGGCGGCCGGGCTGCGCACGGTCCGCGAGGCCTTCGCCGACCGCGGCTACACGCCGCAGGCCACGCTCGTGCCCCGCACCGAGGCCGGCGCCGTCCTGCACGACGCCGACGAGATCGCCGCCCGCGTGGTGCGGATGGCCGTCGAGGGCGTGGTCGAGGCCGTCGACGGCTCCCTCGTGGCGGTGGACGCCCAGAGCATCTGCGTGCACGGGGACACCCCCGGGGCGCTGGCCATCGCCGAGCGCGTGCGCCGCGCCCTCGAGGAGGCCGGTCTGCGGGTCGGGAGCTTCCTGTGAGCGGGCCGGCCCCCGCGGGGCTCCGCCGGGTCCGGCCGCTCGGCCCGCGGGCGGCGCTGGTCGAGTGCGCCGACCTGCACGACGCCGTGGCGGTGCACGCCCGGCTCGCCGCCGCGGACCTGCCCGGGCTCGTGGACTGCGTGGCCGGCGCGGAGACCGTGGTGGTGCGCACGAGCACCACTGATGCGCTGCGGGGAGTCGTCCGCGCCGCCCGCGCCGTCCCCCGCGGGAGCGCCGGGGGCGGCGGGGCCCGCACCGTGACCATCGACGTCGTCTACGACGGCGAGGACCTCGAGGCGGTCGGCGAGCTCACGGGCCTCGGCGCGGACGGGGTGGTCCGGTTCCACACCGGGCAGGCGTGGACGGCCGCCTTCGCCGGCTTCGCGCCCGGCTTCTTCTACTGCGTGGGCGAGGACGGTCCCGACGTCCCGCGCCGGGGCACGCCGCGCACCGCCGTCCCCGCCGGCTCGGTGGCCCTGGCCGGCCGGTTCTCCGCCGTCTATCCCCGCAGCTCCCCCGGCGGCTGGCAGCTCATCGGCCGCTCCGCGGCCCGGATGTTCGACCTCGACCGCGAGGACCCCGCGCTGCTGCGCCCCGGGGACCGGGTGCGCTACCGGCCCGTGCGCGAGCTCGTGGAGGTCGCCGCGACCGCAGCCCGGACCGCCCCGGTGCGGGGGCCCCACCTGACGGTCGGCGCCCCCGGGCTGCAGACCCTCGTCCAGGACGGCGGCCGGGCGGGCTCCGCCGCGCTGGGCGTGTCCCCCTCGGGCGCGCTCGACGCCGCCGCCGCCGGGTCGGCCAACCGGCTCGTGGGCAACGGCCCGGGGGCGGCGGTGCTGGAGCACCTGCTCGGCGGGCTCGAGCTGACCGCCCACGGGGAGCACGTCCTGGCGGTCACCGGCGCGCGGGCAGCGCTGACGGTCACGGGCCCGGCCCCGTGGCGGCCCCTGCCCGGCACCCCCTTCGCCCTGCGCGACGGCGAACGGCTGGCCGTCGGCACCGTGACGGCCGGGGCGCGGGTCTACGTGGGCGTCCGCGGCGGGATCGCGGTCCCGCCGGTGCTGGGCAGCCGCTCCGCGGACACGCTCGCGGGGCTGGGCCCGGCCCCCCTGGCCGCCGGCGACGCCCTGCCGGTCGGACCGGAGCCGGGCACCGCCGTCCGGCCTCCCGAGCCGGCGCCCGCCCCGGCCGCGGTGCCCACGGTCCGCGTGGTCCCGGGCCCCCGCGACGACTGGTTCACCCCCGCCGCCGTAACCTCCTTCTTCGCGCAGGAGTGGGAGCTGACCGCGTCCTCCGACCGCGTGGGCGCCCGGCTCTCCGGCGAGCCGCTGGAGCGGGTGCGCACGGACGAGCTGCCCAGCGAGGGGACCGTGCCCGGCTGCGTCCAGGTCCCGCCCGCGGGCCTGCCGGTCGTCCTGCTGCAGGACGCGCCCACCACCGGCGGCTACCCCGTGCTCGGGGTGGTGCACCCGGAGGACCTCGCCGTGCTCGCCCAGCTGCGCCCCGGCGGGCGCCTGCGCTTCACCCGGCTGCCGGCGCCCGATCTCGGCCCGCCGCCCGCGAAGGACCCCGGGCCCGCCACCGCGCAGGCCGAACCCGACAGCACCGCCATCAGCACGTCCACCGACATGTCCACCGACACCTCCCGGGAGTAGCACCGTGCGCAAGATCCTGATCGCCAACCGCGGGGAGATCGCCGTCCGCGTCGTCCACGCCTGCGCCGAGGCCGGCCTCGAGTCCGTGGCCGTCTACGCCGACCCCGACGCCGACGCCCCGCACGTCCTCCTGGCCGACGAGGCGTACGCCCTGGAGGGCACCTCGGCCGCCGAGACCTACCTGGACGGGGACGAGGTGCTCGCGATCGCACGCCGGTGCGGCGCCGACGCCGTGCACCCGGGCTACGGGTTCCTCTCCGAGAACGCCGGGTTCGCCCGGGCGGTGATCGAGGCCGGCCTCACCTGGATCGGCCCCTCCCCCGAGACGATCGTGCTGCTGGGGGACAAGGTCGCCGCCCGCGAGATCGCCCGGCGCGCGGGCGCCCCGCTCGTGCCGGGCAGCGACGGCCCGGTCGAGTCGCCGGAGGACGCCCGGGCCTTCGCGCAGGAGCACGGCCTGCCGGTGATCGTGAAGGCCGCCCACGGCGGCGGGGGCCGCGGCATGCGCGTGGTCCGGGAGCTCGACGAGGTCGAGGACGCCTTCCGCTCGGCCGCCCGCGAGGCGCAGAGCGCGTTCGGCCGCGGCGAGTGCTTCGTGGAGCGCTTCCTGGACCGCCCGCGGCACGTGGAGGCGCAGGTCGTGGCCGACTCCCACGGCCACGTCGTCGTGCTCGGGACCCGGGACTGCTCCCTGCAGCGCCGCCACCAGAAGCTCGTCGAGGAGGCCCCCGCGCCGTTCCTCTCGGACGACCAGCGCGAGCGGATCGCGGCCGCCGCCGAGGGCATCTTCCGGGAGGCCGGGTACGTGGGGGTGGGCACCGCCGAGTTCCTCGTGGCCCCGGACGGGCTGATCTCCTTCCTGGAGGTCAACACCCGGCTGCAGGTGGAGCACCCGATCACCGAGGAGGTCTACGGCGTGGACCTGGTCCGCGCCCAGCTGACCGTGGCCGCCGGGGACCCGCTGCCCGTGCTCGAGACCCCGGTCCCGCGCGGGCACGCGTTCGAGTTCCGGATCAACGCCGAGGACCCCGGCCGCGGCTTCCTGCCCTCCGGGGGCACGGTCGAGGCCGTCGACACCCCGACCGGCCCGGGTGTGCGCGTGGACTCCGGGGTGCACCGCGGCACCCGGGTGGCCACGACCTTCGACTCGCTGCTGCTCAAGCTCGTGGTCAGCGCGCCCACCCGCGAGCAGGCGCTCGTGCGGGCCCGCACCGCCCTGCGCGAGCTGCGGGTGCACGGCGTGGCCACCACGGTCCCGTTCCACCGCGCCGTGCTGGACGCCCCCGCCTTCGCCGGGGGCGAGGGGCTCGGGGTGTGGACCACGTGGATCGAGGACGAGTTCGCCGGCCGGCTCGCCCCGGACGCCGAGTACGCCCGCGCGGACGAGCCGGGCCGCACCCGCTTCACGGTGGACGTGGACGGGCGGCGCGTGAGCATCGGGATCCCCGACGCCCTCGCCGCGGCCCTGGGCTCCGCCCCCGCGGCGTCGGAGGCCGCCCCCGCGGGGGCGGCCTCCGACGACGGCGCCGTCACCGCGCCCTTCGCGGGCACGCTCGTCTCGTGGCTGGTGGCCGAGCAGGACGACGTCGAGGCGGGCCAGGACGTCGCCGTGCTGGAGGCCATGAAGACCGAGACCCGGGTGTCCGCGCCGCGGGCCGGCACGGTCCGGGAGCTCGCGGTGGGACCGGGGGACGCGGTGACCGCCGACCAGGTGCTGGCCCGCCTCTCCTGACCGGGCTCCGTCCCCGGGGCGCCCGGACCTCCCCGGGGGCTCACTCGGGGAGCAGCTCCTCGAGGGGCGGGGCCTCCTCGATGAGTCCGTGCTGGACGGCGAGGTCCGCGAGCTCCTGCACGGACTGCCGGTTCACCTCGGTGGGGTAGGCGGGCAGGACGAGCTGGTCGATCAGCTCCTCGTCGAGCTGCGTGTAGCTGGGCAGCACGGCCCGGACCTCGTCGGGGTTGTCCTGCGCGAACTGCAGCGACTTCTCGATGGCGGCCCGGAACGCCTCGACGGTCTCGGGCTCCTGGGCCAGCACGTCCTCGGTGGTGAAGTACACGGCCACCGTCAGGTCCTCGATCGGGAACGCGTAGTTGGAGACCGCCGAGCGCGCCCCGTCCTGCATGGCGATGGTCCGGAACGGCTCGATCGAGCCGATCGCGTCCACCTCGCCCCGCTCCAGGGCCGCCGGCATGTCGGGGAGCGGGACCTCGACGAACTCGACGTCCCCGGGGTCCCCGCCCTGCGCCTCGATGGCCGCGCGGATGGTGGTGTCGCTGATGTTGTTCAGGGTGTTCACCCCGACGGTCCTGCCCTGCAGGTCCGCGGCGTCCTGGATGTCGCTGTCCTCGCGCACCAGGACGTCGGCGAAGTCCTCGCCCTGGACCCCGGTGGAGTTGTTGGCGTTGGCGATGATCTGCAGCGGCAGCCCCTGGGACCGGGCGACGATCAGCGACGTCACGTTGCTGAAGCCGAAGTCCATCTCCCCGCTGACCACGGACGGGACGATGGCCGCACCGCCCTGGGCCTGGGTGATGTCGAGCTCCAGGCCCTCCTCCTCGAAGAAGCCCTGCTCGATCCCGAGGTAGAGGGGTGCCACGTCGGTGCTCGCGATGACGCCCACGCCGACCCTGGTCAGCTCGCCGTCCCCGGCCGCTCCGCCGCCGGACTCCCCTCCCCCGCACGCGGTCACCGTCAGGACGGCCGCCGTGGCGAGTGCTGCACCGGTCTTCTGCATCGAAGCCTCCAGGGAGTGGGTCGGACGTCCTGACAGCGTAGAGGACGGCCTGGTCCGCCACCAGGGTGCCGCCGCACGGCCGGGCGCCCCCGGGATGTCAGGATGGGGATCGATGAACACCGTGCAGAACGAGTTCCTGACGACGGCCGTCGCCCAGGCCGGGCCTGCCCCGCAGGGCGAGGCCATCCCGTGGGCGGTGGACGTGCTGCGCCAGGGCGTCGTGGCCGGCCGGCTGCCGCCCGGGACCCGGCTCTCGGAGGCCCGGGTCAGCGAGGCGCTGCGGGTCTCCCGCAACACCCTGCGCGAGGCGTTCACGATCCTGGTCGGGGAGAACCTGCTGGTGCGGGTGCCCAACCGCGGCGTCTCGGTGGCCCGGCCCGGCGCGGACGACGTGCGGGAGATCCACCGGGTGCGGCTCGCGCTGGAGACCTCGGCGCTGCGCTGGTCGGACCCGGTCCCGCAGCCGGGCCTGCACGCCGCCGTCGAGGACGGCCGCGCCGCCCGCGACCGCCGGGACGTCACCGGCATGGCCGACGCGAACCAGCAGTTCCACCGCGGCGTGGTGGAGCTGGCCGGCTCGCCGCGCCAGGATGAGCTGATGTCCCGGACCCTCGCGGAGATGCGACTGGTGTTCTACTCCATGCGCCAGGACCCGTCCTTCCACGCGCCCTGGATCGAGCGCAACGCCCGGATCCTCGAGCTCTTCGAGCAGGGCCGGCGCGAGGAGGCCGCCGTGCAGATGCACGACTACCTGGAGGCCTCCCGGCAGCAGCTGCTGGACGTCCTGGAGGGCCCCGCGCCGGCCGCGCTCAGGGGACCTGGTACTGCCAGTCGGGCAGGTCGGTGACCAGCATGTGGCCCGGGGCGTGGCCGAGGGCGAACGGCACCCCGGACTCGAGCACCGCCGCCTGGGGCGTCACCCCGCAGGCCCAGAACACGGGGACGTGGCCGTCCGGGATCTGCACCGCGTCCCCGTAGTCGGGGGCCCCGAGGTCCCGGATGCCCAGCTCCTGCGGGGCGCCGACGTGCACCGGGGCGCCGTGCACGGCGGGATAGCGGGAGGTGATGCGCACCGCGTCGGCCACCCGGGAGGCGGGGATCGCCCGCATGGACACGACCAGCGGGCCGGACAGCCGCCCGGCGGGCGCGCACGGGACGTTCGTGCGGTACATCGGGACGTTGACGCCCTGGTCGATGTGGGCGATCGGGATCCCGGCCTCCTGCAGGGCCGCCTCGAAGGTGAAGCTGCAGCCGAGGGCGAAGGTCACGAGGTCCTCGCGCCACACGTCGAGCAGGTCGGTGCGGGTGCCCGCCGCCTCTCCGTCCCGGTAGACGGTGTAGAGCGGGACGTCGGTGCGGAGGTCGCCGCCGCCCAGCAGCGGCCCGGTCACCTCGCCGGCCTCGAGCACGCCGAGCACCGGGCACGGCTTGGGGTTGCGCTGGGCGAAGAGCAGGACGTCGAAGGCCCAGTCCGCGGGGACGACGATCAGGTTGGCCTGCGCGAAGCCGTCGCACCAGCCCGACGTGGGCGTGACCAGGCCGCTGCGGAACATCGCCCGGGCGGCGCCCGGGGCCAGGGCGGCCCGGTCCCGCCGGGCCTGCGTGCTGTCCGGTCCCACGGCGATCACGCCCACAGCGCGGCGATGCCGCTGAGGGACTGGTAGCCCAGGAAGATGGTGAGCAGCCACACCACGGTGCCGATCAGCGCGAGCCACTTGGGGTACTCGTAGCCGCCCAGCAGGTCCCGCCGGCGCCAGGCCACCCACAGCAGCACCGCGAAGCCCAGCGGCAGGATGAGCCCGTTGACGGCGCCCGCCACGATGAGCAGCGTGGACGGCGCCTGGCCGAGCAGGGCGAACACGGTGGCCGAGACCAGGATGAAGGCGATGGTCATCAGGTTCCGGGTGCGCGGCTTCGTCCGGGAGGTGGTGAGGAAGGACACCGAGGTGTAGGCGGCGCCGATGACCGAGGAGATGGACGCGGCCCACAGGATGACCCCGAACAGGCGCAGGCCGACCTCCCCGGCGGCGGAGCGGAACGCCTGGGCGGCGAGGTTCTCGCCCGTGAGCTGGGCGCCGCCGGCGACCACCCCGAGGATCGCCAGGAACAGCAGGAAGCGCATGACCCCGGTGAGCACGATGCTCACCACGGAGCTGCGGGAGATCTGCTTGACGCTCTCCACGCCGGTGATCCCGGCGTCGACGATGCGGTGGGCGCCCGCGTAGGTGATGTACCCGCCCACGGTCCCGCCGATGAGGGTCGTGATGATCAGGAAGTCCACGTTCTCGGGCAGCACCACGTTGCGCAGCGCCTCCCCCACCGGGGGCCGCGAGACGAACGCGACGTAGCTCGTCACGAGGATCATGAGCACGCCGAGGGCCACCACGATCCGGTCCAGGGCCACGCCCGCGCGCTTGCTGACGAACACGCCCACCGCGATCAGCGCCGTGATGATGCCTCCCCAGGTGGGGTCGAGGCCGAGCAGCGCGTCGAGGCCGAGCCCGCCGCCGGCGGTGTTGCCGATGTTGAAGACGAGCCCGCCGGTGGCCACGAGCGCGGCGATGAACCAGCCGAGGCCCGGCAGCACGCGGTTGCCGAGCTCGTGCGCCTTGAGCCCGGAGACGCCGATGATCCGCCACACGTTCAGCTGCACCGCGATGTCGACGACGATGGAGATGACGATGGCGAACGCGAAGGCGGCGCCCAGCTGCACGGTGAAGTTCGCGGTCTGGGTGATGAACCCGGGGCCGATGGCACTGGTGGCCATCAGGAAGAGGGCGCCGAGCAGGGCGGAGCGGTTCACGGCCCGCATCGCCGCGGGGCTGCTGACGGCGCCGCGGCCCTCCGGGTCGGGCGGGACGGGGGCGGAGCTGGACATGCGGCCTCCTCGGGACGGGGGCGACCTGCGCCGGGGCACGGCGCCGGCCACCCTGGACGTGGCCGCGGTCACTCTCGTGCCAGTGTAGTGATTGTTGAACAATCTGAACAGGGCCTCCGCCGCTTCTCCGCCTGGACACGCAGTGGCCCCCGGGACAGGCTGGGTCCGGATCCCCGCCCCTCGACGACCGGGAGCAGCGCATGCACGACGACGGGTCCGCGGGTGCCGTGGACGTCCTGCTCCCGGCGCCGGCGTCCCCCGGGTTCCTCCGGGACTTCCTGGCCTCCCAGGCCGTGCCCGGGTGCGACGACCTCGCGGGCGGCGCCCACCGGCGCCCCGTCGTGGTGGACGGAGCGGTCCGCACGGTGACGGTCGACTGGAGGGGCCTCACTCCGGCCGGTCTGCCGGTGCGCGTGGGGCCCGGGGCGGCGGAGACCCTGGAGCCCGTGCTGGAGCGGGTGCGCCGCTGGCTCGGCGAGGGCACGGAGTCCCCCGCGGCGGACCGCGCCCTGGCGGCCGACCCCGTGCTCGCCGCGGACGTGCGCGCCTGGCCCCTGATCCGGCTGCCCGGTGCACCGGACGGCTTCGAGACGGCGGTCCTGACCGTACTGGGGCAGCAGGTCTCCCTCGCCGCGGCCCGCACCTTCGCCGGGCGCCTGGTCCGCCACCACGGCACGCCCGTGACCGGCGGCGCCACCGCCTTCCCGACGGCCCGCCGGATCGCCGGGACGGACCCGGCCCGGCTGCAGCGGGACGTGGGCGTCACCACCCGCCGGGCCGCGACCGTGCACGCGCTCGCCGTGGCGGTCCGCGACGGACTCGTCCTCGACGCCCCGCCGGGACGTGCCGGCGTGCCGGCCGGGGAGGACGCCGCCGTGCTGCGCGAGCGCCTGCTGGCCCTGCCCGGCATCGGCCCGTGGACGGCCGGGTCGATCTCGCTGCGCGTCCTGGGCGACCCCGACGTCTTCCTGCCCCAGGACCTGGTCCTGCGGCGCGCGCTCGGGGCGGCCGGGGCGGCCGCCGCCGCGGCGACCGCGTCCGCCTGGAGCCCCTGGCGCAGCTACGCCGTGATGCGGCTGTGGGCCCGCGCGGCGTTCCCGGACTCGGCCGCCCTGCCCGCCGGCGGGGACCGCGCAGCGCCCGGCGGACCCGGCCCCGGAGGGTCCGGAGGGTCCGGGGCCCGCTGAGCCCGGCCGGCGGCGCGGGCCTGCCGCCGGGGCCGGCGGCTACGCCGAGCCGGGCACGAGGTCCCGGCTCTCGGCGAAGTGGCAGGCCGCCGGGTGGCCCTGGCCGCGGTCGACGAGCTCCGGCTCCTGCTCGGCGCACACGTCCTGCGCCTTCCAGCACCGTGTCCGGAACCGGCACCCGGAGGGCGGGTTCGCGGGACTGGGCAGGTCGCCGCTGAGCATGATCCGCTCGCGCCCCCCGCGCAGGGCGGGCTCGTGGACCGGCACCGCGGAGAGCAGGGCCTGCGTGTACGGGTGGGCGGCCCGGTGGTAGATCGCGTCCCGGTCGCCCGTCTCCACCACCTTGCCGAGGTACATCACCGCGACCCGGTCGCTGAGGTGGCGCACCACCGAGAGGTCGTGGGCGATGAAGAGGAAGGACAGGCCGAACTCGTCCTGCAGGTCCTGCAGGAGGTTGATGACCTGCGCCTGGACGGAGACGTCCAGGGCCGAGACCGGCTCGTCGCAGATGATCACCTCGGGGCGCAGGGCCAGGGCCCGCGCGATCCCGATGCGCTGCCGCTGGCCCCCGGAGAACTGGTGCGGGTACCGGTTGGCGTAGTCGGGCCGCAGCCCCACCCGCTCCAGCAGCTCCCGGACCGTGGCCGCGCGGTCCTGCCGCGCCACCGCGTTGGGGTGCACCTCCCAGGCCTCGGCCACGATGTCCCCCACCGTCATCCGCGGGTTGAGGGACGAGTAGGGGTCCTGGAAGATGATCTGCACGTTGCGGCGGTACTCCCGCAGCTGCCGCGAGGACATCGCGGCCACGTCCCGGCCCTTGTACAGGACCTGGCCCGCGGTGGGCTGCTGCAGCGCCATGATGAGCTTCGCCACGGTGGACTTGCCGGAGCCGGACTCGCCCACGAGCCCCAGGGTCTCCCCCGGGCCGAGGGTCATGCTCACGCCGTCCACCGCCTGGACCTGGCCCACGGTCCGCCGCAGCAGCACCCCCTGGGTGAGGGGGAAGTGCTTGGTGAGCCCGCGCAGCTCCAGGAGGGGCGCGTCCGCCGTCGTCGTCGGCCGGGTGTCACTCATGCTGGAGCTCCTCGCTGTAGTGGCACGCGGCCGTCCGGCCCGGCACGACCTCGCGCAGCACCGGGACGTCCGCGGCGCAGTCCTTGCCCGGCGCCGCCGTCCGCCCGAACCGCGCCATGGGGCAGCGCGGATGGAACGCGCAGCCGGCGGGAATGGCGGAGAGGTCCGGCGGGGTCCCGGCGATGGGCAGGAGCCGCTCGCCCTGGGACTCGAGGCTGGGCATCGAGGACATCAGCCCCCGGGTGTAGGGGTGCAGGGGCGCCGAGAGCACCTCGTCGACCGTGCCGTTCTCCACGATGCTGCCCGCGTACATCACCGCGACCCGGTCGGCGACCTCGTTGACCACCCCCAGGTCGTGGGTGATGAGGATGACGCCCATCCCGGTCTGCGTGCGGAGCTCGGTGAGCAGGTCCATGATCTGGGCCTGGACGGTGACGTCGAGCGCGGTGGTCGGCTCGTCGGCGATCAGGATGTCCGGGTCCAGGGCGATGGCCATCGCGATCATCACGCGCTGGCGCATGCCGCCGGAGAACTGGTGCGGGAAGTCGCCCACGCGCTCCCGGGCCGCGGGGATCCCCACGCGCTCCATGAGCTCGATCGCCCGGGCCTTCGCCTCTTGCCGGGACGCGCCCCGGTGGGCGCGGAACAGCTCGCCGATCTGGTGGCCCACGGAGAAGACCGGGTTCAGCGCGGAGAGGGCGTCCTGGAAGACCATGGCGATGCCCGGCCCCCGCACCGCCCGCTGGTCCCGGCGGCTCATGCCCAGCAGGTCCTCGCCGTGGAAGTGGATCTCGCCGTGCGTGATGCGGGCGGGCGGGATGTCGAGGATGCCCATGACGGCCTGGGCGCTGACGCTCTTGCCGGAGCCGGACTCCCCGACGATCGCGAGGGTCTCGCCGGCCCGGACGGTGTAGCTGATCCCGTTGACGGCCCGGACGGTGCGCCGGCGGGAGCGGAACTCCACCGCGAGGTCGTCGACCTCGAGCACGGGGCCCGCCGCGCCGCCCGGCGGCGCGGGCACGGGGGCGGGGGTGGGAGCGGGGACGGAGGAGGGTGTCATCGGCGCAACTTCGGGTCGAGGGCGTCGCGCAGCGCGTCGCCCATGAGGATGAACGAGAGCACGGTCAGGGACAGGAACAGCGACGGGAAGAGGATCAGGTGCGGGGCGTCGCGCAGCCTGTTCTGCGCCGCGTTGATCTGCAGACCCCAGGAGATCTCGGGCAGCTGCAGGCCCACGCCCAGGAAGGTGAGCGTCGCCTCGGAGGCGATGATCGTGCCGACCGCGATGGTGGAGTAGACCAGGACGGGCGCCACGGCGTTGGGCAGGATGTGCTTGGTGAGGATCCGGCCGGTCCGCGCGCCCAGCGCCCGGGCCGCCTGGACGTAGTCGGCCTCCTTGACCCCGATCACGTTGGAGCGGACCAGGCGCATGGCCGTCATCCAGCCGAACGCGATCAGCGCGAGGGAGACCTCGAGCACCCCGCGCTCGGGCAGCACGGAGAGCAGGATGATGGCGCCCAGGATGAGCGGCAGGCCGTAGAAGATGTCGGTGATCCGGGCGAGCAGCGAGTCGAGCCAGCCGCCGTAGTAGCCGGCGAGCGCGCCCACCACCACGCCGATGGCCAGGGTGCCCAGGACGGCGAGGAAGCCGATGGCCAGGGAGATGCGCGCGCCGTGCACCACGTTCGAGTAGTAGTCGCAGCCCTGGACGTCGTAGCCGAACGGCGCCCCGGGCTGCGGGCCCTCCCCCGAGCGGCCGAGGCTGCAGGCCCGCGGGTCCACCGAGGTGAACACCTGCGGGGCGAGGGCCATCACCGCGAACACGACGAAGAGCAGGGCCCCCACCAGGAAGAAGGGGTTGCGGAGCAGGCCCTTCCAGGCGTCCCGCCACAGGCTGACCTGCTCGATGTCCCCGGCGGCCGCCGCCGAGGCGATCTCGTCGGCGCGGTCGTCCACGCGGTCGGAGAAGGTCTCGTGGTGGGCGTCCCGCTCCTCGCGGACGCTCTCCGGACGCGGCTCATTCATAGCGGATCCTCGGGTCGAGGGCGGCGTAGAGGACATCGACCACCAGGTTGAAGAAGATGTAGAAGAAGACGAACAGGGTGACGATGCCGACGACGACGGCGCCCTCCTGCCGCAGCACCGCGTCGTAGACCGCCCGGCCGAGACCGGGGATGTTGAACACCGACTCGGTGACGATGGCCCCGCCCATGAGGGCGCCGAGGTCGGCGCCGATGAAGGTGACCACCGGGATGAGGCTGTTGCGCAGGGTGTGCTTGCCGACCACCGACACCTCGCTGAGGCCCTTGGCGCGCGCCGTGCGCACGTAGTCGCTCTGCAGGTTCTCCGCGAGGCTCGTGCGGGTCAGCCGGGCCACGTAGGCGAGCGAGAGCGCCGCGAGCACGAAGCCGGGCAGGACGTAGCTGTACCAGCCGTCCGAGATGCCGGCGATGGGGAACCAGCCGAGCCGTACGCCGAAGACGTACTGGGCGAGGAAGCCGAGGACGAAGACGGGGATGGACACGACCACCGTGGTGGAGACCAGCACGAGGTTGTCGAAGAAGGATCCGCGCCGCAGGCCCGCCAGCACGCCGGCGAGGATGCCGATGAGGATCTCGAAGGCCACGGCCACGAGGGCCAGCCGGGCCGTCACCGGCAGCCGGTCCACGATCGTGTCGAGGACGGGACGGCCCGAGAAGTCGGTGCCGAAGTCGCCCTGCACCAGGCCGCCCAGGTACTTGGCGTACTGGATCAGCAGCGGGTCGTCGAGGTTGTACTCGGTGCGCAGCTGCGCCTGCACGGCCTCGGACAGCGGCCGGTCGCCGGCCAGCGCCCGGATGGGATCGCCGGGCAGCGCGTAGACCATCGAGAAGATGAGCAGGGACGCGCCCAGCAGCACCGGGACGGTCAGCAGCAGACGGCGGAGGACGTACCGCCCCATGGGTCTCCTTGTGTGTGCGGAGGTGTTGCGCGGACAGGTGGGCCCGGGGCGCCCCGTGCGGGGCGCCCCGGGTCAGGGTCGGATCACTCCGAGGTGACGACGACGTCCTCGACCTCGACGCGGCCGAAGCTGTTGACGTAGACCTCGTCCACGTTCTCCGAGTGTGCGTACTGCACGAGCCCGAAGAACAGCGGCGTGGCCGGCATGTCGGCCACGAGCAGGTCCTCGGCCTCCTGGTAGGCCTGGATCGCCGCGTCGATCGAGTCGGCGGCGTTGCCCTCCTGCAGCTTGGCGTCGAACTCCTCGTTCGAGTAGAACGTCACGTTCGAGCCGGCCGGCGGCAGGGCCGCCGTGGAGTACGTCGGGCCGAGCATGTTCTCCATGACGGGGTAGTCCATGATCCAGCCGGAGCGGAACGGGCCGGTCATGCCCTTCTCGTCCTGCTTGGGCAGGTACTCGGCGAACTGGAGGTCGCCGCGCAGCTGGTACTCGACGCCCAGGTTCTCGCGGAGCTGGTTGCCGACGGCCTGCATCCACTCCTCGTGGCCGGCGCCGGCGTTGAACCACAGGTCCACGGGCTCGGACTTGTCGAAGCCCGCCTCGTCGAGCATCCGGTTGGCCTCCTCGACGTTCAGCTCGCACGCGTCGCAGGCGTCCTCGCGGTGGCCGTCGATCACGGGCGAGACGAAGGACGCGGCCGGGGTGCGGGAGCCCTGGAAGATCGCGTCGGTGATCGCCTGCCGGTCGATGGCCATGGAGAAGGCGCGGCGGACCTCCGGGTCGGCGAAGCGCTCGTCGTAGGTCGGGAAGCCGAGCGCGGTGATGTCGCCGCGCGGGGTGGTCTTGAACCGCTCGCCGAACTGGTCCTCGGCGGAGGCGATGGCGTCCGGCGGGATCTGGTCGACCACGTCGAGCGAGCCGGCCTGGAGGTCGTTGTAGGCGGTGTTGATCTCGGTGTAGACGCGGAACTCCACGGCGGCGGCCTTGGCCGGCTCGTCGCCGCCGAACTCGTCGTAGCGGGTGAGCGTGATGCCCTGGCCCTCCTGGAAGGCCTCGTCCGCCTTGAACGGGCCGTTGCCGATCGGCTGCTCGCCGAAGCCCTCGGGGTCCTCGAAGAACGCCTCCGGCATCGGGAAGAACGCGGTGTAGCCGACGGTGGTCGGCCACTGCGCGTAGGGCTCGCTGAGGGTGACCTCGAAGGTCTGCTCGTCGACGACGCGCAGACCGGACATCTCGGTGGCGGTGGGGCTCGCGCCCTCCTCGCCCTGGAGGGCGTCGTAGCCCTCGACGTTGGAGAAGAAGTAGGAGTTGCCCTGCGCGTTCTCGCTGTTGGCCACGTAGTTCCACGAGTCCACGTAGCTCTGGGCGGTCACCGGGGACCCGTCGTGGAAGGTCCAGCCGTCCTTGAGGCTGACCGTCCACGTCGTCTGGTCCTCGGACTCGATCGACTCCGCGACGCCGGTGTAGACGGCCTCGTTGGACTCCCGGTCGTACTCGACCAGGCCGGTCCAGAGCGCGTCGACGACCTGGCCGCCCTCCGTCTCGCCGGTGTTGCCGGGCAGCAGCGGGTTCTCGGGCTCCCCGATGTACACGCTGAAGGTGCCGTCGCCGCCGCCCTCGGCGGCGGTGCCCCCGCCGTCTCCCCCGCCGCACGCGGTGAGCAGCAGGGCTCCGGAGAGCGCCACTGACGTGCCCGCGATCCGCTTCGTTCTCATCGTTTCCTCCATGGGTCGATACGGGCCCGCCAGGAGTGCTGGGTTCGCAGTCCGAGGGGGACGGGGCCACGCCGGGGCGAGCACGGGGCTCGCGTCGTGGAGCACGGGGCTCCGGGTCCGACGTGACGGAGATCACCGTCCGCCGCACCCAGAAGAAATCTATGTGGTCCGTTCGGGGGACGACAGCAGACACGCCAGGAGAAACAGGAACCGCCGGTATCAGTTACCCATTCGTAACAACAAGGCCGGGCTCCGAGCCCCCGCGGGGCGGAGGTCGGCTCAGCCGGCGACGGCCAGTCCCCCTGTCCTCGCCCCGAGAGCGGCGGAGCGCAGCACGGAGCGCACCTCGTCCAGCTCCGTCGCGGAGGCCTCGGCGAGGAGGCAGAGCGGGACGCCGTGCCGCGCCACCCAGCGGATCTCGGCGCGCAGGGCGCCCACCGCCCGGTCCAGTGCCCAGCGCGCCGACTCGAGGGCGCCGTCGAGGGGGGCGACGTCGAGACCGATGCCCACCTCCTCGCCGGAGGCCACGGCGTCGAGGACGTGGTCGAGCGCCCACTCCGCGGCCTCCACCTCTCCCGCCGCGGTGAAGACCCGCTGGAGGAGCCCGGCGGGGTGCAGACCGAGGCCGTCGTCCTGGCGGTCGGGGGCAGCGTCGTCGGGGTGCTCCGGGAGCAGCGGGACGTGGACGGGGTCGACCGACCGGAACGCCGGCCGGGGGGACAGTGCACTGCTCATCATCGAACCTTCCTCAGGACCTGCGACCGCGCCCCCCACCCGGCGCCCGGCGCAGGCCGGAGAGGCCTGCTCCCATGGAACCAGCGACCCCGGCGGACTTCCAGAGGGGCGCCGGTGAACACGTCACAAACGCCTTGTGACCTGGGACAATGCAAACGCGCCAAGTGGACAGGAGAGGATCCGGCTCCTAGGGTCGGAGGCGGCCCGAGGGGGATTCGGGACCGCCGCCGCACCGGGCCCCCGCCCGGGCGCACCGACGTCCGCACCGGCCCCTCCCCCGGGCCGGCCGGACGTGCCACCGGCCGGCCGCCCGGACCCCCGCGAGCCGCCCCGTCCGCGCGCACCCCCTTGCGCACCCCCGCGCACGGGCCGCACCGGTCCCCGCCGGCAGCGGCCACGATCCCCTGCGCGCCCCCGCCCCCCCCCGGAGATCCCATGAGCCGAACGTCCGAAGCCCCCACGACCGGCACCACCCGCACGACCGCCGCGGCCCCCGCCCGCAGACCCCGCCTCATCGCCGTGGACGCCGCCCGAGGCCTGGCGCTGATCGGCATGATCGCGGTCCACATCCTGCCCGCCCACGACCCCGATACCTTCGAGCCCACCCTCCAGTGGAGCCTCTTCGGCGGGCGCGCCGCGGCGCTGTTCGCCCTGCTGGCCGGGCTGAGCCTGGCGTTCTCCTCGGGCGGGCGCACCCCGCACCGGGGCCGCACGCTGACGGCCACCCGCGCCGGCCTGGTGGTGCGGGCCCTGCTCATCGCCGCCGCCGGGCTGGCGATCAACCAGGTCATGCCGTCCCCGGCGCCCGCGCTGGGCATCCTCGTCTACTACGGCGCGTTCTTCCTGCTCGCCGTCCCGCTGCTCGGCCTGCGGCGCCGCACGCTGGCCGCCGTCGCGGCGCTCGCCGCGGTCCTGGGCCCCGTGCTCGTGCACGTCCTCGGCCCCGCCCTGCCCCAGGCCGGGGCCGTCAACCCCACCCTCGGCAGCGCGCTCGCGGACCCGGGCGCCACCCTGGCCCAGGTGCTGCTGACCGGGACCTACCCGGCCGTGCCCTACCTGACGTACCTCTGCGCCGGTCTGCTCCTCGGCCGGACCGACCTGCACGAGGTCGTGGTGCGGGTCCGGATCGCCGTGGCCGGCGTGGTCCTGGCGCTCGGCGCCTGGTTCGTCTACTGGGTGCTGGTCCTGCAGGCCGGCGGCTACGACCAGCTGCTGCGGCACACCCCGTGGCTGAGCGAGGACCAGGTCGACGAGATCCTCGTCTGGGGCCCGAGCCCGGACCTGCCCACCTCCACGTGGTGGTGGCTGCTCACCCCCGGACCGCACAGCAACACCCCGGTGACGCTGCTCATGGACCTGGGCACCGGCCTGGCCGTGCTGGGGCTCTTCCTGCTCGTCGCGCGCCCGAACCGGCTGTGGACCACCCTGGGCGCCATGGGGGCCCGCACCCTGACCCTGTACTCGGCCCACCTGCTCGCCCTGGCCACGACGCTCCACTACGAGGACCGCGTGCTCTGGTTCGCCGTGCACGTGGCCGTGGCCGCCGGCTTCGCCGTGCTCTGGCAGGCGACGTTCGGTCAGGGACCGCTCGAGCGGGTGATCGCGGCCGCCGTCCGGGGCACCCGCCGCCTGGTCCTGGGCACCCCTTCCCGGACGGCGGAGTCCCCGCGGGCCTAGCGGAGTCCCCACGGGACCAGCGGGTTCCGCGCGCCGGCGGCGCCTGCGTCCGCGCCGCCCGCCGGCGTGGCTCCTGACACACCGGCGGGCTATGCTCCTGACATGTCACGATTCAGTCCCCTGGAGTGGCCGGTCCTCCGGCAGATCCGTTCGGGCGACCTGCTCGGTCGCGGACCGGCGGTGACCTCGGAGCGCACCCGGACGACGAGCCCGCGCACGACCACCGCGGACCGGGTCGTGCAGAGCGTCTGCCCGTACTGCGCGGTCGGCTGCGGCCAGCGGGTGTACGTCAAGGACGAGAAGGTCGTCCAGATCGAGGGCGACCCGGACTCGCCGATCTCCCGCGGACGCCTGTGCCCCAAGGGCGCGGCCAGCGAGCAGCTGGTCAACGCCCCCGGCCGGCAGACCGAGGTGCTCTACCGGGCGCCCCGGGCCACCGAGTGGCAGCGGCTGGACCTCGGCACCGCCCTCGAGATGGTGGCCGACCGCGTCCTCGAGGCCCGCCGCAACGGCTGGCAGGACGCCGACGAGCAGGGCCGTCCGCTGCGCCGCACGATGGGCTTCGCCGCCCTGGGCGGCGCCACGCTGGACAACGAGGAGAACTACCTCATCAAGAAGCTCTTCACCGCCGCGGGAGCGATCCAGATCGAGAACCAGGCCCGTATTTGACACTCCGCCACGGTTCCCGGTCTGGGAGCCTCGTTCGGACGTGGCGGTGCCACGCAGTCCCTGCAGGACATGGCCAACGCCGACTGCATCGTCATCCAGGGCTCCAACATGGCCGAGTGCCACCCCGTGGGCTACCAGTGGGTGACGGAGGCCAAGGCGCGCGGCGCCCGGGTCATCCACGTCGACCCGCGCTTCACCCGCACCTCGGCGGTCGCTGACAAGCACGTCCCGATCCGGGCCGGCTCGGACATCGTCCTGCTCGGCGCCCTGGTCAACCACGTGCTCACCCACGACCTGTGGTTCGAGGAGTACGTGCGCGCCTACACCAACGCCGCCACGCTGGTGAACGAGGACTACCGCGACGCCGAGGACCTCGACGGGCTGTTCTCCGGGTTCGACCCGGAGACCGGCCAGTACGACATGTCCACCTGGGCCTACGCCGAGAACGAGGACGGCGCCGGGGACCACGACGGCCGGGTGGACGCGCCCGCGGGCGACCCCGACCACGGCGCCGAGGAGGGGGCGGAGGCCGTGGACGAGGCCGCCGGCCAGCAGCTCGGCAGCGGCGGCGCCCCGATGGAGCACGCCCGCATGCAGCGCGACGAGACCCTGCAGGACCCCCGGACGGTGTTCCAGATCCTCAAGCGGCACTACGCGCGCTACACCCCCGAGATGGTGCAGGAGGTGTGCGGCGTCTCCCCCGAGGACTTCGCGTACCTGGCCCGCTCCATCACGGAGAACTCCGGGCGGGAGCGGACCACGTGCTTCGCCTACGCCGTGGGCTGGACCCAGCACAGCCTGGGCGCGCAGTACATCCGCACCGCGTCCATCCTGCAGCTGCTGCTGGGCAACATGGGCCGCCCCGGCGGCGGGATCATGGCCCTGCGCGGGCACGCCAGCATCCAGGGCTCGACCGACATCCCCACGCTGTTCAACCTGCTGCCCGGCTACCTGCCCATGCCGGTGGCCGGCACCCACGACACGTTCGACGACTACCTGGCCGCGATCGCGTCGAAGAAGCAGAAGGGCTACTGGGCCGAGGCCGACGCCTACACGACGAGCCTGCTCAAGGCCTGGTGGGGGGACGCCGCCACCGCGGACAACGACTGGGCCTACGACTACCTCCCGCGCCTCACCGGCGCGCACGGCACCTTCCAGACGCTGACGAAGATGCTCGACGACGAGGTGGAGGGCTACTTCCTGCTCGGCCAGAATCCCGCGGTGGGCTCCTCCAACGGCCGGATGCAGCGGATGGCCATGTCCCACCTCAAGTGGCTGGTGGTGCGGGACCTCAACCTCATCGAGTCGGCGACCTGGTGGAAGGACGGCCCGGAGATCGCCTCGGGCGAGCTGCGCACCGAGGACATCGAGACCGAGGTGTTCTTCCTGCCCGCGGCCACGCACGTGGAGAAGTCGGGCACCTTCACCCAGACCCAGCGGCTGCTGCAGTGGCGCCACCAGGCCGTGGCCCCGCCGGGCGAGTGCCAGAGCGAGCTGCAGTTCTTCTTCGAGCTGGGCCGGCGGATCCGGGAGCGGCTGGCCGGGTCCGGGGACGAGCGCGACCGCCCGCTGCTCGACCTCACCTGGGACTACCCCGTCGACGAGCACGGCGAGCCGGACCCCGAGGCGGTGCTCGCCGAGATCAACGGTCGGCACCTCACCGGGCCGGACGCCGGGAGGCCGCTGTCCTCGTACACCGAGATGCGGGCGGACGGCTCGACCTCCGGCGGCTGCTGGATCTACACCGGGGTCTACGCCGGCGGCGTCAACCGTGCCGCCGCCCGCAGACCCGGCGGGGAACAGGGCCCCACCGCGCTCGAGTGGGGCTGGGCGTGGCCGGCCAACCGTCGACTGCTCTACAACCGCGCCTCGGCGGACCCGGAGGGCCGGCCCTGGAGCGAGCGCAAGAAGCTCGTGTGGTGGGACGAGGAGCAGGACCAGTGGGTCGGGGACGACGTGCCCGACTTCCCGCTCCACCTCGCCCCGGGCACCCGCCCCGACCCCGACTCCGGGGGGGCGGCCGCGCTCGCCGGCGACGACCCGTTCATCATGCAGGCCGACGGCAAGGGCTGGCTGTACGCGCCCAAGGGCGTGCTGGACGGGCCGCTGCCCACGCACTACGAGCCGCAGGAGTCGCCGGTCGCCAACGCCCTGTACACCCAGCAGCGCAACCCCTCCCGGGTGCTGTTCGCCCGCCAGGACAACCTCACCGCCCCGAGCGCCGGGGAGCCGGGGGCGGACGTGTACCCCTACGTGTTCACTACGTACCGGCTCACCGAGCACCACACCGCCGGCGGCATGAGCCGGTGGCTGCCGTACCTCTCGGAGCTGCAGCCGGAGATGTTCTGCGAGGTCTCCCCCGAGCTCGCCGCCGAGTGCGGGCTGGAGCCGTACGGCTGGGCCACGATCGTCTCGCCCCGCGCGGCGATCGAGGTGCGCGTGCTCGTCACCGAGCGGATGACCCCGCTCGTGGTGCGCGGGCACACCGTGCACCAGATCGGGCTCCCGTACCACTGGGGCGTGGGCGACGACGCCGTGGTCAGCGGCGACTCCGCCAACGACCTGCTGGGCCTGACCCTCGAGCCCAACGTGCAGATCCAGGACTCCAAGGTGGGCTCGTGCCACATCCGCCCGGGCCGCCGGCCGCGGGGTCCCGAGCTGCTCGACCTGGTCCTGGAGTACCAGCAGCGCGCGGGCGCCACCGTGGAGACCGGCAACACCCGGATCGACGTCCCCGGCACCGACCGGAGCACCGGTCCGGGCACCGACCCGACCACCGACCCGATGAGGGAGCACTGATGGGCCAGCTGGCCGGACCGACCGATCCCACGGCCGACGCGCACTGGGAGCACGCGCACGCGCGGAAGGGCTTCTTCACGGACACCTCGATCTGCATCGGGTGCAAGGCCTGCGAGGTGGCCTGCAAGGAGTGGAACCAGAACCCCCAGGACGGGGACCTCGAGCTGCTCGAGTCCTCCTACGACAACACCGGCGCCCTGGGTGCCAGCACCTGGCGGCACGTGGCGTTCGTCGAGCAGGACAGCGAGCGGATCGAGGAGGCCCGCGAGTCCGGGCGCAAGCTCGTGAGCCTGGGCATGCCGCGCGTCGGCCCGCCCGAGGCGCGCCCGCAGCCGGCCGCCGGGGACACCACCCCGCCGAACACCGAGGAGTTCCGCTGGCTGATGTCCTCGGACGTCTGCAAGCACTGCACGCACGCCGGGTGCCTCGACGTGTGCCCCACCGGGGCGCTGTTCCGCACCGAGCACGGCACCGTGGTGGTCCAGGACGACGTGTGCAACGGGTGCGGCACCTGCGTGGCCGGCTGCCCGTTCGGCGTGATCGAGCGGCGCACCGACGGCACGGCGGCCCCGCGCACGGAGCGGGACGGGCAGCCGGGCAAGCCGGACAAGCCTGCGGTGAAGAACGTGGGCGTCGCCCAGAAGTGCACCCTGTGCTACGACCGCATGGTGGACGACCAGACGCCCGCGTGCGCGCAGACGTGCCCCACGACGTCCATCAAGTACGGCGAGCACGACGACATGGTCGAGACGGCCCGGCACCGGGTCGCCGAGCTGCACGCCCAGGGGCGCACCGAGGCGCGGCTCTACGGCGCGAACGAGCTGGACGGCGTGGGCGGCACCGGCTCGGTGTTCCTGCTGCTCGACGAGCCGGAGGTCTACGGGCTCCCGCCCGACCCGCGGGTGCCGACCGCGGACCTGCCCCGGATGTACCAGCGGGCCGGACTGGCCGCGGCGGGCATGCTCGCCGCCGCCGCCCTGGCCTTCGCGGGGGGCCGCTCGTGAGCCTGTCCGAGTTCGACGGCTACCGTCCGCCCGAGCCGCCGCGCCGCCGGCGGCAGGACGGCCCGCGCCGCCGGGGCGCCGGGCAGGGCGGCGGCGACGGCTCCCGGGAGATGCCGATGGTCCCGGAGCCGGAGTTCGGCTCCTACTACGGCCGCCCGGTGGTCAAGCCGGCGCCCTGGGGCCACGAGGTCGCCGCGTACCTGTTCCTCGGCGGCGTGGCCGGCGGCTCCGCGCTGCTCGCGCTCGGCGGTCAGCTCACGGGCCGGGCCGAGCTGCGCCGCAACGCCCGGCTGGGGTCGGTGACCGCGCTCGGTCTCGGCGGCGCGGCGCTGGTCGCGGACCTCGGCCGCCCGGAACGCTTCCTGCACATGCTGCGCACGTTCAAGCCGACCTCTCCGATGAGCATGGGCACGTGGATCCTCAGCGCGTTCGGGGCCGGCATGGGGACCGCGGTCGCGGCCGAGGTGGACCGGATGACCGGCTCCCGTCTTCCGCTGGGCCCGCTGCGCCCGGTGCTGCGCGCCGTGGAGGGCCCGGCCGGCGTCGAGGCCGCGGTCTTCGCCGGCCCGCTCGCCGCGTACACCGCGGCGCTGCTCTCCGATACTGCGACGCCCACCTGGAACGCCGCCCGCGAGGACCTGGCATTCGTCTTCGTGAGCTCGGCGAGCCTCGCCTCGGGCGGCCTGGCGATGGTCACGACC
The DNA here is from genome assembly GCF_013368965.1 of Kocuria salina. NCBI lineage: Bacteria > Bacillati > Actinomycetota > Actinomycetes > Micrococcales > Micrococcaceae > Kocuria > Kocuria salina. The sequence goes on from NZ_SSSF01000001.1 coordinate 258,617, forward strand.
TCGGTCGGCGAGGCCGGCCCCGCCCGGCGGCTGGCCGTGCTGGGCGTGGCCGGTGAGCTGATCGCCACGAAGCTGATGGAGCGCCGGATGGACCCGGTGGCGGCCGAGCCGCTGCACCACGGCCAGGCCGGGACCATGCTGGCGTGGAGCGAGCGGCTGGCGGTCGCCGGCGGTCTCGGCACGCTGCTGGGCGGGCGGCACCGGGCCGTCGCCGCGGTCTCGGGGCTGGCGCTGCTGGCGTCCTCGGCGCTCACCCGGTTCGGCGTGATGGAGGCCGGTCTGCACTCGGCCGTGGACCCCCGCTACACGATCGAGCCGCAGAAGGCCCGGCTGGCCGCCCGGCGCGCCGCCGGGATCACCGACGACTCGATCACGACCGTCGGCTGAGCGCCCGGCGCCGTGCCCCGGCGGGGCTCAGCGCACGTGGAGTCCGGACCCGGCCACGGTGTGGCCCACCACGGGGTAGCCCGGCACCTCGCCGACCACGAGCAGGCCGCCCGAGGTCTGCGCGTCGGCCAGCAGGAGCAGGTCGTCCTCGGTGACACCGGTCCCCGCCCGCAGGTGCGGGCGCACCCAGTCCAGGTTGCGGCGGGTCCCGCCGGAGACGTAGCCGTCCCGCAGCGCCTCGGCCGCGCCCTCCACGAGGGGCACGGCGCTCCGGTCGAGCACCGCGCCCACCCCGGAGGCACGGCACATCTTGTGCAGGTGCCCGAGCAGGCCGAAGCCGGTGACGTCCGTGGCCGCCCGGGCCCCGGCCGCCAGCGCCGCGTCGGCCGCGTCCCGGTTGAGCCGGGTCATCGTGGCGAGCGCCTCGGCGAAGACCTCGCCGGTCGCCTTGTGCCGGTTGTTGAGCAGTCCCACGCCGATGGGCTTGGTGAGGGTCAGGGGCAGCCCCGGTGCGGCGGCGTCGTTGCGCAGCAGCCGGTCCGGGTGGGCCACACCGGTCACGGCCATGCCGTACTTCGGCTCCGGGTCGTCGATGGAGTGCCCCCCGATCACCGGGCACCCCGCCTCGGAGGCGACCGCCAGGCCGCCGCGGAGCACCTCGGTCATCAGCTCCATGGGCAGCACGTCGCGGGGCCAGCCCACGAGGTTGATGGCCATGACCGGACGCCCGCCCATGGCATAGACGTCCGAGAGCGCGTTCGCGGCGGCGATCCGGCCCCAGTCGTAGGCGTCGTCGACCACCGGGGTGAAGAAGTCGGCGGTGGACAGCACCGCGAGGTCCTCGCGCACCAGGACGGCCGCGGCGTCGTCGCCGTCGTCGAGACCGACCAGCACGCCGTCCCCCGCCTGGCCGGTGAGGCCCCGGACCGCGTCCTCGAGCTCGCCGGGCGGGATCTTGCACGCGCATCCGCCGCCGTGGGCGAAGCCGGTCAGGCGGACCGTCCCGGGCGCGGGCAGGGGCGGGGTCGGCGTCCGGGTCTGTTCCATGTCGTCAGCCTACTGGTGACGGCGGTGCTAGGTTGGGTGACGGAGGCGTCCGGGTCCTGGTGGGCCCCCCGGTCTTCAAAACCGGTGAGGCCGAGCACCTCGGCCTGGCGGGTTCGATTCCCGTCCGCCTCCGCCAACTCTTTGCGCTGCCCACCCGCGCAGCGACCACCCGCACCGCGTGCCGCCCGACGAGGAGGGACTGTGGCCCTGGACGACCCGCGCCGCCTGATCCCGCGCACCGACCAGCTCCTGGCCCTGCCGCCCGTCCGCCGGGCGCTCGAGCGGCTGAGCGAGGACGTCGTCGGCGCGCTGGTGCGCGAGACCCAGGACCGGGCGCGGCGCGGCGAGATCGCCCCCGGCGAGGTCGAGCCGGCGGTGCTCGCCGCGCTCGGGGCCCGCTCCGCCTCGAGCCTGACGCCGGTGCTCAACGCCACCGGCGTGGTGGTGCACACCAACCTCGGCCGCGCCCCGCTGTCCGCGGCGGCGCTCGACGCGCTGGTCACGGCCGGCGGGTACGTCGACGTGGAGCTCGACCTGGTGAGCGGCACCCGCTCCCGCCGCGGCGCCGCCGCCCGGGCGGCCCTGCTCGCCGCCTGCCCACCCGCCGAGGACGCCCTGGTCGTCAACAACGGCGCGGCCGCCCTCGTGCTGGCCACCACGGCCCTGGCCGCCGGCCGCGAGGTGGTGATCAGCCGCGGCGAGCTCGTCGAGATCGGGGCCGGCTTCCGGCTGCCGGAGCTGATCGAGTCGACCGGCGCCCGGCTGCGCGAGGTGGGCACGACCAACCGGACCCACCTGCGCGACTACGCCGAGGCGATCGGCCCGGAGACCGGCTGCCTGCTCAAGGTGCACCCGAGCAACTTCCGGCTGGAGGGGTTCACCTCGGCCGTCGAGGTCGACGAGCTGCGGCCGCTGGCCCGGGCCCACGGCCTGCCCCTCGTGGCGGACCTCGGCAGCGGGCTCCTCGTCCCGGACCCGCAGCTGCCGTCCGAGCCCGACGCCGCCTCGGTCCTCGAGGGCGGTGCCGACCTCGTCATCGCGAGCGGCGACAAGCTGCTCGGCGGCCCGCAGGCCGGGCTGCTGCTCGGCGGCTCGAACGCCGTCGCCCGGCTGGCCGCCCACCCCCTCGCCCGGGCGGTCCGCGCCGACAAGCTCGCGCTCGCCGCCCTGGAGGCCACGCTCACCGGGGGGCCCGCCCCGGTCACGACCGCGCTGCACGCGGACCCGGACCGGCTCCGCGACCGGGCCGAACGGCTCGGCGCGGCCGTCGGCGCACCCGTGGTCGCCCACGACGGCCGTGTCGGCGGCGGCGGCGCGCCCGGCGTGCCCCTGCCGGGGTGGGCGGTGCGGCTGCCCGAGGCGGCGGCCCCGCTGCTGCGCACCGGCCGCCCCGCCGTGCTCCCCCGGGTCCACGACCGCGCGTGCCTGGTCGATCTGCGCTGCGTGCCCGAGTCCGAGGACGAGCGCCTGCGCGCGGCGGTGCAGGCGGCCCTGACCGCCCTGGCCGGGGCGGACGGCGGCCCGGGAGGGGCCCGGTGAGCGTGCACGTCGTCGCCACGGCCGGGCACGTCGACCACGGCAAGAGCACCCTGGTGCGGGCCCTCACCGGGATGGAGCCCGACCGCTGGGAGGAGGAGCGCCGCCGCGGGCTGACCATCGACCTGGGCTACGCCTGGACCGCGCTGCCGTCCGGGCGCGACGTGGCCTTCGTGGACGTCCCGGGCCACGAGCGCTTCCTCGGCAACATGCTCGCCGGTCTCGGCCCGGCTCCCGTGGTCTGCTTCGTGGTCGCCGTCGACGAGGGCTGGCAGGCCCAGTCCGGCGACCACCGCGACGCCGTCGCGGCCCTCGGCATCGAGCACGGCGTGGTGGTGCTCACCCGCGCCGACCGGGCCCCCGGTCGCACCGGCGAGGTGCTGGCCCAGGTGCGCGCAGAGCTGGCCGGGACCGGTCTGCACGACGCGCCCGTGGTCACCGTCTCGGCCCTCGAGGGCACGGGCCTCGACGAGCTGCGTGCCGTCCTCGACGACGTCCTGGCGCGGGCGCCCGCCCCCGCCCAGGGGCGGCTGAGGCTGTGGGTGGACCGGTCCTTCACGATCACCGGCTCCGGGACGGTGGTGACCGGCACGCTGGCCGCGGGATCGCTCCGGCAGGGCGACCGGCTGCACCTGCTCGGGGACGGCGGGACCGTGCCGGTCGTGGTCCGGGGCATGCACAGCCGGAACGTGGCCCACACCGCGCTGGAGCCGTGCACCCGCGTGGCGCTCAACCTGCGGGGGGTCTCCGCCTCCGACGTGCACCGCGGCGACGCCCTGGTCACCCCCGGCACGTGGCCGCTCACCGACGTCCTCGACGTCCGCCGGGCCACCGGCCCCGCCCTCACGGACACGGCCGAGCACCTCGTGGTCCACGCCGGCACCGCGGCCGTGCCCGCCCGGCTGAGCCCGTTCGACGATGACCACGCCCGGCTGGTCCTGGACCGGCCCCTGCCCCTGGTCCTCGGGGACCGCCTGGTGCTCCGCGACCCCGGCAGCCGCTCGGTGCTCGGCGGCGCCCAGGTCCTCGACGCCGACCCGCCCGCGCTGCGGCGGCGCGGCGACCGGGCGCGCCGCGCCGTCCGGCTCGCCGGCACGGACCTGCGCGGGGACGTCGGCGCGGAGGTGGCCCGCCGCGGTGCGGTGCCGGCGCAGCACCTGCACCGCCTCGGGCTTGTGCCCACCGCGGACGCCGCCCCGCCCGGCGACGTGCGCGCGCTCTGCGGCTGGTGGGTGCACGCCCCCGTGCTCGAGTCCTGGACGCAGCGGCTGCGCACCGCCGTGGAGGAGCTGCACGCCCGGGATCCCCTGGCCGCGGGTCTCTCGCGGGGCGCCGCCCGCGACCTGCTCGCGCTGCCCGACGCCGCGCTGGTCGACCCCGTGGTCCGCGGCGCCGGCCTGGAGCAGGACGGCGGGCACGTCCGGTCCCCGCACCACCGCGGCGGCCTCGGCGCCCACGAGACCGCCGTGCTCGAGCTGGAGCGGCGGCTCGGGGCCGAGCCCTTCCGGAGCCCGGAGGCCGACGACCTGACGGCGCTGCGGCTCGGCGCCCGCGAGCTCGCCGCGGCCGAGCGCACCGGCCGGCTGCTCCGGCTGGGGGACGGCGTCGTGCTGCTCCCCACCGCCCCCGCCCTGGCGATGCGCGAGCTCGCCCGGCTGCCGCAGCCCTTCACCACGAGCCAGGCCCGCCAGGCGCTCGGCACCTCCCGGCGCGTCGCGATCCCGCTGCTCGAGCACCTCGACGCCCGCGGCTGGACCCGGCGGCTGGACGCCGGCCACCGGACCGTGGCGCACTGAGCCCCGGCCCGGGACGGCCCTGCCGGCCGCTCCGCCGCCCGGCTCCTATCCGCGCAGCGCCCTGAGGTGCTCGACCGCCTGGGGCAGCACCTTCTGCAGGTCGCCCACGATGCCGAGGTCGGCGATCTCGAAGACCGGCGCCTGCTCGTCCTTGTTCACGGCCACGATCGTGCCCGCCGTCTGCATCCCGGCGCGCTGCTGGACGGCCCCGGAGATCCCGCAGGAGACGTAGAGCTGCGGGGAGACGGTGCGCCCGGTCTGGCCCACCTGCGCCTCGGGGCCGATCCACCCGGCGTCCACCGCCGCGCGGGAGGCCCCGATCGCGCCGCCGAGGACGTCGGCGAGCGCCTCGAGCGGCCCGAAGTCCCCGCCCGTGCCGCGGCCGCCGGCCACGACCACGCGCGCCTCGCCCAGCGCCGGGCGCCCGGAGGCCGGCAGCGCGGACCGGCCCACCACCCGGGCCGCGGGCACGGTGTCCTCGAGCGCGTGCGTGCGCACTCGCGGGCGCTGCGCCCCGGCCGGCCCAGCGCCGGGGGCGCCCGCGGCGGCGTGGGCCGCGGGGTCGGCGGGGAGCTCGACCGAGTTGGGGCGGACGGTCGCGATCAGCACCGGGCTCGTGGCCCGGCACCGGGTGGTCCACCCGCCGGCGAGGACGGACTTGGTGGCGACGAGGTCGGCGTCGAGGGCGACCACGTCGGTGACCACCCCGGCCCCGAGCCGCACGCCCAGGCGCGCGGCGACGTCCTTGGCCTCGGGGGTGGCGGCGAGCAGCAGCGCCGTGGCGCCGGTCTCCCGGGCGGCGGCCTCCGCGAGCGCGACCGCCGGCGTGGTGAGCCGGTCGCCGGGCCCGCCCTCCGGGGCGTGCACGGCGCCCACCCCGTGGGCGGCGAGCTCGCCGAGCAGGGCGTCGCCGGGCGCGTCCGGCACGACGACGTGCGTCTCGCCCAGCGTGCCGGCGAGCACGAGCAGCTCCCGGTCGGCGCGGCGCAGCCGGTCCGTGGTGGCCAGCACCACCAGTGCGACGGTCGTGGTCGTGGTCGTGGTCATGGTCGTCCTCCTCCTGCCCGGCGGGCGGGCGCGTGCGATGGGGGTCCGGCGGGGTGCGGCCGGGTGCTCAGACGAGCCTCCGGGCCACGAGGAACTCGGCGAGGCGGATGCCGCCCTCGCCGTCGTCGGCCACGACCTCCCCGGCGGTCCGGGGCGGGCGCGGCACGGCGTCGAGCACCTCGGTGAGCGAGCCGGCGAGGCCCACGTCCCCGGTGTCCAGGCCGAGGTCGGCGACGGACCACGTCTGCACGGGCTTCTTCTTGGCCGCCATGATCGCCTTGAAGTTGGGGTAGCGCGGGGTGTTGACCTGGTCCGTCACGGCCACGAGCGCCGGCAGGTCCGCGGCGACCCGGAGGGCCTCGGTCTCGGTGTGCCGGACGGCGGTGAGCGAGGCGCCGTCCTCGGCCAGCGCCAGGGAGCTCGCGAAGCCGACGTGGGCGAGGCCGAGCCGCTCGGCGAGCTGACCGGGGACCAGGGACGTCTCGCCGTCGGTGGAGGCCATGCCGGTGAGCACGAGGTCCACGGCCCGGTCCTCCGCCGCGGCGATCCGCTGCACCGCCGCGGCGAGCACCCGGGCGGTGACCCAGGCGTCGGAGCCGGCGAGGGCGTCGTCGAGCACGTGGAACCCGGCGTCGGCGCCCAGCTGGAGGGCGCGCTTGAGCCCGCCCGTCGCACCCGCGGGTCCCAGGGTGAGGGCGAGCACGCGGTGCCCGGCCGCCGCGCCCCCGTGCGTCTCGACGATCTGCGCGGCGGCCTCGAGGGCGTACTCGTCGAGCTCGGAGAGGATCCCGGACGCGCGCTCGAGCAGGGGCGGGCTCCCGGCGAGGACGCGGTCCCCCGCGGCGTCGGGGACGTGCTTGACGGGGACGACGATCGTCAGGGGCTGGCTCATGGTCTCCTCCGGGCGGGACGGGGATGGACGGGACGGGGCGGGAACGGGCGGTCCGTGCGGACGGACGGGGTCTCAGGCGTCCGCGCGGCGCACGAGGCGCTCGGCGTGGCGGATCAGGGGTGCGTCGACCATCCGCCCGCGGAACGCGAAGACGCCGGGGGTGCGGCGGGCGGCGGCGAGCAGCTCCCGGGCGGCAGCGACCTCCTCGGCACCGGGCCGGTAGGCGGCGCGGACGGTCTCGACCTGCCCGGGGTGGAGGCAGGCGGTGGCCGCGAAGCCGGAGGCCACCGCGTCGAGGGCCTCCTCGCGCAGCCCGTCGTGGTCGCCGAGGTCGACGTGCACCGCGTCGATCGCGGGCCGGCCGGCGGCGCCGGCCGCGAGCAGGACGGCGGAGCGGGCGTGGCGGGCCACGTCCCGGTAGGCGCCGTCCCGGCGCCGGGACGAGCTGCCGCCGAGCGAGGCCACGAGGTCCTCGGCGCCCCACATCAGCGCGACCACGTTGGGGGACCGGGCGATCTCGGCCGCGTTGACCACGCCCTCCGCGGTCTCGCACAGCGCGACGACGCGGTGCAGGCCCAGCTCGGCGGCGACGGCGAGCCGCTCCGCGGAGGCGGTCTTGGGCAGCATCACGGTGGTGTACCCGGTGTGCCGCAGGGCGACGAGGTCGTGGGCGAAGTCCTCGGTGTCCTCGGCGTTGATCCGCACGATCGTGCGGGCGGGGTCCAGGGGCGTGGCCACGAGGGCGTCCCGGGCGGCGGGCTTGGCGGAGGGCGCCACGGCGTCCTCGAGGTCCAGGATCACGGCGTCGGCGCGCTCGGCCGCCTTGGCGTAGCGCTCGGGGCGGTCGGCCGGGCAGAACAGCAGGGCGGGTCCGAGGGTGAACGGGTCGGTCATCGGGGCTCCTTGGCCGGGGGTCGCGGCGGGGTGTCGCGGTGGGGCTTCACGGTGCGCTGTCACTGCGGGGCGGCATCGCGGGACCACACGAGCACCGAGCGGGTGCACTCGGCCACCACGACCCCCTCCTGGTTGCGGCCCACGTGCTTCACGCGGACGATGCCCTGCCCGGGCCGGGAGGCCGAGGGGCGGGCGCCGAGGACCTCGGAGGACGAGTACAGGGTGTCCCCGTGGAAGAGCGGGTGCGGGAAGGCGACCTCCTCGAAGCCCAGGTTCGCCACGATGGTGCCCTGGGTCAGCTGGGCCACGGACGCCCCCACGATGGTCGAGAGGGTGAACATGGAGTTCACGAGCCGCCGGCCGAAGGGCTGGCGCCCGGACCACGCGGCGTCCAGGTGCAGGGACTGGGTGTTCATGGTGAGGGTCGTGAACAGCACGTTGTCCGCCTCGGTCACGGTCCGGCCCGGGGCGTGCTCGTAGACAGTGCCGACCTCGAACTCCTCGAACCACAGCCCGCGCTGGCGGACCACCCGGCGCTCCTCGGTCACGGCGGCCCCCTCAGAGTCCGAGCTCGCGGGCGATGAGCATGAGCTGCACCTCGGTGGTGCCCTCGCCGACCTCGAGGATCTTGGCGTCCCGGTAGTGGCGGGCCACCCGGAACTCGTTGATGAACCCGTAGCCGCCGAAGACCTGGGTGGCGTCCCGGGCGTTGTCCATCGCGGCCTCCCCGGCCACGAGCTTGGCGATCGCGGCCTGCGTCTTGAACGGCCGCCCGGCGAGCATCCGGGACGCGGCGTCGTAGTAGGCCAGCCGGGCGGTGTGGGCGCGGGCCTGCATCCGGGCGATCTTGAAGGAGACGGCCTGGTTGTCCCCGATGGGACGGCCGAAGGACTGCCGCTCCCGCGCGTAGCGCACGGACTCCTCGACGCAGCCCTGGGCCGCGCCCGTGGCCAGGGCCGCGATGGCGATGCGGCCCTCGTCGAGGATGGACAGGAAGTTGGCGTAGCCGCGGCCCTCCTCCCCCAGCAGGTTCTCCTCGGGGACGCGGACGTCCTGGAGGGACAGCGGGTGGGTGTCCGAGGCGTTCCAGCCGACCTTGTCGTAGGCCTGCTCGGCGCAGAAGCCGGGGGTGTCCGTGGGGACGATGATCGTGGAGATCTCCTTGCGCACCCGCCCGTCCGGCAGCTCCGTGGTGCCGGTGACCGCGGTGACGTTCACCAGGCGGGTGATCGCCGTGCCGGAGTTGGTGATGAACTCCTTGGCGCCGTCGATCACCCACTGCCCGTCCTCCCGCTTCGCAGTGGTGCGGGTCCCGCCGGCGTCCGAGCCGGCCTCCGGCTCGGTGAGCCCGAACCCGGCGAGCGCCCGGCCCGCGGCGAGATCGGGGAGCCACCGCTGCTTCTGCTCCTCGGTGCCGAAGCGGTGGATGGGCATGGCGCCCAGCGACACCCCGGCCTCGAGGGTGATGGCCACGGACTGGTCGACGCGGGCGATCTGCTCCAGCGCCAGGCACAGGGCGAAGTAGTCCCCGCCCATCCCCCCGTACTCCTCGGGGAAGGGCAGGCCGAACAGGCCCATCTCCCCCATCTGCGCCACGATGTCGTAGGGGAACTCGTGCGCGGCGTCGTACCGCGCGGAGACCGGGGCGATCACCTCGTCGGCGAAGTCGCGGACGGTGTCGGAGAGGTCCTGGTACTCCTCGTCGAGCTCGAAGTTCATGGGGTGCGCTCCTGGTCGGTCGGACGGGGGTCGGTCTGCGGGCGGGTGCCGGGGTCCTCCGGGGCGCCGCCGGGCGTCCCGGCGGGAGCGCCGTCCGGCACGTCGTCGCGGGCGTCCCCGGGGACCGGTGCGGGCACGCCCTCGGGGACGACGTCGGGGACCACGCGGGCGAGCAGCTGGTGCAGTACCACGCGGTCACCGGCCCGCACGGAGAGCTCGGCGGTGCCGGCGGTGGGGGCGGTCAGGCGGTGCTCCATCTTCATGGCCTCGACCACCACCACGGTCTGCCCCTCGGCGACCCGGTCCCCGGTGGCGGCCGGGACGGCGACCACGGTGCCGGGCATGGGCGAGTGCAGCTCCGGGGCGGCGGGCCCGGCCGTGCGCTCGAGGGCGGCCAGCGACCGCTCGAGCCGGGCCTCGCGGGTCAGCACCCGGAGCTCGTAGGCGCAGCCGCCCTCGCCCACCCAGACGCTGTCCGCGCCCGCGGCCACGTGGACCACCCGGGCCGTCCCGCCACTCTCGAGCAGGTGCGCGGCCGGGCGGCCCGGCAGCGGGGTCAGGCGCACGGCGGGGTTCACGGCGGTCCGCCGGGGCTCCTCGAGCCCGTGGGCCAGCACCACCGCGGGCCGGGCGCGGCCGGCGGCCCGCCAGCCGTCCGGGCGGGACCAGGGGCCCGTGTCCCCGGCGGGGCGCGGGTCGGCGGGCCGGTGCCGGGCGAGGTGGGCGGCCGCGGCGGCGAAGTGGCTCTCGTCGGGTGCCGTGAACTCCAGCTCCGGCAGGCGCCGCTCGATGAGGGTCGTGTCCATGACCCCGGCGCGCACCCCGGGATCGGCCAGCAGAGCGCGCAGGTACTCGGTGTTGGTGCCCACCCCGAGCACCACGGTGTCCGCCAGGGCCAGGTCGAGCCGGTCGAGGGCCTGGACCCGGTCGGCGCCCCAGGCGACGACCTTGGCGAGCAGCGGGTCGTAGTCCGAGCCCACGGTCAGCCCCGGTGCCAGCGCGGAGTCCACGCGGATCCCCGGGCCGGAGGCCTCCTCCAGGGCGAGCACGGTGCCGGCGGTGGGCAGGAAGCCGCGGGCGGGGTCCTCGGCGTAGAGCCGGGCCTCGACCGCGTGGCCGGTGAGCACCACGTCCTCCTGCGCCAGGTCCAGCGGCTCCCCCGCGGCGACGCGGATCTGCTGCGCCACGAGGTCCGTGCCGGTGACCAGCTCGGTGACGGGGTGCTCCACCTGCAGGCGGGTGTTCATCTCCATGAAGTAGAAGGTGCCGGGCTGCGCTGCGGGCACCAGGAACTCCACGGTGCCCGCACCGGTGTAGCCCACGGAGCGGGCCACCCGGCAGGCGGCCTGCCCGATCCGCTCCCGGGTGGCGGGGTCCAGCAGCGGCGAGGGCGCCTCCTCGATGACCTTCTGGTGCCGCCGCTGCAGGGAGCACTCCCGCTCCCCCAGGTGGACCACGGCCCCGTGGGCGTCGGCGAGGACCTGCACCTCGATGTGCCGGGGGGACTCGACGAGCTGCTCGAGGAGCAGGGTGTCGTCGCCGAAGGCCGCCGCGGCCACCCGGCGGGCCGTGGCCAGGGCCTCCGGCAGCTCGCCCGGGGCCGCCACCACGTGCATGCCCTTGCCGCCGCCCCCGGCAGAGGGCTTGATCAGGATCGGGTACGTCATCCCGGCGGCCGCGGCCGCCAGGGCGTCGTCGTCGAGACCGGGCTCGGAGACCCCGGGGACCGTGGGCACCCCGGCGGCGGACACGTGCCGCTTGGCGCGGATCTTGTCGCCCATCGTCTCGAGGGCCTCCACGCCGGGGCCGATGAACACGATCCCCGCGTCCGCGCACGCCCGGGCGAAGGCGGCGTTCTCGGACAGGAACCCGTAGCCGGGGTGGATCGCCTGCGCGCCGGTGGCCCGCGCCGCCCCGATCACGGCGTCGATGCGCAGATAGCTCTCGGCCGGGGCCGCCGGGCCCACGCACACGGCTGTGTCGGCCTCCCGCACGTGCACCGCGTCCCGGTCGGCCTCGCTGTAGACCGCGACCGAGCGGATCCCCAGCGCCCGGAGCGTGCGCAGGACCCGGCGGGCGATCTCCCCGCGGTTGGCCACGAGGACGACGTCGAAGCGGCGCGGCGGCGTGCCGGCGGTCACGGGGATCACATCCTGAAGAGGCCGAAGGCCGGCTCGGGCAGCGGGGTCCGGGAGCAGACCTCGAGGGCCAGCCCGAGCACCTCCCGGGTGTCGGTGGGGGCGATCACGCCGTCGTCCCAGAGCCGGGCGGTGGAGTACCAGGGGCTGCCCTGGGCCTCGTACCGGGCCCGGACGGGCGCCATGAACGCCTCGCGCTCGGCCGGGTCCCACTCCTGCCCGCGGGCGGCCAGCTGGTCGGCCTTCACGGTGGCCAGCACCGAGGCGGCCTGGGCCCCGCCCATCACCGAGATCCGCGCCTGGGGCCAGAGGAACAGGAAGCGCGGGGAGTAGGCCCGCCCGCACATGGAGTAGTTGCCGGCCCCGAAGGAGCCGCCGATCACCACGGTGAGCTTGGGCACCCGGGTGGTGGCCACGGCCGTGACCATCTTGGCGCCGTGCTTGGCGATGCCGCCGGCCTCGTAGTCGCGGCCCACCATGAAGCCGGTGATGTTCTGCAGGAACAGCAGGGGGATCCCGCGCTGGTCGCACAGCTCGACGAAGTGGGCGCCCTTCAGCGCCGACTCCGCGAAGAGCACCCCGTTGTTGGCCACGATGCCCACCGGGTGGCCGTGGACGTGGGCGAAGCCGGTGACCAGCGTGGTGCCGTACTCGGCCTTGAACTCGGCGAAGCGGCTGCCGTCCACGAGCCGGGCGATGACCTCGTGCACGTCGTAGCCGGAGTTGGGGTCGACCGGCACCGCCCCGGGGAGCTCGTCCTCGGCCACGGCCGGGGGCGCGGGCTCCCTCACCGGCCAGGCCCGCGGGCCCGGCGGCGGCAGGGTCGCCACGATGTCCCGGACGATCTGCAGGGCGTGGGCGTCGTTCTCGGCGAGGTGGTCGACCACCCCGGACGTCCGGGCGTGCAGCTCTCCGCCGCCGAGCTCCTCGGCGGTGACCTCCTCGCCGGTGGCGGCCTTCACCAGCGGCGGGCCGCCCAGGAAGATCGTGCCCTGCCCGCGCACGATGACGGTCTCGTCGCTCATCGCCGGGACGTAGGCCCCGCCAGCGGTGCAGGAGCCGAGCACGGCCGCGATCTGCGCGATGCCCGCCGCCGAGAGGTGGGCCTGGTTGAAGAAGATCCGCCCGAAGTGCTCCCGGTCCGGGAAGACCTCGTCCTGCAGCGGCAGGTACGCCCCGCCCGAGTCGACGAGGTAGACGCAGGGCAGCCGGTTCTCCAGGGCGATCTCCTGGGCGCGCAGGTGCTTCTTGACCGTCACGGGGTAGTAGGTGCCGCCCTTGACCGTGGCGTCGTTGCACACGACCATCACCTGCCGGCCGTGGACCAGGCCGATCCCGGCGATCAGGCCGGCCCCCGGGCACTCGTCGTCGTACATCCCCTCCGCGGCCAGGGCGCCGAGCTCCAGGAACGGGCTGCCCTCGTCCAGCAGGTGATCCACCCGCTCGCGCGGCAGCAGCTTGCCGCGCGCCACGTGCCGCCGCCGGGAGGCCTCGGGCCCGCCCTGCGCCGCCCGCTCCAGGCGCCGGGTCAGCTCCTCGGCGAGCCCCTGCTGGGCGGCCGCGTTGGCGGCGAACTCCGCGCCGCCCGGATCGACCTGGGTGCTCAGCACGCGCATGGGTTCCCTCCGCTCCGGGCCGGCCGTCCGGGGATGCCATTTCGGTTAATCACGACTAACTTGGGGTTCAGGTTAGTGGTGGCTCACTAGAATGTCCAGGAATCCGACCCCGAGAGCAGGACCCGTGACCCAGACCCAGCGCGGCCCCGGCCCGCCCACCACCGTGCGCGGGCAGGCCAAGGCCCGGCGGCGCCAGGACCTCCTGGCCGCCTCCGCCACGCTCTTCGCCGAGCGCGGCTTCGCCGGCGTCTCGATCGACGACATCGGCGCCGCCGCGGGGGTCAGCGGGCCCGCGGTCTACCGGCACTTCCCGCGCAAGCAGGCGGTCCTGGGCGCGATCCTGCTCGAGGTCAGCCACGACCTGCTCGACCGGGGCCGCGAGGTGGTGGCCCGCTCCCCCGATCCGGCCCGGCGGCTGCGGGCGCTGATCTCCTTCCAGGTGGAGTTCGCGCTGCACCGTCCCGCCGTGATCGTGGTGCAGGACCGGGAGCTGCCGAACCTGACCGAGGAGGACCGCCGCGCGGTCCGCGTCCTGCAGCGCGGCTACGTGACGCTGTGGGTGGACGCCCTGCAGGAGCTGGCCCCGGCGCGCGACGTCGCGGAGCTCACCCTGCGCGCCCAGGCCGCCTTCGGGCTCATCAACTCGACCCCCCACTCCCTGCGGACGGCCCACCGGCTGCGCGCCCCGCAGGACGCGGGGCGGCTCGACGCGGCCCGGGCCGCCCTCGAGGAGATGACCTGGGCCGCGCTGCGCACCGCGTTCGCCCCGACCCCCACCAGCACAGGAGGCACCCCGTGACCGAGACCCCGGCGTTCTACGAGGAGGAGCACGAGGAGTTCCGCGAGGTGGCCCGCGAGTTCACGACCCGCGAGGTGGCCCCGCACTACGCCGCGTGGGACGCCCAGCACATGATGCCCCGCAGCCTGTGGACGGCCGCCGGCGGGGCCGGCCTGCTCGGCCTCGCCGTGCCCGAGGAGTTCGGCGGCATGGGCCTGACGGACTACCGGTTCCGCGCCGTGCTCGACGAGGAGCTGGTCCGCCAGGGCGCCCTCGGCGTGGCCCTGGCCCTGCACCTGCACGACGACTGGGTGCTGCCCCACCTGCTCGCCCACGGCACCGACGAGCAGAAGCGGCGGTGGCTGCCGCGCATGCTCACGGGGGAGCTCGTCACCTCCGTGGCCTGGACCGAGCCGGGCGCGGGCTCCGACCTGCGCGGGGTGCGCACCCGGGCCGTGCGCGACGGCGAGGAGTGGGTGCTCACCGGTCAGAAGACGTTCATCGGCAACGGGATCAGCGGGGACGCCGCCCTCGTCCTGGCGCGCACGGACGGGGAGACCGGGCGCGCCGGGGAGGACGCCCTCAGCCTGTTCCTGGTGCACAAGGCGGACTCCCCCGGCTACGGGACGGGCAAGCAGCTCGACAAGATGGGGGTCAGGGCCTCGGACACCGCCGAGCTGTTCTTCGAGGACGTCCGGGTCCCGGCGGTGAACCTCGTCGGCGCCGAGGGCGGCGGGCTGCGGCAGATCCAGCAGGTGCTGCCGCAGGGGCGGCTGGCGGTGGCCGTGGCCGCGAGCGCCGTCGCCCGCTCGACCCTGGCGGACACCCTCCGGTACACCGGCGAGCGCACGGCCTTCGGCTCCCGGGTGCTGGACTTCCAGCACACCCGGTTCGAGCTCGCGGAGCTGACGGTCGAGGTGGAGGTCGTCGAGGCCTACGTGCAGCGGGCGGTGCACGCGTTCAACGCGGGGACCCTCGACGTGGTGGGTGCGTCCAAGGCCAAGTACTGGGCCGGTGAGCGGGCGCGGTCCGTCACCGACCGGTGCCTCCAGCTGCACGGCGGCTACGGGTACATCCTCGACTACCCGGTGGCGCAGGCCTATCTCGCGTCCCGGCTGCTGACGATCTTCGGGGGCACCAGCGAGATCCTGCGGGAGACCATCGGGCGGGCCGTGGCCGACGAGGCGTGAGGAGCGCCCCGGTCAGCGCACCTCCAGGGACGCCCGCCCGGTCCGGCGGGCCGCCGGTGCCGCGCCGAGCCGCTGGGACACCTCCCCCGCCGCCGCCACGGCGGCGGACGCGAGCAGCTCGGCCTGTTCCGGCGTGACCCGGTAGCGGGGCGCGGCGACCATGACGGCCGCGACCAGCTGGTCCCGGTGGTCGCGGACGGCGGCGGCGACCCCGACCTCCTCCACGGAGGTCTTGCCGTAGTTGAGGGCCACCCCGTCCTCGGCGACCTGCCGCAGGGACTCCAGGTAGAGCTCGATGCCCGCCTCGGTGGGATCGGGCAGCTCGACGATCCCGGACAGCAGCAGCGCCCGGACCCGCTCCGGCGGCTGCTCGGCGAGGAAGATCTGCACCGAGGCGCTCAGGGCCGTGTCGTACCGGGTGCCCAGCGGGGTGGTGTGCTTGATCTGCCGCGGGCTGGGGATCTGCTCCACGCACACGGCCTGGTCGCCGTTCCAGACCAGCAGCGCGCTGGTCTCCTGGGTCTGCTCGGTCAGCTCGAGCAGCACGGGGTACGCCACCCGCCGCTCGTCCATTTCCGCGAGCAGCGGGCCGGCCACGGAGATCAGGCCGAGCCCCAGGCGGTAGCGCCGCGTCTGCGGGTCCCGCTCCACCACGTCCTCCCGCTCCAGGGTGGTCAG
The DNA here is from genome assembly GCF_013368965.1 of Kocuria salina. NCBI lineage: Bacteria > Bacillati > Actinomycetota > Actinomycetes > Micrococcales > Micrococcaceae > Kocuria > Kocuria salina. The sequence continues at coordinate 274,335 of NZ_SSSF01000001.1, forward strand.
GAGCCGGGAGACGGTGCTCTTGTGCAGACCCACGCGCGCCGCGATCTCGGTCACCCCGAGCGTGGGCTCGGCCGCGGAGAAGCACCGCAGCACCCGCAGGGCGTGGGAGACGACGGACGCCGCGCGGGCTTCGCTCGAGGAGGCGCTGGCCGGTGATTCAGTCATAGGACTCTCCATTCTCCTGCACGGGGGCGGGTCCGCCGTGCACGGCCGTCCCGGCGGCGGGGCCGTGTGTCGCGGCCCCGCCGCCCGGAGGCCGTGCGCGGCGCTCGCGCCGGGGGACGGTGGCCACGCCGCGACCGCGGTCAGGGCCACCGTCCCGCGGGCGGGGATCACGGCCGCGCGAGCGCGTCCGGGACCGGCTCCCGCCCGGCGGGCACCGCGGCCGGCCGGGCCGGGGGCCGCGGCACCGCCCGCTCCACCACCGTGGCGTCCCCGCCGCCGGGCGCGTCCGGCGAGGGGTCGTTGACCTCGCGCTCCAGGCGCTCGGTCTCCGGGGTGCGGGTGAGCAGCCGCCGGACCAGGTTCGCGATCATCAACAGGATGACGAAGGAGAACGGGAAGGCCCCGATGATGGTGCCGGTCTGCACCGTGTCCACCACCGCGGTGCCGCCGAGCGTGAGCAGCGTGACCGCCACGGCGGCGATGCTGGCCACGAGCACCACGCGGAAGAGGGGCCCGGCCCTCCGCGGCGCGGAGACGAACTCGGCCAGGGCGTGGGCGCCGGAGTCCAGGGAGGTGACGTAGTAGGTGGCGACGAGCACGGTGGCGACCACGAGCAGCAGCGAGCCGACGACGGGCACGGACTCCAGCATGACGAACAGTCCGCTGGACGTGTCCGCCGCGACCGCCGCGGAGATGCCGCGGTCGCTGCGGTCGTCATAGTGCAGCGCCGCCGAGCCGATCACGCCGATCCACGCCATCACGATCAGGGAGGGGACCACCGTGACGCCGATGACGAACTCACGGATGGTGCGCCCCCGGGAGATGCGGGCGATGAAGCCGGCGACGAACGGGCTGAAGGCGATGACCCAGCACCAGATGAACACGGTCCACCAGCCGTTCCAGCTGTCCTGCCAGGTGGCGATGTCCTGGCCCGCGGTCCCCGCGTCGGTCCAGAAGCTCATCGGCAGGAAGTTGGTGAAGAAGGAGCCGAAGGTCTGCGTGATGTTGGAGATGAGGAAGATCGTGGGGCCGAAGACGAACACGGCCACGAGCAGCACGATGCTCAGCACCGAGTTGAGCTCGCTGATCCGCTTCATGCCCTTGTTGATGCCGAAGAACGCGGAGACGGCGGTGAGCCCGCCCAGGCCCAGGATCACCAGCAGCCAGACGCCCGAGCTCGGCGAGAGCCCCGTGAAGGACGCGAGTCCCGAGCTGAACTGCATGGCGGCGAAGCCGAAGGACGTGGCCAGGCCCAGGACGGTGGCGATGATGGCCAGCAGCTCCACGACCACGCCGGCCCCGCGCTGCGACCACTTCGGCAGGATGTCGACCGTGGCCTCGCGGAAGGTGAGGGTCTTGCCGAGGTTGTGGTGGGAGTAGGCGAGGCAGACGGCCACCACGCAGTACATGGCCCAGGCCGTCAGGCCCCAGTGGAAGTAGGACCACACCATGGCGCCCTCGGCCGCGCCGTCCTGTCCCGCGGGCACGACGGGGTTGTCGTCCCGGAGCAGGATGGGCTCGGCGACCGACCAGAAGATGAGGCCGATGCCCTGTCCGCAGGCGAAGAGCATCGAGTACCAGGCGAACTTGCCGTGCTCCGGGCGGGCCTCCGGGCCGCCGAGGCGGATCGAGCCGACGCGGCTGACGACCAGCCACACGCACACGGCGACCGCCACGAGCGAGTACAGGATGAACAGCCACGTGAAGTTCCCGGTCACGAAGGTGCGCGCCGTGGAGATGGCCTCGGCGGCGCCGCCCGGGTCCATGGTCACCACCACCAGCACGGCGATGATGAGCAGGGGCGGGAGGACCGTGATGACGAGCCGGTCCAGGGCCGGCAGGTGCCGCCCCCGGAACCGCGGCACGGTCACGGCCTCGGTGGCGGCCGCCGCGGAGGCGTGTGACTTCTTCATGTGTTTCTCACTTCCCGAACTCGCTGGTGACCGCCCGGACGATGCCGGTGCGGACGGTGGAGAGCAGCAGTTCGCCGCGCTGGGCGGTCGCGCCTGCTGGAGAGGAGAGGCACCCGGAGCTCGGGGTGCGAGCGGGGTCCTCGGGGAAAACGTCGTAGGGGGCCAGGTCAGCGGGGGGATGGTCGGGGGCCCGGGACATGTCGACCTTCTCGGGGTGCAGGTGGAGCATCAGCGAGGTCTCGAGGACGCCTCCGTGCTCGATGTCCCAGCCGAGGAAGCCGTCGGGGAAGACGGCCGCCAGGGTCTGCTCGTCGACGAAGTCCCAGTACGAGAGCAGCAGGGCCCGGCTGTCGTCGAGGCCGCCGGCCCGGGCCTCGCGCACCGCGAGGTCGAGTCCTTCGTAGAGGAACTGGTAGTTCTCGAAGTGGCCGTTGACCACCGCGATCCGGCGGACGCCGTGGCGGAAGAACTCCAGGACCACGTCCTTCGTCTGTGCGATGAGGGCCTGGGCCGAGAGACTGGTGGTGCCGGCGCGGTGGTTGCCGCCCCCGGAGCGGGGCTGGGACTTGTAGCCGTAGCAGAAGGCCGGCGCCACCAGGGCGTCGAGGTCCTCCGCCGCAGCCAGGGAGATGGCGCGGGAGAGCATGGCGTCCACGCCCAGCGGCATGTGCGGCCCGTGCTGCTCCGTGGCCCCGGTGGGGATGAGCACCAGCCCCTGACCGGTGGCCACGTACTCCTGGTAGCTGTGGGCGTCGAGGTCTTCGAGCGAACGGGTGGTGACCACCGTGGTCCTTCCGTGCAGTGGATGTGGCGGTGCCGCGGGGTGCGGCTGCGGCAGAGGAGCTGCCGGGGAGGACGGCGGCGGCGCACCGGGGCGCCGCCGCCGTCGTCGTCGTTCCGCGCCTAGGCGGACACGATGTTGTGCTCGGGGCCGTACGGGAACTTGGTGATGTTCTCCGCGCCGTCCTCGCCGACGACGAGGATGTCGTGCTCGCGGTAGCCCCCGGCGCCCGGCTCGCCCTCCGGGACCGTGATCATCGGCTCCATGGACACGACCATGCCCGGCTCCAGCACGGTGTCGATGTCCTCGCGCAGCTCCAGGCCGGCCTCGCGGCCGTAGTAGTGGCTGAGCACGCCGAAGGAGTGGCCGTAGCCGAAGGTGCGGTTGGCGAGCAGGCCGTGGGAGATGAAGATCTCGTTGAGCTCCGCGGCGATGTCCTTGCACACCGCGCCCGGCTTGATCAGCTCGAGGCCGCGCTCGTGGACCTCGACGTTGATCTCCCACAGCTCGCGCGAGCGGGCGTCCGGCTCGCCGAGGAACAGGGTGCGCTCCAGGGCGGTGTAGTAGCCCGACGTCATCGGGAAGCAGTTCAGGGACAGGATGTCTCCGCGCTGCAGCTTGCGGGTGGTGGCCCAGTTGTGGGCGCCGTCGGTGTTGATCCCGGACTGGAACCACACCCAGGTGTCGCGGACCTCGCGGTGCGGGAAGGTGCGGGCGATCTCGTGGACCATCGCCTCGGTGCCGATGAGCGCGACCTCGTACTCGGTGATGCCCTCGCGGATCGCCGCGCGGATGGCCTCGCCGCCGAGGTCGCCGATGCGCGCGCCGTGCTTGATGACCTCGATCTCCTCGGCGGACTTGATCATGCGCTGGCGCATGGCGTCCTGGGAGACGTCGGTGAGCTCCGCGCCTTCGAAGGCGGCCTGGATGCGCCGGCGGGTCAGAAGCGGCAGGGCGTCGTCCTCGACGCCGATCCGCCGGGCCTGCACACCGCGCCGGCGCAGGGCCTCCTGGAGGCCGTAGTAGAAGTTGTCGCGCCGCCAGTCGGTGTAGACGATGTTGTCGCCGTAGCTGGTGCGCCACGGCATGCCGGCGTCGATGTTGGCGGTGACCGTGACGGAGTCCTCGGCGGTGACGACGAGGGCGTAGTTGCGCCCGAACGTGGTGTAGAGGAAGTCCGAGTAGTACTTGATGCCGTGGTAGCTGGTGAGGATGACGGCGTCGAGCTGCTGCTCCGCCATGATCCGCCGCAGGCCGTCCAGCCGGCGCTCGAACTCGGCGTCGGAGAAGGTCAGCTGCTCCTTCTGCCCGTTGTGCAGGGTCTTCAGACGCTCGAGCTCGGCGACGGAGGCAGCGGGGGCGGTGATGGGCGAGGTGGTCATGGTCGTCCTTTCGTGGGTGCTCCTGGTGGCACGGAGCGGATCCGTGCCGAACGGCCTGGGAGCCGGGGAAGAGGAGTGCCTCTTGGCGCAAGTGCGTTGCTGTCAATGCAACAGCGTTGCCTCAATGTAGGGAGTGATCCAGCTCACCGTCAATGGCCGTGACGTTAATTCGTGTTACTGCGAGGTTAAACCCGGTCACACAGGGAGACATTCAGCCGCCCGTGGTGCGGCGGCGACGCATCGAAGTTGTGATCAGCGCAACAATTGGCCGCTCAGAGGACCCGCCGCACCTGCTCCTCGAAGTCGCGGATGTGCTCGAGCATGATCGTGGCGGCCTCGTCACCCCTGCCCTCCAGCACCGCGGTGAGCAGGGCCGTGTGCACGGAGATGTGCTCCTGCAGCTGCGGGATCCGGTCGGCGGCCACGCACCAGATGCGGGTGGCGAGGTTGCCGTAGCGCGTCAGGGTCGTCTCCAGGTGCGCGTTGCCGGCGGCGGCGTACACGGCCCGATGGATGGCCACGTCCCAGCGGAGGGTGTCCTCGCGGTCCTCGGCGGCCGGCTCCTCGAGCTGCTCCCGCAGCCGCTCCAGCCGTTCGCGGGCGGCACCCCCGCGCCGCGCGGCGGCCAGACGGGCCGCCAGCGGCTCCAGCACCTCGCGCACCTGGGAGATCTCGGACAGGGCCGTGATGTCCACCGTGGTCGCGAACGTCCCCCGGCGCGGATAGGTCACCACGAGGTGCTCCGACTCCAGCCGTTTGAGCGCCTCGCGCAGCGGAGTGCGCCCCACGCCCAGGTCCTCGCTCAGGCGGGCCTCGTTGAGCGGGCTTCCGGGCGGGATGTCGAGCAGGATCAACCGGTCCTGCAGCCGGAGGAAGGCCTGGTCGGCCAGGGACCGGCCGCCCGCCGCGGTCTCGTCGGTGTGCTGCAGCATGCGGGCCCTTCCTGCGGCGTGTGTGACGGGGCCCGAGCGCCGGATGACGACGGGGCGGGACGTCATGCTTGACCCGCCGTGCCCCTCGTCACATACTAGGCCTGAACAACTGATATATCAGTTGCACACAGAAAACTTCCCAGGAGGGCACATGACCGTGCACGAGGACCACTCCCTGTACCAGCCGCTGGCCGAGAGCGACCCCGAGGTCGCCGCGGCCGTCGACGCCGAGCTGCGGCGCCAGCAGTCCACGCTGGAGATGATCGCCTCCGAGAACTTCGCGCCCTCGGCGGTCATGGAGGCCCAGGGCTCGGTGCTCACGAACAAGTACGCCGAGGGCTACCCCGGCCGGCGCTACTACGGCGGCTGCGAGCACGTGGACGTGATCGAGCAGCTGGCGATCGACCGCCTCAAGGCCCTGTTCGGCGCCGAGCACGCCAACGTCCAGCCGCACTCCGGGGCGCAGGCCAACGCCGCGGCCATGTCCGCGCTGCTCCAGCCCGGCGACACCATCCTGGGTCTGGACCTCGCCCACGGCGGGCACCTGACGCACGGGATGAAGCTCAACTTCTCCGGCAAGCTCTACCAGGTCGCCGCCTACGGGGTCTCCGAGGACGACCACCGGGTCGACATGGACGAGGTCGCCCGGCTCGCCCGCGAGCACCGCCCGCAGCTCATCATCGCCGGCTGGTCCGCCTACACGAGGCAGCTGGACTTCGCCGCGTTCCGCGCGATCGCCGACGAGGTCGGGGCGTACCTGATGGTCGACATGGCGCACTTCGCCGGGCTCGTCGCCGCCGGGCTGCACCCCAACCCGGTGCCCCACGCCGACGTGGTGACCTCCACGACGCACAAGACGCTCGGCGGCCCGCGCGGCGGGGTGATCCTGTGCAAGCAGGAGCACGCGAAGAAGATCAACTCCGCGGTCTTCCCCGGTCAGCAGGGCGGCCCCCTGGAGCACGTGATCGCCGCCAAGGCCGTGGCCTTCAAGCACGCCGCGGCCGAGGAGTTCACCGACCGCCAGGTGCGCACCCTGGAGGGCGCGAAGATCCTGGCCACCCGGCTGCTGTCCCCGGACGTCATGGCCACCGGGATCAACCTGGTCAGCGGCGGCACCGACGTGCACCTGGTGCTGGTGGACCTGCGGAACTCCGAGCTCGACGGACAGCAGGGCGAGGACCGGCTGCACCGCATCGGGATCACGGTCAACCGCAACGCCGTGCCCTTCGACCCCCGCCCGCCGATGGTCTCCTCCGGTCTGCGGATCGGCACCCCGGCCCTGGCCACCCGCGGCTTCGGGGCCGAGGAGTTCACGGAGGTGGCCGACATCATCGCTCAGGCGCTGATCCAGGAGCTGACCGACGAGCTCGTCGAGCAGCTGCGCGATCGCGTGACCGCCCTGGCCGAGCGGTTCCCGCTCTACCCGAACCTGTCCGCCCCCGCCCTGAACGGAGCCTTCTGATGGCCGACCTGCTGCCGGAGCACCCGGACTTCCTGTGGCGCAACCCGGACCCGAAGTCCTCCTACGACGCCGTGATCGTCGGCGGCGGCGGACACGGGCTGGCGACCGCCTACTACCTGGCCAAGAACCACGGCATGACCAACATCGCCGTGCTGGAGCGGGGCTGGCTGGCCGGCGGGAACATGGCCCGCAACACCACGATCATCCGCTCCAACTACCTGTGGGACGAGTCCGCGGCGATGTACGAGCACTCCCTGAAGCTCTGGGAGATCCTGCCCGAGGAGCTGGAGTACGACTTCCTGTTCTCCCAGCGCGGCGTGATGAACCTGGCGCACACCCTGGGGGACGTCCGCGAGTCGATGCGCCGGGTCAACGCGAACAAGCTCAACGGCATCGACGCGGAGTGGATCAGCCCGGAGCAGGTCAAGGAGCTGTGCCCGATCATCAACATCGGGGACGACATCCGCTACCCGGTGATGGGGGCGACCTACCAGCCGCGCGCGGGCATCGCCAAGCACGACCACGTGGCCTGGGCCTTCGCCCGCAAGTGCGACGAGATGGGCGTGGACATCATCCAGAACTGCGAGGTCACCGGCTTCGTCAAGGACGGCGACCGGGTGGTGGCCGTGGAGACGTCCCGCGGGCGGATCAACGCCGGCAAGGTCGGGCTCTGCGGGGCCGGGCACTCCTCGGTCCTGGCGGAGCTCGCCGGGTTCCGGCTGCCGATCCAGTCCCACCCGCTGCAGGCCCTGGTCTCGGAGCTGCACGAGCCCGTGCACCCGACCGTGGTGATGTCCAACCACGTGCACGTCTACGTCTCCCAGGCCCACAAGGGCGAGCTGGTCATGGGCGCCGGCGTGGACGCCTACAACGGCTACGGCCAGCGCGGCGCCTTCCACGTCATCGAGGAGCAGATGGCGGCAGCGGTGGAGCTCTTCCCGATCTTCGCCCGCGCCCACGTCCTGCGCACGTGGGGCGGCATCGTCGACGTCACCCTGGACGCCTCCCCGATCGTCTCCAAGACGCCCGTGGACCAGATGTACGTCAACTGCGGCTGGGGGACCGGCGGGTTCAAGGGAACCCCCGGCGCCGGCTACTCCTTCGCCCACACCATCGCCCACGACGAGCCCCACCCCCTCAACGAGCCCTTCGCCCTGGAGCGGTTCGAGACCGGGGTCCTCATCGACGAGCACGGCGCCGCCGCCGTGGCCCACTAGGAGGCCGGAACACCATGCTGCTGATCGAGTGCCCCAACTGCGGGCCGCGCGACGAGACCGAATACCAGTACGGCGGGGAGGCGCACGTGCCCTACCCCGAGGACCCCAGCCGGCTCTCCGACAAGGAGTGGGCGGAGTACCTCTTCTACCGCAACAACCCCAAGGGTCTGATCGCGGAACGGTGGGCCCACGCCGTCGGCTGCCGCCGCTGGTTCAACGTCGTCCGCGACACCGTGACCTACGACATCAAGGCCGTCTACAGGATCGACGAGCCCAAGCCCGAGATCGGAGGCGTCAAGTGAGCGCGCAGACCCACCGCCTGCCGGCGCAGCAGAGTGCGCCCGGCAGCATCGACCGCACCACGCCGGTGCGCTTCACCGTCGACGGGCAGGAGCACACCGGGTACGCCGGCGACACCCTGGCCTCGGCCCTGCTCGCCGCCGGGCGCATCCACTGCGGCGACTCGATGTACCTGGGCCGTCCGCGCGGGATCGTGTCCGCCGGGGTGGAGGAGCCCAACGCGCTGGTCAAGGTCGCCGCGCGCACGGAGGCCGACGTCGACGAGTCCATGCTCCCGGCCACCACGGTCGAGCTGACCGACGGTCTGCAGGCGTCCTACCTGCGCGGTCTCGGACAGCTCGACCCCCGCAAGGACGAGGCCGTCTACGACCACAAGCACGTGCACACCGACGTCCTCGTCGTCGGCGCCGGCCCCGCCGGGCTGGCCGCGGCCCGGGAGGCCGCGAAGTCAGGGGCCCGGGTCATCCTCATGGACGAGCAGCCGGAGGCCGGAGGCTCCCTGCTGTCGGGCCGCGACGACGTCGTCGACGGCCTGCCCGCCCGCGACTGGGTCGCCCGCACCCTCACCGCCCTGGAGGCCGAGCCCGAGGTCACTGTCCTGCACCGCACCACGGCGTTCGGCAACTACGACGCCAACTACGTCGTCGCCGTCCAGCGGCGCACCGGCCACCTCGCCGAGGCCCCGGGTCCCGGCGTGTCGCGGGAGCGGATCTGGCACGTGCGGGCGCAGCAGATCGTGCTCGCCACCGGCGCGCACGAGCGGCCGGTCGTCTTCGCCAACAACGACCGCCCCGGCATCATGCTCGCCGGATCGGTGCGCACCTACCTCAACCGCTACGCCGTCGCCGCCGGCACGTCGGTGGTCGTGGCCACCACGAACGACTCCGCCTACGACCTCGTGGCCGACCTCGCCGCCGCCGGGGTCCGTGTCGCGGCCGTGGTCGACTCCCGCCCGGATCTCCACGGCCGGGCCGCCGACATCGCCGCCGCCACCGGGGTTCGCCTGATCACCGGCAGCGCCGTGGTGGACACCGCCGGCGACGGCGAGCACGGGCGGATCAGCGCCGTGACGATCGGCGGGATCGACGGCTCCGGCGCGCTGACCGGCCCCACCACCACCGTGGACACGGATCTGCTCGCCGTCTCGGGCGGGTGGACCCCGGTGGTCCACCTGCACAGCCAGCGGCAGGGCAAGCTGACCTGGGACGAGCGCCTCGCGGCGTTCGTGCCGGGCGCCCCCGTGCGGGACCAGCACACCGCGGGCTCGGTCAACGGCACCACCGACCTGGCGTGGTGCCTCACCGAGGGGGCCCTCGCCGGGGCCGAGGCCGCCGGCCGGGCCGGCTTCGAGACCCAGCCCGAGACCCCGCACGCGGAGAGCGTCGAGTCCTCGCCCGTCCGCCCGCTGTGGCTGGTGCCCGGGCCCGAGGGCGCGTCCGCCGGCTGGAGCCGCCACTTCGTCGACTTCCAGCGCGACCAGACGGTCGCGGACGTGCTGCGCTCCACCGGCGCCGGCATGCGGTCCGTGGAGCACGTCAAGCGCTACACCTCCATCTCGACCGCCAACGACCAGGGCAAGACCTCCGGGGTCAACGCCATCGGCGTCATCGCCGCGGCGCTGAACAGCACCGACGTCGGCGGGATCGGCACCACCACCTACCGCGCCCCCTACACCCCGGTGGCCTTCACGGCCCTGGCCGGACGACGGCTCGGCCACCTGTTCGACCCGGCGCGGCTGACCTCGGTCCACCCCTGGCACGTGGCCCACGGGGCCCTGTTCGAGGACGTCGGGCAGTGGAAGCGGCCCTGGTACTACCCGCAGGCCGGGGAGGACATGGACACGGCGGTGCTGCGCGAGTGCGCGGCCGTGCGCGGGTCCGTGGGGTTCATGGACGCCACCACCCTGGGCAAGATCGAGATCCGGGGCAAGGACGCCGGGGAGTTCCTCAACCGCGTCTACACCAACGCCTTCAAGAAGCTCAAGCCCGGCATGGGCCGGTACGGGGTCATGTGCACCCCCGACGGGATGGTCTTCGACGACGGCGTGACCCTGCGCCTGGACGAGGACCGGTACTTCATGACCACCACCACCGGTGGCGCGGCCAAGGTCCTGGACTGGCTCGAGGAGTGGTCCCAGACCGAGTGGCCGGAGCTCGACGTCACCTTCACCTCGGTCACGGAGCAGTACACCACCGTCGCCGTCGTGGGCCCGAAGTCCCGGGCCGTCGTCGAGAAGCTCGCCCCCGAGCTGGACCTGTCCAACGAGGCGTTCCCGTTCATGGCATTCCGCGAGACCGTCCTGGCCTCCGGGGTGCCCGCACGGATCTGCCGGATCTCCTTCTCCGGGGAGCTGGCCTTCGAGATCAACGTCTCCTCCTGGTACGGCCTGTCGGTCTGGGAGTCCGTCGCGGAGGCCGGCGCCGAGTACGGCATCACCCCCTACGGCACCGAGACCATGCACGTGCTGCGCGCGGAGAAGGCCTTCCCCATCGTGGGCCAGGACACCGACGGCACGGTCACCCCGCAGGACCTGGGGATGGAGTGGGTGGTGTCCAAGACCAAGGACTTCATCGGCAGGCGCTCCTACGACCGCCCGTCCGCCACCAGCCCGGACCGCAAGCAGCTGGTCGCGGTCCTGCCGGTGGACCGGACGTTCCGGCTGCCGGAGGGCGCCCAGCTGGTGGACCACGGCACGCCCATCACCCCGGAGGTCGCCCCCGTGCCCATGGTCGGCCACGTCACCTCCAGCTACCGCAGCGCCGCCCTGGACCGGACCTTCGGGCTCGCCCTGGTGGAGAACGGCCGCAACCGCATCGGTGAGACGCTCCAGGCCCCGCTCGACGGGCGGCTCGTGGACGTCGTCATCGCAGAACCCGTGCTCTACGACCCCGAAGGGAACCGCCGTGATGGCTGAGCAGCTCCTGACCGACACCACCGCCCTGCGCCGCAGTCCCCTCGCCCACCTCGCGCAGCAGATGCACGAGCAGACCGTGCCGGGCGAGCGGGGCGTGGCCCTGCGCGAGATCCCGTTCCTGACCATGGTCGGGATCCGGGTGGCGCCCGGCACTCCGGCCGCCGAGGCGGTCGCCGCCGCGGCCGGGATGCCCCTGCCGACCGGCCACGGCCGGGTCACCGGCACCGCCGGGGCCACGGCGATCCTGTGGATCGGGCCCGACGAGTTCCTGCTCGTCGGCCCCGAGGGCGTGGGGCCCGCGGAGATCGGCCCTGCGGGGAGCGACCTCCGAGCGGCGGGCACCGACGACGCCGGCACCGCAGCCGGGCTGGCCGGGGCCCTGGGCACCGAGCCCGGGCAGGCCGTGGACCTGTCCGCCAACCGCACCACCCTCGAGCTGTCCGGGCCCTCGGCCCGCGCGGTGCTCGAGAAGAGCTGCCACCTGGACCTGCACCCGCGGGCCTTCGCGGTCGGCACCGCCGTGGCCACGACCCTGGGCCCGGTGCAGGTGCTGCTGTGGCGCACGGAGGAGCTGACGTGGCGGATCATGCCGCGGGCCTCCTTCGCCGAGTACACCGCCCGGTGGCTGCTGGACGGCATGACGGAGTTCGCCTCTCCCGAGGTGCCCTGATGGCGCTGTCCGCCCTGGACCTGTTCTCCGTCGGCATCGGCCCCTCCTCGTCCCACACGGTGGGCCCCATGCGGGCCGCCCGGCTGTTCGCGGACGGGCTGGCCGGGGCCGGTCTCCTCGAGGGAGTCGCCAGGGTCCGGGCCGAGCTGTTCGGCTCGCTCGGCGCCACCGGTCACGGGCACGGCTCGGACAAGGCCGTGATCCTGGGGCTGCAGGGCGAGGATCCGGAGACCGTGGACACCGACACGGCGGACGACCAGGTGCGGACGAGCACGGAGCGCGGGCAGCTGTGCCTGGCGGGGGTCCGGCCGATCCCCTTCGACCGCGCCGAGGACGTCGTCATGCACCGGCGCAGGTCGCTGCCCGCGCACCCCAACGGCATGACGTTCGCAGCCTTCGGGGCGGACGGCGAGCCGGTGCGGGAGCGGACCTACTACTCGGTGGGCGGCGGGTTCGTGGTGGACGGGGACGTGTCCGGGGCGGACCGCATCGTCCAGGACACCACGGAGGTGCCGTACCCGTTCACCACCGGCCGGCAGCTCCTGGAGCACTGCCGGCGGGAGGGGACCTCGATCGCCGGGATCATGCTCGCCAACGAGCTGTCCTGGCGCAGCGAGGAGCAGCTCCGCTCGAGCCTGCTGCGCCTCTGGGCCGTCATGCAGGAGTGCGTGGAGAACGGGTGCACGCGCACGGAGGCCCGGCTGCCCGGCGGGCTGAAGGTCCGCCGCCGGGCGCCGGGCCTGCGGGCGCGGCTGCGCGAGGCCGAGGCGGCCGCCGACGCGTGTGCCGTCCGGCCGGCGTCCGATCCGCTGCAGGCCATGGAGTGGATCAACCTCTACGCCCTGGCGGTCAACGAGGAGAACGCCTCCGGCGGGCGGATCGTCACCGCCCCGACCAACGGGGCGGCGGGCATCATCCCCGCCGTGCTGCACTACTACGACCGGTTCGTCGCCGGGGCGGACGAGGACGGCGTGGTGGAGTTCCTGCTGACGGCGGCGGCCGTCGGCATCCTGATCAAGGAGAACGCCTCCATCTCCGGCGCGGAGATGGGCTGCCAGGGCGAGGTGGGCTCGGCCTGCTCCATGGCCGCCGCGGGCCTGTGCGCGGTGCTGGGCGGCACGCCGGAGCAGGTCGAGAACGCCGCCGAGGTCGGCATGGAGCACAACCTCGGGCTGACCTGCGACCCCGTGGGCGGGCTCGTGCAGATCCCGTGCATCGAGCGCAACGCGATCGCCTCCGTCAAGGCCATCAACGCCGCACGCCTGGCCCTCCAGGGCGACGGCGAGCACACGGTCTCGCTCGACCAGGTCATCAAGACCATGCGCGAGACCGGCAACGACATGAAGATCAAGTACAAGGAGACCTCCCGTGGTGGACTGGCCGTCAACGTCATCGAATGCTGAGCAGCGCCTGCAGCCGCAGGCCGTCACCACCGCTCCACCCACGACGGAGCTGGTGCTGACCCTCGACTGCCCGGAGAGACCGGGGATCGTGCACGCCGTCAGCGGGGTGCTCCTGGAGCACGGGTGCAACATCGTGGAGCTCACCCAGTTCGACGACCGGCGGCTGGGCCACTTCTTCATGCGCGTGCACGTCGCCTCCGCCACGGAGGACGGCCTCGACCCCGAGGCCCTCCGGGCGGACCTGGCCCCGGTGGCGGAGCGGTTCGACATGCGCTGGGAGCTCAGCGAGCACGGGGCGAAGCGGCGGGTGCTGGTGATGGTCTCCAAGTTCGGCCACTGCCTCAACGACCTGCTCTTCCGCGCCCGGACCGGGGACCTGCCCGTGGACATCGTCGCGGTGGTCTCCAACCACCGCGACCACCAGCGCCTCGTCGAGTGGCACGGCATCCCGTTCTTCCACGTGCCCGTCACCCGGGACACCAAGCCCGAGGCCGAGGCCCGGCTGCTGGAGCTCGTGGACCGCTTCGAGGTGGACCTCGTGGTCCTGGCCCGCTACATGCAGGTGCTCAGCGACTCGCTGGCCACCCGGATGGAGGGACGGGTGATCAACATCCACCACTCGTTCCTGCCGTCCTTCAAGGGCGCCAAGCCGTACCACCAGGCCTACGAGCGCGGGGTGAAGACCGTGGGCGCCACGGCGCACTACGTCAACGCCGAGCTGGACGAGGGCCCGATCATCGCGCAGCAGCTCGTGGACGTGGACCACACCTACGGCCCGGAGGACCTCGTGGCCGCGGGGCGGGACACCGAGTGCAAGGCCCTGTCCAACGCCGTGAAGTGGCACTGCGAGGGCCGGGTCATCCTGCACGGCAACCGCACGGTCGTCCTGCGCTGAGCACGCACGACGGAGCGCCGCCCCCGGGGATCCCGGGGGCGGCGCTCCGTCGTGGGTGCTCCGGGACGTCGTGCGTGCTCCGGGACGTCACCCGGGCCGGCCTCCTGCCGGCTCAGTGGCCGCGGTCGATCCACTCCTGCAGGTGGGGGGCCTCCGCGCCGATCGTGGTGGTGTCCCCGTGGCCGGTGAGCACCTCCGTGGTCCCCGGCAGGGTGAGCAGCCGCTCGCGGATGGAGTCGACGATCGTGGGGAAGTCCGACCAGGACCGGCCGGTGGCGCCGGGACCGCCCTGGAAGAGGGTGTCCCCGGAGAACAGCACTCCGCCCTCGCCCAGGTCCGGCGCCCAGAAGCACACCGAGCCCGGCGAGTGGCCCGGGGTGTGCAGCGCGGTGAGGTGCACCCCGCCCACCGAGTAGACGTCACCGTCGCGGATGATGCGGTCGAAGCGGCGGGCGGGGTGGACCTGCTCCCAGAGCATCGTGTCGTCCGGGTGCAGGTGCACCGGTGCCCGCAGCTGCTCGGCGACCTCGACGACGGCGCGGATGTGGTCGTCGTGGCCGTGGGTGAGCAGGATGGCCACCACTGCCCGGCCGCCGACGGCGTTCACGACCTGCTGCGGGGCGTGGGCCGGGTCGATGACCACGCACTGCTCGTCGTCGCCCACGATCCACACGTTGTTCTCGACCTCCCAGGTGCCCCCGTCCAGGGAGAACGTCCCCGAGGTCACCAGGTGCTCCACCCGGACCCGGCCCGTGGCGTCCGTGCGCTGCCCCACATCCTGCCGCGCGGTCATCGGGCCGCTCCGGCCGGGGCGGTCACGCCGGTCTCCAGGCCACGCTCCTCCGCGCCGGTCGCCGAGCGGTCCAGCTCCACGACGGAGCGCAGGACGGTGCCGGCCTTCATCTTCGCGAAGGCCTCCTCGACGTCGTCCAGGCCGATGCGCTCGGTGACGAACCCGTCGAGGTCCAGCCGGCCGAGCCGGTACTGGTCCACCAGCATCGGGAAGTCCCTGGAGGGGAGGGTGTCGCCGTACCAGGCGGACTTGATGGACCCGCCGCGGCCGAAGACCTCGTCCAGCGGGATCTCCCACGTGGTGCCGGGGGCGGGCACCCCGACCAGCACCATCCGGCCGGCCAGGTCACGGGCCTCGAACGCCTGCTTGAAGGTGGGGGCGATGCCCACGGCGTCGATCACCAGGTCGGCGCCGTTGCCGCCCGTGAGCGCCCGGATCGCCGCCACGGGGTCCTGCTCCTTCGAGTTGACCACGTGGGTGGCGCCGAAATGCTCCGCGGTGGCCAGCTTCTCGTCGTCGCGGTCCACGGCCACGATCGTGGTGGCCCCGGCCAGTGCGGCACCGGCGACCGCGGCCGCCCCGACCCCACCGCAGCCGATCACGGCCACGGACTCCCCGCGCTTCACGGCGCCGGTGTTGAGCACCGCGCCGATGCCGGCCATCACGCCGCACCCGAGCAGCCCGACGGCCGCGTACTGGTGCGGTTCGAGGTCGGCCTCGATCCTCGTGCACTGCCCGGCGGCGACGAGGGTCTTCTCGGCGAACGACCCGATGCCCAGGGCCGGGGTCAGCGGGGTGCCGTCCTCGAGCGTCATCCTCTGGGTGGCGTTGTGGGTGGCGAAGCAGTACCAGGGCTCGCCCCTGCGGCAGGCCCGGCACTCGCCGCACACCGCTCGCCAGTTCAGGATCACGTGGTCGCCCACGGCGACCTCCGTCACCCCCTCCCCGATCGCCGACACCACGCCCGAGGACTCGTGGCCCAGCAGGAACGGGTAGTCGTCGCCCACCCCGCCCTGGACGTAGTGGTGGTCGGTCTGGCACACCCCGCAGGTGAGCACGTCCACCAGTACCTCTCCCGGTCCGGGGTCCGGCACCAGGATGGTCTCCACACTGACCGGCTGGTTCTTGCCCTTGGACACCACGCCCTTGACCTTGTGCATGCTGGAACTGCCTTTCGTCGTCGTCGGCACCGGTAACGGTGCTCGATCGCAGAAGTCGTACTGGGAAGTCCCGAGGTCGGGACGAAGAGCCGCGGCCGGAGCGGCGCACGCCCCGGCCGCGACGGCAGGGGCCTCAGCCGCGGATGCGCTCCATGCCGGGGTCCACGAGCGGCTCGGCGCTGACCGTGGCGGGGACGCGCTCGCCGAGGTACTCGATCTCGACGCCGTCCCCCTCGGAGAGCTCCGGCGGGAGCCAGGCATAGGCGACCGGGCGGCCCACGGTGTGGCCGAAGACGGCGCTGGTGACGTAGCCGGCGGCGGCGCCGTCCACGTACACGGGCTCCTTGCCCATCACCACGGAGCGGCCGTCGTCGACCGTCAGGCAGCGCAGCCGGCGCCGCACCTGGCCGTCGGAGGCCACGGCCGCCGACCCCACGAACTCGCCCTTGTCCTTCTTGACGGCGAAGTCCAGTCCCGCCTCCAGGGCGGTGTGCTCCGTGGTCATGTCGGTGCCCCAGGACCGGTAGCCCTTCTCCACGCGCAGGCTGTTGAAGGCGGCGCGCCCCGCGGGGACGATGCCGAACTCCTGGCCCGCCTCGTGCAGCAGGTCCCACAGCCGCAGTCCCTGGTCCGCGGTGGTGTACAGCTCCCAACCGAGCTCGCCCACGTAGGAGAGGCGCATCGCGGTGACCCGCAGGCCGCCCACCCGGATCTGCTTGGTGCGGAAGTACTTCAGGCCGTCGTTGGACAGGTCGTCGCGGGAGACCTTCGCCATGACCTTCCGGGCCTTCGGCCCCCACAGCCCGATGCAGCAGGTCTCGGCGGTGGTGTCCCGGACCAGGGCCCAGGCCGTGGGGTCCGCGGCGCTCTGCCGGGTGGCCTCGGCGGACAGGTACGCCACGTCCACGCTGCTGTTGATGCCGGCCTGGAACAGGTTCTCGCCGAGCCGGGCCACGGTGATGTCGCTGCGGATCCCGGCCTTCTCGTCCAGCAGGAGGCAGTACGTCACGGCGCCCGGCTTGCGCAGGACGTTGCCGGTGGTGAGCCGCTGCAGCAGAGCGGCGGCCCCGGGACCTTCGACCGTCACGCGCTTGAGCGGGGTCATGTCGTACATCGCCACGGCGGTGCGGGTCTTCCATGCCTCGACCGCCGCGATCGGCGAGTGGAACCGGGCCGCCCACGGCTCGCGCTCCGGCTCGCGCCACTCCTCGGGCAGCTGCTCCAGGAGCGCGGCGTTGGACTCGTACCAGTGCGGGCGCTCCCACCCGTGGCTCTCCAGGAAGAACGCGCCGAGCTCCAGCTCCCGGGGATAGAAGGGGCTGACCCGCAGGTTGCGCGGCGACTCCCGGGGCTGGAGGGGGTGGAGGACGTCGTAGATCTCCACGAAGTTCTGCTTGCCCGTCTCCTCGACGTACTCCGGGGAGAGCTGCACGTCGTCGAACCGGGTGGCCTCGCAGCCGTGCAGGTCCGTCTCCGGGGCGCCGTCCACCAGCAGTTCGGCCATGGCCTTGGCCACACCCGAGGAGTGCGTGACCCACACGGCCTCCGCCACCCAGAACCCGGCGAGGTCCGGGGACTCACCGATGAGCGGGCCCCCGTCCGGGGTGAAGGAGAAGATGCCGTTGAAGCCCTCGGCCACCTCGCTGCCGCGCAGGCTCGGCAGGAAGCGCCGGCTCTCGGCCCACTGCTCGGTGAAGTCCTCGGGCGTGAAGTCCAGGCGGGAGGGCATCCGGTCGTGGGCGATGTCGCGGGGCGCGTAGTGCGGCAGGTCGGCGAGGTCCACCGGGATCGGGCGGTGGGCGTAGGAGCCGATGCCGATCCGGTCCCCCCACTCCCGGTAGTAGAGGTCCGCGTCCTGGTGCCGGAGGATCGGCAGGGTCGCGCCGTTCGGGGCGTCGTGCTTGCCGACCAGCTCCGGGACCCCGGAGGTGAAGACGTACTGGTGGGCCAGCGGCTGGAGGGGGCACGGCATGCCGGCCATCTCGCCGATCGCGGGTCCCCAGAATCCGGCGCAGGAGACGACGATGTCCGCCGGCACGGTTCCGTCGGACGTGGTCACGCCGGTCACGCGGCCGTTCGAGCGCTCGATGCCGGTGACGATCGTCTCGGCGCAGTAGGTCACGCCGGCGCGCGTGGTGCGCTCGATGAGCACCTGCACCGCCTTGGCCGCCAGGGCGAGCCCGTCCGTCGGCACGTGGTAGCCGCCCAGCACCATCTCGGGGTTGACCAGGGGATGCTGCGCGAGCACCTCCTCGGGGGTGAGCAGCCGGCCCTCGATCCCCCAGGAGGCCGCGTAGCCCACCTTGCGCTTGAGCTCCTCCAGCCGCGCCGGCGTGGTGGCCACCTCGAGACCGCCGACCTGGTTGAAGCAGCCCAGGGACACGAGCTTCTCCACGGTGTACCGCGCGAAGTGGGTCATCGTCCGTGACGGGTTCGTCTGGTAGACGAGTCCGGGCGCGTGCGACGTCGAGCCCCCGGGAAGGGGCAGCGGACCCTGCTCGAGGACGGTGACGTCCGTCCAGCCGCGCTGGACGAGCTCGTCGGCGAGGTTCGTGCCGACGATGCCGGCTCCGATGATGACGACGCGAGGGGTGGTGCTCATGGGGCGGTTCTCCTGACCTGCGGATGTCGTGCGGGGGCTCGGCCGGGTTCAGCTCGGCCGGGACTCGTGGCCGTTGACGGTGAGACCGGGCGGCAGGTTCGGTGCCTCGGACGACTCCTCGACCATGATGATGCCGTCCACGACGCTCACCTCGTGGGCCCGCACCGGCAGCTTGGCCGGAGGGGCGTCCACCGCGCCGGTGCGCAGGTCGAACTTGGACGCGTGCAGCGGGCACTCCACCTCGCACCCCTCCACCCAGCCGTCGGCGAGCGAGGCGTCCTGGTGGGTGCAGGTGTCGTCGATGGCGAACAGCTCGCCCTCCTCCGTGTGGAAGACGGCGATGGGCGGGACGGTGTCGAGGCGCAGGGCGTCACCGGGGGCGAGGTCCTTGAGGGGGCAGGCCTGGTGCATCGGAGCGGATCCTTTCCTGAGGTGGCTCGGGCCTGCTGTGCCGAGCGTTGCCACCTCGACCGCACTGCCTCACGATGAGCAACAAGTGTTGCAATGTGCAACATCGTGAGGACTTCCACCGAACCCTGTCAAGAGCCGGGGCCCACCCGGAACCCGCGCGGGGCCGCACGGGGACGCAATGTAAATTCCCCGGGTCGAATTCGCCGGACCCCTTGACGGGGCCGGTGACGAGGTTCACGCTGATTCTCACATTGTGAGCCGTGTTGCACGAAGCGCACAGGACGTCCGGACCTCGGACCTCCCCGCCCTTGCTCCGGGTCATTCAGGACGAAGATCTGAAAGGGGTCCCTCATGGAGTCCCTCGTCATTGTCGGAGCGTCGCTGGCGGGCCTGTCCGCCGCCCGGGCCGCCCGGAACCTCGGGTTCGCCGGACGACTGGTGATCATCGGTGATGATCCCCAGCGCCCCTACGACCGCCCACCGCTGTCCAAGGACTTCCTCGCCGGCCGGATCGAGCTCGAGGACCTGGCCCTGGAGACCGACGACGAGGCCCTGGAGGCCGAGTGGATCCTCGGGACCCGGGCGGTGTCCTTCGACGCGACCACCCGCCTGGTGCACCTGGAGGACGGGCGGTCGGTGCGCGCCGACGGCCTGGTGATCGCCACCGGGGCCTCGCCCCGGTCGCTGCCGCAGCTCGCCGGGAGCGCGAACGTGGTGAGCCTGCGCACCGTCGCCGACGCGCAGAGGCTCCGCGGGCTGCTGGCTGCCGGGCGGCGGCTCGTGGTCGTGGGCGCCGGCTTCATCGGCGCGGAGGTCGCCTCCACCGCCCACGCCCTCGGTCTGGACGTCACGGTGCTGGAGAAGTCCCCCACCCCCCTGTGCGGCCCGCTGGGCACCGAGCTGGGCGGGGTGGTCGCCGGGCTGCACGAACGCGCCGGCGTGGAGCTGAACTGCGGCGTCGACATCGAGGAGTTCGAGTTCACCGGCGGGTCGGTCAGCGCGGTGCGCCTGGCCGGCGGCCGGGTGCTGCCCGCCGACGTGGTGGTCGTGGGCATCGGCGCGGCGCCGAACACCGCCTGGCTGGAGGGCTCCGGGATCGAGCTGGGCAACGGCGTGCTGTGCGACGCCGTCGGGGCCACCAGCATCCCCGGGGTCGTCGCCGTGGGCGACTGCGCCGCGTGGTGGGAGCCGGGCACCGGCCGCCACCACCGGGTGGAGCACTGGACCGGGGCCGCCGAGCGCCCGGCGGTGGCCGTGGGCGCCCTGCTGGGCGCCGACCCGGCCGGGCTGCCCGCCGTCAAGCCCCCCTACTTCTGGTCCGACCAGTACGGCACCCGCCTGCAGTTCGCCGGCGACGCCGCCCGCGCCGACCGCGTGGCCTACGAGCACGGCGGCCCGGACCAGGACTCCCTGCTCGCCGTCTACTACGCCGGGGACGAGCCGGTCGCCGTGCTCGCCTGGAACCAGACGAGGCTCTTCTGCCGCTGGCGCAAGACCCTCGAGAAGCTCGCCGTCGCCGCGGTCCAGTCGCTCGCGGCCTGACCGCCCACGCAGCCCTGCCCCTCCTCCTCCCTCTCCCACCCCGCGCTCTGCGCACTGTCCGAACCCAGGAGTTCGTGTTGTCGATCAACGTTGTCTCGGAGTCCCTGATCTCCACCCTGCCCGGCTCCACCTACGTGGACGAGGCAGTCTTCCGCGCCGAGCAGGAGCGCATCTTCGAGCAGATGTGGTTCTGCGCCGTGCGCGCCGCCGACCTGGACAAGCCCGGAGCCTTCCGCACCGTCCAGGTCGGGCGGGAGTCCATCATCATCACCCGCAACCGGAAGCACGGCATCCGGGCGTTCTACAACATCTGCCGCCACCGCGGCGTGAAGCTGTGCATGGAGGACGCCGGCGAAGCCGCGCGCTCCTTCCAGTGCCCGTACCACGCCTGGACCTACGACTTCGACGGCAAGCTCATCGCCGCCCCCAACCTCACCAAGATGCCCGACATCGACCGCCAGGAGTACGGCCTGGTCACCATCCCGGTCCGCGAGTACCTCGGCTACGTCTGGGTCTGCCTGGCCGAGAACCCTCCGTCCTTCGAGGAGGACGTCATGGGCGACATCCAGGAGCGCCTCGGGGACACCCAGGCCATCGAGGGCTACGACATCGCCAACCTCTCCCTGGGCCGGCGGATCACCTACGACGTGAAGGCCAACTGGAAGCTCATCATCGAGAACTTCATGGAGTGCTACCACTGCGCCACCATCCACCCCGAGCTCACGGAGGTGCTGCCCGAGTTCGCCGACGGCCTCGCCGCCCAGTACTTCGTCGGCCACGGCGCCGAGTTCGGCGACGACGTGCGCGGCTTCACCATCGACGGCTCCGAGGGCCTCGACAAGCTCCCCGGCGTCGACGACGACCACGACCGCCGCTACTACGCCATCACCGTCAAGCCCACCGTGTTCGTCAACCTCGTCCCCGACCACGTCATCATCCACCGCATGTTCCCGCTGGCTCCGGACCACACCGTCGTGGAGTGCGACTGGCTCTACCTCCCCTCGGTCGTGGACTCCGGCAAGGACGTCTCCACCTCCGTGGAGCTCTTCCACCGCGTCAACCAGCAGGACTTCGACGCCTGCGAACGCTGCCAGCCCGCCATGAACTCCAAGATCTACGCCAAGGGCGGGGTCCTCGTCCCCTCCGAGCACCACATCGGCGCCTTCCACGACTGGATCACCGACAAGGTCGGCGACGTCGTCGGGACGGCGCCACCCCGGTCCTCCGGGACCGGGCCGCAGCACCTGTTCCCGGGAGGGGATCACGATGAGCACTGAGAATCCACCACTGGTTCCGTCCTCGGACGCGGAGGCCCCGCCGGCCTGTCCCGTCGACGACACGACACACCTCCACGAGGCGGAGGCCGAGGAGACCCAGATCCTCGGCGAGCTCAGGGAGGGGGTCCAGGAACGGCGCAGCGCGCTCCAGGGAGAGCCCCGGGGCCTGGACAAGGTGATCTTCGGTGTGACCGGCGCCCTGGTCGTCGCCTTCGTGGTCTGGGGCTTCGTCGGCACGGAGAACCTGTCCACCGTCTCGACCGCGGCGCTCGGGTGGGTCCTGGAGAACACCGGGTGGATCTTCGTGCTGCTGTCCTCCCTGTTCGTCGCCTACGTCCTGTGGCTGGCCCTGGGCCGGTTCGGCAACATCCCGCTGGGCAAGGACGGCGAACGGCCCGAGTTCAGGACCGTCTCGTGGATCTCCATGATGTTCGCCTGCGGCATGGGCATCGGCCTGATGTTCTACGGCGTCGCCGAGCCCCTCTACTACTACATCTCCCCGCCGCCGGCCACGGTCGACGCCGGCACGGCCGAAGCCGTCGAGACGGCCATGGCCACGTCGCTGTTCCACTGGACGCTGCACCCCTGGGCCATGTACGCGGTGCTCGGCATCGCCATCGCCTACGGCACCTTCCGGCTGGGCCGCAAGAACCTGCTCTCCGAGGCGTTCGTGTCCCTGTTCGGGCGGCGGGCGGTCGACGGCGCCGGCGGCAAGATCATCAACATCCTGGCCATCTTCGCCACGCTCTTCGGCTCCGCGGCCTCGCTCGGGCTGGGCGCGCTCCAGATCGGCAGCGGCCTGCAGTTCAACGGCGTGGTGGGCGAGGTGGCCACCCCGATGCTCGTGCTGATCATCGCGGTGCTCACCTTCTGCTTCGTGGCCTCGGCGGTGTCGGGCATCGAGCGCGGCATCCAGTTCCTGGCCAACACCAACATGGTGCTCGCGGTGGTCATGGCCCTCATCGTCTTCGTCGTGGGGCCCACCCTGTTCATCCTCAACCTCATCCCCAACGCGATCGGCTCCTACCTCCAGCAGCTGCCGGAGATGGCCGCCCGCACCGAGGCCTCCGGCGGCGAGGACATGCGCGCGTGGCTGTCCAGCTGGACGATCTTCTACTGGGCCTGGTGGATCTCCTGGACGCCGTTCGTGGGCATGTTCATCGCTCGCATCAGCCGCGGTCGCACCATCCGCCAGTTCGTCACCGGCGTGCTGCTGGTGCCCTCCCTGGTGTCCCTGCTGTGGTTCGCCGTCTTCGGCGGCAGCGCCATCCACATCCAGCGGACGGCGAACGCGACCCCCGACCCCGGCGACGGGATCGCCACGGTCGTCGACGGCGTCCCCACCATCTCCTTCGACGGCGCGATCTACGACATGTTCAACAGCCTCGGCACGCCGCAGGCGCTGACCATCGGCCTGGCGGTGCTGGCCATGGTGCTCACCGCCATCTTCTTCGTCACCGGTGCCGACTCGGCGTCCATCGTGATGGGCTCCCTCAGCTCCCGGGGCAGTCTCGAGCCGTCGAAGCCCGTCGTGATCTTCTGGGGCGTGCTGATGGGGGCGGTCGCGGCCGTCATGCTCCTGGCCGGCGGGGACACCCCCGCGGAGGCGCTGGGGGGTCTGCAGCGGCTCACCATCGTCGCCGCGCTGCCGTTCGTCCTCGTGATGTGCGTCCTGTGCATCGCCCTGACCCGCGACCTGCGCGCAGACCCGATGTGGCTGCGCCAGCGGCTGTCCGACTCCGTGGTGCGCCGCGCCATCCGCACCGCCGTGGACGAGTACGGGCACCAGAAGTTCACCCTGGTCACCCAGGAGAGCACGGATCCGCCCACGGGCCAGATCCAGGCCGTGGACGCCACGGCCGCCGGTCAGCCGATCTACGCCCGGGTGAAGGGCCAGGAGAACGGCCAGGTCCGGAAGAAGAAGGCGGCCCGCCCATGACACCGCGGGACGGTCCGGGACGCGCCCGGCCCGCACGGCACGTTACCGCGCGCCCCGCCCGCTCCACCCCGGCGAGCCGGGGTGGAGCGGACGGACCGGACGGAGCGCGACAATGACGATTGACTACCATGGAGTCATGTCCTCCCCCGGCCCCAGACCCCCGACCGCCCCCGACGCCGCCAAGGAGCAGCCCGGCACGGACGGGGTCACCCCGGGGGGTGTGCAGTCGGTGGACCGGGCCATCACCGTGCTCGAGGTCCTCGCCCGGACCGGCGGTTCCACGGTGACCGAGGTGGCCGCGGAGCTGGGCGTGCACAAGTCCACCGCGTCGAGGCTGCTCGGCGCCCTGGAGTCCCGGGGCCTGGTGCACCACCCGAGCGACGGCAGCCCGTATCAGCTCGGGTTCGGCATCCTTCGGCTGGCGCACGCGATCCCCGGCCGGCTGAGCGTGGTGGCCGAGGCGCGCGACGAGGTCCGCGGCCTGGCCCGGACCCACTCCGAGACGGTCAACCTGGCGGTCCTGCGGGAGGGCCACGCCGTCAACGTGGACCAGGAGATGGGCCCCTCCTCGGTCGCGACCCACGACTGGATCGGGAGCCTGACCCCCCTGCACGCCACCGCCAGCGGGAAGGTGCTGCTGTCGGGGCTGCCGTCCGACGAGAGGGCCCACGTCCTCCGCGACCAGGGCATGCCGGCCCTCACCGCGCGCACGATCACGTCGAGGGAGCAGCTGGAGCGACAGCTGATCGACGTGGTCGCCCGGGGCTACGCCACCGTGTGCGAGGAGTTCGAGATCGGGCTGAACTCCGTCGCCGTGCCCGTGCGGGACCATCTCGGCACGGTCATCGCCTCGATCAGCGTCTCGGGACCGGCGTTCCGGTTCACGGAGCAGCACATGGCCGACCTGGTCGAGGACCTCAAGGAGGCCGGCCTGCGGGTCAGCCGGCGCATGGGGTACGCCCCCCTCGACGACTCCGCGTAGCAGCATCCGCGCCGCCTCGCCCCTGGCACGACGTGGTCCACGGCGCCCGGGACGGCCTCTCGAGCACTCAGGCGCGGAAGGAGGCGATCATCGCCTCGACCTGCCGGTGCTGCTCCGATCCGGCGTACTCCCGGGCGGCCTCGAGCGTGGGGAAGTCGTGGACCGAGCTGAAGATCACCGTCCGGTAGGTGATGCCGTTGGGCGCGACCACCCCGGTCTCGACCAGCCCCAGGCCGTACAGGACGTGCGGCAGCATCGTGGTGGGCGGAGGGGCGTCCGCATCGGTCAGCGAGGTCACGAGCCGCACGGCGTCCGGCCAGCCGTACGCGTTGCGCAGCTCCGGCGAGGACGTCAGGTCCATGGCCACGGAGCGCACCACGAACTCCCCGCTGCTGGACAGCGGCACGCTCCCCGGGACGTCCCCGAGGTGGGCCACCGGCGGCATCGAGCAGTCGGGGCCGCACTCGGCGCCCCAGGCGATGAGGACCGACAGGTGGCCGACGGGAGCACCGTCCGGCCCGAGCACCGTCACCGTGCCGCCGACGTCCGAGAAGTCCCCGTCCACGCTCCACGTCGCGGGCAGCTCGAAGGCGAAGGCGGCGTCCGCGGCCGTGCCGGAGTAGGTCACGAGCTCCGCGGGAGCCCCAGTCGGACTCGCCGTCGGGCTCGCGGTGGGCGTGCTGGTCGGGGCCTCCGTCGGACCGGCCGTCGGGTTCTCGGCGGTCGGCGACGGGCTCTCCGTGGCTGGTTCTGTGGCTGGTTCCGTGGCCGTCGGGGACTCCGCCGCCGTGGCGGCCGGCGACGCGGCCGGGCTCGTGCCCTCGGCGGAGGGGTCCCCTCCGGACGGGGTGCCGCAGGAGGCCAGGAGGAGCAGAGCCGCGGCGGCCGCGCCCAGCGCCCGGGTCGATCGTGACGTGGTCGGTGACATGTGGACGGCCCCCCGATCGCGGAGCACCAGCGCCCCGGGCGTGCGCCCGGCCCGGCTCCGAGGACTGCAGGCTACGCCGCCCGGTTCGCGGTCGGCAACGGCGGGCGGCGGGCGCCCGGCGATCGTTGTGGGATCGCAAATTCCTGGGCGCTGTCGGAGAGCGTGGGTACGCTCGGGGCACGGCCCGCTCCGGGGTCGCACCGGGGACAGGAGTGGGGCCATGGACCTGAACGGCGCGAGGATCCTGGTGGTGGGGGCGACCGGCGTCCTCGGGCGGCGGCTGTGCGAACGGCTGAGCGAGCGCACCACCGACATCGTGGTGACGGGCCGCTCCGCCTCTGCGGCGGAGGAGCTGCGGCGCGGTCTCGGCCTGCGCGCGGCCCACGCCCTCGACCTCGTGGACCACGACGAGGCGGCGGAGGTGGTGCGCCGTGCGGCCGAGGAGCTCGGCGGGCTCGACGCCGTGGTGATCGCCACCGGGGTCGCCGCGTTCGGCCCGGCGGCCGACGAGGACGAGGCCGTCGTGGAGGAGCTGTTCGAGGTCAACGCCCTCGGCCCCATGGCCGTCATCCGGGCGGCCCTGCCCCACGTCGCGGACGGCGGCGCGGTCGCGGTCCTCACCGGGGTGGTCGCGGAGCTGCCGCTGGCCGGGATGGCCGGCTACGCCGCCAGCAAGGCGGCCATGGCCTCGTGGCTGGGGGCGCTGCGGCGGGAGCTGCGCCGTCGTCGGATCGCGGTGATGGACGCCCGGCTGCCGCACATGGACACCGGGCTCGTGGACCGGGCGCTCACCGGCCTGCCGCCCCGGCTGCCGCCGGGGCACAACGTGGACGACGTCATCGCCGCGGTGGAGCGCGGCCTCGAGCGCGGCGTCCACGAGCTGCGGATCGACTGAACCGGGTGCCCGTGCCCGCCGGAGCCGCCGCGGCGGTGGGGGCGCCGTCTCACCGGGGCATGCGGATGACGGGCTTGACCACGTCGCCGGACCCGCTGTCGGCGAGGGCCTGTTCGATCTCGTCGAGCTCGTAGAAGCGCACCAGCTCGTCGAAGGGGAACCGCCCCTGCCGGTGGAGGTCGATCAGGGCGGGGATGAACTTTCCGCTGCGGCTGCCGCCGCCCAGGACCCCGACGATCCGCTTGCCCCACAGCGCGTGCATGTGGTCGAGGCTGAAGCGCGCCTGGGCGGGCGCGCCGCCGATGAGCACGAGCGTGCCCAGCATGCCCACGCAGTCCGCGGCCTGCTCCACGACGGGGACCACCCCGGTGCACTCGAACGCGTAGTCGGCGGAGCCGCCCGTGATCCGGGCGACCTCCGCGACCACGTCCGTGTCCCGGGAGTTGATGACGTGGGTGGCCCCGTAGCGGGTGGCCAGCTCGAGCCGGGAGTCGTGCAGGTCCACGGCGACGACCGTGGTGGCGGCGGTGCAGCGGGCGGCCATGATCGCGGCCAGCCCCACGGCCCCGACGCCGAAGACCACCAGGGACGAGCCCGGCTCCGGGCGGGCCTCGTTGAGCACCGCGCCGGCGCCCGTGCCCAGCCCGCAGGCCAGGGGTCCGAGCAGCTCGAGCGGCACGTCGTCGGGCGCCTTCACGAGGGCGTCGGCGAGGACGATCGAGTGGGTGGCGAAGGACGACTGGCCGAAGAAGTGCCCGGAGACCTCCGAGCCGTCCGCCCGCGTGTAGGCCGAGGTCCCTGCGTCCTCGCCCCGGAAGCGGCGGCCCGAGACGAGAGCCTCCCCGGTCCGGGCGCAGTAGCGGGGCTGCCCGTCCAGGCAGTTGCGGCACGCTCCGCACGAGGGCCACCCGATGACGACCCGGTCGCCGGGCACGACGGCGCCGACGCCCTCGCCGACCCGTTCCACGATCCCCGCGCCCTCGTGGCCCAGGATCCCCGGCAGCGGCAGCGGCATGTCACCCGCACGGGTGATGGCGTCGGTGTGGCAGACCCCGGTCGCGACGATCCGGACCAGCACCTCCCCGCGGCCGGGCTCGGCGAGCTCGACGTCCTCCAGCTCGAACGGGGCCCCGATCCCCTCGACGACGGCGGCGCGGATCCTCATGGTGTCCTCCTCGGCACTCCCGGTGCGGTGACGCGGCTCACGCGCCCCCTGCTCGGCAGTCTAGGGGCGGGCACGGTCTCCGGGGGAGGTCAGTCCCGACCGGACATGACGAGTCCGCCCGGAGCCGATCCGCGCGGGAGGCGGCGGACGGCCCGCGGGCGGCCGCGGCGCACTCCTCCCGCAGGAGGAGCGACGGGTCAGCCGTGGCCCAGGTCCCGCATCTGCTCCGGGGTGAGCCGGCCCCCGTTGGCCGCCGCGGCCTCGAACGTCGGCAGGTGGATCTCCTGGGAGGCGCTGCGCAGGTTGGTGAAGACGCGGGTCAGGGGTTCGTCCCCGCGGACCTCCTCCAGCAGCCGGTCGTAGAGCGCGATGTTGTCGGTCTCCCAGGCCGCCCAGGCGGTGGCGGCGGCCTCGAGGTCGGTGGGCGCGGAAATCCGCCCGGTGTAGGGGTTCGGCGGGACCGTGACACCGAGCCGCTCCAGCTGGCGGGTCAGGGCGTCGACGTGCTGCTCCTCGGCGGCCTGGATGCTCGCGTACGGCTCGACGGGTCCGAACTCGTCCACGACCGCCCGGTACTGCGCCGAGGCGGCGTACTCGCCCTCGGGGGACATCAGGGCCTCCCACGCGGCCGCGGCCATGGGGTCGGCCGCGGCCGGAGGAATCGACACCGAGGGGACCGCCCCGGCAGCGCCCGGGGCGGGCGCCGTTCCGGGCTGCGTCGTCAGGCCCGTCGTGGTCGGGCCCGGCGACGCGGGGCTCGTCGTCGCCGAGCTCGACGGGCTCGACGGGCTCGACGTCGGGACGGTGCCGTCCCCGGTCGGCGGGGAAGCCTGCGGACCGCAGGCGCTGACGGCCGTCACGAGGAGCACCGCGGCGGCCGGGACGATCAGTCTCTGGTGCATGATCCGTTCTCCATCCTGGGAGGAGCGGCCCGGCGGGGTCGCTCCTCGACGTCTGCGGTGACGCCGATCACAACATACCCCAGGGGGTATGCGGGAGCAAGAGGTGTGACGCCTCCGCGCCTCTCTGTGACGACGTCCGACCGACCCTCTGCTCCGCGGTCCGGGGCCGGCCCGTCCTGCCCCCGCCCACGGCGGGGCCGTCAGAGCGTCAGCCGCGGCCAGCCCTTCGTGTCCCGCAGGAGCTGCCGGTCGTGGGTGGTCAGCACCACGGCCGCGGCCGTGGCGGCGAGGGCCTCGGTGAGCTCGTCCACGAGGGCGATCGAGAGGTGGTTGGTCGGTTCGTCCAGCAGCAGCACGTGCGGCCGGGACGCCAGCACCACGGCCAGCTCGAGGCGCCGCCGCTGCCCGGCCGACAGCTCCGCCACGGGGCGTCCGCGGTCCCGCGCCGCCAGCAGTCCCAGGGACTCCAGGGGGGCCACCTCGTGCTCGGCCAGCCGGTCCGCGAGCACGAGCCGGACGAGCTCCTGCTCGTAGACCTCCTGGGCCGAGCGCGCCCCGTGCCGGACCCCGTCCTGCAGCAGGTGGCCGATCCGCGCCCCGGGGGCTGCGGTGCGCCGCCCCGCGTCGGGAGCCAGCGCACCGGCGAGCACCTGCAGCAGGGTGGACTTGCCCGCCCCGTTGGGGCCTGCGACGACCAGCCGGTCCCCGGACTCCAGCAGCACGTCGACGGGCCGGAGCAGCCGGCCCGTGACCGCGACGCCCTCGGCGCGCACCAGCTCGACACCGGGCAGCGCCGGCAGCTCCGGCACCGACAGCTCCAGCGGGGGCTCGGGGACGTCCACGCGGTGCCGCTCGAGGTCCTCCTGCCGGCGGTGCACCGAGCGGACGAGCCCCGGGGCGCGGGTGGCGCGGGTGTGCTTGCCGGTGCCCTTGTCCGGGCGCCATCCGTCGACCAGGCGGGAGCGGGCGCGCTGGAGGTTCCCGGCCAGCCGGGCGTGCTCGGCCTGCTGCTCCCGGTGGTCGTGGATCCACCGCGAGCGCTCGGCGGTCCGGCCGGCGCGCCAGCCCGCCACCCCGCCCCCGTACCACCGCGGGCGGCCGTCCCGGCTGGGGTCCAGGTCCAGGACGGTGTCCACGACCTGGCCCAGCAGCCGCCGGTCGTGGCTGACCAGGACCACGCCGCCGCGGAACTCGCGCAGCGCCGCCCCCAGGTGGGCCAGCCCCGCGGCGTCGAGGTGGTTGGTGGGCTCGTCCAGCAGCAGGAGGTCGTGGACGGTGCCGAGCAGGCAGGCCAGGCGCACCCGGTAGCGCTGGCCCACCGAGAGGGTGCCGAGCACCCGGGAGCGGTCGGTCACGGCGTGCAGGGCCTGCAGGGCGAGGTCCACCCGCCGGTCGGCGTCCCAGGCGTCGAGGGCCTGGGCGACCGCCAGCGCCTGTGCGTACTGCTCCGGGGCGCCCGGCCGGTCCGCGGCGAGGGCGCGGGCTGCGGCCTCGACCTGCGCCACCGCGGTGTGCTCGGCGGTGAGCTCGAGGTCCAGGAGGTCCCCCACGGTGCCCTCGGGCGGCACGGGCAGCTCCTGGTCGACCACGGCGAGCGTGCCGGTGCGGCGGACGGTGCCGGCGTCCGGGAGGAGGGCGCCCGAGAGCACCTCCAGCAGCGAGGTCTTGCCGCGGCCGTTCTCCCCCACCACGCCGAGGCGGGTGGCGGGGGTGATCGTGAGGTCGAGCCCGTCCAGGACGGTGCGGGACCCGCGGACCACGCGGATCCCGGTGGCGGTCAGCTGGGCGTGCTCGCCCGCGGGCACGGCGGGACGGTGGACGGGAACGGCGGACATGCTTCCTCCGGGGTGCGGAGCCGCGCGCGGCCGGACGGCCGGGGCTCCTGACGAGGGGACGGGTGGGCAGGACGACGGAACGCCGCGGCGGACGCGCGGCGGGATCCGGAACCCGTCAGAGGAAGAAGTGGTGGAACATGGTCGCTCCAGGATAGCCGGGGACCGCCGGCTCGGGAGAGCCCCGGTCCGCTCCGCTGAGTCCCCACCCTCCGCTCACCCCGAGCGCCGAGTCCCCCGTCGCTCGCCGGATCCCCAGGACTTTGTTGGGGACCCGGCGCACAACGTGGGGGCTCGGCAGAGTGGGTGGCTGCGAGGTGGGGACTCGGCGGGCGGGGCGGCCGGGAGAGCAGCGGGCCCCAGGTCAGGGGGTCCGGCGCTCCCGGAGGACGCCGGCCATCAGGGCCGCGACGAGCGCGAAGACCGGGACCACGAGCAGCGCCGCCCGCAGCCCCACGGCGTCGGAGAGCACCCCGACGGCCGGGGACAGGCCGAGGAAGCTGATCCGCATCAGCCAGCTGACCAGGGCCAGGCCCGTCCCGGTGCGCAGCCCGGGGATGTCGTCGGCGGCGTGGAAGGCCGCGGGCACGAGCGTGGCGCAGCCGAAGCCGGCCAGCGCGAAGCCCGCGACGGCCGGGCCCGGCGCCGGGGCGAGGACCACGAGCAGCATCCCGGCCGCGCTCAGCGCGGCCCCGGCGCGGACCACCGCGGCCCGGCCCCAGCGGTCGGTCATGGGGTCGCCGAGCATCCGGCCCACGAACTGCGCCGCCATGAGCGCCACGAGCCCGAGCCCCGCAGTGGCCAGCGGGGCGCCCAGCTCGGCGTTCAGGTACACGGCCGACCAGTTCTGCCCGGCGTCCTCGACCATCACCCCGGCCATCGCGATCACGGCCACGGGCAGGAGGCTGACGACGACGATGCGCCCCGCCGACCGCCGCCCCGTCCCGGCGGGCCCGGAGCCGGGGTCCGGCCGGGAGCCGGTGGTGCCCAGGCCCGTCGTCGTCGTGCCGTCCGGAAGCGGATCCTCCGGCGGCGGGTCGTCCGAGCTGACCGTGCGCAGCTCCTGCCCCTCGGCCGGGCTCAGCGCGGCGCGCAGCGCCACGAGGGCGACCGCGCTCCACACGAGCCCGCTCGCCGGCAGGTGCCACCCCAGGGGCACGCCGAGGGCGAGCGCCGCGGTGCCCATGAGCCCGCCGACCACGGCGCCCAGGCTCCACAGGGCGTGCAGGGAGTTGATGATCGAGCGGCCGCGGGCGCGCTGGACCTCCATCCCCTGGGCGTTCTGGGCGGTGTCCACGTGGGCGTCCAGGGCGCCGCCCAGGAACATCGCCGCGAGGAACACCCCCGCGCCCAGCCCCGTGCCGGCGCCCAGGCCCGCCCCGGCCCCGGCGGCCGCGAGGCACACGGAGAGCAGGACGGTGCCCAGGGCCGCCACCCGGCCGGAGCCGAAGCGGCGGATCGCCCGAGCGGGGAGGGCGCCCACGAGGATCGCCCCGAGCGGGAACGCCACGACCAGCAGGCCGTAGAGGGTGTTGGAGAGCCCGAACGCGTCCTTGACCTCCGGCAGACGCGGCAGCAGGTTGGCGTAGAGGGCGCCGTTGGTGAGGAAGAACGCGGACACCGCGATCCGGGCGCGCCGGACCCGCGCGGGGTCGAGGGCGGTGGTCTGGACGGTCACGTCCACGACTCTAAGGGCTGGGTTCCCCCGCCTCCGCCCCCGGCCCGCTGGAGTCAGGGGGCGACGGGCCGTCCAGGGCGTCGCCGAGGCGGTCCCGGAACCCCCGCACGGCCTCGGCCACCTCGTCCGAGCACAGCAGCCGCCACGGCACGTCCGCCGGGATCCAGGGCAGCGCCATCAGCAGCTCCGGGACGGAGCCGCCGGTGACGGTCCAGTCGACGGTGTCCCCGGGACCCTGCACCGCCGTGGCCGCCCACGGCCCGAAGTACTCCCGGACCCGGTCCAGGCCCACGGTCATCCGCACCGTCAGCTCGTGCCGCGCGGCGGCCGCGTCGTGGGCGGCCAGGACGAACTCGGCGGCGTCCGCGGCGGGCAGCTCCCGCGGCGCGACGCGCACGGCGGTGCCCGCCAGCCTCCGCAGCCGGTCGATGCGGAACGTGCGCCAGTCGGCGCGGTCGGCGTCCCAGGCCACGAGGTACCACCACCGGTCCCGCGGGACCAGGGAGTGCGGCTCGACCAGCCGGGCGCTCTCCCGGCCCTGCCGATCGACGTAGCGGAAGCGCACCCGCTCGTGCTCGCGGCAGGCCAGGGCGAGCTGGGCGAGGACCTCGGTGGCCACGTGCGCGTCCGTGCGGGCCACCGGGACGGTGTGCGCCTGCAGCGCGGCGACCCGGCGGCGCAGGTGCCGCGGCAGCACCTGCTGGACCTTGGCCAGGGCGCTCAGCGACGTCTGCTCGCCGTCGCCGACGCCGTGCACCGCGGCGGTGCGCAGCCCCACGGCGATGGCCACGGCCTCGTCGTCGTCGAGCAGCAGGGGCGGGATGCTGGTGCCGCCGGCGAGCTGGTACCCGCCCGCCGTGCCGGGGCGGGCCGTGACCTCGTAGCCGAGCTCGCGCAGCCGGTCGATGTCCCGGCGCAGCGTCCGCTCGGAGACCGTCAGCCGCTCGGCGAGCTCGGGCCCGGACCAGTAGCGGTGGGTCTGCAGCAGGGACAGCAGCCGGAGCACCCGCGACGTCGGATCGGACATGACCCGCAATCTATGCCCCCCTGCGGACAGCTGGTGGCCTGAATGCGCTCTACCGTGGACCCATGAGCACCCCACCCATCATCAGCGCCCGCGGGCTGAGCAAGAGCTTCCGCGGGCCCGGCGGCCGGACCGTCGAAGCGGTGGCCGACCTGACCATGGACGTGGCGCCCGGCACGCTGACCGCGTTCCTCGGGCCCAACGGCGCGGGCAAGTCGACCTCGCTGCGCATGCTCACCACGCTGCTGCGGCCCACCGGCGGCACCGCCACCGTGTGCGGGTTCGACGTCGCCCGGCAGCCGGCCGAGGTGCGCGCCCGCATCGGCTACATCGGGCAGAAGAACGGGGCCGGGCAGTACCAGCGGGTCCGCGACGAGCTGCTCAGCCAGGGCGCCCTGTACGGGCTGAGCCGGGCGGAGACGCGGCGCCGCGTGGACGAGCTCGTGGAGGCCCTCGGCCTCGGCGACCTCGTCCGCCGGCCCACGATGAAGCTCTCCGGCGGCCAGCGCCGCCGCGTGGACATCGCCCTGGGACTGATCCCCGGCCCCCAGCTGCTCTTCCTCGACGAGCCCACGACCGGGCTGGACCCCCAGTCCCGCGCGCACCTGTGGGAGCACATCCTCGAGCTGCGCCGCCGCTACGGGACCACGCTGTTCCTCACCACCCACTACCTCGACGAGGCCGACCAGTTCGCCGAGCGGGTCATGGTCGTGGACCGGGGACGGATCATCGCCGACGACACCGCGTCCCGGCTCAAGACGGACCTGGCCGGCGACCGAATCGCCCTCACCCTGGACGCCGACCCGCCCGCCGCCGCGGCGGCCGTCCGGCGCGCGGCCGCCGCGGCGGGGGCCGGCGGCGCCGAGCCGGAGGCGGTCCCCGCCGGGGAGGGCACCCGCGTGGTCGTCGCGGTCGAGCACGGCGAGCGCGTGCTGCCCGCCCTGCTGCGCGAGCTCGACCGGGCCGGCCACGCCGTGCGGACCGCCGAGCTGACCCGCCCGACCCTCGACGACGTCTTCCTCCGGCTCACCGGCCGGAGCCTGCGCGAGGAGCGGGCCGACGCGTCCGAGACCGACCCGGCCGCCGAGGCCACGAGCGTGGGAGCACCCCGATGACCGCCGTTCCGACCACCCGCGAGTCCCCCGGCGGCACCGACCGGGCCCGCCCGGCAGGGATCGTCCACGACTCCGTCAGCGTCTTCGTCCGCGAGCTCCGGCCCGTGGTCCGGGATCCCTTCAGCCTGGTGTTCTCGCTCATGCAGCCGCTGATGTTCCTGGCCTTCTTCGGCCCGCTCCTGGGCGGGATGACCGGGCGGCCCCTCGACCAGGCGTTCCAGTGGTTCGTGCCGGGCATCGTGGTGATGATCGCGCTGTTCGGCACCGCGATGACCGGCTCGAACCTGCTGTTCGAGATCCAGTCCGGGGCGCACGAGCGGATGCTCGTGGCGCCGGTGACCCGCTCCGCGCTCATGGTGGGGCGCGCGTGCAAGGAGATGGTGCCGCTGGTCCTGCAGGCCTTGGTGCTCTCCGGGGTGGCCGCGTTCTTCGGCTTCCGCCCGTCCCTGCCCGGCATGGTGGTGGGCCTGGCGATCCTCGCGGTCTTCGGGGTGGGGCTCGGGGCGCTGAGCTACGCCCTCGCCATCGTCTCCCGGAACCGGGACTGGATGTTCTGGACCGTGCAGCAGGGTCTGCTGTTCCCGCTCATGCTGCTCTCCGGGATGCTCCTGCCGCTCGAGGCCGGTCCGGGGTGGATGCAGGTGCTCTCGCGGTTCAACCCGCTCACCTACATGGTCGACGCCGAGCGGGCCCTGTTCAACGGCCAGTTCGGCGATCCGGCCGTGGCCGCCGGAGCCC
Source organism: Kocuria salina (assembly GCF_013368965.1). NCBI lineage: Bacteria > Bacillati > Actinomycetota > Actinomycetes > Micrococcales > Micrococcaceae > Kocuria > Kocuria salina. Next base: position 309,352 of record NZ_SSSF01000001.1, read on the forward strand.
TCGCCGCGGTCGTACTGGCCGCCCTGGGCCTGACCGTGGGGATCCGGGCGATGCGCAACAGCATCTGAGGGGCCCACCGGGAAGGTCGCCGGGAAGGTCGCCGGGAGGGTCGCCGCGGAGGTCGCCCGGTGACGCTCAGAGCCACCGCTTCCACTTGAACACCCCGTAGAGGGCCACCCCCATGCCCAGCATGGCCAGCAGCGCGAGCGGGTAGCCCAGCGTCCACGCGAGCTCGGGCATGTGCTCGAAGTTCATCCCGTACACCGTGCCCACGAGGGTCGGGGCGAAGAGGATCGCGGCCCAGGAGGAGATCCGCTTGACCTCCTCGCTCTGCGCCAGGGCCGACTCGGTGAGCCGCTGCATCTCGTCGTTCTGCCGCTGGCCCACCAGGGTCGCGTGCACCGTGAGGGCGTTCTGCAGGAGCACCCGGAACGCGTCCGCGCGCTCGGCCACCCGGATGGCGTGGTCCTGCACGTCCCGCAGCCGCTGCTGCAGCTCGAGGTCGAGCCCGTACTTCTCCGCCCCGTGCTGCAGGGCCTCCAGCATGGCCACCAGCGGGTGGACGGCGCGCTGGAACTCGATGACCTCCCGGGAGAGCTCGTAGACGCGGCGGGAGACGTCCCGGTCCGCGCCGAAGATCTCGTCCTCGATCTCGTCGATGTCGTTCTCGAGTCCCGCGACCACGGGGGCGTAGCCGTCGACCACTTCGTCCAGGATCCCGTACAGCACCGCCTGCGGGCCCGTGCCCAGCAGCTCCGGCGCGGCCTCCAGCCGGCGCCGGACCGCGGCCAGGTCGGGCGACTCGGCGTGGCGGACCGTGACCACGAAGTCGCGGCCCACGAACACGTGCAGCTCCCCGAACTCGACCTTCTCCACGTCGTCCAGGTAGCGGGCCGGGCGCAGCACCACGAAGAGGGTGTCCCCGAAGCGCTCCAGCTTGGCGCGCTGGTGGCCCTTCAGGGCGTCCTCCACCGCGAGGTCGTGCAGCCGGAACTCCGCGGCCACGGACTGCACCTCGGCCGGCTCCGGGCGGTAGAGACCGATCCAGGCCATCCCGCCGCGCCCGCGCAGCGCCGCGTAGGTCTCGTCGAGGTCCTCCGGGGTCGACGTGCGCCGGCCCTCCACGTACACCACGTTGTCCACCAGCGTCACCGCGTGCCACCTCCCGTTCTGTCCGTCGCCCGTCCCGCCCCATCATGACAGGGCCCGTCCCCCGGGCCGGACCGGTGGGTGCGGCGCAGGTGGCGGGCGGGTGGTCAGCCCTTCACGGCGCCGCCGGTGAGCCCGGAGACGATGTAGCGCTGGAGGAACAGGAACAGCGCGACCACCGGGATCGCCGCCAGGATCGCCCCGGCGGTGAAGACGCCCCAGTTCTCCCCGAACTGCACGGAGACGAACTGGTACAGCCCCACGGCCAGCGTGTACTTGTCCGGGTCCTGGAGCACGATCTGGGCCAGCAGGAAGTCCGAGAAGGACGCGATGAAGGACAGCATCCCGACCACCACGAGGATGGGGGTCACCAGCGGCAGGATCATCGTCCAGTAGATCTGGGCGTGCGAGGCGCCGTCGATCTCCGCGGCCTCGTCGAGGTCCTTGGGGATGGTGTTGAAGAAGCCGTACATCAGGAACGTGTTGGCGCCCAGCGCCCCGCCCAGATAGACGGCCACCAGTCCCAGCCGGGAGTTCAGGCCCATGAACGGGTAGACCCCGGAGATCGCGAACAGCAGCAGGAAGATCGCCACGAACGCCAGCAGCTGCGGGAACATCTGGATGACCAGCAGTGCCAGCAGCCCGCCCTTGCGGGAGCGGAAGCGGAACCGGGAGAACGCGTAGGCGGCGGCCGCACCCATGAGCACGGTGCCCACGGCCGTGGTGACCGAGACGAACAGCGAGTTCCCGAACCAGGTCAGGTAGGGGTTCTGCGGGTCGTTGAGCAGGTTGGTGTAGTTGGCGCCGGTGACGTCCGAGAACAGCTGGTTGGACCCGAGCAGGGAGCCCGAGGCGGACAGCGAGGCCGAGAAGGCGTAGACCAGCGGGAAGAGGGCGAAGACGCACGCGGCGATCGCGGCGAGGTGCTTCCACCCGCCGCGGGCGGAGCGGCGGCGCCGGCGGGGCCGGGGAGCCCCGGGTGCGGCGCCGGGAGGCCGCAGCGTGTCCGTCGGCTGGAGGGTGGTCGGGGTTCCGGCGGACGGCGCGGCCGCGGCGGCGGCCCAGGGGGCGCGGTCCGTGCCGTCGGGGCCGGGGCGGTCGCCCGGGGTGGGTGCGGTGGGAGTGGACATGTCAGCTGATCTCCTCGAGAGCCTTGCTGCGGCGGAACGTCAGCGCGGAGATGACGGCCACCATGATGAAGATGAGGATGGACAGGGCGGAGGCCAGACCGTAGTCGTTGGTGCCGCCGGCGAACGCGATCTTGTAGACGAACGAGATGAGGATGTCCGTGGCGCCCACCCCGGTGGTGGACTCCAGGTCCTGGGGACCGCCGCCGGTGAGCAGGTAGATCACGTTGAAGTTGTTGAAGTTCATGGCGAAGGACGCGATGAGCAGCGGGCCCACGGCCACCATGAGCATGGGCAGGGTGATCGCCCCGAACTGGCGCACCGGCCCCGCACCGTCCATCTCGGCCGACTCGTAGAGCTCTCCCGGGATGGCCTGCAGGGCGCCGGTGGTCACGAGGAACATGTACGGGAAGCCCAGCCAGAGGTTGACCAGCAGCAGCGAGAGCTTGGCCAGCCAGGGGTTCTCGAGCCAGGGCACCCCGGCGCCGCCCAGCAGGACCTGGTTGACGAAGCCGAAGTCCGCGTTGAGCAGACCGGCCCAGATCAGGATGGACAGGAAGGCGGGGAAGGCGTACGGCAGGAAGATGACGGCCCGGTAGACGTTGCGGAACCTCAGCTTCTCGTCGTTGAACAGGATCGCCAGGAGCAGCCCCAGGAAGAAGGTCAGCGCCACCGAGAGGATCGCGAAGGCGAAGGTCCACAGGGTCACGGAGACGAACGGGCCGCCCAGGACCTCCGGGTCGAAGATCGCCCCGAAGTTGTCCAGGCCCACGAAGACCCGCCAGCCCGGTCGCAGGGCCTCGCCGTCGGCGCTGACGAACGCGCCCTCGCCGTTGTTCGCGTACACGGTGCCGTCGTCGGCGACCATGGCGTCGGCCGCCTCGTCGTGCACGAGCGTGGGCTCGTAGGCGTAGGCCGTCCGGCCGTCGTCGGTGCGCAGCACGCCCTCGGCCTCCTGCTCGCCCACGGGCACCCGCAGGTCCGCCAGCTCGCCGGCGGCCGCCACGACGCCCCCGTAGTCGAGGATCTCGTAGCCGGGCGCCTCGGCGACGCGCCCGTCGGCGGCGGTCGCCCCCTCGAGCGGCGCGAGCGGCTCGCCGGTGGTGCCCACGAGCACTTGGCCGTCGCGCACCGTGGCCAGGGCCAGGCCGTCGGCGCCCTCGAGCACCGTGACCGGGTAGGCCCCGGAGCCCTCGATCCGCTGCTCGTACGTGGTGGTGAGCTGCGTGATCGCCGCGTCCTTCGTGGCGTTGTGGCCGTCGCCGTAGTTCGTGAACGCCGTGGCGGCGGTGTAGATCAGCACGAAGATCTGGAACACCAGCAGGAAGATCAGCCCGGGGAACAGGTACTTCGCGGGCAGCAGCTTCCTGGTCGGCAGGAAGTACACGAGATCGGCTGCGATCAGGGCGACGACGAGGAAGGCCAGGATGCCCCAGCTGCCGGCGGCCCAGGCCGCCAGGATGCCGAAGAGGCCGAACGCATTGATCAGCGCCATCAGGACCAGTTTGACCACGAAGCCCACGCCGAATCCGCGGGAATGGGCGTGCTGGAGCTCGAGGGGGGCGCCGAGGCCGGCGCCCCCGCCGGTCGCTCCGGGGGCGGCGGTCCCGCCCCGGATGGGGGTGCGCGTGCTCATCAGATCTGTCCTTCGATGTTGTCGATCATGCGGTTCCACAGCTCCACGGGGTCCCCGCGGCCGTCCACGACGGCGTTCTCCGTCGTGCCCCAGAAGCTCCACACCGCGCCCATCTCGGGGATGGCCGGCATGGGCAGACCCGTCTCGGCGATCTCCGCGTAGGCGGAGCGCAGCGGGTCGCCCTGCATGCGGTCGACGGCCACCTGGCTGGCGGGGGGCCGGCCCGTGCTCTCGTACATGGCCGTCTGCGCCTCGGGGCGCGTGAGGTAGTTGGCGGCGAAGTCCTGGGCCGCCATCGGGTTCTGCGCGTTGGCGTTGACGAAGAACGCCTGGACGCCCACGAACGGGCGGGCCTCCTCGTCCCCGGCCGGGGGCACGGGCAGGACGCTCACGTCCATCCCGGCGGCCTCGACGTCGGTCAGCTCCCACGGGCCGCCCAGGTGGAAGGCGGACTCGCCGTTGAGGAAGGACTCCTTGGCGATGTCCGGGGTCATGGAGGTGCGCAGGTCCCCGGAGGCTCCGAGCTCCTGCAGGTAGCGGGCGAACTCGTTGCCGTCCTCGCCCCCCATGGTGAGGTTGCCGGTGTACTCCCCCTCCGCGGTGCGCTCGAACACCTCGGCCCCGAACGAGGTCTGCAGGGCGTAGAGATGGTACGGGTCGCCGGCCTCGGGCGACTGGCTCACCGTGAAGGGGTACTCGATGCCCCGCTCCTCCATGAGCCGGTGACCGATCGCCCGCAGCTCGTCGAACGTGGCGGGGTCCTGGGCGGCGAGCTCGTTGTTGCGCAGCATCGCCACGTTCTCGATCGCGTACGGCACCCCGTAGCTCACCCCGTTGTAGACGACGGCCTCCCGGGCGTTCTCGGTGAAGTCCTCCGCCCGGTCCCCCATCTCCACGGGGACGACGACGCCGTTGGACGCCAGCTGCCCGAGGTTGTCGTGCGGCGAGACGATGATGTCGGGGGCCTGCCCCGTGGGCGACTGGGAGATGAAGTTGGAGATCGCCTGCGCGTTGATCTCCCGCTGGACGAACTCCACCTCCACCCCGGTGTCGGCGGTGAATTCCTCGGCGATCTGCTGGAGGGCGGGGATCTCGTCGGACCCCGCCTGGATCTTGATGCTGCCCGGCCCGCCGGCCAGGCCGGCGACCCCGGCCGTGGGCGCCGACGAGCACCCCGCGAGCAGGAGCACGGCACCGACGGCGCAGGCCGCCCGGTGGAGGTGTTTCATGGTGGGGTTCCTCGATGTCTTCCGTGGTCGCGCGGTCGCGACGGCCGTCGGTCTGCGGGGGTGGTGCGGGTCGGGGGGCTGCTGCCGCCGGGGGCTTCACCCGGGAGGTGAGCTGGCTCACTACTGTAAGCGCTACCACCACGGCTGTCCACATCCGATACAGCACCCGCCTTGCCAAGGCACTCGATGTGATAGCGCTTCCAGTCCGTGGGGATCCGCTCTACGATGGACCGCATGTCCACGACCTACGGTGCGCTGCAGTCCCTGCGCCTCACACCCGTCCACGACCGCGACCAGGAGCCGAAGTGGTGGCGTTCCTCGGTGATCTACCAGGTGTATCCCCGCTCGTTCCGGGACCTCGACGGGGACGGCGTCGGCGACCTCGCCGGCATCACCGCCGAGCTGGGACAGCTGGCGGAGCTGGACATCGACGCGATCTGGCTCTCCCCCTTCTACCCCTCCCCGCAGCTGGACGGCGGCTACGACGTGAGCGACTACTGCGACGTCGACCCCTCCTTCGGCACCCTCGCGGACTTCGACGCGCTGGTCTCGGCCGCGGACGCCCTGTCGATCCGGGTGATCATCGACCTCGTGCCCAACCACTGCTCGCAGGAGCACGTCCTGTTCCGGCAGGCCCTCGCGGCGGGTCCCGGCGCCCCGGAGCGCGACCTGTTCGTCTTCCGGGACGGCCGCGGCGCGTCCGGGCAGCTGCCCCCCAACAACTGGCAGTCCCACTTCGGGGGCCCGGCCTGGACCCGGGTGACCGAGTCCGACGGGCAGCCCGGCCAGTGGTACCTCCACCTGTTCGACTCGTCGCAGCCCGACTTCAACTGGGACAACGAGCTGGTCCGCCAGGAGTTCGAGCGGGTGCTGCGCTTCTGGCTCGACCGCGGCGTCGCCGGCTTCCGGGTGGACGTGGCGCACGCGCTCATCAAGGCGGAGGGCCTCCCGGACTGGGACGGGCGGGCCGACGGGGGGAGCATCCCGGGCTACCCGTTCACCGACGCCCCGATGTTCGGGCAGCCGCAGATCCACGACATCTACCGGCGCTGGCGCGAGGTGCTCGCGGAGTACGACGGCGAGCGGATCCTCTGCGCCGAGGCGAGCGTGGACCCGCTGGACCGCCTGGCCGACTGGGTGCGCCCCGACCAGATGCACCAGACGTTCAACTTCTCCTACCTGGCGGCGCCGTGGGACGCCGCGGAGCTGCGCCGGATCATCACCTCCTCCCTCGAGGCGTTCGACGCGGTCGGGGCCCCCACCACCTGGGTGCTGTCCAACCACGACGTCGTGCGGCACCCGACCCGCCTGGCGCTGACCGCGGACTCCCCGCGGCCGGGCGACGGCCGCGGGCCCGAGGACGAGCAGCCGGACCACGTGCTGGGCACGCGGCGGGCACGTGCCGCGTCCCTGCTCATGCTCGGCCTGCCGGGCGGCGTGTACCTGTACCAGGGGGAGGAGCTGGGCCTGCCGGACCACACGACCCTCCCCCACGACGTCCGCCAGGACCCGACCTACCATCGGACCGGCGGGAGCCGGCTCGGCCGTGACGGCTGCCGGGTGCCGCTGCCCTGGACCAGCACCGGGGCGTCCCTGGGCTACAGCGCCACGGGCGAGGCCTGGCTCCCGCAGCCCCCGGGCTGGGCGGAGCTCTCGCGCGAGGCGCAGCGCCACGACCCGGCGTCCACGCTGTCCCTCTACCGCTCCGCGCTGGCGCTGCGGCGCGAGCACGGGCTCGGCTCGGGCTCGCTCGCGTGGGCGGAGGACCTCACGGGCCCGGACTGTCTCGGGCTCGTCAACAACGGCGTCCTGGTGCTGCTGAACACGGGCTCCGCCCCGGTCGAGCTGCCGGACCTGCCGGTCCTGCTCCGCAGCGGGTCCCCGGCCTCCGCGCCGCATATCCTGGACCCGGAGGAGTGCGCATGGCTGCAGACGGAGGACCCCGGCACGACCGGACGATGAACCCACCCCGGCTCCAGGACGTCGCCGCGCGGGCGGGCGTGTCCACCGCGACCGTCTCCCGCGCGCTCAGCGGCAAGGGGCACGTCTCGCCCCGCGCCCGGGCCCGGGTCCGCGAGGCGGCGCAGGAGCTGGGCTTCGTCGTTTCCTACCACGCCTCGAGCCTGGCGAGCGGCCGGAGCCGCAACATCGGGGTGGTCCTCCCCCACGTCGACCGGTGGTACTTCTCCACCGTCCTCGAAGGAGTGGCCGGCGCGCTCATGGAGGCCAGGTACGACCTGACCCTCTACAACTTCGAGGGGGACCGCTACCGGGAGACCGTCCTCACCGACTTCCTGCTGCGCAAGCGCCTGGACGCGGCCGTGGCGGTGTCCCTGCACCTGGACCCGGCGGAGACCGAGCAGCTGTTCGCCGCCGGCATCCCCCTCGTCGGGGTCGGGGGGCCCCTGGTGGGGGCGCCGACCATCAGCATCGACGACCTCGACGTCGGGCGCCGCGCGACGCAGCACCTCATCGGGCTGGGCCACCGGCGGATCGCGCACCTCGGCGGGGCCGAGGAGGGCAGGCGCTACTTCCCCATGTCCAGCGACCGCCGGGACGGCTGGGAGCAGGCGATGGCGGACGCCGGGCTGGCCGTGGAACCCGCGTGGTCGCTCGTCGCGGACTACACGTTCACCGACGCGTACCAGCAGGCCAAGAACCTCCTGGCGGACCCCGCCGACCGCCCGACCGCCATCTTCGCCTCGTCCGACGAGATGGCGGCCGGGACGATCCTGGCGGCGCGGGACCTCGGACTCACCGTGCCCGGGGACCTGTCCGTCATCGGCGTCGACGCCCACCCGATCGGGGAGGCCTTCGGCCTGACGACCCTGGACCAGCACGCCCGGCAGCAGGGCACCCGCGCTGTGGAGCGGCTCCTCGAGCACCTCGCCGGAGGGAGCCGCGAACCGTCGAACGAGCTCTTCCCGGCCCACTTCGTCGCCCGCTCCTCCACCGGCCCGGCCCCGGCCTCCGACCGCCCCTGACCCGGCGGTCGGCGCGGAGGGAGCGCAGGACGGGCCGGTCAGGCCACCGTGAAGGTCCGCTCGTGCCACCCGGAGGCGCCGTCCGGGGCGGGCGGGGCCTGCTCGGCGGTCTGGACGGTCCCGTCCCGGTCCACGGCCCGCACCCGCGCGGTGTGCCGGCCGCCCGGGAGGTCGGCGCGCAGGACCCACTGCCGCCAGGTGTCGTCCGTGCCCACGGAGCCCAGCTCGGCGTCCTGCCACGGCCCCCCGTCCACGCTGACCTGCACGGCGGCGATCCCGGTGTGCTGGGCCCAGGCCGTGCCGGCGAGGACCGCGGGCCCGGCCTCCGTGCGCCCGCCCTCGGCCGGCACCTCGATGCGGGAGGACATCTTGATCGGTCCCCGGGCCGTCCAGCCGCGCGAGGTCCAGTACGCCTCCGCCCGGTCGAAGCGGGTGACCTCGAGGTCCACGACCCACTTGGTCGCCGAGACGTAGCCGTAGAGCCCCGGCACGACCATCCGCACGGGGTACCCGTGCTCGAACGGCAGCGGCTCCCCGTTCATGGTCACCGCGAGCAGGGAGTCCCGGCCGGGGTCGGTCAGGGCCTCGAGCGGGGTGCTCGCCGTGAACCCGTCCTCGGAGGTCGAGAGCACCATGTCCGCCTCGGCGGAGGGCCCGGCCTCGGCGAGCAGGTCCCGGATCGGCACGCCGGTCCACACCGCGTTGCCCACGAGGTCGCCGCCCACGGGGTTGGACACGCACGCCAGCGTCACGATCCGCTCGAGGAGCGGCCGGGCCGTGAGGTCGTCGAAGCGCAGCGTCAGCTCGCGCTCCACCATGCCGTGGAGGCGCAGCTCCCACGCGTCCACGTCGATGCGCGGCACGGACAGGGCCGTGTCGATGCGGTAGAAGTCGTCGGCGGGCGTGAGCCAGGGCTCCACGTCCGCCACGCCGAGGTCGGCCCCGGCGGGGACCGGGTCCCGCACGGCGGGGGCGGGGATCCGCAGCAGGTCCCGGGCGGCGGGCGCCCGGGCCGCGGCCGCGGCCGCCCAGCGTCCTGCGACACCGGCGGCGGCGCCCAGCACGGCGGCGGACGCGGAGACCCGGACGAAGCCGCGGCGGTCGAGGGCGGCGCCGGGCTGTGCGGACGGAGCGGTGCGGCGGGTGAGCACCGTCAGGAAGAGTGCCCCTGCCCCCGTGCCGACGACGACGGGGACCGTGTCCGCCACGGTCGGCCCCGCCCGCGTCAGCACCGCCAGCAGCCCGAGGAGCCCCAGCACGCCGAGCAGCACCGTGCCCATCGGCGGGTTGGCGCGCTGGGCCGCCCCGATGCCCGTGCCGACCGCCACGAGTCCGGCGGCCATGACGAGCAGCAGCACGAGCTTGTCCGCGGTGCCGAACAGGGCGATCGCCGCGTCCTTGACCGGCGCCGGGACCGCGTCCACGATCACCCCGCCCACCGCCGTGAGGGGCGCGCCGACCGGCCCGGTCACCCAGGCGAGCAGCTCGGCCAGGCCCACGGCGAGCGCGGTCGCGGCGACGCCCGCGAGGATCCAGGGGCCGAGGTCGGCGGGGGCCCGTCGTCGTCGCCCGGTGTCCGGACGGTCCGCGGTGGAGGTCATGCGCGTCAGCGTGTCACGTGGCCCTGAGATCAGCCTGGGCGAGCGCGTCCCCGAACCGCTCGAGCGCCTCCTGGCCCACGACGTCCCCCGGCAGCAGGGGGACCTGCAGCAGCGGGACGCCCGGGAGGGCGCCGCGCAGGGTGGCGACGTGCACCTCCTCCAGCGCGCGGCGCTCGGCGAGGAAGTCCCCGGCGTCCGCCGGGGAGCGCTTGTTGACCACGAGGGCCCCCACGTGCACGCCGGCGCGGACCAGCTGCTCGTGCAGCTCCGCGGTCTCGAGGACGGGCAGCCGTTCGGCCGCGAGGACGATGACGAAGCTGCAGCGCTCGGCGTCCACCAGCACCTCGCGCAGGGCCTCGAAGCGCTCGCGGCGGCGCAGCAGGATCCGCCGGATCTCGAGGTCCCGCTCCTCGCGGGGGTCCCGGGGCCGGCCGGTGCCCAAGATGCTCTCGCTCGCGGCGTCCCGGTCCTCGAGGCCGCGCAGGGCAGCCCCGAACTTCTCCGCCCTCCCGCGGCGCCGCAGCAGCCCCTCGGTCCAGGCGGACATGATCTCGGGCAGGGCCATGAGCCGGGCGGTGTGCCCGGAGGGTGCGGTGTCGAAGACGATGAGGTCGTAGTCGTCCAGGCCCGTGTCCACGAGCTCCGCGATCCGCTCGAGCACCGCCGACTCGTGGGTGCCGGGCGAGTCCCGGGCGAGCTCCATGTGCTTGTCGACCTCGGCGGCGAGGTGCTCGGGCATCAGCCGGCGGATGGTGGCGCCCACGGCGGCGAGGTGGGCGTCGGTCGTGGCGACCGGGTCCACCTCGATGCCGTCGAGGGCGCCGCCGCCGAGATCGCGGGCCAGCGGGGTGATCCGGTCACCCACCGGGCGCTCCCACAGGTGCCCGAGGTTGTGGGCCGGGTCGGTCGAGACGACGAGCACCCGGCGGCCGGCGCGGGCCTGGGCGAGGGCGGTGGCGGAGGCGACGGCGGTCTTGCCGACACCGCCCTTGCCGCCCACGAACAGGACCCGGCGGGCGGCGGCGAGCTCTAGCAGCATGAGATGTGCTCCAGGGGCGAGCGCTCCATGCCCATCCGCCGGTGCCAGTCGTGGAACCGGTCGTGGACCACGGGCAGCAGCTCCACGGTGTAGTAGCTGGCGGGGTTGGGCACGCCCAGGGCCTCGGAGAGGACCAGCATCATGAACAGGTCCTCCTCGTCGCGCTGGGCGCGGGCGAAGGTGCGCCGGTACGGCGCCACGTAGAACTCGTGCAGGCCCGCACCGAGGCGGGCCTGCACGGAGCGCAGCCGGTCGAGGGCCCTCACCGGCTCACAGGGAGCGGTTCTCCCCGGCCGAGGTGCTGACGGTCTCCTCGTCCAGCTCGGGCGGGCTCTTCCGGGCCGCGTTCATGGCGGCCACGGACTCCACGATGACCCACAGGGCCGCGATCAGGATGATCACGTCGAGCACGAGCAGGAACCAGTTCTCGGCGGCCCAGAACTGCCCCAGCTGCACGATCAGCGCGTAGACGGACATCACCAGCAGGAACACCAGCGGCACCAGCACGGGCAGGACCGGGCGGCCCTTGCGCAGCAGGATCACCGCGATCATCGACAGCGTCAGACCGGCCAGCAGCTGGTTGGAGGTGCCGAACAGCGGCCAGATCAGCATGCCGCCGGAGCCGTCCGCGCCGGCGCTGAAGGTCAGCCCCATGGCCACCGCGAGGACGATGAGGGTGGAGACCACCTTGCCGATGCTGACGCCCATGATGTGCCCGGCCTCCTGCACCACGAAGCGCTGCAGGCGGATGCCGGTGTCCATCGTGGTGGCCGCGAAGAGCACGGCCATCGTGGCGAGGATGGTCGCGCTCAGCGACGGCGGGATGCCCAGCCCGGAGTTGACGACCGAGGCGCCGCCCTGGACGAACGCGGCCACGCCGCCCTGGCCGAACGCGCTGTACACGGCCTCCCAGTCGGCGAGGGTGCGGAACCCGGCGGTGGTCGCGATGATCGCGCCGAGTGCCAGCAGGCCCTCGCCCACGGCGCCGAAGTAGCCGACGAAGCGGGCGTCCGTCTCCTTGTCCAGCTGCTTGGAGGACGTGCCCGAGGCCACGATCCCGTGGAACCCGGAGATCGCGCCGCAGGCGATGGTCACGAACAGCAGCGGCACGATGCTCGGCGTGCCCTCGGGCACGGAGGTGTTGAACGCGGGCGCCACCACGGTCGGGGCGGAGATCAGGACGGCGCCGTAGAGGATGCCCAGGGCGATGAACAGCTGGAGGCCGTTGATGTAGTCGCGCGGCTGCAGCAGCATCCACACGGGCAGCACGGACGCGATGCCCGCGTAGACGAAGAGCACCACGATCCAGAACGCGTTGGCCGGCAGGCCCAGGACCGTCTCCGGCAGGACCACCGGGAAGCGGTCGCCGAGCAGGATGAGGGCGTAGAGCGCCACGACGCCGACCACGGACACGACGGCGAGGTTCCACTTGTAGCGGTAGACCGCCTGGCCGATGAGCAGCGCGACCACGATGGCGCCCCACGTGGGGATGACCGAGGTGGGGGTGCCGACCAGCAGGTTGGAGATCACCACGGCGAACGCGGCGTTGACCATGAGCAGCACGAGGAAGATCACGACCAGGAACAGGTTGCGGCCGCGGTGGCCGATGTACTGCCCGGACAGCGAGCCGATGGACTTGCCACGGTGCCGGTTGGACGCCCACAGGGCGCCGAGGTCGTGCACGCCGGCGAAGAAGACGGTGCCGAGGGTCACCCAGAGGAAGGCGGGCACCCACCCCCAGATCACGGCGATGGCGGGGCCCACGATGGGGGCCGCACCGGCCACGGAGGTGAAGTGGTGGCCCCACAGCACGTACTTGTTGGTGGGGACGTAGTCCACGCCGTCGCTGAGCTCGTGGGCGGGGGTGACGAAGGAGTCCTGGAGCTGGTAGATCCGGCGGGCCACGAACTTCGAGTACAGGATGTACCCGAGGATCATCATGGCCACACCGACCACGGCGAGGACGATGGAGTTCATGTCGCTCCGATCTCTGGGGAGGTGGGTGGATGTCCGCTGGATCACCATGCTACCGCCGGGTGACCGGGATCACGGACCGCCCGCGCACGCTCCGCCACGGTCCCGCAGGGGGCGGAGCGGGGCGCGCCGACGACCTACATCGGCTCCCCCGGGGTCATGATCGCGAAGGACTCCCGGTCCGGGCCGGCCACGACCGCCAGCCGCCCGTAGGCGAAGTCGAAGGGGTCCTCCATGACCGCTCCGCCGGCGTCGCGCACCCGCTGGACGGCCGCGTCGACGTCGTCGACCTGGAAGCAGACCGACCAGACCGCGGGAGCGTTCTCCGCCGCGGGGTCGGTCCCGCCGATGCCGCCGGCCGGGCGGTCCCCGTGCGGCACCGTGAACGTGGCGTAGGCGACGCCGTCCTCGCCGATGTCCTCGTAGTGGTAGCCGAAGACGTGCGCGTAGAAGTCGCGGGCGGTGTGGTGGTCGGGGGTCATGAGGTCGCACCAGGCGACGCTGCCGGGCACGTCGAGCACGGCGAAGCCGATGTGCTCCCCGGCCTGCCACATCCCGAAGGACGCCCCGGTGGGATCCTGCCAGACGCCCATCCGGCCGGCCCCGCCCACCTCCACCGGCTCCATCAGCTGGGTGCCGCCCGCGGCGAGGACCCGCTCGGCGCAGAGGTCGATCCGGTCCGAGGCGAGGTAGACCTGCCACACGTGCGGGACGCCCGTCAGGTCCGGGGCCGCCGGGGAGAGCCCGGCCACGGGTCTCCCGCCGACCAGGGCGTTGCGGTACCCGCCGTGCTCCGGCCGCGGCTCGTCGTACTCCCAGCCGAGCACCGCACGGTAGAAGTCCTGCGTGCGGCCCGGATCGGACGCGGTCAGATCGGCCCAGCAGGGGGTTCCGGCGGGCCACGCTTCGTTGCGCTGTGTCATGACGGGCTCCTTCCGACACGGCCAGGGTACGCCGCGCCCCCGGGGCCCACAGGAGCCGCCCGGGGGATCGTTACCCACCTGCGCCCGCGCCCCGCCTCTGCCCCGCGAGGTCGCAGCCGACGGCCACCGCGCCCGGCTGCGTGGCCGTCGGCTGCGACCTCGGCGCCGCCGGGGCCGACTCAGCGGGGTGGGTCCCCGGAGATCCACTCGCCCCGGCGCATGACGGCCTCCAGCCGGAGGTCCTCCCCCACGACCAGGAGGTCCGCGAGCGCGCCCGCCGTCAGGCTCCCGGCCTCCCCGGCCAGGCCCAGGACGCGGGCCGGGACCACGGTGGCCGAGCGCAGCGCGTCCCCGAGGGGGACACCCGCCGCGACCGTCCGGCGCAGGACCTCCAGCATCGTGGCCGTGCCTCCGGCGATCGAGCCGTTGGAGACCAGGGAGGCCACCCCGTCCTGCACCCGCACCTCCGCCGCACCGAGCGTGTAGGTGCCGTCCGTCAGCCCGGTCGCGGCCATCCCGTCGGTGACCAGCGCGATGCTGTCCGCGCCGGCCAGCTCGAACGCCCACCGCACGATGCCGGGGTCCAGGTGGGTGCCGTCCGCGATGAGCTCGACGACGGCCCGGCCCTGCGCCGCGGCGCGCAGACAGGCCGGCACCGGCCCGGGCGACCGGTGGTGGATGGCGGGCATGGCGTTGAACAGGTGCGTCACCGTGGGCGAGCGGGGCGGGCCGTCCCCGGGGGCATCGCGGAGCAGGCCCTGCAGGTGGCGCAGCGCGTCGTCGACGGTCGCGGTGTCCGCGTCGGTGTGCCCGAGGGAGGGGACCACGCCGTGGGCGACGAGCAGCTCGGCCAGGTCCCGGGAACCGGGCAGCTCCGGGGCGAAGGTCATCGTCCGGAGCGTCCCCGCCGCGGCGGCGACGAGGTCGGCGGCCAGCCCGAGGTCCGGTTCCAGCATCCACGCGGGGTCCTGCGCCCCGCACCGGGCCGTGGACAGGAACGGGCCCTCGAGGTGGATCCCGGCGATCAGCCCCTCCCCGGTGAGCGCCGCCAGCAGCGGCACGGCGCCCAGCAGGTCCTCCCGTGAGGCCGTGACCAGGCTGGCCACGAGCGTCGTGGTGCCCTGGCGGTGGACGTGCTCGAGGGTGGCGCGGATCTCCTCCTCCGCCGAGGAGGAGAAGTCCGCGCCGAAACCACCGTGGCAGTGCACGTCCACGAGGCCCGGCAGCACCGTCTGCCCGGGGCCCAGGACGTGGTGCTCCCCCGGGTCGCCACCGGGGTGGCCGGACCGCGGCCCGGCGTGGACGACGCGATCCCCCTCGACGACCACGAGACCGTCCGGGTGCTCGGTGCGCCCCGTGTGCACGCGGCCCGAGAGGACCGTCCTGCGCGGGGAGTCCTCGGTGGTCACGGGGCTCACCTCCTGCTGCTCGTGCGGGGAACGGGGCGGGGTGCCCGGTCGTCGTCGGGGAAGAGCCGGCCCTCCGTCAGCAGGTCCGCCAGGGGCACCGGGCTCGCGATCTCGCCGACGAAGCTGCCGTCCACCCCGTTCTGGAAGCCGAAGACGACCCACTGGCCGTCGCGTCTGCGGACCAGCTGGGCGGCGTAGACGCCGGGCACGAAGAAGCTGGAGCTCCGTTCGAGCTCCCACGGCCCGAGCCGGCCGGCGCCGGGGGCGATCCAGGTCCCGGTGCTCGTCTCCGCGAACGGGATACCGGGCGCCAGCCGCGGGAGGCAGGAGAAGATGAGCACTGCGGTCCCGTCCACGACCTGGGACTGGACGACCTCCATCTCCCCGAAGCCGGCGGGCGCGGTCAGCGGGGGGCGGACCGTCCAGTGCTCCAGGTCGTCGCTCACGGCGTGGCCGACCACGCCGCGGGCGTCCGGGTCCCCCGTGGCGGCCCGTGCCGTCACGAGCATCTGCCACTGCCGGCTGTCGTCGTCGTAGAAGACGAAGGGGTCCCGCCACGCCTCGTCCGGCCACGTGCCCTCCCCGAGCTTCTCGTACCAGCGGGGGTCCGCCTCGAGCGGGCCCGCACCGGTGCGCTCCCAGCTGATCAGGTCGTCCGAGACGGCCGATCCGATGCGCTGCCGCAGCCCGTCCTCGGCGCGGCTGACACCGGTGTAGAAGAGGTGCCAGCGGCCGTCGTGGCCCTGGACGGTGCTGCCCGTCCAGGTCGCCATGTCGTCCCACGACGGTTCGTCGCCGGCCACGAGGGCGTCCGGCAGGAGGGTCCAGTTCTCCAGGTCGGACGAGACGGCGTGCCCGATCGAGGCCCGGCGGTGACGCCGGTCGGGGTCCCGCAGGGCGCGGCTGGCCCGCAGGAAGAACAGGTGGTAGTCCTGTCCGTCGTCGGCCAGCCAGCTGTCCCAGACCCAGTGGTCCGCGAGGCGGAACGTCATCCCTCCTCCCGGGGCAGCCGGTGCTCGGCCTCGGCCACGAACCGGTAGTAGTCGGTCAGGACGAGCCGGCTCGCCGCCGCCTCGTCCACCACGACCGTGACCGCCCGGTGGAACTGCAGGACGGACGCCGGGCACATCGCGGACACGGGCCCCTCCACGGCTGCGGCCACCGCGGCGGCCTTGCGCTCGCCCTGGGCGACGAGCAGCACCCGGCGGGCGTCGAGGATCGTGCCCAGCCCCTGGGTCACGCAGTGGGTGGGGACGTGGTCGGGGGCCTCGAAGAACCGGGCGTTGTCGGCACGGGTCCGCGCGGACAGCGCCTTGACCCGGGTGCGGGAGGACAGCGAGGACCCCGGTTCGTTGAAGCCGATGTGGCCGTTGGCGCCGATGCCCAGGATCTGGAGGTCGATACCGCCGGCGCGGGCGACGGCCTCCTCGTAGTCGCGGCAGGCCGCTCCGAGGTCGCCCCGGGAGCCGTCCGGGACCTGCACCCGCGAAGGGGGCAGACCGAAGGGCCGGGCGAGCTCGCGCTCCAGGACGGCGGCGTAGCCGGCCGGGTGCCCGGAGGGCAGCCCGACGTACTCGTCGAGGGCGAAGCAGCGGAGCCGCGTGAGGTCCAGCAGACCGTGGGCCTGGCGGCGGGCGAGCTCCCGGTAGGCCCCCAGGGGGGACGAGCCCGTGGCCACGCCCAGCACGGTGTCCGGCCGGCGCGAGACCTGCTCGGCGACGAGGTCCGCCGCGCGCGCGTCGACGTCGCCGGCCGTGGGCAGGACGAGCACTTGCATGGGGGTCCTTCCGGACGACGGGTGGAGGTGGGCGGTGCCGGGGCGGTCCGGCTCAGCCCTTGACGGCGGAGCTCGCCACGCCTTCGATGAACCAGCGCTGGAAGACGAGGAACACGACGATCACGGGCACCACCAGGAGCACCCCGAAGGCCATGACCTCGCCCCACGCCGGGGGGAGCTGGCCCGCGAAGACGCTGATCTGGAGGGGCAGGGGGCGCAGGTTCGGCTCGGAGATCATCAGCACCGGCCACAGGAACGCCCCCCACTGGGTCAGGAAGGTCAGCACCGCCACCGACGCGTACGCGGGTTTGCTCATGGGCGCGATGATCTGCCAGAACACCCGCAGCGGCCCGGCGCCGTCCATCCGCGCGGCCTCGTCGATGCTGCGGGGGATGCCGGAGAAGAACGAGTAGAAGAGGAAGATCGACAGGGCGTTGCCGATGAAGGGGACGATCTGGATCCACAGGGTGTTCCGGGCGTCGTTGTAGAGGTAGAACATGGGCACGGCCACGGCCTCGAACGGGACGATGAGCAGCAGCAGGACGCCCAGGAGCACCAGGTTCCTGCCCCGCCAGGTCAGCCGCGACAGGGCGAAGGCCGCCATCGAGTTCACGACCAGCCCGAGCCCCACCACGCAGACCGTGACGGTGACGGACACGAAGAAGAACCGCCACAGGTGGCCGGTGCTGTCCGAGGACAGGCTCGAGGCCACGCCGGTGTAGTTGTGCAGGCCCCACTCGCGCGGGTCGAAGACCTCGAAGCCGGCGAGCGTGCGGGAGGCGGGGGCCAGCGAGGCCGCCACCATGTAGGCGACCGGGGCGAAGAACAGGAGGCTCGTGACGACGAGCACCGGGTAGCGGGGCACGTCCGTCCTGCGGCGGCGGGCGGCGGGGGCGGCGGTCTGCGTCATGTCAGTCCTCCCGTTCGCGGGTGGCGCGGCGCTGGACGAGGGACAGGACCACCACGATCACGAAGAACACCACGGAGATGGCGCTCGCGCGCCCGATGTTGTTCTCGTCGAACGCCGACGTCACCGCCTCGTACATCACGGTGCGGGTGGCGTCCTCGTTGAGCCCCCCGCCGGAGCGGGCCAGCACGTAGATCTGGTCGAACACGCGCAGCGACAGGATCATCGTGTAGAGCGCCACGAAGACGAGGGTGGTGTTGATCCCGGGCAGGGTGACGTGCACGAAGCGCTGCCACGCACCGGCCCGGTCCAGGCGGGCCGCCTCGTAGAGGTCGGCGGGCACCTGCTGCAGGGCCGCCAGCAGGATCACCATCTGGAAGCCGACGCCCTGCCAGATCGACAGGACGATGACCGAGGCCAGCGCCGTGAGCTCGGAGCCCAGCCAGTCCTGGGCCCCGAAGGCACCGCCCGA
Organism: Kocuria salina; assembly: GCF_013368965.1. Taxonomy (NCBI): domain Bacteria; kingdom Bacillati; phylum Actinomycetota; class Actinomycetes; order Micrococcales; family Micrococcaceae; genus Kocuria; species Kocuria salina. Next base: position 327,579 of record NZ_SSSF01000001.1, read on the forward strand.
GAAGAACCCGAGCAGGGAGTTGAGGAGGCCGTCGTCCCCGCGGGCGAGGATCAGCCGCCAGGTGAGGGCCACCAGGGCGATGGGGAAGACGACGGGGAGGAAGAAGACGGACCGGAAGATCCCGACCCCCCGGACGGTCTTCTGCACGAGCAGGGCCAGCGCGAGCGCGAGGGCGGTCTGCACCGGGACCACCACGGCCGCGAAGACCAGGTTGTGGAGCAGCGCGCTGAGGAACCGGCTGGACACGTCGGGGTCGGTGAAGATCCGGGCGTACTGGGTCAGCCCCATGAAGGCGGGATCGCGCGGGTCGCCGAGCCGGACGTTGTGGAAGGAGAAGCCGATGGCCGCGACGAACGGGACCGCGACGAACAGGACGAGCAGCAGCACGGCGGGACCCGCCATGAGGACCCCGGCGAGCCCGTCCCGCCGGAGCCCCCTGCGGGGCGGTGGAGCCTCTAGCACGTCCGCCGGGGCGGACGCGGGGGCCGCGAGGCCCGGTGTGGTGGTCATGGTGCACTCCTCGCAGGTGCGCGGCGGGGCCGCTGGGCGGCCCCGCCGCGGCGGTCACTCGTCCTGGTAGCCGTTGTTGTCCTCGAAGTCGGCGTCGATGGCCCGCGCCGCGCTGTCGAGCTCCTCCTGCGGGTCCGCCCCGCCCCAGATCGCCGCGAGGGCGCTGCCGTAGGAGCTCGTGACCGTGGGGTAGCCCGGGGTGATGGGCCGCGCCACCGCGATGCACTCCGGGGTGACCTCCTCCGAGCTGCAGGCCGAGGCCAGGTTGGACGCGAACAGCCCCAGCGGCCCGCCCTCGCCGTAGAGCTCGCTGCCCTCGAGGGCGCTCGTAGTGCCGGGCACCGCCGCGTTGGCCTCGACCATCGTGGCGATGCTCTCGTCGGAGTGCAGGAAGTCGAGGAAGGCACCGGCCGCGGCCTGGTCGCCGCCGGCCGCCGGCGTCACGCCCCACTGCCAGGAGCCGTGGCCCGCCTTGGTGCCGTTGCCGAGGTCGGGCAGGGGCATCAGGACCAGGTCCTCGCCGAGGGTTTCGCTGAAGGTGGGGTACATCCAGTTGCCCGTCCAGGTCAGGGCGACGTCCCCGTCGGGGAAGGCGGTGCCGCTGGTGTTCGGGTCCGTGTGCTCCTTCCACGAGGCCCACTCCTCGAGGGCCTCCACGTTCTCGGCGCTGTTGAGCACACCGTCCGCCGCGCCGTCCCGGATCAGCGTGCCACCGTTGGACCACAGGACCGGGGAGGTGGTGAAGGTTCCCCACTCGGCGGCGAAGCCGTTGGCCTCGCCCAGGTCGATCGCGTTGCCCGACGGGCTGACCTCCGCCAGCTTCTGCAGGTTCTGCTCGAACTCCTCCGCCGTCCACGCCTCGTCGGCGGTGGCCGGGGCCTCCACGCCCGCGGCGTCGAGGAGCTGCTGGTTGCCCCACAGCCCGAGCCCGACGTCGAACATGCCGACAGCGTAGGTCTGGTCCTGGTACGTGCCGCTCTCCCGCACGCCCTCGATCCGGTTCTCGAGGGTCTCCTGCGACACCACGTCGTCGAGGGGCACGAGCTTGCGGTCGTAGACGAAGGACGCCATCGTCGGGGCGTCCATCTCCATCACGTCGGGCAGGTCCTCCGCGGCGGTCGCCTGGACGGTGCTGGTGTAGTCCGGCTCGGGGATGAGGGTCAGCTCGACGCTGACGTCCTCCTGCGAGTCGTTGTACTCGGCGACGAGGGCCTCGAGCGCCTCGGCCTCGGCCGCCTGGCCGCTGTGGGCCCAGACCTCGATCACGCCGTCGCCCTCCCCGCTGCCGCTCGCGCTCTCCCCACCGCCGCCGCAGGCGGCCAGCACCACGGCCATCGACAGGCCGGTCCCCAGCACCACGGCCCGGGACCGGCGCCTCGTTCGTGCACTCATGAGCAGTTCCCCTTCTCTCGGCCGCAGTGTTCGCGATCGTCACAGCTGTCGTTCCCCCAGCTTGGACTAGACCAATTTGTGTGTCAATGCTCACACCTCGGGAAACGGTGCCCGCAGGACCGGGCGGCGCGGTCGATATGCTGGCCCCATGAGCGCGGAGCCGCGGGCCGTCCCGAAGTACTACCTGCTCAAGGAGCAGCTCCGGGCGCTCGTGCGGGACGCGACCCCCGGCGCGCTCATCCCCACGGAGCGGGCGCTCGCCGAGCAGTACGCCACCTCCCGGACCACGGTCCGCCAGGCCATCGGCGAGCTCGTGGCGGAAGGGGTGCTGGGCCGGGCCCAGGGCCGGGGGACCTTCGTGGCCCCGCCGCGGTTCACCTACGTCCGCCAGCTCACCTCGTTCAGCGACGACGCCGACGCCCAGGGCCTCGTGAGCTCCTCCACGGTCCTCGACGTGAGCCGCACGGCCGCCGACGACGACGCAGCGGCCCGGCTGCGCGTGCCCGTCGGCGCCGAGCTCGCGCGGGTGGAGCGGATCCGCCTCATCAACGGCGAGCCGCTGGCCCACGAGGTCGCCCTGCTCGCCGGAGCGCTGCCCGGCCTGGCGGCGCACCTGGACCGGACCGGCTCCCTGTACACCGCGCTGCGCCAGGACTACGGCATCGACATCGTGGCGGCCGAGGACACCGTGGAGACCCGGCTCGCCGGCCCGGACGACGTCCGGCTCCTGGGCATCGAGATGGGGGCTCCCCTGCTGCTGATCCACCGGCTCGGGTTCACGGCTGACGACTCCCCCGTGGAGTGGACCCGCTCGGTGTTCCGCGGGGACAGGTTCCGCTTCCTGGCCCGGATGAAGGGGCCGCAGCACTGACCCGCGAGGTCGCGGGCGCTCTCGCGGGCGCGGGCGGCGCGTCGGCGGCAGAATGGGAGCAGACCGCCGTCCCCGACCGCTCCGGAGGCTCCCATGACCACGCTGCACGACTTCACCGCCACCACCCTGGACGGGCGCGAGCAGCCGCTGTCCGAGTACGCCGGGAAGGTGGTGCTCGTGGTCAACACCGCGAGCGAGTGCGGGTTCACACCGCAGTACGAGGGCCTCGAGCAGCTGTGGCGGGACTTCCGGCAGGACGGGCTCGTGGTCCTGGGCTTCCCCTGCAACCAGTTCGGGCACCAGGAGCCGGGCAGCGAGGAGGAGATCGCCGACTTCTGCAGCCGCAACTACGGCGTGACGTTCCCGATGTTCGAGAAGGTCGACGTCAACGGCCCCGGCGCCCACCCCCTGTGGTCGTGGCTGCGCGAGGAGCGGGGCGGGATCATGGGCGACGCCATCAAGTGGAACTTCACCAAGTTCCTCGTGGGCCGGGACGGGCGGGTGATCCGCCGCTTCGCCCCGAAGACGTCGCCGGCGCAGCTCGCCGGCAGCATCGAGTCGGCGCTGGCCCACGGGGAGGCGCCCGCCGGGACAGAGTCCGCCGGAACGAGTTGAGGCGGGTCAGCGGCCGGCCATCTCCCGCAGCACATCCGCGAGCGCGGTCAGGCCCCGCTCCAGCTCCCGGTCGGTGATCACCAGCGGCGGGCTCAGCCGGATGGTGGAGCCGTGGGTGTCCTTGGCGAGGATCCCGTGGGCCACCAGCCGCTCGCAGCACTCCCGGCCGGTGCCGAGCCGCGGATCGATGTCGATCCCGGCCCACAGCCCGCGCCCGCGCACCTCGGTCAGGCCCAGCGGCGCCAGCTCCGCCAGGCCGGCGTGCAGCTTCTCCCCCATGACCCGCGCCCGCTCCTGGGGCTCCCCGGTGGCGAGGAGGGCGACGACGGCGCGGCCGACGGCGCCGGCCAGCGGGTTCCCGCCGAACGTGCTGCCGTGCTGGCCGGGCCGCAGCACCGAGAGCACGTCCGCCCGGCCCACCACCGCGGACACCGGCAGGACTCCCCCGCCCAGGGCCTTGCCCAGCAGGTAGAGGTCCGCCTCCACGTCCTCGTGCTCGCACGCCAGCGTCCGGCCGGTGCGGCCCAGCCCGGACTGGATCTCGTCCGCGACGAGCAGGACGCCGCGCTCGGCCGTGCACCGCCGCACGCCCTGCAGGTACCCCGGCGGCGGCACGATCACCCCGGCCTCGCCCTGGATGGGCTCCAGCAGCACAGCGACGGTGTCCTCGGTGACGGCCGCCTCGAGGGCGGCGAGGTCCCCGAACGGGACGGTCACGAAGCCCGGCGTGTAGGGGCCGTAGTTGCGGTGCGCCTCGTCGTCGTCGGAGAAGCTGATGACCGTGGTGGTGCGGCCGTGGAAGTTCCCCGCCGCCACCACGATCTGCGCCCGGCCCGGGGCCACCCCCTTGCGCTCGTAGCCCCACTTGCGGGCGACCTTGATCGCCGACTCCACGGCCTCGGCGCCGGTGTTCATCGGCAGCATCATGTCCTGGCCGAGCAGCTCGCACAGCTCCCGGGCGAAGGGGCCGAGCTGGTCGTTGTGGACGGCCCGGCTGGTCAGCGTCACGCGCTCCAGCTGGGTCCGGGCCGCCTCGAGGACCGCCGGGTGGCCGTGGCCGAAGTTCAGCGCCGAGTAGCCGGCGAGGAAGTCGAGGTACTCCCGGCCCTCCACGTCCGTGACGGTGGTGCCCTGGGCCCGGGCCGCCACCACGTCCAGCGGGGAGTACGTGCGCGCGGTGTACCGCTCGGCGGTCTCCACGAGTTCCCGCGTGCTCGTGCCGTGAGCGGTGCCGGCCGCGGGGTCGACGAACTGCGTCGGGGCGTGGTTCATGGGGTTTCTCCCGGTTCCTCGCTGGTGTTGTCTGGAGCGTGTGCGGTCCAGCCCATCACGTACAACGCCGCCGGGCCCGCATTACAGTCCCGGCCCCGCGCCGCGCGGCCCGTCCCCGACCTGCAGGAGGAACCGTGTTCCCCGACTTCACCGCCCACGACGTCCCCGTGGCCGACGGCACGATCCACGCCCGCACGCGCGGCGACGGCCCGCCCGTGCTCCTGCTGCACGGCTTCCCGCAGACCCACGCCATGTGGCACCACCTCGCCCCCGTGCTGGCCGAGGAGTTCACCGTGGTCGCCGCCGACCTGCGCGGCTACGGCGGCTCGCGCACGAGCAGCGAGGACCACACCTTCCGGGCGATGGCCGCCGACCAGGTGCAGCTCATGCGGGCGCTGGGCCACGAGCGGTTCTCCGTCGTCGGGCACGACCGCGGCGCCCGGACCGCCCACCGGATGGCGCTCGACGCCCCCGGCGCGGTGGCGTCCGCGGCCCTGCTGGACATCCTGCCCACCCTGGAGGTGTGGCGGTCGATGGACGCGTGGATGGCCCTGCAGTACTACCACTGGGCCTTCCTCGCCCAGGGCGAGGGCCTGCCGCAGACCCTGATCGGCCACGACCCCGTGTACTTCGTGCGCCGGACGCTCCAGGGGCTCAGCGGCACGCAGGTCCCGTTCGACCCGGCGGCGCTCGCCGCCTACGAGGACGCGGCGCGGGATCCCGCCGTGGTCGACGCCTGGTGCCGCGACTACCGCGCGGCCGCCGGCCCGGACCGGGAGATCGACGAGGCGGACGAGCACGAGCAGCGGGACCTGCCCGCCCTCGTCCTGTGGGGTGCGCGGGGGCGGGTCGGGGCGCGGGAGGACCCGCTCGCGCTGTGGCGGCGGCAGTTCCCGCGGGCCACGGGCCGGGCCCTGGACGCGGGCCACTTCCTCGCCGAGGAGCGGCCGGAGGAGGTGGCGGCGGACGTCCTGGCGCACCTGCGTGCTGCGCGGACGTAGTCGCGGCCGTGACGCGGTGATCGGGAGGCGCGGCCACGGCCGCGCCTCCCGGTCACCGCGCCGGGGACCTACTTCTGCATCCACTGGTCGCTCGCGTAGTCCGTCCTCCCGTCGGCTTGGGTGAAGTCGGTGTACACCCATACCCTCAGGTACTCGCGCCCGGAGAACGTGTAGGGCCTGAGCCACACGTGCTTGGTCGCCCAGCTGTGGTGGTAGGTGGCCTTCCGCCAGCCGTCCTTCTCCACGTAGATCGTCCGCGTCCCCCAGTCGCAGTCGGTCGGGTGGCACTTGCCGTACACCCTGACGGAGCCGCCGGGAGTGACGCAGCTGCCGCCGACGGGGCACAGCACCTGGTCCGCGCAGCCCCAGTTCACGTCCACCCGGGTGACGGACCTGGTGTTCGGGTCGGTGTTGCGCCAGGTGCCCGAGATGGTGTCAGGGCCGACGCACAGGGCCTGGGCCGGTGCCGCACTCACCGTGGTGCCGACGAAAACGATGGCCAGGGCGGCCATGATTGCAGCGATCAGGGAGACGGCGGTGACGTGCCGAGCGTTCCGGAATCGCATCGTGCTGTGGGACATGACGGTTCCCTCCTTCTGAGGATGTGGCCTCTGCCGCTTCGCCCCGAGGCGGTCCGACCGTCCCGTCGAGCACCCGGCATGCATCCAGCGTGGCAGTCGGTCCCGTCCACCGAGTCCACCCCGGGATGGACTTCCGGCCTCCTCCCCCGGGAGTACACCGGCCCGGGACACCGGCGTCCACGGTGCCGGGCCGGCCCCGGCATGCTCGAGACCGCTGACCCGCCGCCCCATGCACAGCACCCGGGCGTTGTCGGAGAGCACCGAGGGTGCTGGTCCCGCCGAACAGGAGGTACGGGCCCGTGCCCAGGATGGTCCCACCGGGCGGCTCCTGGACGCCGCCGGGGTCCACGGCCACCTCTGGAGACGGGCGCCGAGCATGACCTCCGACCCGCAGCAGCTGTTCCCGGGCGAGCAGTTCATCAGCACCGTCCTCGCGGCGCTGGAGACCAAGACGACCATGTCCGGCGAGCTGGCGCGGCGCTACCTGCAGCGCGCCGGGATGGCCGGAATGATCATCGGTGTCCTGTTCGCCGCGAACTTCGCCGCGTTCGACGCCGTGCCCGCCGGGGACGCGACGCTGCGCCCCCTGGGGCGCCTGCTGGGCGCCGTGACCTTCGGCTGGGCTCTGGTCTTCATCTACTACTCGAAGTCCGAGCTCCTGACGTCCAACATGATGATCGTCTCCATCGGCGCCTACTACCGCCGCACCTCGTGGTTCAAGGCGGTGCGGCTGCTCGGGCTGTGCTATTTGGGCAACTTCCTGGGCAGGCTGCTCGTGGCCGTGGTGCTGCGCTTCAGCACCATCACGGACGGGCCCGCGCACGCGGAGATGGAGGCCGCCGTGGCGCACAAGCTCGAGTTCGTCACCAGCGGCGCCACCGGGTGGACGGACTCGACGTGGGGGCCGCGGGCGCCAACGTGGGGATCGCCCTCCTGGGCAACTTCCTGGGCGGCGGGGTCCTGATCGGCTTCTACTACGCGTACGTCAACGACGACGCCGGGTACCGCCCCCGCACCCGCTGACGCGGGATCCCCGGCGCGCTCGCTCTCGGCCAAAAACTCTTCAGCTCACTTACCTTTTGCGGGGAGACCCCGTAGCGTGGGCCGGGCACGTCATTCGAGCAGCACCCCATCGAGAAGAAGGAGCACCAGCATGCGAAGGATCCTGTTCATGGTCGGCACCGCGGTCTTCGGCCGCATCATGGCGAAGCGGCGCGAGAACAAGGCCGGCGGCCGCTAGTACCGGAAGCGCCACTCGGTGCGGGAGCGGTAGGTCTGCCCCGGGCGCAGCACCGGGTCGGAGAGCTCCGGCCGGTTCGGCGAGTCCGGGTGGTACTGGGGCTCCAGGGCGATCCCCGCTCCCCGCGGATAGGCGCGCCCGCCGGTGCCGGTGATGGTGCCGTCCAGGGCGTTGCCCGTGTACACCTGCAGGGCCGGCTGGTCGGTCCACAGCTCCACGGACCGCCCGCTCGCCGGGTGCTCCAGCCGGGCGGCGGCGCGCAGCCCGGTGCCGCGCAGGTGGAAGGAGTGGTCGATCCCGCCCACGGCCGCGATCTGCGGGTGCTCCGCCCGCACCCGGTCCCCGAGCCGGGCGGGGGCGGTGAGGTCCAGCGGCGTCCCGCGCACGGCGGCGAGGCCGTCCAGCGGCACCCCGTCCCGGCCGACCGGCAGGTACCGGTCGGCCTCGACGGTGAGCGTGTGGTCGTCGACCGTCCCCGACCCCTCCCCGGCGAGGTTGAGGTAGACGTGGCTCGCGGGCCCGACCACGGTCGGGGCGTCGGTGCGGGCCTCCAGGTCCAGGGCGAGGACGTCGTCCGTGACGGCGTACCGGGCCCGGAGGACCACCTCGCCGGGAAAGCCCTGGTCCCCGTCCGGGCTGACCAGCTCCAGCACCAGGACGTCGCGGCTCGCGGAGACCGTCCGCCAGGTGCGGCGGTGGAAGCCGTCGGGACCGCCGTGCAGGGTGTTGCCGCCCTCGTTGGCCGCCAGTTCCACGGTGGTCCCGTCGAGGTCGAAGCGGGCCCCGGCGATCCGGTTGGCGCAGCGGCCGACCACCGCCCCCAGGAAGGCCTCCGGGGGCGCCGCGCAGCCGGCGGCGTCCGGGTGCCCCAGCACCACGTTGGTGCCGGGGCCCCCGGCCGGGCCGGGCAGGTGCAGGGCCTGGACCGCGGCGCCGAGGTCGAGCACGCGCAGGCTCAGCCCGCCCGGGGTAGCGAGGGTGTGCGCGGTGACCTCCCGACCGTCGGGCAGCGTCCCGAAGGACCGCGGGGCGGGCGCGGTCATTTGAGCGCGTTCGAGGCGCGGCGCTTGTTGAACACGTCGAACCCGACCGCCAGCAGGAGCACCAGGCCCTTGATGAACTGCTGGTAGTCGATGCCCACGCCCATGAGGGACATGCCGTTGTTGAGCACGCCCATGATCAGACCGCCGGTGATGGCGCCGATGATGGTGCCCACGCCACCGGTCACGGCGGCGCCGCCGATGAAGGCCGCGGCGATCGCGTCCAGCTCGAACAGGTTTCCGGCGCCCGGCCCGGCGGAGTTGAGCCGGCCGGTGAACACCAGCCCGGCCAGCGCGGCCAGCACGCCCATGTTGACGAAGAGCAGGAAGTCGACGCGCTTGGTGTTCACACCGGACAGCTGGGCCGCCTGGAGGTTGCCGCCGCGGGCGTACACGTGGCGGCCGAACACCGTCCGGTTCATGACGGCGCTGTAGGCGACCACCAGCACGCCGAGGACCACGAGCACGATCGGCGTCCCGCCGCGCGAGCTGGCCAGCAGGAAGGTGAGCGCGAGGATGACGACGACGCCGAAGACCAGCCGCGTGAGGAACCAGGCGCGCGGCTCGTCCTCGAGGTGGAGCTTCGCCCGGTTGGCCCGGCCCCGGAGCTGGCTCAGCACGAGCATGGCCGTGGCGATCAGGCCGATGCCCACCGTGGTCCAGTCCAGGATGTTGGTCGCCGGCGGGAACAGCCCCGGGAAGAGGGAGCCGCCGCCGAGCTGGCGGTACTCCGGCGGGAAGCCGGTGATCCGCTGGTTCTCGAGCACGATCTGCGTCAGCCCGCGGAAGACCAGCATGCCGGCGAGGGTCACGATGAAGGCGGGGATCCCGATGTAGGCCACCCAGAAGCCCTGCCAGGCGCCCACGAGGGCACCGACCGCGAGGGCGGCGAGGAGGGCCACCCACCACGGCAGGCTCCAGTCCCGGATCATGATCCCGGACATGGCGCCCACGAACGCGGCCACCGAGCCGACCGACAGGTCGATGTGCCCGGCCACGATGATCATGACCATGCCGATCGCCAGCAGCAGGATGTAGCTGTTCTGGACGATGATGTTGTAGACGTTGTCCGGCTGCAGCAGCGCGCCGCCGGTCAGGGCCTGGAACAGCGTCACGATCACCAGCAGGGCCAGGAAGATGCCGATCTGGCGGAGCCGGCTCATGAGGAACCGGCCGGCGCCGGCCACGGTGGAGGCCTTCTGCGGGCCCCGGCTGTCGAGAGCCCGGTCCTCGTCGACGAGGGTGGAAGCCATGGGTCAGTCCTTTTCCTTGGTCATGTGCTGCATGAGTCGTTCGGGGGTGGCCTCGGCGATGGGCACCTCGGCGGTGATCCGGCCCTCGGCGAGCGTGTAGATCCGGTCGCAGATCCCCAGCAGCTCCGGCAGCTCGGAGGAGATGACCAGCACCGCCTTCCCCTGCGCGGCCAGCCTGTTGATGATCGTGTAGATCTCGTACTTCGCCCCCACGTCGATGCCGCGGGTGGGCTCGTCGAGGATGAGCACGTCGGGGTCGGCGAACATCCACTTGGACAGGACGACCTTCTGCTGGTTGCCGCCGGAGAGCTTGCCGGTGATCGAGGACACCGAGGGCGCCTTGATGTTCATGCTGGTGCGGTAGTCCTGCGCCACGAGCGTCTCGCGCCCGCCGTCGACCCAGCCCGCGGACGTCAGCTTGCCCAGCGCCGCCGAGGAGATGTTCCGCTTGATGTCGTCGATGAGGTTGAGCCCGTAGCGCTTGCGGTCCTCCGTGGCGTAGGCGATGCCGTGCCGGATCGCCTCGCTGACGGTGCGCGCCGTGATCTCCTCACCGTTCTTGTACATCTGCCCGGTGATGTTGGACCCGTAGCTGCGCCCGAAGATGCTCATGGCCAGCTCCGTGCGCCCGGCGCCCATGAGCCCGGCGATGCCCACGATCTCGCCCGCCCGCACGGACAGGTGCGCGTTGTCCACCACCACCCGCGAGTGCTCCTGCGGGTGGTGCACGGTCCAGTCCTCGACGCGGAGCACCTCCGCGCCGATGTCGGGGACCCGCTCGGGGTAGCGGTTCGTCAGCTCGCGGCCCACCATGCCCTTGATGATCCGGTCCTCGGTGACCGACCCGTCGTGCAGGCTGAGGGTCTCGATGGTCTGCCCGTCGCGCAGGATCGTCACGGAGTCGGCGATCGCCCGGATCTCGTTGAGCTTGTGGCTGATGATGATGCAGGTGATCCCGTCCTCGCGCAGCCCGCGGACCAGGCCCAGCAGGTGCGCGGAGTCCTCGTCGTTGAGGGCGGCCGTGGGCTCGTCGAGGATGAGCAGCTTCACGTCCTTGGAGAGCGCCTTGGCGATCTCCACGAGCTGCTGCTTGCCCACCCCGATGTCCCCGGCCGGGACGCTGGGGTTCACGTCGAGGCCCACGCGCCGGAGCAGGTCGGCGGCCCTGGCGTTGGTCTCGTTCCAGTTGATGAACCCGCGGGTGGCGCGCTCGTTGCCGAGGAAGATGTTCTCGGCGACGGACAGGAACGGGGACAGGGCCAGCTCCTGGTGGATGATGACCACCCCGCTGCGCTCGCTGTCCTTGATGTCCCGGAAGGAGACGGTCTCGCCCTCCAGGACGATGTCCCCCTCGTAGGTGCCGTGCGGGTACACGCCGGACAGGACCTTCATGAGGGTGGACTTGCCGGCGCCGTTCTCCCCGCAGATCGCGTGGACCTCGCCGCGGGCGACGGCCAGGGTGACGTCCTGCAGCGCCTTGACGCCGGGGAAGGACTTGCTGATCCGGCGCATCTCCAGAACGTGCTCGCTCATGCGGGCCTCCTCGTCTCGAGCTGGTGGGTGGGTGGACGGGACGGACCGGCCGGGCGGCGGAGTGCCGCCCGGCCGGTCGCGCTCACTCGAGCTCGGACGCCTCGTAGTAGCCGCTGTCCACGAGGACCTCCTGGTAGTTGTCCTTCGTGACGATCTGCGACTCGAGCAGGTAGGCGGGGACCACCTTCACGCCGTTGTCGTAGGTCTCCTCGTCGTTGACCTCGGGCTCCTCGCCCTGCATCAGGGAGTCCACCATGAGCACCGCGCGCTCGCCGAGCTCGCGGACGTCCTTGAAGATCGTGGAGTACTGCTCGTCGTTGACGATCGACTTCACGGACCCGACCTCGGCGTCCTGGCCAGTCACCACGGGCAGCTCGTCCTGGGAGTAGCCGCCGGAGCGCAGCGCGGAGATGATGCCGATCGAAAGGCCGTCGTACGGGGAGAGCACGCCGTCGAGCTGGTCGCCGCCGCCCACCGTGATGAGGTCCTCCATCCGGTCCTGGGCGGTGTCCGGCAGCCAGCGCAGGATGGCGGCCTGCTCGAACTCCGTCTGGCCGCTGGGGACGTTGAGCGTGCCGTCGTCCAGGTAGGGCTTGAGGGTGTCCATCGCGCCGTCCCAGAAGAAGGTCGCGTTGTTGTCGTCGGGGCTGCCGGCGAAGAGCTCCACGTTGAAGGGGCCCTTCTCGCCGGTGGGCTCGCCGTTCTCGTCGAGGACCCCGAGGCCGGTGAGCAGCGACGTGCCCTGCTGCACGCCCACCTCGTAGTTGTCGAAGGTGGTGTAGTAGTCCACGGTGTCCGACTCGTTGATGAGGCGGTCGTAGGCGATCACGGGGATCTCCTGGGTCTCGGCCGTGTCGAGCACGCTGGTCAGCGTGGTGCCGTCGATCGAGGCGATCACCAGGGCCTTGGCCCCGCCGTTGATCATGTTCTCGATCTGGGAGATCTGGGTGGGGATGTCGTCGTTGGCGTACTGGAGGTCCACCTCGTAGCCGAGCTCCTCGAGCTGCGCCTTGACGTTCTCGCCGTCGGCGATCCAGCGCTCGGACTGCTGCGTGGGCATCGCCACGCCGATCTTGGCGCCCTCGTTGGAGCCCTCCTCCGCGCCGCCGCGGTTGCCGCCGCAGGCCGTGAGGCCCAGGGCGAGGGTCAGGGCGGTCACCCCGGTGAGGGTCTTCTTCAGGTCGATCTTCGGGGTCATGGTCGTGCCTTTCGTCGGTCCGGGCCGCACTGCCCGGTGGTGGGAGTGTTCGAGCGAGGTCGGTGCTGGTGAGATCTCGTGGTGGTCGTCAGGGGTCCTGGTCATCATGGTCGTCCCGGTCGTCCCGGTCGTCCCGCTCAGAGCTTCTGGGCGAGCCGGTAGTAGGCCGCGTTCCACCGCACCTCGCGCTGGAACTCCCGCAGGGTGGTGGTGTCGTCGATGACGAGCAGCTCGGTCCGGGTCATGTCGGCGAAGTCCCGGATCACGTCGGCGCCCACCGCGGTGCTGAGGACCGTGTGGTGGGCGGCGCCGGCGGTGAGCCAGGCCGCGGCCGAGGTCGCGAGGTCGGGGTGCGGCCGCCAGACGGCCCGGGCCACCGGCAGGTTCGGGAGCGGGGCGTCCGGGGGCACGACGTCCACGGTGTTGGCGGTGAGCCGGAAGCGGTCCCGCATGTCGGACATCGCCACGACCACGCCGGGGCCGGCGTCGGTGTCGAAGACCAGGCGCACGGGGTCCTCCCGTCCGCCGATGCCCAGCGGGTGCACCTCGAGGGAGGGGCGCGCCGTGGTGAGGCTCGGGCAGACCTCCAGCATGTGGGCGCCGAGGATCTTCTCCTCCCCCGGCACCAGGTGGTACGTGTAGTCCTCCATGAGGGACGCGCCCCCGGGCAGCCCGGCGCCCATGACCTTGGCCGCCCGCACCAGCAGGGCCGTCTTCCAGTCGCCCTCCGCCCCGAACCCGTAGCCGCGGGCCATGAGCCGCTGCACGGCGAGGCCCGGCAGCTGGCGCAGCCCGCCGAGGTCCTCGAAGTTCGTGGTGAAGGCCCCGAAGCCGCCCTCCTCCAGGAACTGGAGCATCCCGAGCTCCTGCCGGGCCCCGTAGCGCAGGGACTCGTGGCGCTCGCCGCCGCGGCGCAGCTCGGGGGCCACGTCGTAGAGCTCCTCGTACTCGGCGACGAGCTCGTCCACGCGGTCCTCGGACTGGGCGTCCACCACGGCCACGAGGTCGTTGACGCCCCAGGTGTTCACGGAGACCCCGAACTGCAGCTCGGCCTCCGTCTTGTCGCCCTCGGTCACGGCGACGTTGCGCATGTTGTCGCCGAACCGGGCCACCCTGAGCCCCTGGACCGCCGCGCGGCCGGCGCACGCGCGCTGCCAGGAGGCGATCTGCGCGGTGACGCCGGGGGTCGAGACGTGGCCCACCACGGTCTTGCGCGGGACGTCGAGCCGGGTCTGGATGTAGCCGAACTCCCGGTCGCCGTGCGCGGCCTGGTTGAGGTTCATGAAGTCGAAGTCGATCTCGCCCCACGGCAGCTCGACGTTGATCTGGGTGTGCAGGTGGAGCAGCGGCTTGCGCAGGGCGTCGAGGCCGGTGATCCACATCTTGGCGGGGCTGAAGGTGTGCATCCAGGCGATCGCCCCGATCACGCCGTCCGCGGCGTTGAGCTCGAGGGCCGTGCGGCGGATCGAGTCCGCGTCCTTCAGCGTGGGCTTCCAGACCACCTCGACGGGCAGCCCGGCCTCGCCCAGCACGCGGACGATCTCGCGGGACTGCTCGGCCACCTGGCGCAGGGTGTCCTCGCCGTAGAGGTCCTGGCTGCCGGTGAGGAACCAGACCTCGTAGTGGTCAAGGGCGGTGGGCAGAGGATTCACGGGTGAGCGCTCCTGGGGTGGTGGGGACGGCCGCGGGCTGCTGGCCGTAGACGTTCTGGTAGCGGTCGAACAGGGAGTCGACGTGCGCGGGGTCGATGGGCAGCGGCTCGCCCAGCTGGCGGGAGAGGTGCACGGTGCGGGCCACGTCCTCGAGCATGGCCGCGGCCTTGACGGCGTCGCGGGCGTCCTTGCCGATGGTGAACGGCCCGTGGCTGAGCATGAGGACCGCGCGGGAGCGGTGGCCGGAGAGGGTCTCCACGATGCCGCGGCCGATCGAGTCGTCGCCGATGATCGCGAAGGGCCCCACGGGGATCTCCCCGCCGAACTCGTCCGCCATGGCCGTCAGGACGCAGGGGATAGCCTCGCCGCGGGCCGCCCAGGCCGTGGCGTAGGGGGAGTGGGTGTGGACCACTCCCCCGACCTCCGGCATGTGCCGGTAGACGTAGGCGTGGGCGGCGGTGTCGCTGGACGGCGAGCGCTCCGCGCCGGGGGTGCCGGGGACCGGCCGGCCGTCCAGGTCGCACAGGATCTGGTTCTCCGGGCCGAGGTCGTCGTAGCTCACCCCGCTGGGCTTGATCACGAAGAGGTCCGTGCCGGGGACCCGCCCGGACACGTTGCCCGCCGTCCAGACCACCAGCCCGTAGCGGACCAGTTCGGCGTGCAGGTCCGCGACCTCGCGCCGCACGCGGGCGATCCGCTCCTCGAGCTCGGGCGTCAGGGCGTTCACGCGGAGACCTCCTGGGTGGAGCGGGCGTTGCGCCGGAGCGCCTTGAGCCGGCGCATGACGTCGCTGCCGCCGCGGCCGAAGTGGTCGTGCAGCGCGGTGTAGTCCTCGTAGAGGACGGAGTAGGCCTCGGTGTGCGCGGGGTTCGGGGTGTAGGCGTTGCGCTCGAGCCGGCCCATCGCCGCGGCGGCCGTCCGGACGTCCGGGTAGGCGCCGGCGGCCACGGCCGCGTGGATGGCGGAGCCCAGGGCCGGGCCCTGGTCGCTGCCGATCACCGAGATCGGCATGCCGAGCACGTCGGCGTAGATCTGCATGAGGAACGCGTTCTTGATCAGCCCGCCGGCCGCCACGAACTCGGTGACGGGGATCCCGGAGGCGGCGAAGGCCTCCACGATCGTGCGGGTCCCGAAGGCGGTGGCCTCCAGCAGGGCGCGGTAGACCTCGTGCGGGCGGGTGGCCAGGGTGAGGCCGACGAGCAGCCCGGAGAGCTCGTGGTCCACGAGCACGGACCGGTTGCCGGACTGCCAGTCCAGGGCCAGGAGCCCGTGCGCGCCCACCGGTTCGCGGCTCGCCTGCTCGGTGAGCAGCTCGTGCACGCTCAGCCCGCGCTCGGCGGCCTCCTCCTGGAGCCGCCCCGGCACGAAGTGGGCCGTGAACCAGCCGAAGATGTCGCCCACCCCGGACTGCCCGGCCTCGTAGCCGTAGAGCCCGTCGATGATCCCGCCGTCCACCACGCCGCACATCCCGGGGACCTCGCGCAGGGTGTCGGAGCTCATCACGTGGCAGGTGGAGGTGCCCATGATCGCCACCATCTGACCCGGCGCGGTGGCCCGGGCGGCGGGGGCGCTCACGTGCGCGTCGACGTTGCCCACCGCCACGGCGATGCCGGCGGGCAGGCCCGTCCACTCCGCGGCCTGGGCGCTGAGCGTGCCCGCGGCGGTGCCGAGGGCCCCGATCGGGTGGTCGACCTTGTCCTGCGCGAAGCCGGCGAACCCGGGGTTGAGGGCGCCGAGGAACTCGCGGTCGGGGTACTCGCCGTCCTGCAGGATGCCCTTGTACCCGGCGGAGCACGCGTTGCGCACGTAGCTGCCCGTCAGCTGCCACACGATCCAGTCGGCGGCCTCCACCCAGTGGTCCATCATGTGGTACAGCTCGGGGTCCTCCTCGAGCAGCTGCAGGCCCTTGGCGAACTCCCACTCGCTCGAGATGAGACCGCCGTAGCGGGCCAGCCAGCGCTCTCCGCGCCGGGCCGCGAGATCGTTGATGCGGTCCGCCTGGCCCTGCGCGGCGTGGTGGCGCCACAGCTTCACGTAGGCGTGCGGGCGGCCCGCCAGGCCGGGCAGCTCGTTGAGGGGCGTGCCGTCGGCCCGGACGGGGACCATGGTGCACGCGGTGAAGTCGGTGCCCACGCCCACCACGGCGCTCGGGTCCACGCCGGCGGCGCGGACGGCGGCGGGCACCGCCTGCCGCAGGACGTCCACGTAGTCGGCGGGGACCTGGAGCGCCCACTCGGGCGGCAGGGCCTCCCCCGTGGCGGCGAGCACGGTGTCCATCACGCCGTGCTCGTACTCGTGCACCGCGGAGCCCATCTCGGCGCCGTCGTGCACCCGCACGACGACGGCCCGCCCCGACAGGGTGCCGTAGTCGACGCCGATGACGTACGTGGGATCTGGGCTGGGCTGGCTCACGGAGGACCTCGTTGTCGTTCGAGCCGCACGTTCCGCAAGGGGCGGCCGCCGGCCGGCCCACCTCGGAATGTGAACGGTCACATCTGATGTTCGGGCCAACCTACCGCAGCGTGGAAGCACGTGTCGCACATCACTTGATAACAGTTTGGTAACGGCGTGGCCGGGGTTCCATCAGCCCTGGTCGGAGGCGGGCGCGGCCGTGGACTCGCGGACCACGAGCACGGGCTCCACGTCCCCCGGCCGGACCGGCTGCTCCCCCCGCAGCTCCGCGAGCAGCACGGCCATGCAGCGCCGGCCCAGCTCGGGGAAGTCCTGGCGCACCGTGGTCAGCGGCGGCAGGAAGTGCGCGGCCTCCGGGACGTCGTCGAAGCCCACCACGCTGACGTCCCCGGGCACGTCCAGCCCGGCCTCGGCGAACGCGTGGACGAGACCGAGCGCGATGTGGTCGTTGCCGCAGAAGACCGCGCTGAACCCCCGGCGCCCGCGCAGTCCGAGCCCCGCGCGGTAGCCGGAGTCCGCGGTCCACGCCCCGGCGGGGACCACCACGGGCTCGAACCCCCAGGCGGTCATCTCCTCGCGGTAGCCCTGGCGGCGGGCGTCCGTCTCGACCCACCCCTCGGGGCCGGGGACGTGGACCACGCGGTGGTGCCCCAGCTCCAGCAGGTGGCGGGTGGCCAACCGGGCGCCGGCCAGCTGGTCGACCGACATCCGGTGGTCCTCGCTGTGCAGGGAGTGCACGGTGACGAACGGGATCCGGATGGACAGCTGCTCGATCACCTCCAGCGTGCGCGACTGCGGTGCGAGGATCACCAGCCCCTCCACCGCGTGGCCGACCATCCGGTCCAGGGCCGACTCGATCGAGGCGCGGTCCGCGTGGTCGATGTGGGCGGTGTCCACGACGTAGCCGGCCTCGTCGGCCGCCGTCTCGACCGCCCGGAGGCTGGCCGACGGGCCGTACTCGGCGCCCGAGGAGACGAGGGCGCCGATGGTCCTCGACTCGCTCGTGACCAGGGCGCGGGCGGCCCGGTTGGGCCGGAAGCGCAGCTCCTCCATGGCCTGCAGCACCCGCTGCCGGGTCGAGTCGCGCAGCGCGGGGTGCCCGTTGATCACCCGGGAGACCGTCTGGTGGGAGACCCCGGCCGCGCGGGCCACGTCCCGGATGTTGGGGGCGCGCGGAGGCCGTGCGGAGTTCGCACCACCCTCGACGGTCATGGCCAGAACGGTACTGCACGGCACCGGACGGACCCAGTGGAGGGGTCCCCGGAAGGGATCTCCCTCCCCCCGGTGCTTGCGCGGCGGACACGTCGCACCGCATGGTGGTCCCCGGCGCCCCCGGAACCCGGGCCGCCGTCCCCCGGGCACCCGGGAGACCCTCCACCGATCGCGGAACGGGATTCTACGCATGGAGCAACGCACACTCGGCAGGACCGGACGGAAGGTCTCCACCGTGGGCCTGGGCACGTGGCAGCTGGGCGCGGACTGGGGGGACGTCGACCCCGCCGAGGCCACCGCTGTCCTGGAGGCCGCCGTGGAGTCGGGGGTCACGTTCTTCGACACCGCCGACGTCTACGGCGACGGCCGCAGCGAGCAGACCATCGGCGCGTTCCTGCGCGAGCGCCCCGACCTGGACATCACCGTGGCCACGAAGATGGGCCGCCGCGCGGACCAGGTCCCGGAGAACTACACCCTCGCGAACTTCCGGCAGTGGGTGGACCGCTCGCGCCGGAACCTGGGCACCGACACCCTCGACCTGGTCCAGCTGCACTGCCCGCCCACGCCGGTCTACAGCGACCAGGAGGTCTACGACGCCCTGGACACCCTGGTCCAGGAGGGCGCGATCCGCCACTACGGCGTCAGCGTGGAGCGCACCGACGAGGCGCTGGCGGCCATCGCCCGCGGGAGCACCGCCACCGTCCAGATCATCCTCAACGCCTTCCGCCTCAAGCCGCTGGACGCCGTGCTGCCGGCGGCGAAGGAGGCCGGGGTGGGGATCATCGCCCGGGTGCCGCTGGCCTCGGGGCTGCTGTCCGGGAAGTACACGGCGGACACCCGGTTCGCGGCCGACGACCACCGGAACTACAACCGCGGCGGCGAGGCCTTCGACGTCGGCGAGACGTTCTCCGGGGTGGACTTCCAGCGCGGCCTCGAGGCCGTCCGCGAGTTCGCCGGGCTGCTCCCGGACGGGGTGACCACGGCGCAGGCCGCGATCGCGTGGATCATCGCCCAGGACGGCGTCAGCACCGTGATCCCCGGGGCGCGCAGCGTGGAGCAGGTCCGCGGCAACGCCTCGGCGGCGGACACCGGGGACCTGGGCCGGGAGATCGACGCCGGGGTCCGCAGGATCTACGACGCGTACTTCCGGGCGGACATCCACCCCCGCTGGTGAGCCCCTCCGGCACCTCCCCGGAAGAGCCCGGGGAGGTGCCGGGGCGGTGCCGCCCGGGGCGGCGCCAGCTCGTAGGATGGTCCGGATCCACCCGTGAAAGCGAGCCGCCCCGATGTCCCCCAGCCCCGCCGCGGACCACCCCGGCCCCGTACCCGACGGTCTCGCACGACTGACGGAGATCGACCTGGCCTCGGAGCCGATCTTCCTCATGGCCCGGGCGGCGGCGCTGGGCTCGTCGACGGCCAACCAGGGGCTCGCCCCGCTCGGGCTGAAGGTCCGCAGCTACTCCCTCCTGGCGGCGGCCTGCAGCGGCACGGGGCCGACGCAGCGGGAGCTCGGCGAGCTGCTGCGGATGAAGCCCAGCCAGACCGTGGCCCTCCTCGACGAGCTGGAGCAGCGCGGCCTGGTGGAGCGGCAGGCCGACCCCCGGGATCGCCGCTCCAAGATCGTGGCCCCCACCGGTGCGGGGCGGGAGCTCTACGCGAGCGCCAAGGCGGCGGTGGACCTCGCCGCCGAGAGGTCGCTCGGGGACCTCCGGCCTCAGGACCGGGAGGACCTGGCACGCCTGCTGCGACAGGTCGCCTTCTGACGTCAGGGGGGGGGACGTGCACCGGGCACCCCCCGCCAGCTGTGACCCTTGACACACCAGACTGACGGGCGCAGGATCAGTTCACTAACTGAACTGTTCACTTCTGGAGGTATCTCGTGGTCCGCTCCCCCCGGTTCCGTCGCACCGCGCTCGTCCCGGTCGCCGCCCTGGCCACCACCCTGGCCACCACCGCCGGCATCCTCCCCGCCGTGGCCGCCCCGGGCGCCTCCGTCGTCGCCTCCCCCGGCACGGCCGCCTCGGCGGCCCCGACCGTGGCCACCGGAACCCTGGACAACGGTGCCGCCTGGCGGGCGGAGGTGCCGGCGGACTGGAACGGCAAGGTGGTCCTGTTCGCCCACGGCTTCCGCCCCGGGCCCGCCAACCCCGCCTGGGACGCCGGGTTCGACCCGACGGCGCAGGAACTGATCCGCCGGGGCTACGCCGTCGCGTCGTCGTCCTACGCCGCGACCGGATGGGCCCTGGAGACGGCCGTCCAGGACCAGCTGGACACCCTCGCGGCCTTCGAGCAGCGCTTCGGCGAGGCCGACCGGGTCATCGCCATGGGCCGCTCCATGGGCGGGCTCGTCACGAGTCTGATGGCGGAGGTGCCGGGGGCCGGCATCGACGGCGCCGTCAGCACCTGCGGGCTGGTGGGCGGCGGTGTGGCCCTGAACAACTACCAGCTGGATGCCGCCCACGCCGCGGCGGAGCTGCTGCTGCCGGGTCAGGACGTGCAGCTGACCGGCTTCACCGCCCCGGGCCAGTCCGGCGCGACGATCACCGCGCTGCGCGAGGCCCTGGAGGAGGCCCGCGGCTCCGCGGAGGGCCGGGCCCGCATCGCCCTGGTGGCGGCCCTGCTGCACACCCCCACGGAACTGGACGGCGTGGACGCCGAGGACCCCGAGGTGCTGGCGGCCGCCCAGGCCGAACTGGTGCTGCAGACCCTGCCGACCGTCATCGAGCGCCGCCACACCATCGTCGAGGCCGCCGGCGGCGACAGCGGCTGGACCGCCGGGGTCGACTACGCCCGGCTGCTGCGCTCCTCCGACCAGCGCCACCAGGTCCGGCACCTGTACCGGCTCGCCGGCCTCGATCTCGCCGCGGACCTCGGGACGCTGAGCCGCAGCGCCGACATCACCCCGGACGAGGACGGCCTGGAGTGGATGCTGCGGACCTCGACGCCCACCGGCGAGCTGCAGGTCCCCGTGCTGGCCACCCACACGCTGGTCGACCTGCTGGCCCCGGTCGAGTACCAGGAGGAGTACGCCGAGACGGTCCGCCGGGCCGGCGAGCAGTCCCTGTTCCGGCAGGCCTTCGTGGACCGGGAGGGGCACTGCACCTTCACCGTCGCCGAGAACGTCGCCGCCGTCGAGGCCATGGACGAGCGCCTGGAGACGGGCCGCTGGGGATCCCTCGCCAGGACGGCCTCGCTCCAGCGCAGCGCCGAGTCCCTCGATCTCGACGGCGCAGCCTTCGTCGACCACCGACCGGACGAGTTCGTCGGCGACCGCACCTGGTACGCCGCGCCCTGATCCGGGGCCCTGCAGGATGCGGACCGGGCGGGACCCCAGGGGTTCCCGCCCGGTTCCCGCGGTCCGGCTAGGAGATCTGCAGCCCCCCGTTGATGTCGTAGGTCGCCGCGGTGATGAATCCGGCGTCCTGTCCCACGAGGAACGCGAGCAGGGCCGCCATGTCCCGCACGGTGCCCACACGCCCCACCAGGATGTCCTTGGACATGTCCGCCTTGCGCTCGTCGCTCAGCGTGCCGCCCATGATGTCGGTGTCCACGGGACCGGGGGCGATGCAGTTCACGGTGATCCCGTGCTCGCCCATCTCGCGCGCCACGGCCCGGGTGAAGCCGATGATCGCGGCCTTGGACGCGCTGTAGGCCACCTTGGAGTAGGTCCCGCCGCCGCGCTGGGCGGAGATCGAGGAGACGCTGACCACGCGGCCGAGCTTGCGCTCGATCATCCCGGCCAGCACTCGCTGGGTCATCATGAACGTGCCGGTCATGTTGATGGCGAAGACCCGGTCCCACGCCTCCCGGGTCTCCTGCATGAACTCCGTGGGCGAGCTGATGCCCGCGAGGTTGACGAGGGCCACGATCGGCGGGAGCTCCGCCTCGACCCGTGCGACGGACTCGTCCACGGAGGCCTGGTCGGACACGTCCGTGCGCAGCCCGAGGGCCTGCACCCCGTGCCGTCCGGCGATGTCCTGGGCGGCCTCCGCGGCGGCCTCGCCGTCGATGTCGAGGACGGCGACGTTCCAGCCCTGGCTCGCGAGCAGGTCGGCGGTGGCGCGGCCGATGCCGCGCGGGGAGGCGGCGCCGGTGAGCACGGCGGTGCGCTCGGCGGGGAAGGCGATGGTCTCGGTCATGTCAGTCATCTCCTGTGCTGTGGGGAAAGGGTCCGGTTGCCGGGTCGGGACCGCCGGGTGCGGTCCCGCCGCCGATGTAGTGCTCGTAGTCGGCGTAGGTCTGGTCGATGTGGGCCTCCATGGCCTTGCGCGCCGTCTCGGGGTCGCGGGTGCCGATGGCCTCCAGGACGAGCCGGTGGTGCTCGATGGCGTGCCGCTGCACCTCGGGGAAGGCGGAGGTCGCCCGCCGCTCGGCGTAGAGCAGCTGGGAGAGCTGGGCCAGCAGGACGGGCACGAACGGATTGCCCGAGGCCCGGAGCACCACGTCGTGGAAGGCCATGTCGGCGCGGGTGACCTCGTCCAGGTCCTGCGCCTCGTGCGCGCGCTCGAGGTCCCGGACCGCGGTCTCCATCGCGGCGAGGTCCTCCGGGGTGACGTGCACGGCGGCCAGCTCCGCGGAGCCGGTCTCCACCATGCGCCGCACCTCCAGCAGCCGCAGCGCCACCTGGTGGGAGGTCGCCCCCCGGGAGGCGGCCTTCAGGATCGCCTCGAGGCCGGTCCACGCGTCGGGGGGGTTGACGTAGGTCCCGAGGCCGCGCCGCACGTAGACGATGTTCTGCGCCTGGAGCGCCTTGAGGGCCTCGCGCACGGTGAGCCGGCTGACGTCGGACTCCCGGGCGATCTCCGCCTCGGGGGGCAGAGCCTCGTGCGCGCCCACCTCGCCCTCGAGGATGCGTTCGAGCAGGTCCTCGGCGACGGCCTCGACCAGCGACTTCCTAGCCATCGGCTCGCCGCCGCGCCGCGGCCCTCACGGGGGGAGCGGTGCGCACGTCGGGATCGGGGTTCACGGCGCGTACCTACCTCTTGTCAGACGTCATATGTGTGACTAGCCTCACATGGAGCGCCGCTCTCGTCAATTCCCGCGCCCGGGCAGCAGCCCGGCCGTCCCACGTCCCCGAGGAGCCGATCACCGTGGATCTGCAACTACTCCTGGCACTCGTGCTGGGCATCGCCACCATCATCGTCCTGGTGCTGCGCACGCGCCTGGACGCGTTCGTGGCACTGCTCATCGCCGCCCTCGTCACCGGTCTGGTCGCGGGCCAGCCGGTGCTCGACATCGTCTCGGCCATCACCACCGGCTTCGGCAACACCCTGGCCTCGATCGGCATCGTGATCGGCCTCGGCGTGGGCATCGGCAAGATCCTCGAGGTGTCGGGGGCCGCCAACGCGCTCGCCCTCGCCTTCCTCCGCGTCTTCGGCCACGGCCGCGAGCCATGGGCGATGGGCAGCGTGGGCGCCCTGGTCTCGATCCCCGTGTTCTGCGACTCCGGCTACGTGATCATGAACCCGCTCGCCCGGTCCATCGCCCGGGTGAAGCGCGCCGGCTACGTGACCCTCGCCCTGGCGCTGGGCTGCGGCATGACGCTCACCCACCACCTCGTGCCGCCCACCCCGGGCCCCCTGGCCGTGGCCGGCATCCTCGGCGCGGACATCGGAGCGATCATCCTCGTCGGCCTGGCCTTCACCGTGCTCCTGCTGCCCGTCGTGGTCTTCTACGCCAAGTGGATCGGCCCCCAGCTCGAGCCCAAGATCGAGGAGCACGTGCGCGAGGCCGTCTACGGCACCGTTGCCACGGCCGGCGTCGGGGGCAGCTCCCGTGTCGGGAGCACGGACCTGGAGGACGGCCCCCGGGACGGTCTCGACGACGAGGCGGCTCAGGCGCCCGCCGCGGAGCCGTCCCACGACCTCGGCGAGCCGCCGGCCGGCGCCGAGCCGCACCGGATCGGCGCGTTCGTCGGATCCCTGCCGCTGGTCATCCCGCTGCTGCTGATCATCCTCAACACGGTCACCGGCGCGATCGACCAGAACGCCCAGGGGGTCGTGGGCGGCGACGGGTACGAGCCCTCCGCCTGGGCGGTCCCGTTCGCCTTCATCGGCAACCCGGTGGTCGCGCTGATCATCGGCATGGTCCTGGCCCTCTACGTGCTCCTGCCCCGGTGGACGCCCCGGAACAAGGCACACGGCTGGTTCGCCGAGGCCGCGGCCTCGGCCGGTCTGATCCTGCTCATCACGGGCGCCGGCGGCGCGCTCGGCCAGGTGCTCCGCAGCTCCGGCGTGGGCGACGCCCTGGCCGAGGCCATCGCCTCCACCCCGCTGCCCGCGTTCCTCGTGCCGTTCCTCATCGCCACCCTCGTGCGCATCGCCCAGGGCTCCGGCACGGTGGCCATGATCACCGCGGCCTCCGTCTCGGCGCCGCTGGTGACCACCCTGGGCATCGACCCCGTCGTCGCCGCCGTGGCCTGCACGGCGGGCTCCATGGTGTTCAGCTACTTCAACGACTCCTACTTCTGGGTGGTCACCCGCTTCACCGGGCTGGAGGGCACGGACGCGCTGAAGGGCTGGTCCGGGATCACCACCGCCGTCTGGGCCGGGTCCATCCCGCTGCTGTTCGTCCTCAACCTCATCCTGGGCTGACCGCGGCAGGACGACGACAGGTCTCCGGCACAGGACCGGACAGCACCGGTCGGGACGGGGCGGCGTGCCGGGGCACGCCGCCCCGTCTACGCTGTCCGGAGATCCTCCCTCCCGCGTCCTGAAAGGGTGTGCCGTGCTCACCAACGCGTCATCGGCCACGGGCCGGCGGGCCCGCCTCGGCTTCGGCTTCCTCGGCGTGGTGCTGATCGCGGTCAACCTGCGGGTCGGCTTCGTGACCGTGGGGCCGCTGCTCGAGGAGATCAGCCGCGACCTCGGCATCTCGGCGGGCCAGGCCGGGCTGCTGGCCGGGCTGCCGCTGGCCATGTTCGCCCTGTTCTCCCCCGTGGCCCCGGCGGTGGCCGCCCGGACCGGCCTGGACCGGGCCCTGTGGCTGTCGCTGCTGCTGCTCGCGGCCGGGATCGCCGGCCGTTCCGCCCAGGTGGAGGGCGCCGTGTGGGTGGGCACGGCGGTGATCGGCATCGGCATCGCGTTCCTCAACGTGCTGCTGCCCTCGCTGGTGAAGCGGGAGTTCCCGCTGCGCGTGAGCCAGGTGACCGGCGTGTACACGTCGATCCAGGGCGCGGTGGCCGCGGCCGGCTCGGCGCTGGTGGTCCCGATCGCCCACTCCGGGCCGGCGGGCTGGCGCCTGGCCCTGGCGGTGTGGGCGGTGCCGGCCGTCGTGGCGCTGGTGGTGCTCTCGCCCGGGCTGCGGACCGGGAGCTCCGGGCCGGCGGTCCCCGCGGCGGAACCGGGCCCCTACCGGTCCCCGTGGCGGTCGGCGCTGGGCTGGCAGGTCACCCTGTTCATGGGCCTGCAGTCGGTGGCGTTCTACGTGCTCATGGCGTGGCTGCCGAGCATCGAGCGCAGCCACGGCGTCTCGGCGACCGCCGCGGGCACGCACATGGCGCTGTTCCTGCTGATCGGGATGGGCGCCAGCCTGGGCACCGGGGCGCTCATGCACCGGCTGGGCGACCAGCGGCCCGTGGCCTTCGCGGGCAGCGCCCTGGCCCTGGCCACCTTCGCGGGGCTGGCCGCCGCGCCGGAGCTGACGCTGCTGTGGATCGTGCTCGGGTCGATCGGCTGCGGCAGCCTCATCGTCGTCGCGCTGTCCCTGTTCAGCCTCCGGTCCACCGACCACCGCCAGGCGGCGGCCCTGTCCGGGATGGCCCAGTCCGTGGGCTACGCGCTGGCCGCGATCGCCCCCGCCGTCTTCGGCGCCCTCTACGACGCCGGAGGGCGGTGGGAGCCGCCCCTGCTGCTCATGGCGGGTCTCATGGCGGTGCTGTGCGTCGTGGCCCTCTTCGCCGGGCGCGACCGCGTCATCGGGGCGGGCCGCTGAGCGGTCCGGCCCGCCAGCCACGGCGGAACGCCGCCCGGCCACGGGGGCCGGGCGGCGTTCCGGTGGGGACTGCCGGGCGCCCGAGGGGCGCCGGAGCGGATCAGACCATGCGGCGCGGGGCGAACCACTCCTTGACCGGGGCCTTGAACGCGGTGACCAGCCACAGGACGTTCACCACGACCAGCACCAGCCCGAGGATCAGCAGGACGATCCCCAGCCCGCCGTAGGCCATCGCGCCGAGGAGGCCGATCAGGGTCCCGACCACGCTGAGGATGGACAGGACGATGCCCAGGACGCGGGCCCAGTTCTTGCCCTTCTTCAGGAAGACGTAGACGAGGGCGTACAGGCCCAGGGCGATCACCAGCATCACGATGCCGGTGATCTGCCCGATGCCCGAGGCCTGGTCGGCTGCCGCGATCTGGTCGGCGGACAGGCCCATCTCCCGGTACATCTCGGTGGTGTCCACGGTGGTCGCGGCGATGATCCCCACGATGTCGTTGAGCAGGTAGACGGCCGCGGAGACGAGGGTCAGGGTCAGGAGCCGCTTGACCTCGGGGGGCGCGGCGCCGGGGTGCCCGCCCTGGTGGGCTCCGTACTGATCGCCGCCGGCCTGGTACTGCGGCGGGCCGCCGCGGGCGCCCTCGGGCTGCTGGGGATAGGGGTTGCTCATGAGGATCTCCTTCGGTGGAACGGCAACGGCACAGGATGCGCCCTCCCATCCTCCCCCGCGGTGTGCGATCGCACCTCCGTCTTCAGGACGAGGCGTGTCCCCCGCCCCGGGCCCTGCGCCCTGGGGCCCGCGAGATCGCAGGTGTCGGCGACAGCGGCGCCCCCGGTCGCCGGCAGCTGCCATCTCGCGGGAGAAGGGAGGGGTCAGGTGGCGAGGGTCGCGTAGACCACGTAGTTGTCGTCGAACAGGCCGGTGGCGGGGTCGTAGCCGTCGCACGTGATCAGGCGCAGCTCCGCCCCGGCCGTGTTGCCGTAGACGGCCCGTGTGGGAAATGCGTTCTTGGCGTGCTGCTCCCCGCGGTCGACGACGAACACCGCCGTGCTGCCGTCCGCCCGCGCGATCTCCACGGTGTCGCCGGGGGCCAGCCCGCGCAGCCCCGCGAAGACACCGGGCCCGCCGTCGGTCGCGTTGACGTGGCCGAGCAGGACGGCCGGCCCCCGCTCCCCCGGCGTGGGCGAGGACGTGTACCAGGAGGCCGGGGCCCCGGGACCGGTCGGCGGCACCTCCAGCGAGCCGTCCGGGCGCAGGCCCAGGTGCAGCAGCTCGGACGAGGCCCCCACCGCGGGGATCCGCACCGCCACGGGCGCGGACCCCGGCAGCACCGGCGGCAGCGCCTCGGGCGCCGGGGCGGCGGACGGCGCGGGAGCCGGTGCGGTGGGCGCGGCCGTCGTACCCGGCGCCGGCGTCCGCGCCGGCGCGGCGGACACTGCCGACGACGACGGGGCAGCGGTCTGCGCGGGGGACCCGCCCGCGCAGCCGCTGAGCAGCAGGAGGACGACCGCCGCAGGGACCAGGCGGCCCCTGCGGCGGTCGGCGGTCGGATCCGGCACGGGGACCGGTCCCTCCGCCCGGACCGGCCTAGGCCCGGCCGGCACCGCGCCGGCGCACCGCCACCGCGGCGGCCGCCGCCGAGGCCACCGCCGCCAGGGCCAGACCGCCGGCGAGGACCGGGGCGCCGGGACCGGCGTCCACGGCGGCACCGGTGTCGGCGCCGCCCACGGGCACCTCGCCCACCTGGGTGTACGGGTCCTCGGCAGGCACTTCCCCGGGCACCTCGCCGGGCACCTCGCCGGGCTGGGCGTCCGGCCCGGGGCCGGCGCCGGGGACCCAGTCGATGACGGTGTGGCTCCAGCCCCCCGATGCGTTCTCCACGGGGATGCGGGTGGGGTCGTAGGGCCACTCGGCGCTCTCGCACACGACGCCGTCGCCGTCGTCGTCGACGAGGCTCGTGCTGTAGCTGACGGAGCCCACCGGGATGTTGTGGACGCCGTACCCGGCGGCCGTGGCGCAGTCGGTGAAGACCATCGCGTCACCGGGCGCGGCCGTCGCCGGTCCTGCCGTCAGGACCGCGAGCCCGATCGCCGCCGCCGCCACGCCCGCTGCACTGTTCTTCATGGTGTTCCCTCGCTTCTGGGAGTGCTGATGTGCAAGCGCATCGTAGGAGGTTCACCACTGCAACGTCACGGGTCGGATAGTGATGCCGGCGTCCGCGCGGCGCGGCGGGCCCGGTTTCCGGCGGAAATCTGCCATTTCCGCTCTGACTGGTTGCATCGCGGTGCATTCTGTGAGTTTCATGACGCGGGCGCGGAACCGTCCGATCCTCGCCCATCCCCCTGGTCCGGGACAGGGCTGTGGCCGTCCCCGAGCGTCAGCCCGCTCGCGGCGGCTTCGTCGAGGACCAGCGTGGTCCGGGGGTGGAACTGCAGCACCGACGCCGGGCACCGGGCGGCCACCGGACCCTCCACGGCCGCGGCGACGGCCGCCGCCTTCCGCTCCCCCTGCGCGACCAGGAGCACCTGGCGTGCCTCGAGGATCGTGCCCAGCCCCTGGGTGAGGCAGTGGGTGGGGACGTCGTCGGGCCGGTCGACGAAGCGGGCGTTGTCGGCGCGCGTCTGCGCGGATAGAGCCGCGACGCGGGTGCGGGAGGACAGCGACGAGATCGGTTCGTTAAAGCCGATGTGGCCGTTCGTGCCGATCCCCAGGACCTGGAGGTCGATGCCGCCGGCCGCGGCGATCGCCCGCTCGTACTCCTCGGCGGCCCCGCCCAGATCGGCGCGGGAGGCGTCGGGCACCCGGACCTGCTCCGGGGCCAGGCCGAAGGGCCGGACGACCTCCCGGTCCAGGTACGCGGCGTAGCTGCGCGGGTGCTCCGGCGGGAGACCGACGTACTCGTCGAGGGCGAACACGTGAGGTGCGAGAGGTCGAGCGATCCCTCGGCCCGGCGCCGGGCCAGCTCCCGGTAGATCCCGACCGGCGACGACCCGGTGGTCACCCCCAGCACGGTGTCCGGCTCTTGGGCGATCCGGCCGGCGACGACGTCGGCCGCGTACGTGGCGACGTCCGCGGCGGTCGGCACGATGACGATGTCCATGAGCTGCCCCTCCTCGTGCACTGGGAGGCCCATTGTCCTCGGACCGGTGGCAGGCGATCCAGCGGGGTTCAGGAGCCGGGGTCCAGCTGCGCGGCCGCGTGCCGGAGCACGGGACCGAAGTCCGGACCGGCGCCGGGGCTCGCCGCCAGCGCCGCGACGTACAGGGCGGCCCAGGCGGCGGCGCGGCGCCACACGTCGTCGTCGTACCGGCCGGTGCTGTCCGCGACGGCGCGGGACCCGGAGCGCTGGTCCGCGTCGAAGGCCAGCCACGCGCCGGCGAGGTCGGACGCGGGGTCCCCGGCGCAGACGTCCCCGAAGTCGACGAGACCGGCCAGCCGCCCGTCCCGGTGCACGAGGTTCCAGGGGTGCGGGTCCCCGTGCAGCCAGACCGCCGGCCGTGACCACGGGGCGGCGCGCAGGCCGTCGTCGACGACGCCGCGGAGCCGCTCGGTGCGCCGCGCCCCGAGCAGCGCGGCCGCGGCCGGCCAGGACGGGGGCGCCGCGCGGAGCCGCGCGTCGATCGGGACGCCCCGGTAGGGGTTGCGCGGGGCCTCCCCGGGTGCCGGCCGGTGCAGCGAGGACAGGGCCCGGGCCAGGTCCTCCGCGAGCCGCCCGCGCCGGGCGAGCGGCAGGGTCGCGACGGCCTCGCCCTCGATCCACCGGACCACCGCCCAGGGCCACGGGTACCCGGCGCCGGGGCCGCCGCGGAACACCGGCCGGGGCACGGCGATCCCCAGCGCGGCCAGCGGTGCGCCGGCCACGGCCGTCCACCGCACCTCGTGGAGGAGGCACGGGACGGCGGCGCGGCGCACCGGCAGGCGCACCGCGTGGGCGGGGCCGAGCCGGAACAGTGCGTTGTCCCAGCCCTGCGCCACCGGGGTCGGCGTCAGGTCCAGGAGTCCGCGGAGCTCCCGCGGCAGCTGCGCCTCCAGCAGGCGGCGCACCTGGGCGGCCGTCGGCTGCACCTCGACCTCGGGCATCCTCCGCCCCTCCTCCCGGCTGCGTCGGCTCGGGCGCGCCCCGATCCGGGCTGCCGGACCCGGGACCCGGTGCGGGGGTCCGGCAGAGAAAGACATCGCCACCCGGCCGGAGCCGGGTGGCGATGTCAGGTCGACGCCGGGGCGTTCAGCCCCGCGCCGGAGATCTCACGAGGAGATCAGAGCGTGATCACGCAAGCACGGTGATGTTCGCGGCCTGGGGGCCCTTGGGGCCGTCCTGGGTCTCGAACTCGACGCGCTGGTTCTCCTCGAGGGAGCGGAACCCGCCGGAGTTGATCGCGGAGAAGTGCGCGAACACGTCCTTGGAGCCGTCCTCGGGGGTGATGAAGCCGAAGCCCTTGTCGGCGTTGAACCACTTCACGGTGCCAGTAGTCATGGGGAACCTGTCTTTCTGGGAAACGGAGCGTCCCCGGCGATCGGGGTGCTCGGGCGTTGCGATGCCTGCCAAAACGTCTTCTCAGAAAAACTGCTGCGCCCGATGTCCGGGCGAACTGCTTGAACTGCAAGAACGAAACTTCAACAACTGGTGATGACTCTACAGGTGTTCGGGGAAAAGCACAGTGACGGGCCCCACTGCCCCCGCGGACACCCCGAGATCGCCGGGGGATCGCCCCGAGGCCGTTCCCACGGGCGCGTCGCGTCCATAGGCTGTGACCATGGCCACACCTGAGACCCGCACCCGGCCCACCGTCAACTCGGACATGGGCGAGGGGATCGGCCTGCACCGCTTCGGCAACGACCCGGAGCTGCTGCAGGTCGTGGACCTCGCCAACGTCGCCTGTGGCTTCCACGCCGGGGACCCGGACATCATGTCCGCCACCGTGGCCGCCGCCGTGGCCCACGACGTCGCGATCGGCGCCCACCCCTCCCTGCCCGACCAGTGGGGCTTCGGCCGCCGCGCCATGGTGCTCGCCCCGGAGGAGGTCGAGTCCCTGGTCCGCTACCAGGTGGGCGCCCTCACCGGCTTCCTGCTCCAGCACGGGGCGGACCTGCACCACCTCAAGCCGCACGGCTCGCTCTACGGGATGGTCGCCAAGGACCCGGCGCTCATGGAGGCGGTGGCGGCGGTGGCCGCCGACTACCGCGTGCCCGTGCTCGGCATGGCCGGCACCGCCCACGAGTCCGTGTGCGCCGAGCGCGGCGTGCCGTTCGTGGCCGAGCTCTACGTGGACCTCGACTACAACGCCGAGGGCGGGCTGATCATCCAGCGCACGCCCCACGCCACCGACCCGCGCGCCGCCGCCGACCGGGTGACGCAGGCCCTGGCCGAGGGGGTCGTGCGGGCCGAGGACGGCACGGAGCTGCCGATGCGCTTCGAGTCGGTCTGCGTGCACTCCGACGCCCCGGGGGCGCCCGCGGTGGCCCGCGCCGTCCGCGCGGCGATCGACGCCCACGCGGCGACGGGCACCTGACCCGCCCGGCCGCCGTCGTCCCGGCCTTCCGACCCGGTGCCCGCCGACCCCACGTCTTCCCACCCGACCGAAAGGACCCGCACCATGACCGAGATCCAGTCCCCGCTCCCCGGTGTCTTCTACCGCCGCCCGTCCCCCGACAAGGACCCGTTCGTCCGGGACGGCGACCCGGTCGAGGCCGGCCAGGTCATCGGTCTCATCGAGGTGATGAAGCAGTTCTCGGAGGTCCAGTCGGACGCCGACGGCACGATCCAGGCCTTCGAGGTGGAGGACGGCGACATGGTCAACCCGGGGGACGTCATCGCCGTCGTCGCGGAGAGCTGAGCCGTGCCGATCTCCACGCTCCTGGTGGCCAACCGGGGCGAGATCGCGGTCCGGATCCTGCGCTCGGCGCAGCAGATGGGCCTGCGCACCGTGCTGGCCGTGAGCGAGGTGGACCAGGACTCCATGGCGGCGGAGCTCGCCGACGCCGTGGCCGTGGTGGGCCCCGCCCCGGCCCAGAAGTCCTACCTGAACGCGGAGGCGCTCGTGGCCGCGGCCCTGGAGCACGGGTGCGACGCCGTGCACCCCGGCTACGGCTTCCTCTCCGAGAACGCCGCGTTCGCCCGGCGCGTCCAGGAGGCGGGGCTGACGTGGGTGGGCCCCGCCCCCGACGTCATCGACCTCATGGGCCACAAGACCCGGGCGCTGGAGGCCGCGATCGCAGCCGGGGTGCCCGTCCTCGCAGGGTCCAACGGGCCCCTGGAGGGCGACGACGACGCCGTCCTGGCGCTGGCCCGGGAGGTCGGCTACCCGCTCGTCATCAAGGCCTCGGCCGGTGGCGGCGGGCGCGGCATCCGCCTGGTCCGCGCCGAGGAGGACCTCCTGCGGACCGTCGACACCGCCCGGTCCGAGGCCGGGGCGAGCTTCGGGGACCCCACCGTGTACCTGGAGCGGTTCGTGGAGCGGGCCCGGCACGTGGAGGTCCAGGTCCTCGGCGACGGGCAGACCTTCCTGCACCTGGGCGACCGAGACTGCTCCCTGCAGCGCCGCTCCCAGAAGATCGTGGAGGAGGCCCCCGCCCCGGACCTGCCGGACGAGGTCCGCGAGCGCATCCGGGACTCCGCCGTGAACCTGGCCCGGCTGTGCTCCTACACCGGGGTGGGCACGGTCGAGTACCTCTACGACCCCGTCCGGCACGAGGCCGCGTTCATCGAGATGAACACCCGCCTGCAGGTGGAGCACCCGGTCACGGAGTTCGTCACGGGCGTGGACCTGGTCGCCGAGCAGCTCACGATCGCCTCGACCGGGCGCACGGAGCTGCGGCAGGAGGACATCTCCTTCGCCGGGCACTCCGTGGAGTGCCGGATCAACGCCGAGGACCCGGAGAAGGGGTTCATGCCGAGCCCGGGCACGATCAGCCGCCTCGACTGGCCGGAGGGCTCCGAGTACCGCGTGGACTCCGGCGTGCGCAGCGGCGACACCGTGGCCCCGTACTACGACTCGCTGCTGGCCAAGCTGGTCGTGCACGCCGAGGACCGGGAGACGGCCGTGCAGCGGATGGGCGCGGCCCTGGCCGCCACGCACGTGGAGGGGATCAGGACCACGGTGCCGCTGCTGCGGCGGCTCGTGCTGGACCCGGAGTTCGCGGCCGTGGCGCACCACACCACCTGGATCGAGACCGAGCTGCTGACCGGCCGGGCCGGCGGCACACCCAGCGACGAGCCCGGCGACAAGCCCGGCGACAGTCCCAGTGAGGGGAGCGCACCATGACCGAGACCCTGTACCTGCCCACCGCCCGGTACACGTGGGGCGGTGACGAGTTCCTGTTCGTGGAGTTCGACGAAGCCATGAACCTCACCGCCAACTACCTGGCCACCACCGTGGCGCACGGCCTCTCCGCCCTGGACCTGCCCGGCGTGGTGGACGTCTGCCCCGCCAACGCGTCCCTGCTGGTGCGCTTCGACCCGGACGTCATCAGGGCCGAGGACCTCAAGCGCCGCACCCAGGAGCTCGAGGGGCAGGCCCGCGAGTCCACGCAGTACACCGCCGAGACCCGGATCATCGAGGTCCCGGTCTGGTACCAGGACCCCTACACCGCCGAGGTCGTGGCCCGCTTCCGCGAGGGCTACCACCAGGACCCCTCCGGCACCGACCTCGACTACGCCGCGAAGGTCAACGGCCTCGCGGACGCCGCCGAGTTCATCCGCCGCCACCACGAGTCCCCGTGGCTGGTGTCCATGGTGGGCTTCGTGGCCGGGCTGCCGTTCATGTACCAGCTCGTGCCGAGGGACCGGCAGCTCGAGGTGCCCAAGTACCTCAGCCCCCGCACCGACACTCCCCCGCTCACCGTGGGCCACGGCGGGTGCTTCGCGTGCATCTACTCGGTGCGCGGCGCCGGCGGCTACCAGATGTTCGGCATCGCCGCCGCCCCCATCTACGACCCCGAGCAGCACCTGCGCGACTTCCGGGACTTCCTCATCCTGTTCCGGCCCGGGGACCTCGTGAAGTTCCGGCCGGTCGACGAGGCCGAGTACCGCTCCATCCAGCAGCAGGTCGAGGACGGCACCTGGCGGTACAAGCAGGCACCCGTGACCCTCGACGTCGAAGCCGCGCTCGCCGATCCCGACAGCTACAACCGCACCCTTCTGGAGGCCCTCGATGGCGCTGACGATTGAGCAGCCCGGACTGCTGACCACCGTCCAGGACCAGGGACGGATCGGGTACTACCACGTGGGCATCCCGCAGGGCGGGGCCATGGACCAGGAGTCCGCGCAGGCGGCGAACAAGCTGGTCGGCAACACCGCGGTCGAGGCCGTGCTCGAGTGCACCTACACGGGCCCCGCCTTCACCGTGGACGCCCCGACGACGATCGCCGTGACCGGCGCGGACCTCCCCGTGCTGGTCAACGGCGAGGAGCGCCCGTCGTGGCGGCGGATCGAGCTGGCGGCGGGGGACGCCGTGAAGTTCGGCGTGCTCCGCGGTGGCGCCCGGTTCTACCTGGCCGTCCGCGGCGGCATCGCCGTGCCGGAGGTGCTCGGCTCGCGCTCCACCTACGCGATCGGGCGGCTGGGCGGACTGGACGGCCGGAAGCTGGAGGCCGGGGACGTGGTGCCGGTGGGCGAGCCCACCGGCCTGCTGCCCGAGGTCGAGGAGATCCCGGAGCGGCTCCGCCCGGGCTTCGGGAGGTCGCTGGAGCTGCGGATCATGTGGGGCCTCTACGACCACCTGCTCACCGACGAGGGCCGGCGCCGGCTGGTCGAGGAGGAGTGGAAGCTCACCCCCGTGGCGGACCGGATGGGCCTGCGCTTCGAGGGCCCCGGCGTGGAGTGGATCCAGCGCCGGCAGCCGTTCGGGGCGGGCTCGGACCCCTCCAACATCGTGGACGCCGGCTACGCCGTGGGCTCCATCCAGGTCCCCGGCGGCACCCAGCCGATCGTGCTGCACCGGGACGCGGTCTCGGGCGGGGGCTACGCCATGGTGGGCACCGTGATCTCCGCGGACATGGACCTGCTGGCCCGCGCCGCCCCGGGCACGGCCACCCGGTTCCGCGCGGTGTCCATGGAGGAGGCCCTGCAGGCGCGGCACGAGCGGGCCGAGCGGCTGGAGGAGATCTGGGCGCTGTGAGCGGCCGGGGCTCGCGGCCCGCGGCGGGTGGTGCCGCACCGGCACCGCCCGCCGCGGTGCGTCCGCTCAGGAGAGCTCCAGCTCCCAGTCCTTGACGTCGGCCAGGGGCGCGAGCAGGCTGCCGTCGAGCTCGGCGAGCGGCCGGCCGCTGCGCACCCGCTGCGGCCAGTCCCGGTTGGCCAGCGCCGCCTTGCCCAGGGCGACGACGTCGGCCGTGCCGTCCGCCAGCATGGACACGGCCGTCTCCGGGTCGTCCAGGTGCCCGTTGGCGATCACCGGCACGCCCGAGTGCTGCTTGGCCAGCGCCGCGAGCGACGGCCCGTCGTCGCCGAACGCCGGGGCGGTCGCCCGGTACTCGGTGGTGTGGACGAAGTCGATCCCGGTGGCGCCCAGGGTCGAGAAGATCACCTCGGCCTCGTCGGGCCCGCCGCTCCACCGGTGGTCGTGGTCGCTGACCTTGGCCTGGGAGATCCGGATGCCCACCGCCAGGTCCGGTCCCACGGCGTCGCGCACGGCCCGGCAGACCTCGGCGGCGAACCGCACCCGGTTCTCCGGCGAACCTCCGTACTCGTCGGTGCGGAGATTGAGGTAGTCGGTGAGGAACTGGTCGAGCAGGTACCCGTTGGCGCCGTGGATCTCGACGCCGTCGAACCCTGCGTCACGGGCGCGCAGCGCGGCGTCCACGAACGCCTGCCGGACCTCCGCCATCTGCTCCGCCGTGATCTCCGCGGGCACGGGGTACGGGCCCTCACCGCGGTAGAAGCCCAGCTGCTCGCCCTTGGGGGCCACCGCGGAGGGAGCGATCGTCGAGTCGACGAAGCGGTTGCCCTGGGCCTGGGACCCCGCGTGCATGAGCTGGGCGAAGATCTTCGCCCCGGCCGCGTGGACGGCGTCGACCACCTCGGCCCACGCCCGTGCCTGGTCGTCGGTGGCGATCCCGGGCTGGTACAGGTAGCCCTGCCCGTGGGCGGCGTCGGGGTAGATCCCCTCGGTGATCAGCAGCCCGAAGCCGCCGCGGGCGAAGGCCTCGTAGTAGGAGACCATGCGCTCGGTGGCGTGGCCCTCCTCCGTGGCGCTGATCCGGGTCATCGGCGCCAGCGCCACGCGGTTCTCCAGTGCGGCGGGACCGATCTGCAGGGGGGACCAGAGGGGGTCGAGTTCCGGCATGTGCGTCTCCTTCGACAGTCGTTCAGGGGTGGTTCGGTCGGCGGGTGCCTCTGACAGCCTCACACGGTGTCGGCGCTGAGGAGAAGCGCCCGCACGAGCCGCCCCGCGTCCAGGGGCGGGGCGCTGTGGGTCCCGGCGGCGAGGATCCGCTCGAACTCCGCGCCGCCGTCGTCCGGCAGCAGGCGCCGGTCGACCAGGTGCTGGTCGACCAGGGCGTCGGCCAGCGTCTCGACGTCGGGGAAGACCTGCTGGGCGCCCGTCCGGGAGCCCAGCACCCACCGGTCGCCGAGCACGGTGATCCTCGCGCGGCGCCCCACGCTGCGCCGCAACTCCGCGAGGACGGCCTGCTTCATCCCGTTGAGGTTGATGTAGGCGGTCACCTTCGAGACCGCACGCCCTCCGGGGCATCCTGCGCACATCGTGACATCTCCTCCCGGGCCGGCTACGGCATCACGTCGCCGCTGTTGGGACCCAGCGTCTGGCCGGTGTAGAGGTCGCCGCCGGGCGAGGAGGCCAGCAGCAGCGCGGTGGGCGCCACCTCGTGGGCCTGACCGAAGCGGCCGATGGGCAGCTCCGCCTGCTTGGCGGCCTTCCACTCCTCGGACAGCCCCTCGATCAGCGGCGTGACGACGGGACCCGGCGCGATCGCGTTGACGAGGATGTGGTGCTCGGCGAGCTCCAGCGCCATGGCCTTCGTCATGCCGATCACCCCGGCCTTGGCCGCCACGTAGTGCGTCAGGCCGGTGCCGCCCTTGATCCCCAGCTGCGAGGCGATGTTGATGATCCGCCCGCCGCCGCGCGCCACCATGTGGGGCGCGGCCCAGCGCGCGGCCAGGAAGACGCCCTTGAGGTCCACGGCCAGAACCTTGTCGAACGTCGCCTCGGTCATCTCCAGCAGCGGCGTCTCGTCGAGGATGCCGGCGGCGCTGACGAGGACGTCGATCCCGCCGAGCTCCTCGACGACCTTCTCCATCGCCTGCTGCACCGCCTCGCCGTCGGTGACGTCCACGGCGATCGCCGTGGTGCGCCCGCCGAAGCTGCCGCTCTCCTCCGCGACGGCCGCCGCGTGCTGCTCGTCGCGGTCCAGCACGGCCACGTCCGCGCCCTCCCGGGCGAAGAGCAGGGCGATGGCCGCTCCGATGCCGCTGCCGCCGCCGGTGACGACGGCGACCTTGCCGGTCAGTTGCTGTTCCATGTCTGCCTTTCCTGGTGGGCTCAGCTCGGCCAGCGGACGGTGAGCCCGCCGTCGACGATCAGCTGCTGACCCGTGACGTAGGCGGAGTCGTCGCCGGTGAGGAAGCGGATGGTGCGGGCGGCCTCGTCGACGTTGCCCACGCGGCCCCACGGGATGATCGAGCCCGCGGCGTCGAGACCCTCCCGGCCCAGGGAGTTCACGGGGTCCAGGGACTGGGGGCTCTCGATCAGCCCCGGGATGACGGCGTTGACCCGGATCTTCCGGGGGGCGAGCTCCACGGCCAGCGAGCGGCACAGGCCGATGAGCCCGGACTTCGCCGCCGCGTAGTGGCTGTGCTCCTCCCACCCGTAGACGCCACCGGCGATCGAGGACGTCGCCACCATCGCCCCGCCGTGGGTCATCCGCGTGCTGCAGGAGCGGAAGACGCGCATCACCCCGGAGAGGTCGACGGCCATCATGTCGTCCCACGCCTGGTCGGTCATGTCCGCGAGCGCGGCACGGCGCAGGATGCCGGCCGCGGCCACCGAGATGTCCAGCCGGCCGAACTCGTCGAGCGCGGCCTGGGCGAGCTTCTCGGTGTCCTCGAAGCTGCGCACGTCCATGGGGACGGCCGTGCAGCGCCCGCCCGCGGCCTCCACGGCGCGGACGGTGTCCGTCGCGTCGTGGGGGTCCGAGGGGAGGTAGCCGATGACGCTGTGGGTCCCGGCCCGGGCGTAGGCCACCGCCAGCGCCCGGCCGATCCCGCTGCCGCCGCCGGAGATGACGGCGACCTTTCCCTCGAGTCCGTCGTCGCGGTTCATGCGATCACCGTGGTCTTCAGGTGGGCGTCCTTCAGGGTGCGGGTCCCGGCCATGCACAGCGCCGAGAGGATCAGCCCGCCGGAGCCGGTGATGATGGCCGCCGTGGCCGTGTCCACCCCTGCGGTCAGCAGGATGGTGAGCAGCCCGGAGCCGGCGATGCCGCCGAGCGGCGCCATCACGTGGGCCACGTTCGCCCCCATGCCGCGCACCTGGGGCGGGAAGGACTCGCCCATGTAGAACAGCAGCGCCGCGTACGGTCCGGTGAGGAAGAACAGCGTCATGGCGTACAGCGGGATGATGTAGCCGGAGGTGCCCGGGCCCAGCAGCATCGCCAGGCTGACGATGCCGCCGGCGATCCAGCCGAGGACCACGGTCGGCTTGCGGCCGATCTTGTCGCCCAGCCAGCCGTGGAACACGTAGCCCACGAAGCCCACCGCGTTGGAGAGCACCAGGATGATGAGGGCGTTGTCGAAGGAGACGCCCTTGGCCTCGACCAGGATGGTGGTGCCCAGGACGGAGAACACCTGGATGCCGAACCAGTTGAAGAACCACGCCAGGGACAGGCAGGTCGTGTGCCGGCGCAGCTCCGGGGTGAAGACGTCCTTCACGCCGGTGGCGTGGTGGGCCGCCTCCTCGAGGCCGTGCTCGTCGGCCAGCGCGTGGGCACCGGCGGTGTCGCCGGCGGCCCGGCGCCGCCGGACCTCCTTCATCGCGGCGAAGGTCGGGGACTCCGGCAGGCGCAGGGCCAGGCCGACGACGATCAGGGACAGCACCGCGGCGACCACGAAGCTCCAGCGCCAGCCGATGAGCGGGAGCGTCAGGGCCGACAGCCCCGCGGAGACCAGCGCGCCGACCGGCCAGCCGCCCTGGACGAGCGAGTACATGAGGCCGCGGCTCTTGGCCTCCTTGTAGATCTCGTTGAGGTAGACCGCGTTGACGACCTCCTCGGACATGGAGAAGCCGGAGAAGGAGCGGATGATGACCAGGCTCGCGGCGCCGATGGCGGCGCCGGTGAGACCGGACGCCACGGCGCCGCCGAGCATGAGCACGATGAGCGCCTTCTTGCGGCCCATCTTGTCGATGATCGTGCCCACGGCCAGGGCCACGATGAACACGCCGATCGTGGCGTAGGTGTTGATCGCGGTGGACTCGGCCACCGACCAGCCGAAGTCCTCGGCGATCACGGGGAGCAGCGTGCCGAAGAGGGTGAAGTCGTAGACGGAGGCCACTCAGGCGATGAAGCAGACGATCGAGACCTGCTTGACCACCTTCGGGGTGATGGGCACGTTCCAGGGCTCGACGCCGGAGGGCGTCGGGTTCGAGCGCAGAGCGGACATGGCGGTGTTCCTTCGTGCCGGTGGGATCAGGCGGAGGTGCGGGGACTGCGGGCGGCGAAGTCGCGGGCGACGTCCTCCATGAACGCGAACTCCACGCCGTCGTGACCCTGGATGTGGTCGAAGAGGCGCTCGAGCATCAGCAGGTTCTGCGGGCGTCCGCAGACGTCGGGGTGGATCGTGAGGGGGAAGACCGCGTAGTCCATCTCGCGGTAGACCCAGTCGAACTGGTCCCTCCACAGCTGCTCGATGTCCCGCGGGGACACGAAGCCGTGGCTGTTCGGGCTGGACTTGATGAACATCATCGGCGGGAGGTCGTCCAGGTACCACGAGGCGGGGATCTCGATGAGGTCGGTCTCCTCGCCGCGCACCAGCGGTTTCATCCACTCCTGGGCCGAGGCCGCGTCGTAGTCGATCTTGGTCCAGGTGTCCCCGACCCGCACGTAGTACGGGGTGTGGTCGTCGTGCATGAGCGAGTGGTCGTAGAGGAAGCCGCGATCGAGCAGGATCTCGTTGGTCACCCCGGAGAACTCCCACCAGGGCGCCACGTAGCCGACGGGCTTCTTCCCGGAGCGCCGCTCGATGAGGTCGGTGCAGTAGTCGAGGATCTCGGTCTCCTGCTCGCGGGTCATCGCGATGGGGTTCTCGTGGCTGTAGCCGTGGACGCCGATCTCGTGACCGGCGGCGACGACCGCGTCGAACTCCTTCGGGAACGTCTCCACGGAGTGGCCGGGCCAGAACCAGGTGACGGGCATCTCGCGGCGCTGGGCGAGCTGGAGCAGCCGCGGCACGCCGACCTCGCCGGCGAAGAGGCCGCGGGAGATGTCGCCCGGGGAGTCCTCGCCGCCGTAGGAGCCGAGCCAGCCGCCGACGGCGTCGACGTCGATACCGACGGACACGTAGATCTTCTTGGACATGATGTCTCCTCTGGTGGTGGGTGTTCTAGAGGTGGGCGGTGAAGGCCCCGGGGAACTCGGCGGCCGAGGTCCCCAGGGAGAGCAGGAGGGCGGCGAGGACGCGCGCCTGGAGCGGGTTGAGGTCCCCGGAGGGGACGGCGCCGGCCGCCACGAGGTCGGTGCCCCCGCCGTTGCCGTAGAGCGGGACGACGGGTCCCCACGGGGCACGGGTGCTGAGCACCACGGCGCAGCCGGCCCCGGCCGCACGGGCCACCGACTCCGCGAAGCCGGGCCCCGCGTTGCCGACGCCCGATCCGGCGAGGACCACGGCCTGCGCGCCGGAGCGCACGGCGAAGTCGAAGAGGTCCGGGGTGGCGCCGGTGTGGGCAGTGATGATCTCGACCCTGGTGCTGTCGAAGGCCGCCGTCGGCAGCGGCAGCGGCTCCCGGCGGACCGGCCTGGCCGTGACGACGAGCCCGGACCCGGCCATGTGCGCCACCTCGGCGCCGCCCTGGAAGGGGCTGCTCGCGGTGGTGTGCGCCTTCCGGGCGCCGCGGGCGGAGCGGACCGTCCCGTCGAAGGAGATCAGCGCGCCGCTGCCCCGCAGCTCGGGCGAGGCGGCGGCCAGCACCGCCTCCTCGACGTTGCGGGGGCCGTCCGGGGCCGGGCTGTCGGCCGGCTGCTGGGCGCCGGTGAGCACCACGCTCTTCGGGGAGCCGTGCACCAGGTCCAGCAGGAACGCCGTCTCCTCCAGGGTGTCGGTCCCGTGGGTGACCACCACGCCGTCGTTGGCCGGATCGGCCAGCGCGTCCCGGGCCGCCTCGGCGATCGCCCGCAGCTCCCCCAGGGTGAGCCGGTAGCTGCCCGTGGTGAGGACGTCCCGGGCGGAGACGGTGAGCTCGCCGTACCGGTTCCGGGACAGGTCGGCCGCCGTGTCCGTGGCCACGGAGCCCGTGGACCCGCCGCCCCGGGACGCGATGGTGCCCCCCGTGCCGAGCAGCTGGATGTGTGTCACGTGCCGCCTCCCTTCCGTGGGGTCGTCCCGCTCCGCGGGAGCGTCAACGGTCTATGCAAACGAATGCCGCAATCGATTGCGTACGATGTTGGGATCGACCATAGAGCGTCTCTAGAGTGATGCGCAACACATTCACGAGAATTTAACGTCCGTTACTGTGTGGAAACAGCCGCGAGGAGGTGGACATGGGCGCACGACCGGCGGTCACGCTGAAGGCCCTGGCGGCCGAGCTGGGCCTCAATCCCTCCACGGTCTCCCGGGTGCTCAACGACCCCAAGGGCCTCGGCTCCAAGTGGGCCTCGCCGGACACCACGGAGCGGATCTTCGCGCTCGCGGAGGAGCGCGGCTACCGCAAGAACCCCTACGCCGCGTCGCTGCGCACGGCCAAGTCGCACATGATCGGGGTCGTCGTGCCCCGCCTGCAGGACTACGTCCTGGCCACCATGTACGAGGGCATCGACGAGGCCGCCTCCGAGCACGGCTACTTCACCGTGGTCTCCAACTCCCTGGACGACCCCGCGGCCCACCGCGCCAAGGCGGAGAAGCTGCTGGACCGCCGCGCCGACGGCCTGATCTTCGGCGACGCCCTGTTCGAGGACCCCTTCCTGGACGAGCTCGCCGACCGCGGCGTGGCCTTCACGCTGGTGAGCCGGCGGTCCCCGGGGCACCGGTCCGTGACCTGCGACGACTACGCCGGGGGACGCATGGTCGCGGAGCACCTCGTCGCGTCCGGCCGGAGGACCTTCGGGCTCATCGCGGGCAATCCGCGGGCCTCGACCTCGATCGACCGCTGCGCCGGCTTCCTGGACGCGCTCGCCGGGCACGGCCTCGCGGTGGACCCGGAGCGGGTGGTCCCCGGCGGCTTCGACGCCCCGGCCGGCAGCGTGGCCGCCGCCCGGATCCTGGCCGCCGGGCCGCTGCCCGAGGCGGTGTTCGCGGTCAACGACTTCGCGGCGATCGGCGCGCTCGGCGTCTTCGCCCGGGAGGGGATCACGGTCCCGGAGGACCTGGCCCTCGTCGGGTTCAACGACACGCCGCTGGCCGGCAGCGTGGGGCTCACCACCGTGCGCTCCCCCATGCACAGCATCGGAAGGCAGGGCTTCGAGATGCTGATGGACGTTCTCGACGGCCGGGACGTGGAGAGCGTCCGGCTCCCTCCGGAGCTCGTCGTGCGCACGAGCGCCTGAGCACCGGACGCTCCCACCGCAGGACCGGAGGGCCAGCACGCCGTCGGGTGCGGGGCGGAGCTCCGAGGCAAGTCGGCGCAACTGTGGACAGAATGCGAATCGATCGGGTAATAAGCCAGTGTTAGTGTTGATGCATCACGCAGGTGATCAGCCGGGGGGCTGAGCCGCCGCGTGAGGATCGCGTCGGGACGACCGGCCGCAAGGCCGCCGGCACGACGACGATCATGATGCCGCCGTCCTGGTGGCAGCGGGCCTCGGACCATCTGGTCAGTCGTCGGGGGGCGACTCCCCTGCCACCGGGACGCGCAGGCCCCTCTCCGCCCGCAGCAGCCGCTCCGCGGTGTGACCGCGGAGCCCGCCGGTCAGGCGAAGGCGAAGACCAGCGGGAAGACCACCACCACGATCGCGGCCCACACGCCGTAGACCGGAAGGTAGCGCGTCTGCCAGCGCTCCAGCTCCGCGAACGGCCGGCGTCCCCGCAGGCACCCGGCGCTCAGCCAGGCCGCCCGCACCAGGTGCACCAGCAGCAGCAGGTTCAGCCCGAGCGCGGCGATCTTGTTGGGGCTCGAGCCGAACTCGGCGATCCGGGTCAGCATGGCGGTCAGCATCACCGCGTCCACCGCCAGCGCCGCGACGACGAGCACCAGCTGCAGGCCGTCGAAGAGGCCGGGAGGCTCGAGCGGGTCCCGGGCGGAGATCGAGTAGAGCAGCAGCGCCAGGACCAGCACGAGGATCGCGTCCATCAGGATCAGCAGCCCGCGGTCGACGTCCACGAGCCCGCCGGCCGCCGTGAGCACCACGAGGAGGGCGACCAGCATCAGGATCGTCAGGGGCGTGAACACCCGGGTGAGGACCGGGGCGATGTTCTCCACGACGTTCTGCTTGGCCTCGACCAGCCACGCCGCCACCACGAGGGCACCGGGCACGGCGAACGGCAGGATCCAGTCCTCCAGCACCGGCTCCAGGTCGATCCCGAGGACCTGCAGGGCCCCGAACGTGAGCCCGACCAATACCGCCCCGCCCAGGGCCAGGAGCGTGTAGTAGATCACGAGCTCGCCGGTGAAGCGGACGAAGTCCATCCGCCGGCTGTCGGAGCGCCACCTCCCGCCCGTGTAGGCGATCCCGGCCAGCAGCCACAGGACCACCGGTGCGTGCAGGACGGCGAGCAGCTCGGTGGAACCGCCGGGGACGAACGGATAGACGTTGAGCACCACCGCCAGCAGCGCGAACGGGACGAGCAGCGCCGCCACCACGCGCGCGGTGAGCCGGCGCTTCCACGCGAAGTACCCGGCGAGGAAGGGCAGCACGAGCAGGCCGAGGTTGCGCGCCAGCACCGCCTCGTCGCCGAGCCAGGCGGTGCCGGCCTTGACCGCCAGCCCGGCCCCGACCGCGAGCGCCAGAACGACGCCCAGCTCCCGCCACGGCGGCGCGCCGGCGTCCTCGGCGTCCTCCGGGAGGAGCACGAGCTGCTTCCACAGCCGCTCGGAGTGCTCGCGGGCGAACTCGTGCGAGACGGCGTCGAGGTTGCCCATGCGCTTGATCGCGACGAGGAAGGCCTCGTCGTCGTCGAGCCCGGTGGCCCTCAGGTCCGCGACCTGTTCGCGCAGGTGGTCCTCGAGCTCGTCCACGTCGGCCGGGGAGATCGCCTGGCGGCGCTGGACCCAGCCGCGCCACCGCCCGATCTGGGCCTCCTGCTCCGCGTGCAGCTCCATCACGCCCACCGCTCGGTCGTGGCGGGCGGCTGCTGC
Organism: Kocuria salina; assembly: GCF_013368965.1. Lineage (NCBI taxonomy): Bacteria > Bacillati > Actinomycetota > Actinomycetes > Micrococcales > Micrococcaceae > Kocuria > Kocuria salina. Next base: position 371,752 of record NZ_SSSF01000001.1, read on the forward strand.
GCGGCCTGCCACACCTGCCGCAGCGCGTCGGCGACGACCGTCCACTGCTCCTGCCGGTCGGCGAGCGCGGCCCGGCCCGAGGCCGTGATCGCGTAGTGCTTGCGCCGGCGCCCGGCCTCGGACGTGCCCCACGAGGAGGACACGTGGCCGAGGCGCTCGAGCCGGTGCAGCAGCGGGTAGAGCATGCCGTCGGTCCACTGCATGGAGCCGCCGGAGAGCTCGCTGACGCGCTTGAGGATCGCGTAGCCGTACAGGTCGCCGTCCGCCAGGATCCCCAGCACGAGCGGGGTGGCCGAGGCGGCGACCAGGTCCTTGTCGATGCGCACTGCGCCTCCTGATACCTAGGTGTGCTATGCATTGAACCCTAGCAGCGCTAGGTATGGCAAGCGTGGCGCCGGAAACAACGGCGCGAGTCGGGCGGGGTGGGCACCGCCGCGTCCTGCGCCTACAGTCGAAGCAGAGTTGCAGAAGAGAACGCCCCGAGGAGGTGGTGATCCGTGAGCACGCAGCCCGGCCTCGCCGCGCTCCCACTGAGCACGCCGCTGGAGGCGGAGGTCCGCCCCTCCCGCGGCGTCTACGCCTGGTGGCTGGACACCGCCCGCTCCCCCACCCCGGAGGCGGCCGGGCTGCACCTGCCCGCGGTGCCGCGGCTCCGCCACTCGTCGGGGACGGCCGAGCTGCTCTACGTGGGCCGCGCCCGGCGCGACCTCCACCAGCGGATCAGCGGCCAGCACCTGCGGCGCACCCGCTCCTCCGCGCTGCGGCGCACGCTGCTCGCCGTCCTCCTGCCCGGGGACCCGTCCTGGAGGGACGGCGCCGCCGTGGACGGGCGGGGGCGCGTGGTCCTCGACGAGGCGCACGAGCAGCGGCTCACGGCGTGGATGCAGGAGCACCTGCTCCTCGGCTGGGCGGAGTGCGGGACGAAGGACGACGTCGACGCCCTCGAGCAGCACTGGGTCGCCGGGCACCAGCCGGCGCTCAACACCGAGGGCACCGGCCACGGCCCGGAGCTGACCGAGCTCAAGCGGGTCTTCCGCGAGGGCCTGCCTCAGCGGTCCTGAGCCCCCGGGGCCGCTGGAGCCGCGGCGGTAGAATGGGTGCCCAGCACGCACGTGGTCATTCGGGGGCCGTCATGAACAACACCGGGAGCAGCAGCGGAGCCGCCGTCTGGGTGGTGGTCGTGGTCGCCGTGGTGGTCGCCGTCGGCCTGTTCCGGTTCGTGCTCCTCGGCGGGGTGGCCCTCCTCGGCGTGGTCCTGGTCGGCCTGCTGATCTGGCTCAGCGCCGGCGTCATCACGAGCCGGACCCGCGCCGCCGGGCAGGACGCGCCCGAGGACGACGACGCCGGGCCGCCGCTGACCGCCCCGCAGACCGGGCGGACGTCGGTGGAGGAGGCTCGGGCGGCCGGGGCGTCCAACATGCGCACGGCCTGGATCTCGTGGCACCTCCGCTCCCTGCCCCCGCCGGAGGACTCCCGGGATCCCCGGCTCCTCGTGGGCACCCTGTCCGTGGTGCCGCAGGCGGACTGGGACGTGGACCGGCTCCGCACGCACGGCCGCGCGCTGTGGTCCCTGCGCCGCGGCGCCCGGCGGCACGACCTGCTCGACCAGCTGGACGCCCGCCTGGACCGGGTGGTCGCCATGATCTCCGACCTGACGGACGCCGAGTTCGACACCGCCCTCGGCCAGGTCAACGACCAGTACCTGTACCACCCGGACCGGCAGGTCCGCACCGCCTACCTGGAGGGCGGCGCCCTGGGGGTGGACCTCATCATGGACGCCGTGACCGCCGCCCGGGCCCAGGCCCGCGAGGACGCCGCCACGAGGGCCGCCGCGGAGGCCCTGGCCCAGCAGCGCACCGCCGCGCTCCGCGCCCTGCGGGAGACCCACCACCCCACCGCGGGCCGGGACGCCCGCACCGCCTGGGAGGAACAGGCCCGGAAGCTCGAGGAGTGACCCGCCCGCGGACGGGGCGCCGGAACGGTCGATCCGTCCCGGCGCCCCGTCAACGCGCCCGGGCCGGCATCACCGGGGGTGGTGGGACTCCGCGAGCTCGAACACCGGGGTGGGAAGGCCCTCCATCCGGGCCTTGAGCTGCAGGGCGAGGTACTTGGAGTAGTGCCTGCTCTGGTGCAGGTTCCCGCCGTGGATCCAGAGATTCTCCACGTTGGTGGGCTTCCACATGTTCCGCAGCTCGCCCTCCCAGGGCCCGGGGTCCCGGGTGGTGTCGGAGCCGTAGCCCCAGCACTTGCCCACCCGGTCGGCGACCTCCGGGGAGATCAGGTCCGCGAGCCACTCGTTCATGGACCCGTAGCCGGTGGCGTGGACGACGAGGTCGGCCGGCAGCTCGGTCCCGTCGTCGAGCACCACCGCGTCCTCCGTGAGCCGGTCGACCTGACCGGTGGCCAGCCGGACCCGCCCGTCGATGATCAGCTGCGAGGCGCCCACGTCGATGTAGTACCCGGAGCCCCGGCGCAGGTACTTCAGGAACAGCCCGGAGCCGTCCTCCCCGAAGTCGAGGTCGAAGCCGGCCGCCTCGAGCGCGTCGTAGAACTCCCGGTCCCGCTCGGCCATCGCCTCGAACGCGGGCCGCTGGACGTCCGGCAGGACCCGGTACGGCCAGGACGCGAAGAGCATGTCCGCCTTCTCCGTGGTGATGCCGGCCTCCAGCGCCTCCTCGGAGTAGAGCGGCTTCAGGACGAGGTCCATGAGCGACTCGCTGCGGGAGATGTGGGTGGAGGAGCGCTGGACCATGGTGACCTCGGCCCCGTGCTCCCAGAGGTCCGCGCAGATGTCGTGGGCGGAGTTGTTGGAGCCGATCACCACGGCCCGCTTGCCCGCCCAGTCGTCGCCGCCGGCGTGCGCGGAGGAGTGGTGCTGCGCGCCCCGGAAGACGTCGGCGCCCGGGAAGTCAGGGATTCTCGGGTACCCGGAGACGCCCAGCGCGAAGACCAGCTGAGTGGGGTGCAGCACGACCTCCTCGCCGTCGCGGTCGACGACCACGGTCCAGGTCCCGGACTGCTCGTCCCACTCGGCCGACCGGCACTCGGTCCTCGCCCAGTAGTTCAGCTCCATGATGTCGGCGTAGTGCATCAGCCAGTCGGCGACCTTGTCCTTGGCGGGGAACACCGGCCAGTCGTCCGGGAACGGCAGGTAGGGCATGTGGTCGTACCAGACGGGGTCGTGCAGGTGCAGGGACTTGTAGCGGTTGCGCCAGGCGTCCCCGGCCTTCTCGTGCTTGTCCACCACGATCGTGGGGATGCCGAGGCGCTGCAGCCGCGCGGCCAGGCCGATCCCGCCCTGGCCGCCGCCGACGACGAGGCAGTACGGCTGCTCCGTCCGGCCGAGGGCCTCCTCCCGCGCCCGGCGCCGCTCCAGCCAGGTGGTGCGCTCGCGGGTGATCTCGTGGACCACCCCGCGGTCCCGGCGCGGCCCCTTCTGCTCCTCGGAGCCGCGCAGGTCCTGCAGCGTGGTCAGCAGGGTCCACGCCTTCCCGTCGCGCAGCCGCAGGTAGCCCCACCCGGAGCCGGCGGAGGTCTCGAAGCGCACCCAGCACTCCGTCACCCCGTCCGCCTCGGTGGGCTCGCCCTCGACCTCCCACCCGGAGGGCCGGACGTGCGGCAGGGTCTGCGCGAGCATCCGGCAGATCTGCTCGCGGCCCTCCAGCGTCTTCAGGTTCCAGGTGAACGCCAGGAAATCGCGCCAGTAGCTCTCCTCCGCGAACAGATCCGCCGCCGCGTCCGCGTTGCCGGCCGCGAGGGCGTCCTCCAGGGCGGCCAGCCAGGAGCGGGCGGTGTCCGTGCCGGCTCCCACGCCGGTGTCGATCGTGGTCATGGTTCCTCCTCGGTGTACGCCGGACGCCCAGTGGCATAGGGTCCGATGTGATGCGTGTCACCACTGTGGGGCCGAGGGGGTTTCCCCGGCGTTGCATCAGGACGGACGCCGTGACGGGCCCGGTGACGTCAGGACGGACGCCGTGACGGGCCCGGTGACGTCAGGACAGGCGCAGAGGACGGAGGAGCGCGCTGTGGACAGCTGCGGATCGGCGAGGACACCGGAACGGGTGCGTTCGGCGTGGGAGCGGTGCGCCGCCCGGGGCATGTCCCGCGACCTGGACGGCCCGCGGGAGGTGCTCCCGGACCACGAGGTCGAGCAGCTGCGCGCACTCTCCCCACTGGGGGCGCACGTCGACGTCGTCGCCGACCTCCTGGGCGTCGTCCGTGATGCCGCCGAGGCCCGGGTCGCCGTCCTCACGGGCCCCGACGGCACCGTGCTGTGGCGGCGCGGGGGACGCTCGCCGCTGGGACGCGCCGACGGGCTCGGCTTCGTCGAGGGCGCCGGCTGGGACGAGCACGGCGTGGGCACCAACGCGATCGCCCAGGCGCTGCGCAGCGGGGCCGCGGAGGAGCTGCGGGGCACGGAGCACTTCGCCCGGTCCCACAGCGCCTGGGACTGCACGTCCGCCCCGGTGCGCCACCCGGGCAGCGGGGAGGTGCTCGGCGTCATCGACCTGTCCGGGCCGCGGGGCACCGCCACCCCGGACACCAGGGCCCTGGTCCGCTCGGCCGCGCGCGTCGTCGAGACGCTGCTCGCCGCCCATACGGCCTCACGACACCCCGCCGGCACGACCGGCACGCCGTCCCTGGAGCTGCGCCTGCTCGCCGAGCCGGCCGCGGCCCGGGTGGGCGGCGGGGACTGGTTCCCCCTGCCGACGCGCTCGGCGGAGATCCTCGCGCTGCTCAGCCTGCGCGAGCGCGGGTGGAGCGCCGAGGAGATGGCCTATGAGCTCTACGGCGAGCACGGCACCCCCGGCACGGTCCGCACGGAGATCCACCGGGTCCGCCGCCGGCTCGGGGCGGTGATCACCACCGGCCCCTATCGTTTCGCCGATCCGTCCGCCGTCACCAGCGACGTCCTGCAGCTGCGGACCGCCCTCGAGCAGGGCGAGGTGACCCGGGCCCTGAACATCTACCGGCAGCCGCTGCTGCGCTCCTCGGACCTGCTCACCATCGAGGAGTGGCGCTCCGAGCTGGACCGGGAGACCGCCGAGGCCGTGCGGCGCAGCGGCGACGCCCGGATCGAGACCCGCTGGTCCCACACCGAGATGGGCCACGCCTACCGGCGCGGATGAGCCGGGGCGGGCGCTGCACTCGGCAGGGATGCGCGGTTCAGCCGATGAGCGTCGCAAAGACGACGTAGTTGTCGTCGAACTCGCCGGTGAAGAGGTTGTAGCCGTCGCAGGTGATGAGCCGAAGCTCGGGGCCTTCGGTGTTCCCGTAGACCGCACGGGTGTCGAAGGTGTCCTTCGAGTACTGCTCGGCGCGATCCACGGCGAACACGGCGGTGGAGCCGTCCGCCCGGACCACCTCGACGGTGTCCCCCGGCACCAGGTCGCGCAGGCCGGCGAAGACGCCGGGGCCGCCGTCGGTCGCGTTGACGTGGCCTAGCAGGATCGCCGGCCCCTGCTCTCCCGGTGTGGGCGACTGGTCGTACCAGGACGCGGGAGAGCCCGGATCGCCGGGTGGCACGTCCAGCGTGCCGTCCCCCCGCAGGCCCAGGTGCAGCAGCTCGGAGCCGAGACCGAGGGCGGGGATGTCGACCGAGAGCGGCTCCGATTCCGTCATGGGCCGCGGGCCGCTTGTCGGCTCACCCGTCGGCCCACTTGTCGTCCTGGGTGTCGGGGCGGAGGCGGGCGCGGAGGTCGTCCCCGCCGACGGTGTCGCCCTGGGCGAAGGCACGGACGAGGAGGACGACGACGCCGGACCGGCCGCGCCCGCTCCGGGTTCAGCCGGCGATTCCTGGGCGCACCCGGCGAGCAGCAGGGCAGCGACCGCCGCAGCAGCGAGGAAGCTGTTGCGGCGGTCGCGGGAGAACATCAGCACGGGCACGAACCTACCCCGCTGTCGCGGACCTGCTATCGGCTCAGCCCTGGGTGGCGCGGCGGCGGGCCACGACGGTCGCACCGGCGGCCGCCATCACGGTCAGACCGCCCGCGAGCACGAGACCCGGCACGGCGGACTCGCCCTCGACACCGGTGTCGGCACCGCCGGCGGGCACCTGGCCGACCTGGTCGTAGCCCTGTCCGCCGTCGGCCCAGTCCGCCGGCACCCGGTCGATGATCTCCTGGTACTGCACGCCGTCGTCGGTACCGTCGGCGTCGCAGCCGAAGCCGTCACGGTCGGCGTCGAGGTGCAGGCCGTACGCGGGATCACCGGCGGGGATGTTGACCCGGCCGGCCGCGCGAGCCTCGGTGCAGTTGTCGAACACGGCGGTGTTCTGCACGACGTCGGACGTGTCCGGCGCGACCGGCGTGTCGACCGTCGGGGAGATGTAGACCGTGGTGCCGCCGCCCTCGCACGCCACGCCGTCGCTGTTGCCGTCAAGGTCGGGACTGTAAGCGGCGGACGAGGCAGGGATGTTGTAGTAACCGGCGTTGTTCGCCGCCTTGCAGTTCTGGAACATCTGCGCCGAGGCCGGGGCCATCGACAGTCCCGTGAACCCGGCGACGGCCAGTGCGGCCACTGCTGCTGCGGTCTTCTTCATGCTGATCCTCCAAGTGTGTGCACACGTAATTCGTTGTCTGTGCATCATAAGAAGGGTGATCACCCACCAGGGCAATGAGGTGGTCAAAGGCCCATAATCGGTCGCTGGCCACGGAAAACACTGGTTTCATGACGAGAACCGATGTCGTCTCACCGCTTTAGGGCTGTCTCCTATCCCCTGATTAGGGGACACGCGGATTCTCGGCACCCCGGGCGTCCTGGTGCGGGGGCTGTCGCAGGTGCTCGCGCAGCCCGGGAATGGCGAAGCGGACCCGCCCGTACCCCGCGGGCTCGATCAGCCCGGCGTCGATGAGCCGGGTCCTGTAGTTGCCGACGGTGTTCGGCCGGGCCCCGATCCGGGCGCCGATGTCCCCGGCGGTGGACGGGCCGTCGTCCTCGGCCATGGCCCGGAGGACGTCGAGATCGCGCGGGGAGGCCGTCGAGAGCGCCGCCTCGATGACCACGCGCTCGTTCCGGCGGCGAGCGGCGGTCACGGCGTGGTCCACCATCTCGTCCGTGAGCGCGGCGGAGACCTTCTCCGCCTCCTGCCACAGGAAGTACCCCACCAGCTGGATCAGGAAGGGATAGCCTCCGGTGGCCTCGGCGGCACGGCGGGCTTGATCGTCGTCGAGGACGAAGCCGCCCGCCGCGAAGGTCTCCAGGTAGGACTGCTGGACCTCGCCGACCGCGGCCGCGTGCAGGTCGATCCGGTCGGCGCGGCGGAGGAATGTGGCCACCCCCTCGTTCAGCAGGTCCGACACGGCCGCCGGCAGGCCGGCGAAGAGCAGACCGATGGGCAGGTCCGCCCGGATGAAGTGCTGCACGTCCGCGGCCAGCTGGGCGATCTGCTGGCGGTCTGCGGCATGGATTTCGTCCACGGTGATGAGCAGTCCCGTCCGCTGCTCCTCCAACAGCCGCAGCAGTCGCAGCCCCTCTTCGCGCCACTCCAGCTGCTGGTGTGGTGGCAGCTGAGTGGTGAAGCCGAAGCCCGCCGCTGTGACGGACGTGAGCCGCCGGCCCTGGGGTCCGCTGCCGAGCTCGTCGGCCAGCCGACGCATCGAGTTGCCGATGCGGCCCATGAATCCCCGTGTCGCCGTCTCGGACACGATGGCCCAGCCCTCGGCCCGGGCCAGGTCCTCGGCTGCGCCCAGCATCACGGTCTTGCCCACTCCCCGGGCCCCCGTGAAGATGGTCAGCAGTCCGGGTGCTCCCGAACGGAGACGCAGTCCGTAGGCGAACTCGTCCAGGACTCCGGCCCGGCCGATGATCTCGGGCGGGGAGGCCCCGGCCGTGGGACGAAAAGGATTCTCCACGCTGCCCCTGTGAATGTCGGTGAATCTTGTGAATCTTGTGAATCTGACGTCTCCAACGTACTGCTCCCCAGAACGGATCATGCCTCAGTCCCGGGCCGTCACGATGGGGTCCGCCCACACGATGTTCCACCGGTGGCCGTCCAGGTCGGCGAACACCCGGTGGCTCGTGTAGCTGTCATCCTTGCGGTGCCCCGCGGTGGCACCGGCGGCGACCGCCCGCTCGACCAGGGCGTCGACCTCCTCGGGGATGTCGACGAGCAGGGCAAAGCTGCCGCTCACCGTACGAAGGGGATCCGCGAGCTCCTGGCCCTCGCCGACGGCCTGCTGCATGAACCGCCGCTCGACGAGCGTGACCCCGAAGTCCTCCCCGAGGTCCAGGATCAGGCTGTGCCCCTCGGCCATGCCGGGGGCCGTCCGCCAGCCCAGGGCCTGGTAGAAGGACCGCGAGCGCTCCAGGTCGGCGACGGGGATGTGGGGGAAGAACTTGTACGCCACGGGAACTCCTGGAGCTTCGGCGGGCCGGGTCTCCATGCTCCCCCCGCCCTCCGATCGGCACAACGATGTGACCGCCCCGTTGCGGTGCACGGTGTGCGGCACCGTTCAGCGGGGCCGGTCCTCAGTGCCGGTGCTGGCGAAGCGGTCGCGGTACTGGCTGGGCGAGACGTCGAACCGGGCCACGAACGTCCGGCGCAGGGTCTCGGTGCTGCCGAAGCCGGCGGCGCGGGCGGTCTCCGCGATGCTGTGCCCGGCGTCCAGGAGGCCCTTGGCGTGGTCCAGGCGGGTGCGTTCCACGAACTTGGCCGGGGTGCTCTGCAGCTCGGCGGCGAAGAGCCGGGAGAGGTGGCGGGAGCTGACACCGACGGCGGCGGCCAGCGCCTCGGCGCTGTGGTCCAGGGCGGGCTGGGCGCAGACCCGGTCGACGGCGGCGCGCAGCACCGGTGTCCGCGGGGGCGGGGCCTGCAGCGGGGCGGAGAACTGGGACTGGCCGCCGGGGCGCTGCATGAACATCACTAGGCCGCGGGCGACGTCCCGGGCGAGCTCCGGCCCGTGGTCCCGCTCGACGAGGGCAAGGGCCAGGTCGATGCCGGCGGAGACCCCGGCCGAGGTGAACACCCCGTTGTCCTCGACGAACAGCGCGTCCGGCTCCACCCGGACGTCGGGGTGCGCCCGCGCCAGGAGCTCGGCGTGGCGCCAGTGCGTGGTGGCCCGCCGACCGGAGAGCACCCCTGCGGCGGCGAGCACGAAGGACCCGGTGCAGATGGAGACCAGCCGCCGGGGCCGGGCCCCGGATGCGCGGACGGCGTCGACGAGCTCCTCGGGCAGCGGCGCGGAGACCAGGCCGTCACCGCCGGCGACGATCAGCGTGTCGGCGTCGGACAGCTCGGCGACGGGCGCGTCCACCGGCAGCAGGGCCCCGACGGACGTGCGCACCGGCTCCCCGGATGGCGAGGCGTAGCTCAGCGCGTAGTCGGCGCCCAGGGTGTTGGCCTCGGCGAACACCTCGGCCGGGCCGGCGACGTCGAGCATCTTCACGCCGTCGAACACGAGGAACACCACCCGCCGGGAACCGGTCGTCACGGTCGCGTTCTCCCCCACCGCCGGTGCGCTCGGGCTCACTCGGGCCAGGCGTTCTCCTGGATGATGCGCACGAAGTCCTCCCGGTGGAAGTCGGGGTCGAAGTGGGCGAGCACGTCGTCGTTCATGGTGCCGAAGGTGGTCTCGGGCCGGTCGGCCATGCCGTCGTAGAACGCGCGGAGGATCTTGTTCTTGAAGTCCGGCCGGGGGTGCGCGGCGACGACCTCGGCGCGGTGCTCCTCGGAGATCTGGTCCAGGTCCAGGCCCAGCACGTCGGTCTCGACGCCGAGGGTGACCACAGCGACCTCGGGCTCTAGGTGCAGCGGGATGGCCGGCGTGGTGTACAGGGCGATCGCCAGCCACACGTTGCGCGCCTCCTCGGCGGAGCGGCCGTGGTCGCGCAGGAACGCCTGTGCCGCCGCCGCGCCGTCGATCTCGAAGCGCTGGTCCTGGGTGCGGTAATCGTCGGTGAGGCCGAGGTCGTGGAACATCGCCCCCACGTAGGCGAGCTCCGGGTCCACCTCGAGTCCACGCGCGGCGGACTTGAGCATGCCGAAGAGGAAGACCCGGCGGGAGTGGTTGAACAGGCTCTCGTCGGCGGCCCGCCGGACCAGCTCGGTGGTCTCGCGGACGAGGGCGGAGTCCGGAACGGTGATGCCGGCGATGGTCTCGGCCAAGGTGTCTCCTCTGCTCGGGTGCGTGGTGTCGTGCGGGACCGGCACGCGGCCGGTCCTCTCCTCACTCTCTCCCACCGGTGGCGGAATGCCCAGCGTCCGACCGGACGACCGTCCCACAGATCCGGACATCCCGGACGGCTCCACCCCGCGCCCCATGGGCACCGCCGGTGTCCCGCGCTCGGCGAAACGCGCTCAGGCGGGCGAGCAGCGGGACCGCAGGATCGAGATGCCCTCACCGGTCAGGTCGTCGCAGTACGCCGCGCGGCCGGCCAGCGCCATGACGATCGCCAGGGTGGGCCCGCTGACCAGGGGCCCGGCGCCGGACTCGAACGGACCGTCGGTGGCCACCAGGTGGAGGCCCTGGGCGGCGCTGCGGCTGGGCACCGCGAAGTCCTTGCTCGCGTAGAACCGCGCCACCGCGGTCACGGTCCCGACCGGCGGCGTGCGCGGCAGCCCCAGCGGGCGGCGGACGTCCTGGCCGTGGACCACGACCTCCGCCAGCCACGCCGCCGTGTCCTTGGAGGGCGCCGCGGTGCTGCCGGCCACGGCCCGGAACCGCTGGAGCGTCTCGGCCGGGGTGGCGCCCCGGTGCTCCTCGAGGCGGCGCTGGTTGTGCAGGTCGAAGTCGAAGCGGGCGCCGAGCACGCTCCGGAGCCAGCGGAGCCGGCCGATGCTCGCGGCCGCGGTCAGGTGCGCGACGACGTCCTCCACGGTCCACCGCTCGCACAGGGACGGCGCCGCCCACTGCGTCTCGTCCAGGCCGGCCAGGTCCTCGGCCAGGCGCGCGCGCTCGGCGTGGATGGCAGCCCACAGGTCGTTCCGGTTGCTCGGCTCCATGAGCCCCATCGAAGCACACGCCGGGGTGCCGGGGCCTTCGGTGTCCGCCGATCCCGATAGCGTGGCACTGGACCCACCCCCTGGGAGAGCACCCCCCGACCGCACGAGGAGCCTCGATGACGAGCATCCGATTCCTCCACACGAGCGACTGGCAGCTCGGCATGACCCGGCACTACCTCGAGGGCGAGGCCCAGTCCCGGTACACGGGCGACCGGGTCGAGACGATCCGCCGCATCGGGGAGCTGGCCCGCGCCCGGGGATGCGCGTTCGTGGTGGTGGCCGGCGACGTCTTCGAGCACGCCAATCTCAGCCGTCGGGACGTCGGGCGCGCCCTGGACGCCATGGGCTCGGTGGGGCTGCCGGTGTACCTGCTGCCGGGCAACCACGACCCGCTCGGTCCGGGGTCGATCTACGCCCAGGACGCGTTCGTCGGCGCGAAACCGGACAACGTCGTCCTCCTGGACGAGGTGGGCCCCTGGCCGGTCGCCCAGGGCGTCGAGCTCGTGGCCGCGCCCTGGCGCAGCAAGCGGCCCGACGCGGACCCGGTCGCCCCGGCCCTGGAAGGGTTGGAACCGGACGGGACGCTGCGCGTCGTCGTCGGCCACGGGATGCTCGACGAGCTGGACCCCGACCGTACCTCTCAGGTGACCGTGCGCCGGGCGCCCCTGGACGAGGCGCTGGCCCGCGGGGCGATCCACTACGTGGCGCTGGGCGACCGGCACATCCGCTGGCCCGAGGACGACCGCGGCGCGATCCACTACTCCGGCACCCACGAGTCCACGGGCTTCCGCGAGCACGGCCGCGGCCACGTCCTCGAGGTGGCGCTGGACGGGAGCACCGTGGAGGTCACCTCCCACGAGGTGGGCCAGTGGGAGCACCGCGTCCTCGCCCGGCAGCTCGACGGCGCTGACGACGTCGGGACGCTGCGGGCCGAGCTCGCCGCCCTCACCCCGAAGGAGCGGATCATCCTCAAGACCGTCTTCACCGGCACCCTCAACCTCTCCGAGTCCGCAGAGCTGGACCGGCTGCTCGAGGAGCAGGCGGAGATCTTCGCGAGCCTCAACGCGTGGGAGCGGCACACCGACCTGGTGGTGATCCCGGACGAGCACGAGTTCGAGGACCTGGACGTCGGCGGGTACGCCGCCGACGCCGTGACCGATCTGCGCGAACTGGCGGCCTCGGACTCCGCGTCCGCGCCTACCGCCGGGGACGCGCTCCGGCTCCTGTACCGCCTCGTGGGAGGACCGACCCGATGAAGCTGCACCGTCTCAAGCTGGAGAACTTCCGCGGCGTGACCGCCCGCGAGGTCGAGTTTCCCGACGCCGGGGTCGTGGTGCTGACCGGCCGCAACGAGATCGGCAAGACCTCGATGATCGACGCCCTGGACGCGCTGATCGAGCTCCCGGACAGCAGCCGGCACAAGAAGATCGCCGAGGCCAAGCCCGCCGGCCGGGACGTGCCCGTCCTGGTGGAGGCGGAGTTCTCGATCGGGACCGATCGCGTGGTCTACACCAAGCAGTGGCTGAAGCGGCCGTCCACCACCCTGGAGTACATCTCGGGCCCCCGGAGCGGCCACAAGCTCACTAGCCGCGAGGCCCACGACGCCGCCGAGCAGCTGTGGGGCGGGGCCGACACCGCGCTGTGGAAGGCCTTGCGCTTCATGCAGGCCGGCGGGCTGACCCAGAACGCCCTCACCGACAGCGCGGCCCTGCGCCGGGCCCTGGAGTGCCACGCCGGTCAGGCCCAGGGCGACGACCGCGAGGTCGCCTCCCTCCTGGAACGCGTGAGTGCGGAGTGCGACAGGTACTGGACCTCGACGCGGAAGAAGAACGCCAAGTACCTCCAGGCCGAGACCGACTGCCGTGCGGCCGGGACCGCGGCCGCGGAGGCCGCCGAGGAGCTGCGGGGCATCGCGGTGGTCGAGGAGGAGCTCGCCGAGCTCACCGAGGAGATCGCCGCCACCGGCCGGAAGCTCGGGACTGCCCGCGCGGAGAAGGCGGATCTGGACCGTGCCGCCGGGGAGATCGAGGCCGTCCAGCGGCAGCGGCAGGAGGCCCAGCGCCGGCGGGACGCCGCCCAGGGCGAGCTCGACCGCGCCCGGGAGCGCTCGGCCCGCCGCGCGGAGCTCGTGGCCGCGCTGACCGCCGACGAGGAGCGCAGCGCAGCACTCGCCGAGGACCTGCGGTCCTGCGAGCAGGAGCTCGCCCCGGTGCGGGAGCACGCCGAGGAGGCCGAGGAGCGCCGGACCGCGGCCCAGGCCGCCGTGCAGGAGGCCCGGGCGGCCCACCGCTCCGCCCGGGAGGACCGGAAGCACCTCGACGACGTCGAGCGCCACCGCCGCGTGCTCGAGATCCTGGACTCGCTCGAAGCGGTCCGGGCGCAGCTGGCCGAGCTGCGGTCCCGTCCCGGCACGGAGATCGACGAGGACGTCCTGGACGAGCTGGAGCGGGCCGAGCGGGCGGCGGAGAAGGCCGAGGCGGAGCTGGCGGCCGGCAGCGCCCGGGTGGAGCTGACCGCGCTGGGCCGCGCGCGCCCGATCACTCGCGGCGACAGCACCGAGGAGATCGCCCCGGAGGAGCCGTGGTCCGTCCCGGTGACGGACGAGGTCGAGGTGGAGATCCCCGGCGAGTGGCGGCTGCGGGTCTTCCCGGAGCAGGGCATCGCGGCCCGCCGGGACGCCGCCCGCACGGCCCGCGAGCGGTTCACCGCGCTGCTGGCCCGACACGGGGTCGAGTCGGTCGCCGCGGCCCGCACCGAGTGGCGTGCCGCGCAGGATTTGGCGCAGCAGGTGCGCGAGGCCGTGGCCCAGCGCGACCGGCTGCTCGACGGCGAGGACGAGAGCCGCCTGCGCGACGACCGGGACCGCCTCGCCGCAGCGATCGAGCAGTACGGCGACCGACGCGACCGCGGCGCTCCGCTGCCGGAGACCGCCGGTGCCGCCCAGGAAACGGTTGAGGCCGCCGAGGCCGCCCTCAACGACGCCGAGGACGCCGCGCTCCACGCCGAGGCCGTTGCCGAAGCCGCCCGGTCCGCCCTGCAGTCCGCCCAGACGACGCTGCACTCCCTCCAGGGCGCCGCGCTCGAGCAGGAACGCGCCCTCGCCGGCTCCCGGGCCCGGCTCGAGGACGCCCGCCGCGAGGCCCCGGACGAGGACCTGGATCGTGCCGCCACCGCGGCGGCCGAGGCGCTGGCATCGGTCCAGGCGGAGATCGACGAGCACGAGGCGGCCCTCGCCGGTCTCGACGCGGACCGGGTGCTCGCCGACCAGCAGCACGTCGCGGACGAGATCACGGGGCTCGAGACGATGCTGGGCGAGCGACGGGGCCGCCACCAGTCCCTGGCGGGCCGGCTCGAGGGCATGGGCCGGGACCGGGTGCAGCTGGCCCACGACCAGGCCGAGACGCGGCTCGAGGCCGCCCGGCGCCACCTCGCCGGGATCGAGCGGCGGGCCGAGGCCGCCCTGCTCCTGGAGCGGACGCTGCTGGAGCACCGCGAGCGCGCCCACGCCCAGTACGTCCAGCCGTTCCGCACCGAGGTGGAGCACCTCGGCAGGTCGGTCTACGGCCCGGACTTCGAGGTCCAGGTGAGCGGGTCCCTGGAGGTGGAGCAGCGCAAGCTCGACGGCGACTGGCTGCCCTTCTCCGCCCTCTCCACCGGGGCCAAGGAGCAGCTGGTGATCCTCATCCGGCTCGCCACCGCCCTGCTCGTGGACCCGGAGGACGGGGTGCCGGTGCTGCTCGACGACGCCCTGGGCCACTCCGACCCGCAGCGGCTCCGCCGGCTGGCCTCGGCCATCACCACCGCCGGGGAGCGGACCCAGGTGATCGTGCTGACCTCGAACCCCGAGCGCTTCGTGAACCTGCGGGAGGCCCACCGCATCGAGATGTGAGCCGGGCCCGGCTTCAGGCGGTCGGTTATCCGTCCGAGGGCGCCATCGGGCCCACCACGCGGTAGGTCGCGCAGACGAACGCGCGGTTGCGGGCCACGTCCTTCAGCTCCAGGTCGAACCGGCGGGGGAACAGCGGGCGGCCCGCCCCGAGTGTGACCGGCGCGATGGAGACCATCAGCTGGTCCAGCAGTCCGGCCTCGGCGAACTGGGCGGCCAGGTCGCCGCCGCCGACGACCCAGATGTCCTTTCCGCCGGCGACCTCCGCGAGGGCGGCGTGGATCGGTGCCACCTCTCCCTGGGCGAAGCGGAGGTCGGCCCCGGTGATCCCTGGCAGCTCGGCGTGGGTGACCACCCAGGTGGGCATGTCGTAGGGCCAGTCCTCTCCGGAGGCCTGCAGGTGCGCGCGGACCCACTCGTAGGTGGTGCGGCCCATCACGACCGCCCCGATCCCGGCGATGAACTCGTCGTAGCGGAACGGGCCCTCGGGATCGGAGTCCTGCCGGAACAGCCACTCCAGGGAGTCCTGCTCGTCGGCGAGGTAGCCGTCCAGGGTGGTGGCGGTGTAGAAGACGGTGCGGGTCATCGGAGACCTCCTGTACGTCGTGGCAACCACTCGATCGGATCTCCGGGCTCGGGAGGCGATCCCGGTCCGGCTGCGGACGGACCGCGCGTGGCCGTGCCTTCTCCATCATGGTCGGCTGGCGGCGACACACAAGTGCTCCCCGGCCGCTCCCCCTTGCTCCCGTCCTTTCCCGCGCGCACTGTGAGAGTCACGCACCAGGGCGCGCCACGACGACGATCAGCACCGCCCGCGCACGCGGCGGTAGGATCTCCCGTCCCCGGGTGCGGACGGCATGCACCGGCCGGGAGGAACACCATGACCACGTCCGCCCCGGGCCCCCGGGACACCGGCCACCGTCCCCGGAATCGTTCGCCGGCCCGGCGCCGGCCCGTCACGGTGTTCCTCGTCCTGTCCCTGGGCCTGGGCTGGACGGCGCTGACGGTTCCCGCGCTCACCGGGGCCCCGATGGAGCCGTTCCTGCTGTTCGTGAACTTCGTCGCGCTGCTGGGCTGGGCCCTGCTGGTGACCCGTCTGGCGGACGGGCCGGGCGCGGTCCGCCGGCTGCTGGGGCGGGCCTTCGCCTGGCGCTTCGGCGCAGCCCGCTGGGCCGTGGTCCTGCTGGGCATGCCGGTGCTCACCCTGGTCCTGGCCGCGGCCACCGGGTCTTTGCGCAGCCCTCCGGCCGGCTGGGCGGCCGAGGCGGGGTGGTACCTGTTCGCCACCCTGGTCTACGGGGCGCTGGTGCTCAACCTGTGGGAGGAGACCGCCTGGGGCGGGTTCCTCCAGTCCCGGCTGATCGCCCGGCACGGACTGCTGATCGCCGCGCTGCTCACCGGCCTGCCGTTCGCCGCGATCCACCTGCCGCTGTACCTGGCCGAGGGCTGGAGCGCGGAGACCGCCAGGAACCTCGCGCTGCTCTTCCTGCTCGTTCCCGTCTACCGGTACCTGCTGGGCATGCACCTGCTGGACACGGGCGGCAGCGTGCTGGCCATCGGCATCCAGCACGCCTCCTGGAACGCCGCCGGAAGCCTCGGAGCGGTCGAGGGCGAGTGGCAGGTCCTGGTGGCGGTCGTCCTGCTCACGCTCCTAGTGGCGCTGGAGCGCCGCGTCCGAGGCCGGGGTACGTGACCCCTCGGCCGGGACGCCGAACGCCGCGCGGCCGCCGAGTGGACAGCACCGCGCAGCCCCGGCCCGGGAACCTCGGTCGACGGCCCGGGGTGACCGGACCGGACGTCTACCCTCGGCACCGGCGGCGACCGACGCGAGATCCGGCGGAGGACCACGCGCACCGCCCCCGTCGGAAATACCCCGTGAGTGATGTGGCCCACATAGAATCGAGGCCACCGAGACAAGGGGCTGGCATGAGCATCGAGGACGAACGGCGCACCCGCGCTGCCGCCCGGGCACCGCACGAGCCGCAGCCGCGCCGCCGTACCCCGCACGACCGCGGTGCACGCGAGACCGGCCTGGAACGGGCCCTGGACGAGGTGCGGAAGGTCGGGGTCGAGGCGAGCGACCTGCTGCGCAGAGAGGGCCTGAAGCCGGCCAAGCTCGTGCACGTCCCCCGCGGCGCCAGGTCCTATCCCCTGGTCGGCCACGCGTTTTCCCGGGTCGCGTGCGGCTATGGGTGGCACGTCGTCCGCGGCCTCGTCGTCGGCACGGACGGCCGGCTGTGGACCCGCACGCCGCTGCACGACCCCACACCCCAGAAGGACCTGGACGCGTGGCGGCTGGACGTGGAGCCTCCCGGCGGGCGGGGCGAGCTGCCCCACCCCGTGCAGTACGACGGGATCTCCCTGCACACCGTGCGCCGGATCTCGGAGCACGAGTACCTGAAGGTGGATCTCATCGACCACCTCACGGACGGCTACGCGCGGCTGCTCGTGCTCCACCACCGCCGGAGGTCATGAGCGGCGCGTGCGGTTCCGCAGGAGGCCGAGGAGCACGACCACGGCCAGCAGCAGGACCATGCCCGCGTAGCCGATCGCCGTGGGCACCAGGCCGACCTCGCCCGCGACGGCACCGGCCGCCACCGCCGGGATGCTGTGGGAGAGATAGCTGACCACGTAGATCGCCGAGAGCAGTCCCGCCCGCTCGTGCGGTGCCGCCTGAGGCAGGAGCGTGCGCAGCACCCCGAGGAAGCCGGCGCCGAAGCCGACGCCGGCCACCACGGTCGCGGTGAAGTACAGCCCCACGGATCCGACGACGAGCGCGGCGATCGTGGCGGCCATGCCCACCACCAGGACGCTCATGCCCACGGCGAGCACCCGCTCCGGCGCCGTCCGGCCAAACAGGAGGATCGCGATCCCGCCGGTGCCCGTCAGTGCCGCGACCACCAGTCCGGTGAGGACCACGGAGTCCGCCCCGGTCAGCGAGCGGACCAGGTTGGGCCCCAGGGAGATGATCAGACCGCCCAGGGACCAGCACGCGGCCGTGGCGGGCAGCACCCACACCGCCGAGCGGCGCACCTGCGGCGGGAAGGAGACGCGCGGGCGCAGCGAGGCCAGCGCCCCGGGGGCGCGCTCCACGGTCTCGGGGCCGAGCGCCGTTCCCACGGCCTGCAGCACGAGCAGCCCCAGCAGCACGAGGAAGATGAGGTCGATCATCTGCGGGGCGGCCGCGACGATGAGGCTCGAGGCCACCGCTCCCCCGGCCAGTCCCAGTACCGGCCCCGCCCCGGTGATCACGGTCCCCAGCCCTCGTCGGCCCTCCGGTTCGAGCTCGATCACGTAGGCGCCCAGCGCCCCGGTCGCGGTGCCGGTCGCCACGCCCTGGACCAGCCGTGCCACCACCAGGGTCGCCTCGCTGTCCGCCAGCACGAATACCAGCATCGCGGCGATCTCCAGGGCCAGGGCGGCCAGCAGCACCGGCCGGCGCCCCAGGTGGTCGGACAGCGCCCCCACCGTGAGCAGCGCGGCGAGCAGGGACACCACGTACGCGGCGAAGATGACGGTCAGCACGACCGGCGGGAAGCCCCACAGGTCCTGGTACAGCGGGTACAGCGGACTGGGCGCACTCGAGGCGGCCATGACCACCACCAGCACGGACGCCTGCACCCAGAACGCCGCACGGGCGGGCAGCACGGGACGACGGCGGGGCGCGGCGCCGGAGCGGAGGAACATGCAGGGCCTTTCACGGCGGGACGGGAGTGCGCGGCGTGACCGCGCTCACCTCACGCTAGCCCCACCGCGGGCCGGTGCTGCTACGGAGCGGCCTGTCGGCGCACCATCTCGGCGATCCAGACGGGCGCGTACGGGGACGTGCAGTTCGGCGGTGTCGGGTAGTCCTTGAGCACCTCCAGGCGCTCGCCGATCTCGAGAGCCCGGGTCCGGTGCTCCGGGTGCTCGATCCCGATCTGCGCCAGGCAGGTGTTCATCGCCCACTGCAGGCGCTCCGGGGCATCTCCCATCTGCGCCTCGACGACGTCGAGCAGTCCAGCCAGGTCCAGGCCCTCGGGCTTCTTCACCACGCGCTCGGTGGTCAGCGCCCAGCCGGCGCTCGCGACCGCGGGATCCGGATCGGCGAACCACGCCACGCGCAGCTCCTCGGCATGCGGGCTCTTTTTCACCACGTAGTTCACGAGCCAGTCCTGGACCTTGGGGGTGCGCGCCTCGCGCACCATGGCGTCCAGCTCGTTCCGTTCGAAAGCTTTCGGCCGGCAGAGTAGAAGTGCCAGCAGTCTCGCCGCGGTATCCCCGGTCTCCCAGAGCTGACGCGCGAGGTCCTGCTGCGTCTTGAGGCGCTTCGCGACCGCCCGCAGCCTAGTCAGGTTCACCCCGTGGTTGTCGCCGTGCCGCTCGTTCACCGCGCGCACCCTGGGGTCCTCGAGCGCGGCCAGCTCGGCCAGCACGTCGTCCACCGTTGTCTCGGCCACCTCGGCCTCCTGCCCGTCTCGGATGCGATCCAGCCTACGAGGAGAGCGAGGCCCGTGGCCGGAGGCGTCGTCGTCCATCTCGGCGGGCACGGCGCGCCGGCCGGCCATCCAAGGGCCCGCTCCCCGGTCGGCACACCCCTCCCACCAGGCGCGATAGCCGCCGTGGCCAGGCCGCACGCCCCTAGGCTGTCCCGGGTAGCCGGGACGCCCTCCCCCAGGGCTCCGCCGCACCGTGCCCGCGGGCGCCCCCGCGGATGCTCCGCCCCATCACCGACGATGAAAGCGACCACGATGACCTCCCCCCGCTCAGCACTCTTCTCCGTCCCTGCCCGCCGCGTGCGCACGCCGTTGCTCCGGACCGGCGTCGGCATCCTCGCCGTTGCGGCGCTCGCCCTCACCGCCACCCCGGCCCACGCCGTGACCACCAGCTCCACGGGGTGGCACCCCGTCAGCGGCACCGACCGGACGTTCCGCGCGGACAACGGCATCACGCTGAGCTACCACTACTACGCCGACGGCGTGGACTGGGATCGCTCGGCCGGAGCGGTCTTCTACTTCGACGGGGACGGCACGGCCCGCGCCGAGCAGCCCGACGGCCCCTTCGCGACCCGTCTGGCCGAGGTCGCCGCCGAGACCAACCGGGCCTTCGTGTTCGTCGAGGCCCCGAACGGCACCCGCAGCTGGCGCGCCGGGGACACCGCGGCCACCGCCGCGGCGGTGCGCCAGTTCGCCACCACCAACATCACCCCCACCACCGACGCCGGGGTGCTGATGGCGGGCTACTCCGGCGGCGCGGAGTTCCTCTCCCGGAGCCTGCTGCGCGAGGGCATGGACTGGCTGCCGGCCGGCTCCGGGGCAGCCTTCATCGGCGGCGGCGGCACCTACGGCCAGCCCATCGCCGAGGCCACCCCGGCCACCGACGACCTCGACCTGACCTGGGTGGTGGGCCACCGGGACGGCACCTGGGCCTCCGACTCCGGGGCCTGGTCGGCCCTGGACGCCGCCGCCCAGGCCGAGACGGAGTTCCGGGAGGCCGGCTATGACCAGGCCCAGCGGATCACCACTGCCGGGGCGCACACCGACTACGACATCCCCGCCATCGTCGCAGACCGGCTGGCCGAGCTCGGGCGGTAACTCCGGCCCGGCAACACTGCTCCCCCTGGCCGGCGGAGTCCTACCCTGGAACCGGGAGAGGTGAGCGGAATGAGAACGCAGCGAGCCGTCGGCGCCCTGTTCGGAGCGCTCCTGCTCCTCGCAGGAGTTCTCCTGCTGCTCCAGGCCGTGGGCGCCCCGGTGGCCACCGGGCTGTTCTGGGGCGTGCTGTTTCTCGCCGCCTCCGCCGTCTTCTGGTATCTGTTCGCCTCGGACCGGCAGAGCTGGTGGGCCGCGATCCCCGGTGGTGCGCTGCTCGGCCTGGGCCTGTCGGCGCTCGCCGACGAGACCGGGCTGCCCGGCGCCGAGACCTGGGGCGGCTCGCTGTTCCTCGGGGCGCTCGGGATCGGTTTCGCCGCGGTGTACCTGCGCGACCACGGACGGTGGTGGGCAATCATCCCCGCCGGGGTGATGCTGACCCTGGCGTTGCCCGCCGTCGGCGGCGCCTCCGAGGCCGGGGCTCGGGCGTCCGGGTCGCTGTTCTTCGTCGGCTTCGCCGTGACCTTCGTGCTCGTCGCGGTCCTGCCCGGCGGCCAGGGCCAGCGCCGCTGGGCATGGATCCCCGCCGGCGCGCTGGCGATGTTGGCCGTACTGGTCGCCCTCGAGGCGACCGCCCTGCTGAGCGTCTTCAACTACCTCTGGCCGCTGGCCCTCATCGCCGGCGGCGGGTTCTTGCTGTGGCAGGCACTGGGGCGGCAGCGCACGCCGGAGCCGGTCGAGCACAGCGGTGGACCGGCGCCGTCAGCGGGCGAGGAGTCCGGCTCGCGCTGATGCGCTTTGAGGTGGAGATCAGAGCGTCCGTTTCCGGCCTCCTCATCATCACCTCCACCTGCATTTACTGTTGCAAAATAACGGAGTTCCCGGAGCACCTCGACCTCGCCGCCACACCACTGGTTCGCCCAGCACAGGCCGGCCCGCCGCGGGCGTCCGGCGTGTACTCGTGATGGCTGGACACCGCACGCTTCCCCACGCCGAAGTCGGCCGGGCTGGTCGATCTGCCTGCGGTGCTTTGTCCTACCCACCACTCGGAACAAGCCGCGCTCCTCCACGTCGGGCGGGCCCGCAAGAACCTGCACCAGCGCATTCTCCGGCAGCGCCTGCGTCGCACCCGCTCCTCGGCGCTGCGCCGGACGCTGCTGGCGGTCCTGTTGACCGGCGACGGCAAATGGACTGAGGGCGCCTCGCTCGACAGCCGCCGCAGGGTGGTCCTGGCCGCGCACGCCGAGGACCGGCTCACCGCATGGGTGGCCGATCACCTGCTACTGGATGGGGTGCGGTGCGCATCGAAGGACGAGACGGACGCCCCCGAGGCCCAGTGGATCGAGCTGCACCAGCCGGCGCTCAACACCGACGGCACCGAGCACGGACGGAGGCTCACCGAACGCAAGAGCCGGTTCGTCGAGGGGCTGCCCGTCGACGCATGCCCACTGCTCGATCACTGATCGCCCATGAGACCATCCCCACGACGCGCTCTGCCCCCGCCGAGCGCGCTGGCCGCCAGTTCACTACACTGCGCACCCAGGCGGTCTCGGAGTGCACAAGCCAACCCCGGAGGGCGACGGATGGCAGCGCTAGAAGGCTGACCCACCAGGCTCGAGGGGCTCAACGCCATGGACGCCCTCAGCCATCCGCGTGATGCTACCGGTCAGGCTGTCCCGCAACGCCAGGAGTTCGTGCAGATACCTTTCCGGACGCTGGGCCGCACCCTCGAGGTATCTGTTGCAGGCCCTCGTCATGTCCGACAGGGCCGGCTGCGCCGGCGACTCCGGACGGGACTGCTCGCGGGCCAACCGGATGCGGTCCTTGATGTCGAGAATGCTGGCGTTCACCCGGCTGAAGTCGTTTGATGCACCCGCGCCCGGCACTTCACCGACAGGCGACATCGGGGCCAGCGCCCGGCGACGATGAATTTCCTCCACGAGGAAGCGCAGGGCCCGTTTCTCGTTGGTTCGGCGCTGGAGCACGTAGGTGACCCACGCGATCAACACCGTCAGCACCGCCCCTATGACGGTAATCAGCAGATCGGGCCAGAATGTGTTCCACATCCGCTCATCCTTGCACCGCCGCTGGGCCGGGCCCGGCAGACCGCCCCGCTCCCGAGCTGCACGTAATCACCGCCTCCTCGACGCCTCGTCCCGGCGGCGAAGGACAAGAACACAACGACATGGGCGCGACCGAGCGGGATCATCACGCTCCGAAAGGACTCTGCAGGCGGCAGGGAGGGATGGATGGCCTGGACCAGGATCCTCGAGCAGGATGGGTAGTCGCCCCAGACACCCATCCGTGCATCAATCCCATCACCCCATTCGCGTGCCTAGATGTACTCCCAAGTGGAAGCCCGCAACACGACTTTATCTGGGTTGCGCATGCCGAAGGAGTCGCGGTGCCGCTAAATGTTTCGAGGCGTCTGCTGGAAGGCGCCCCGGCCTTTTGGAGTCAGCGGTCTTCAATGCAAGGCACACACTGGCGTGACTCTCCGATCCGCAGCGGCGGCGATCAACGGTCCGCGCATGACTCTCGATGCGCCCGACTGTGTGGACCGTCGCACACATTCGAAGTGAATTCTTTCAACCAGCTCATACCCGGAAAAACGGTACTTAACCCGGAGTGACTCCGATATCATCGGAATGATGCCCCGTGTGGGCTGAGAGGGAGGGCAAAAGTGACCGAGCAGTGGCTTTCAGCTGACGACATCGCCTCCCATCTTGGCGTCACGAAGGACACCGTATACACCTGGATCGCCGAGAAAGACATGCCCGCGCACAAGGTTGGGCGACTCTGGAAGTTCCAGGCCAGCGAGGTTGATGCATGGGTTCGCAGCGGAGGCGTAGCAAGCCAAGAGTGAGCCCCAGAAACAGAGCCATTGTAAGAAATGTCGATGGTTCCAGATCGTCTTATTTGCTGGTCAAAATTTTGAAGGAGGAGCCTGTGGCTGACACGCGAATGACGCTTGGCAACCTGCGGTCGGGTCAGCGCCTTCGCGGGCTTGTGCCAGGCCGAACCGTCACGCTTATCGCGATCGACACGATCGACGCGGAACTTTTCGAAGTGTTTTACCGCGACGACGCCGGCCGAAGCGGAGCCCGCACCATCACCGACGACGACGCAGCACGGTTCGAGATCGCTGGGGACCTGGATTCTGCACCGCCGTTTGATGGCGACCCTGACGAGTTCCGTCTCGCAACCGAGGCGCTACGTATCAAGTACGCAGCACTCTACGACCCGATGACCGCGGTCAATAGCTCCGACGTTGACCCACTGCCACACCAGATCCGTGCCGTCTACGAAGAGCTGCTTCCTCGGATCCCGCTCCGCTTCCTCCTCGCCGACGACCCCGGCGCGGGCAAAACGATCATGGCCGGACTCTACGTCAAAGAACTGATTCTGCGATCGGACTGCGAGCGAGCCGTCATCGTCGCGCCAGGTGGACTCGCTGAGCAGTGGCGCGAAGAACTCTCCCAGAAGTTCGATTTGCGCTTTGAAGTCTTCAACCGCCAAATGGTCGACGACGCCCAAGGGCGCAATGTCTTTGCCCAGCATCCGTACCTGATCGTGCGGATGGACCAAGTCTCCCGCAGCGATGACCTGATGGAACAGCTTTCAGATGTGACCTGGGACGTCGCGATCGTCGACGAGGCTCACCGCATGTCAGCGCACTATTCGTCTTGGGTAGGCGAGGTCGACGAGACCAAGCGCTTCCGGCTCGGGCGGCTGCTCTCGGCGACCGCGCACAACTTCCTACTAATGACGGCAACCCCGCATGCAGGCAAGGAAGAAGATTTTCAGCTATTCATGTCACTTCTCGACCGTGATCGCTTCGAGGGCCAGTTCCGCCAGGGTGTGCACAGGACCGACACCGAGGGCTTGATGCGGCGCATGGTAAAGGAAGACCTCCTTACCTTCGAAGGAAAGCCACTCTTCCCTGAGCGCCGCGCCTACACGGTCGAGTACGAGCTCAGCCCGGCTGAACGGGATCTCTACGAGCAGGTCACCGACTACGTCCGTACTGAGATGGGGCGCGCCGAACGTATCGCCGCAGAAGGCGACAAGAAGCGCGGCAACAACGTCGGCTTCGCGCTTACAGTGCTCCAGCGCCGCCTCGCATCTAGCCCGGAAGCGATCCTCCGTTCTCTTGAACGCCGACAGCAACGCCTCGAGGCCAAGCTCCGCGAGATGCAACGAGCAGCCGAACAAAAAGGCCCGGGCGCACGAGTCACGCAGCAGAGAGTCCCACTGATGTCGCTCGACATGCTGCCCGTCGACTTCGGCGACTACACGATGGTCGGATTCTCCATCGACGACTTCGAGAAGTTCGACGACGAGACCACCGAGGAAGAGCGCACACGTTTCGAAGAGCGAGTTGAGACCGTCGTCGACCTCGCTACTGCAGCCCAGACGATCCCTGAGCTGCGTGCCGAGATAGCGATCCTCGAAGATCTCATCCGCACCGCCCGTCGCGTCCATCTACAAGACGACGACAAGAAATGGGTCGAGTTGCGCACTATCCTCGACGAGCAGCTTCTCACTCACGCCGGTTCCGGCGAGGTTCGCAAGATCATCATCTTCACCGAGCATCGCGACACCCTTGACTACCTCCAGGCGAAAGTCTCCTCGCTGCTCGGCCGCGCCGACTCGGTGATCACGATTCACGGAGGCACGCGGCGCGAGGATCGCAAGGCGGCGCGGGAGCAGTTCACCCACGACCCCGACACCGTTGTGCTGCTCGCGACGGATGCTGCCGGTGAAGGTCTCAACCTTCAACGCGCACACCTGATGGTGAACTACGACCTGCCGTGGAACCCGAACCGCATCGAGCAGCGCTTCGGCCGAATCCATCGCATCGGCCAGCGCGAGGTGTGCCACCTGTGGAACATGGTCGCCAAAGACACCCGCGAGGGCGACGTCTTCACCCGGCTCCTTTCGAAGATCGACCAGATGTCGATCGCCTACAACGGCAACCTCTTCAACGTCCTTGGTGATACGGATGCCTTTCAGGAGCGCTCGCTCCGCGACCTGCTGATCGAGGCGATCCGATACGGCGACCAGCCAACAGTCAAAGAGAAACTCGACCGCATCATCGACGCCGGCGTGTCCCACGGGCTCGACGACATGCTCGAAGAACGCGCACTCCACTCAGACATGTTCAGTGCGCTGAGCCTCAAAGAAGTCCGCGTCCGTATGGAGAATGCCCGCGAACGCAAGCTCCAACCCGGCTATATCGCCGCGTTTTTCATTCCTGCTTTCGAACGCCTCGGCGGACGGATCCGCCGCCGCGAGAAGGGACGCTACGAGATCACCCGCGTCCCAAGTCGCGTCGTCGACGCCGCCCGTCGGCTAAGCCGGTGGGCGCCGGTCGCAGAACAGTACGAGCGGATCACCTTCGACCTCGACAAGAAGCACCCCGACGGGCACGTCGAAGCCGCACTTATCGCCCCCGGCCACCCGTTGCTGCACGCCGTAATCGAAGCAACCATTGAGGATCTCGGGGCGGCACTGAAGCGCGGTACGATCCTCGTCGACCGCCGTGAAAAGCAATCCTCCGAGCCAGCGCTGATGTATACCGTGGAGCAGCGGATCCAGAACACCGCGACCGAGCCCGACACGATTTCACACCACTTCGACTACTTGCAGTTCGCGCACGACGGCTCCGTCACGGTGTCACCGACTCCGCCGTTCCTCGACTACGACAGGCCCCAACCCGCCGAGGCAGGTCAGATTAGGGAGATCGTGGTGAGCGACTGGGCGAAGGAAAATCACGAGAAACTCATCCGAGCGCAGGCGTTCCGACACGGGCTCCAACCCCGCATCGACGAGGTGAAGGCCCGGCTAGAGATCGACACCGCACGCACCCGTGCCCAGATCAAAGAACGGCTCCTCGCTGAGATCAACCATTGGGACCGCGAACACACTCGACTCGAAGCCCTCGAACGGGTCGGCACAATCGGACGTCTCCGCGCTGAAACAGCACTAGCCCGTGCACGCCAGCTCGACGACCGGCTCGAGCAGCGGATGCGCGAACTGGACGAAGCCACTAACGTCGTTGCCGTGCCATCCTTGATCCGCGGTGTGGTATTCGTCGTTCCCAGCAACATGCTCGCTGCTGCCGAGCAGCACCCGCAAATGTTCGCGCACAACACTGAAGTAGTCGAGCGCCGAGCGGTCGACGCCACGCTTGCCGCTGAGCGCGCACTCGGGCGAAACCCTGTCGAGATGGCCCGCAACAATTCCGGCTACGACATTAAATCCACCGACACGGACGGTCGAGTGTTCTATATCGAGGTTAAAGGTCGCATCGAAGGTTCCGACACGTTCACTATCACCACAAACGAAGTCACCTTCGCCCAGACCCAAGGCGAGCGCCACCGACTGGCACTCGTCTGTGTCTCAACCTACGGGCCAGAGCGCGATCAGCTCCGTTATGTGACTGGCGCTTTCGACCACATGGAACCCTCCGACACCACGCGTTCCCTCAACGAGAAGTGGCGCGACTACTGGGACCGCGGCAGATGTCCACGGCAACCCGGTCCACCCAACACTCAGCCAGCCCTGCCGAAAGAGCTCAGATGACCAGCACTCCCAAGAAGAAGCTTATCGAGACCTCGCTTCCGCTCGAAGCGATTAATTTTGCGTCCGCACGAGAAAAGAAGTCAATTCGTAAGGGCTTGCCCTTAATGCTTCATCTGTATTGGGCACGTCGGCCGATTGCGGCAGCACGTGCGGTGCTTTTTGCGCAACTTGTCGACGATCCTGCGTCACGTCCGGAAGAGTTCCCGACAGTCGAGGCGCAAGATACCGAGCGTGCACGTCTGCACGCGCTGATGGAGCAGCTCATCGTCTGGGAAAACAGCAACGACGAGAAGCTATTTGCGCAGGCTCGACAGGAGATTCTGAAATCAAACAACGGCGACCTGCCGGCCGTCCTCGACCCGTTCGCCGGTGGTGGCGCGATTCCCCTCGAGGCGCAGCGACTTGGGCTGGAAGCACACGCAAGCGACTTAAACCCCCTCGCTGTGCTAATCAACAAAGCAATCATCGAGATCCCACCAAAGTTCGCATGCAAAGCCCCTGTTTTTCCGGGCGTTGAGGGCTCCCAGACTGGGTGGCGTCGTGCAGAAGGTCTGGCGGAAGACGTGCGCCGTTACGGCGAGTGGATGCGGGACGAAGCTTGGAAGCGCATCGGTCATCTGTATCCAAAGGTGAAGGTCGAAGGTGGCACCGAACACACAGTTATCGCCTGGATCTGGGCGCGGACCGTGAAAAACCCTAACCCAGCCAACCCGATTGAAGTACCGCTGGTGCGCTCTTGGTGGCTAAGTAAGAAGAAGGGTCAGGAAGCGTGGATTCACGCATCGGTGGTCGATGGCGAGCTCCGCTATGAGGTCAGGCGCGATTCGAATGGCCCGAAGGGAGATCAAGATGGAACTGTTAGTCGTAAGGGTGGAATTTCAATCGCTGACGGCACGCCTATCGACTTTAAATACATCCGAGCCGAAGGTCGTGCCGGACGCATTGGGGCTCATTTGATGGCGATCGTCGCTGAAGGAAATCGCGGTCGCTTGTATGTTTCCCCCCAGGATCTACATATCACCTCAGCAGATGTTTCCGCGCCAGAAGATGTCCCGGCAGGTGACATCTTCGACTGGCCTGGCCGTATCAATGTTTATCGCTATGGTATGACTCAGTGGTCGGATCTATTCACCAACCGGCAGCTCGTCGCGTTGACTACGTTGAGCGATCTTGTTTCCAAGACGCGCGAAAGGGTGCTTGCAGACGCGCTTGCCGCCGGGTTGCCCAGCGGTGACCGCCTCGAAAATGGGGGGACCGGGGCCGAGGCATACGCCGACTCAATTGCTACTTACATGGCGCTCGCAGTAAGCAGAGAATCAAACGCGTCATCGTCTATTTGCGGATGGGACAGTAGCCTCAATAAGATCCGAAACGTCTTCTCTCGTCAGGCAATTCCCATGACATGGGATTACGCCGAAGCGAATGTCTTTTCGACGTGGTCGGGTGGTTTCGTCACGCAGACTTCAGGGATGGCAGACTCTCTTGACCGCCTGCCCGCAAACGGCCTGTCTTTCGCAGAACAAGCAGATGCGGCTTCCCGGGAGTATTCCAATCTCGTCATTTCCACTGACCCGCCGTATTACGACAACATCGGGTACTCTGACCTTTCCGATTTTTTCTATGTCTGGTTGCGCCGAACGCTGAGCGGCATCCATGGCGAGACCGTTGCTACTATGCTCACACCAAAAGCGGAAGAACTCGTTGCAAATCCATACCGTCACGACGGCAGGGCGGGAGCTGAAAAGTTTTTCGTCGACGGATTCAACTCCGTTTTTGGCAAGATTCGAGAGAGCGCGAATATATCGGTTCCCTTGACGGTTTACTACGCGTATAAACAACAAGACACGCGAGACGCTGGAACGTCGTCTACTGGTTGGCATACGCTCCTCGACGGCCTTATTGAAGCGGGATGGGAAATTACCGCTACGTGGCCGCTACGAACGGAGATGGCGGGGCGCTTGATTGGATCAAATGCGAATGCGCTCGCGTCCTCTATCGTGCTCGCTTGCCGCCCTCGACCAGAAGACGCCCCTTACACTACTCGCCGTGCATTCGTTGCTGCGCTTAAGTCGGAACTGCCTGAGGCTCTACGCACCCTCATGCAAGGAACCATTGCCCCAGTCGACCTTGCGCAGGCCTCGATTGGCCCGGGAATAGCAGTGTTTTCTCGTTACTCCAGGGTGCGAGAAGCCGATGGATCGGATATGTCAGTAAAGGACGCTCTCATCCTCGTCAATTCGACACTTGACGAGGTCATCGGCGACCAGGAGTCTGACTTCGATTCAGACACACGCTTCGCGGTCAAGTGGTACCGCCAGTATGGGTGGGAGCAGGAGGACTCGGGTGTCGCAGACCAGCTTGCTCGGTCGTCCGACACGTCGATTGGCGCCCTTGAACGTGGGGGAATCTTCGAGGCGAAGGGCGGGAAGGCGCGGTTGCTTGCTCCGTCGCGCCTTGACGGTGCCTGGGACGCCGCGGTCGACGGTCGTGTCAGCGTGTGGGAGGCTACGGTTCGCCTCGCCGCGGTGATGTCAAAAGACGGTGCCGACAGGGTGGCTGAGCTGCTTCCGACGGTGCAGACCCGCGTGAGCCTTGAGGCGGTTAAGGAGCTGGGCTTCCTCCTTTTCCACGAGGCTGAGAAGAAGAAGGACACGAAGGACGCGATCCTCTTCAACGGGCTCGTAAGCGCCTGGGGCGACCTCAACGAGCAGGCCCGTAAGTTGGCGGCAACAGCACCACGCATGGGCTCACAGCAGACATTCGACTTCGACCATATTGAGGGTTAATCAATGGCACTCAACAACCAGGAACGACTCTTTAAAGCCTTTGGACTTCTGGCTGAGGGACTCGAAGACACCGTCGATGAAGTCATGATGCAGGCCCTCGGCACTTCCGACTGGCCAACCAAGTGGGCGGCGGAGGACGCTGCCAAGAATGGCCGCGTCCCCAAGACCCTCGCCAAGGACGATGTCCAGGTACAGCTTCGTGCTATCACCGAGAAGGGCTACTACTTCAAGGAGGTCCTGTCTCGTGCTCAGCAGGGTTTCGGTTCAGAGCTGCGCGAGATCCGCAATGAAGTGATGCACGGCCAGGCAGGCAAGATCAGCTCTGACGACACTGCGCGTGCCCTCGACACGATGGAACGACTTCTGACGGCGGTGGGGGCTGTCGACTCGGCAAAGGACGTCCGCGGGTTGCGCATTGATCTTCAACGCACAGTTTTTGAGGACCAGACTCGTAAGCAGGTCAAGCGGAGCGTAGTTTCGATGACTCCGGATTCGGGACTTCGTCCGTGGCGTGAGGTAATCCGTCCGCACGACGATGTCGCTCGTGGCGAGTTCACTGCCTCTGAGTTCGCGGCTGACCTGCATCTTGTGCGTACTGGTCAGACGCTCGGATCCGAGTACAGCGACCCGATCGAGTTTTTCACCCGTACGTATCTCACCGAAGGTTTGCGCGACCTGCTCTCGCGCGCACTCCGTCGTCTCAACGGCGACGGCAACGCCAGCCCGGTGGTGAACCTTCAAACGAACTTCGGCGGCGGTAAGACGCACTCTATGCTCGCGCTATACCACCTTTTCAGCGGCACCGACGCGAAGCGTCTGCCGAATGAGTTGCAGGAGCTGGTCGCCGAAGCGGGCAACCCCGACCTCGGCGCTCTGAATGTAAAGCGCGTTGCGCTCGTCGGCACGTACCTTAAGGCGGGGTCGCCGATAGTTAAGACTGACGGCACTGAGGTCCGCACACTCTGGGGCGAAATGGCGTGGCAGCTTGGGGGACGCGAGGCCTACGACCTCATCGCCGCGGATGATGTTGCGGGTACGAACCCCGGTGACTCATTGCTCACGCTGTTTCAAAAGTACGGTCCCGCACTGATTCTCATCGATGAATGGGTGGCGTACGCACGGCAGCTCGTCACAGACAAGGAGCTCCCGGCCGGATCCTTTGAGACCCAGTTCACGTTTGCCCAATCGCTTACCGAGATCGTCAAGTCGGTGCCCGGCGTCATGTTGATCGTCTCAATCCCGGCATCCGATACCGGAGCCGATGGCAGCGGAAGCGACATCGAAATCGGTGGCGCAAACGGCCAGCTTGCACTGGAGCGGCTGCAAAATGTCATCCGACGCGTCGCCGACCAGTGGCGTCCGTCGAGTAAGGACGAGTCTTTCGAGATCGTGCGCCGCCGTCTCTTCCAGGCGCCGAACGCCGAGGGGCTCACTGCGATCTCGGCCACCGCACGTAGCTTCGTGACGATGTACCGTACGAACAAGGAACTGTTTCCGCGCGATGCGACTACCCCCGGCGAGGAATACGAGAACCGTATTCGCGCTTCGTACCCGTTGCACCCTGAACTGCTCGACCGGCTCTACGAAGACTGGTCAACACTGGAACGCTTCCAACGTACCCGCGGGGTGCTGAAACTGGTGTCCTCGATTGTCCACGAGCTGTGGGTCTCCGACGATGCCGCGCCGCTGATCATGCCAGGGTATGTGCCGCTCGACGCAAGCACGGTCAACACGGATTTGACACAGTATCTCGAAGACCAGTGGAAGCCGATTATCGACTCTGACATCGACGGTCCCGGGTCGACAGCCGCTGAGATCGATAAAAGTCGTCCGGCGCTTCAAACGCGTCATGTCACGCAGCGCATCGCCCGCACGATTTTCATGGGGGCCGCGCCTCGTAGCAAGTCCAGCCGTAAGGGCCTCGACAAGCAGTACGTATGGCTCGGTACGGGCACTCCTGGTGACACGCTCGGCAACTTTGGTAGTGCAATCGACCAGCTCGCCCAGCGGTCAACGTACTTCTACGAAGAGCAGGGCCACTACTGGTTCGACACTCAGCCATCGGTAACGAAGACTGCGAGCGACTATGCCGAGCGACTCCGCGAAGACGTAGAGACGGTGTGGAATGAGATCGTTCAGCGACTGCGCGGCGAGGAACGCTCGCGCGGCGTGTTTGACCGTGTCCACATCGCGCCCGAGTCGAGCGCGGACATACCCGACTTGGAAAACACGCGCCTTGTGATTGTTCACCCCCGCCACGCTCGCCGGAAGCAAGATGGCGCGGATTCCGCAGCTCATCAGTGGGTGCATGATGCGATCGATTCGAAGGGGGCGAGTCAGCGCATCCACCGCAACACGCTCATCTTCCTAATGGCGGAAAAGAGCGAGCTAGAGAGCCTCGAAGCCGCGACCCGTAGCTACCTTGGGTGGAAGCGCGTTCAGTCAACGAGCGACTCGCTGAACTTGTCGGTGCAGCAACGCAAGCAGACCGACGACTGGGTGACCCGTCTCAATCAGACAGTGGCCGACCGCGTCCGCGGAACGTTTGCGTGGGCGCTGTACCCCGAGCAATTCGATCCGACGAAGCCGTTTGCGTTGATCGCTGACAAGGTGCCGGACAAGGCCGGGAGATCGCTTGCCGAACGCGTTTCAGCGAAGCTTAGTCGCGAAGACCAACTTGTCACCGACTTCGGTGCGCAGATCCTTGGCACGACGCTCCAGCAGGAACTCGTTGCGATGTGGCGTGATAAAGGTGAGATCACGGTCGGTGAGCTATGGGGCTACTTCACTCGCTACGTCTACCTGCCGCGTTTGGTGAGCCGTGACGTGCTTGATACGGCGATCCAAAACTCGTTGGGCACCGTTCTCGTCGAAGGTGAACGCTTCGCCATCGCGCGCGGCAAGGACGAATCATCTGGTCGGTACAGCGGTTTGATATTTCCTCCGCAGCATGATGCTTCCGTTCAGGTCACCGACAGTGTGCTACTCGTGGAGGCTGGTAGAGCGCAGACCCAGATCGATGCTGATCAGGAGCAGGCCCGTCGGGAGGCCAAAGAGGCCGCAAAAGCGGCGTCAAACTCGGGCACTACGACGCAACCCGATGGTTCTGACGGCACAAGTGTCGGCCCTGCTGACGTTATATGGAGCGGTGGCGGTTCGGATAAATCTGCTACGGAGGCTGGCCAGCAGTCGGGTGCCGAGTCGGTGCTGGAAGTAGCGGTCGCACGCTACTTCGGATCGGTGAAGGTCGACCCCGAGCGGTACGCACGCGACATCGGCAACGTGACTCGCGAGGTCATTGATCGACTCGCGGGTGCAGGAGCAAAGCTCGAAATCACCATTGACATCCAGGCCTCCAAGCCCGAGGGATTCGATGAGGCCGAGGTACGCACCATCGGTGAGAACGCACGCGTCCTCAAGTTCGACCCCAGCTCCGGCTTCGAAAAAAACTGAGCCCCACGATGGCCTGGATTTTGAAACGAATACACAGAGAACGGTGGCCTCGACGGCCGCGCCGCGACAGCGAGTGAGCGGGTCGAAAGGGACTGACGCACCCATAGGCGACATATTGACTTATCGGTGCATCAGTCCCCTCACCATGCCCCGCGCGGCAGCGATGATCCCTTGGCCATCGACGTATCGGTGGCCCACGCAGAGTGCGGTGTCCGCGATCTCGACGGCACAGAGGTCCCCTCCGGCAGATCGGCGAGCTGTGGGTGCGCGGCCCACTGCTCACGCAGGGGTACTGGAGCAATGCCAAGACGGCGAAGGCCATCACACGCGAGAGCTGGCTCAAGACCGGTGACGCCGCCGAAGTCGACGGCGACGTGATTCTCTACATCGCCGATCGCTAGGAGCGATACTCGCATCTCCGGCAGGGACAACGTGTACCCGGCCGAGGTGAAGAGCGTGCTTTACCAGCACCCGGAGGTCTTGCTGGCCTCCGGCGTCGGAGTTACCCGCCGGCGGTGGGAAGAGACCGCCAAGGCGTTCGTCATTCTCTCCTCCGAGTCCACGATGACGGCCGGCCAGCTCCGGGGCTTGCGCCGCGACCGGCTGGCCGCCTACAAGGCGCCCACCGACCTAGAGTTCCTCGAAGACCTGCCCCGCAACTCGACCGGCATAATCTCCGAGGAGAAGCTGCTGCCACCGCTGTCCGCCGAGGACTGAGGCCTCCCACTCCGGCGCAGGAGTAGACGATCCATCACCAGATCGCCCACCTCACCTGGACGGAGCGCGGCGTGCTCGAGCGGTTCGCCGCCGTGCCGGAGGGCGAGCGCATGCCGTGAATCGGTCCGCCCATGAGGGCGCCCATAATGGCCAGCGCCTCGATCATGGATACCTTCGCCCACTGCTAGGACGTCCGCGACGCTCTCAGCCTTCCCCCAGTCGCCTCGCACCGACTGCGGCACGTCGCCCACCTGAGCGTGGCCACCCGCGACTACGCCTTCATGCAGCGCCGATTGGACCCGCCGGCCGAGCCGTTCCGCGTCGAGCTCACCCACGAGGACGAGACCTGGACCTGGGGACCGGCAGAGGCGGCTCAGCGCATCCACGGACCGGCCCTGGACTTCGCCCTGCTCGCCACCCGGCGGCGGCACCGCCAGGACGGGAGCCTCGTCGCGGAGGGCCCCGACGCCGACGCCTGGCTCGACATCAACCATGCCTTCGGCGAGCGGCCGGGTCCGGGGCAGGCGCCGCTGTCGCCGGCGGACTGAGGCACCGGCACCTGTCCTTCGGACGCACCGCTCCGGACTGCCCGGCACTCGCACGGCAGGTCGCTCGTCCCGTCCACGGCACTAGCCTCCCCGACTGATCTGCAACAAGTCCTAATGCGGTTCGACCGGGTCTGATCAGAACCCTCAAATCCCCTGTCACCTGCGCGGACGCCCGCCATACTGGACGTTCATCCACGTCCTGCACCACACCTGGGGGATCACCATGTCCGCATCCGACCGCACGCCGCGCTCCTCGTCGGGGATCTCCCGCCGTCGCGCCCTGGGCCTCGCGTCCGCACTCGGGCTGTCGCCGCTCGCCGCCACCGCCTGCGCATCGGGAAGCGCGGCGTCGTCTGGCACGCTGAGAGCCTCCAGCACCGCCTCCGCTGTGGCGTCCGCCCCCGGCCGCGCCCCGGGGCGGGCCCCGCTGACCACCGACGCCACGAACCGGATCGTGCTGCTGGGCACCAGCGGCGGCCCGCCGTGGTGGAACGACTCCCACCGCGAGGGCGTGGCCTCCGCGGTCGTGGTCGGCGACAAGTACTACCTGGTTGACGCCGGGGACGGGGTCGGCAAGCAGATCAAGAAGGCCAAGCTGGGCACCTGGGACAAGGACATGCGCGGCCCCCTGGACGCCCTCGTGGCGATGTTCCTCACCCACCTGCACTCGGACCACATCTCCGACCTCTACAACATCCTCGGCACCGGCCTGCAGAACGGGGTGGCGATCCCCGACCGCGTCCTGGAGATCTACGGGCCGGGCAACCGCGGCGCCCTGCCGATCAGCTACCAGGGCGCGCAGATCCCGTCCGACCAGGTGGTCAACCCGGGCAACCCGACCCCGGGCACCCGGGAGACGATCGAGGCGATGATCAAGACCTTCGCCACCGACTTCAACGACCGCATCATCGACTCGGGCTACCCGCCGCCCAAGGACTTCTTCGCCGGCCACGACATCCAGCTGCCGGCCGAGCTGATCGACGACCCCAACGGGGACCCGCACCCGCGCATGCGCCCGGTGGAGGTCTTCGAGGACGACCGGGTGAAGGTGACGGCCACTCTGGTCCAGCACGCTCCCGTGTTCCCGGCGTTCGCGTTCCGCTTCGACACCGACACCGGCTCCGTGACCTTCTCCGGGGACACCGGGCCGAGCGAGAACCTCGTGGAACTGGCGAAGGGCTCGGACGTCCTCGTGCACGAGGCCATCGCCGCCGAGTGGGTGGCCCAGCGCCACCCCGAGCCCCGCGACGCCGCGGCCGAGGCCGAGTACCAGCACCTGATCGGGGCGCACACCACGATCGAGGATGTCGGGGGCATCGCCGAGCGCGCCGGGGTGAAGAAGCTCGTGCTCAACCACCTCGTGCCGGGCAACTGGCCGGTCGAGAAGTGGGAGAAGGCCGCCGAGAACTTCTCCGGTGAACTGGTCATCAGCGAGGACTTCGACGCCATCGCCATCGGCTGATCCGGTCGGCACCGCAGCACCGGCCGGCAGCTCAACTCCGCGGCGCCGACGAGCTGGCCCGAGCGGCGACCGCACGGGTCAGCTCCGCCATGTCCCGCATCTCGGGTGCGGCGGCAGCCGCGTCGCCGGCTGTCGTCGCATCAGGGAGCTCCGGGGCACGCACCGCGACGAACGTAGCGGCCCCCTGGCATGCGACGTCCGGCACGCATTGCGGCAGTGTCCGCAGAGGAGTCCGGCTGTGCCCGAGAATCACCACAGCACCAACAATTTTCCTTTTGTGAATTCTTGATCAAGCCCTGAAACACCCGAAGAAAACGCCCTTGTCCTCCTGAAGGAAAAGCACTGAGCGCGGACAGCCACAGGCTTTGTGGGGCTTTACTCCTCATTTGTCGCGCCCCGACACGGGCCCCATCACTGAACGTTCTGATCCACACCCGAGCGTGCTCACCCATCGTCTTCACTTCGATGGACCTCCAGGTCAAGAGCACTTTCGTCTCGAACTGAGCCTCCCCAACGGTCCCGATCGGCGCCCTCGACAGGCAACCTCGTCCGGATGCGGAGGTCCACCACTGGGTCGACAACAAACGTCGAGACACGCCCGTGATCAAAGCGAGACTTTTCCGTTATCTTTCGATTAGTGTTCTCTCCGTGCCGGTCGCCTCACCGATCGACATCCCCGTGCACATCGCCGAATTCTGCCGGTGCCCGGGGCCCCCAGACATATCGCTCGGCAGAAGCGGGGGAACCATGAACGGTCCCTCCCCCGGGACCTAGGGGTTAAGTCGTCAGGGCCCCCATCCTGACGACCGGGTGTCTCCCACCCGCATCCGACAGCTCACCTCGCAGGCAAGAGGGAGGACATCAATCATGCCCGTTTTCCAGTCCCGCATGCCCCGCCACCGCGCCCAGAACTCGTTCCGACTCGGACGCACCGCGATCCTGGCGGTCGCCGGCGGCGCCCTGGCGCTCGGCAGCGTGGCCCCGGCCCAGGCGGCCCCCGCGGCAGCCCCCCAGCAGCTGATCAGCATCCAGTCCCAGTCCGGCAAGGCCGCGACCATCGCCGCGGCGGCCAAGAACCAGCTCGGCGTGGGCCAGGACTGCACCGCCCTGGTCACCAAGTCCCTGCGCGCGGCCGGGATCAACCACCACGGGTGGCCGGCCTCCTACCTGAAGCTCGGCACTCGGGTCTCCGCCGCCCAGGCCCAGCCCGGCGACCTGGTCTACTACGCCAACGGCGGCATGGGCTTCGCCCACATCGCCGTGTACATCGGCGGCGGCAAGGCCGTCCACGGCGGCTGGAACGGCAACCAGACGGTCATCCAGACCGTCAACGTCGGCTCCGGCCCCGTCTACATCCGAGTGCGCTGACACTCCACGCAGGATGCGGGTGTGCGGTTCCCGTCCCGACGGGAACCGCACACCCGCGTCTCGTTACGGGGCGCCTCAGGACACCGAGAGGCGTCGGACTCCTTCAGCCGTGACCCTGTACCGGCGCTTGCGACTGGTGGGAGGAGCCGTAGCCTCGAGCATGCCACGGCCGATGAGCTCGTTGATCCGGCTCAGCGTCCGGCTGTAGGTCCATCCCAGGTGGGCGGCCACCGGTCGCGTGGCGTCCAGGCCCTCCGCACCCACAGCACGCAATACGGACTCCAAGTCTTCGTCCAGGACGATCGTCCCGCCGGGTCGAGGCGCCGACCTTTCGGGTGGGCTCGATGGGTCGACATCGGGCCCGGCCACTCGGGAAGACAGCGCGACGTCCGGTGAGAGCTGATACCGGGCATAACGTCTCCCGCCAGAACGTTCGGCCAGCCCCCGGTCCACGAGGTCAGTGAGTGCCGCGGTGGCTTCCCGACTGTCGAGTCCCCAACTGCGCAACCGCTCGTTGGACACCTCGGTGCCGTGGTGGAGCATCGCCAGGGCCATGTGCTGGGCATCGGTGAGGCCGGTGACGCCCAGGGAGGCGATCCATTCCACGGTGTCGGTGTCGAGAAGGGCATGCCGGGGAACGGTGACCTTGACGTGGCTCAGCGTGGCCTCGAACTCGGGCGGGGTCATGCCTGCAGCGCGCAGCGTCGCCATGATCCTGGGAATGCCCGACCCCCTGTTCTCGCAGACCACCTCGCGCCGGCCCGGGAGTTCGACGTCGGAGAGCAGACGAGCCAGCAGACCGTTGCGCGAGGACGTGATCTCGTCCGCGCCGAGCCCCCCGACCTCGACGCCGCCGTGAAGCGAACCCGGGTTCTTGACGACGAGCCGATCCGCATAGAGCTCGATCTGCACTTGGGTCCCCCTGGCCAAGGGCCCGTAGTCCCGGTGCATCAGGGCGTTGACCACGAGCTCGCGCACGGCTTCGAGCGGGTACTCGTACCGGTCCGACCGCCC
Organism: Kocuria salina; assembly: GCF_013368965.1. Lineage (NCBI taxonomy): Bacteria > Bacillati > Actinomycetota > Actinomycetes > Micrococcales > Micrococcaceae > Kocuria > Kocuria salina. The sequence goes on from NZ_SSSF01000001.1 coordinate 410,086, forward strand.
AGCCCCCTGGATGACGGCGCCACGCAGCATATTGCGCTCCACCGCGGCCACTGCGTCCTGCACCATGACCGGCAGCGGACCGTCGACGGTCTGGTTGTCGAGAAACCGTCGTCCGTCCTGGGTAGTTTCGCCCATGGTGGTTCCCGGCAGCGCCACGAAGGTGACGTTGAGCTGCGGGAAGAACTGCTGCGGGTAGATGCCCAGGCACAGCAGGCCCGCCAGTGACGGAACGAGGTTCTCACCGTCCCGCACCAGTACGCCCAGGCGGGTGAGAGCGACGTCGTCGGGCACTGCGGCGAAGGCCCGAGGGGAGCGCTCCCGCACGCGGGCGAGCAGTGCGGAGACCGCTTGGGGGTCGAGGTCAGCGAGCGCAGCCTCCCTGACCGGCTGCTGATCATCGGTGGGTTGGCCCTGGTTGGCGAGAAGCTGAGTGACCTCGTACTGGGGCGGCTTCCACACTCACAGAACTCCTTCACTCTGTCATTCACTCGTCACTACACTCATTGAGCCTGAATGAGGAATGAATGTCAGAGTGAACTCCTGAATGACGCTTCCGGTCGCCGTGCCGGCGCTCGCTGCCTGCCCGTAGGACATCATCCTGAAGCCGCTCTTCCCAGTCTGATATATGAGTCGTATGCTCGACCCGGATCCACCAGCGGACCGATCGCCAACTCGACGAGGAGTGGGACAGCATGCGCCAACTCGCGCACCGGCTCGACCGGCTGGGCACCGAGACCGCCTTCAGCGTCGCGCAAGCCGCGGCCGCCTGGACGGCGAAGGGGAACCGCGTGTATCCCTTCCACCTCGGCGACATCAACATCCCGACGGCCCCGCACATCATCGAGGCGATGGACCGGGCCGTCGCCGACGGTCACACGGGCTACTGCCCCGGCCCCGGCATCCCGCAGCTGCGCGAGGCCCTCGCCGAGGACATCGGCTCGCGCCGCGGCATCGGTCTCAGCCCCGAGAACATCGTCGTAATGACGGGCGGCAAGCCCGTCATCACGAAGTTCCTGCAGGCGGTCATGAACCCCGGCGACGAGGTGCTCTATCCGAATCCCGGCTTCCCGATCTACGAGTCGCAGATCGAGTACCTCGGCGGCACGGCGGTGCCGTACCGCTACCTCCCCACGGAGGACGGCTTCGCCATCGACCTCGACCAGGTGCGCGCCGCGATCACCCCGAACACGGTCGCCATCATCTACAACGACCTGCAGAACCCCATCTCGGCCGAGTCGACGGCGGCCGAGCGCGAGGCCGTCGCGCAGCTCGCCCAGGAGCACGATCTCTGGGTGCTCTCCGACGAGGCCTACTTCGAGACCCGCTACGAGGGGGTCTCGAGCTCGATCGCGTCGCTCCCCGGCATGGCCGAGCGCACCGTCATCCTCTACACGTTCAGCAAGAAGTTCGCGATGACCGGCTCACGCCTCGGCTGCGCCGTCGCGCCGCTGGAGATCACCACGGTGCTCGGCACGCTCAACACCAACGACGAGTCCTGCACCACGCACTACGTGCAGTGGGCCGGCATCGCAGCACTCCGCGGCCCTCAGGAACCGGTGCAGCAGACGCTCGACGTCCTGCGTGAGCGCCGGGACGCCGCCTGCGAGCTCGTGAACGCCATCCCCGGCATGCACGTGGCCGTACCGCAGTCGACGTTCTACCTGTTCCCCGACGTCACCGCGGCCATGGAGCGCACGGGCCATACCGCGGTCGATGACTTCGCCACGGCGGCCCTGCAGCAGACCGGCGTCTCCTTCTGCACGCGGGAGCACTTCGGCCGGCGCCAGCCCGGCGAGGACCGGCAGTACATCCGGCTCGCCTACTCGGGCATCGACGTCCCCGACATCCGCGAGGGCCTCGGCCGCCTGCGCGAGTGGATCGAGACGGCATGAGCCGGGTCGTCGTCACGGGACGGATTCCCGACGCCGCGATCGAGAAGCTCCGCGCCGCCCACGAGGTCGAGATGTGGCCGGATCCGGAGCCGATCGGCCGCGAGGAGCTCCTGCGCCGGGTGGCCGGGGCGGACGCCGTGGTGAGTCTGCTCACCGAGCGCATCGACGCCGAACTGCTCGACGCCGCCGGCCGGCAGCTGAAAGTGGTTGCGAACGTCGCCGTCGGCTACGACAACATCGACGTGCCCGCCTGCAGCGAACGCGACGTCGTGGCCACGAACACCCCCGGCGTGCTCACGGACGCCACCGCCGACATCGCCTTCGGCCTGATCCTCATGGCGACCCGCCGGCTGGGCGAGGGGGAACGGCTCATCCGTTCCGGCCGGGAGTGGAAGTGGGGCATGTTCTTCCTGCTCGGCAGCGGTCTGCAGGGAAAGACCCTCGGCGTCGTCGGCATGGGCGGCATCGGGCAGGCGACCGCGCGCCGGGCCCGGGCCCGGGCCTTCGGCATGGAGATCGTCTACCAGTCGCGCAGCGAGATCGATGCCGGGATCGCCGCCGAGCTGGGCGCCCGGCGGGTCGAGCTCGACGAGCTGCTGAGCGTCTCCGACGTCGTGTCGCTGCACTGCCCCTACGGGCCCGCCACGCACCACCTGATCGGCGCCGAGCAGCTGGCGGCGATGCAGGACTCGGCGTACCTCGTCAACACCGCACGCGGACCCATCGTCGACGAAGCGGCGCTCGCGTCCGCGCTGCGCGAGGGCCGGATCGCGGGCGCCGGACTGGACGTCTACGAGCACGAGCCCCGGGTGCATCCCGAACTGCGGGAGCTCGACAACGTGGTGCTCCTGCCGCACCTGGGCTCCGCCACGGTGGAGACGCGCACCGCAATGGCGGTGCTCGCCGCCGAGAACGTGCTCGCCGTGCTCGGCGGGCAACGGCCGCCGACACCGATCGGATAGCAGCAGGGGCATCCGTCGATCGGGGCAGGACCGCGAGGATCAGCCCAACCTTGATCTCTCCCAGAGCGGGGCCAACGTGATGCTCTGATGGCCACGCCTGGGGACGTTTCACCTGGGCACCAGAGATGAGCCACCAGTCCGCTCGGACACCATGCGCAACGGTAGAATCGGTCACCAGGACGAGAGGAGGAGCCATGTCCCAGGACACCGCGATGAACCGGTCAAGCCTGCGCACCCTGCTCCTTCACCGGTCGCTGGTCCCCAAGTTGAACGAAGAGACCCTGTCCTCCTGGACACCGCGGATCCTCCAGAACCTCGAGCGACTCAGCAGCTCGGTGCAAGGGCATCCGCACGTGGAGAACCTCGACCGCTGGCGCCGCATCGTGGCGAACCGCGACGTGGAGACCCTGCGGACGGCCCTGGAATCCACCGACCCCGGCAGCATCGAGATGCGTGAGGTCTCCCCCATGGGCGGCCTGATTGGCCAGGAGGAGCGGCTGTCCATCCTGAAGTCGTTGCCGAGACGCTGAGTGCACCGCTACCAGCTCAAGCACCCAGTGGTCGGACTTCGAGCAGACGCAGGGTTTCTTCCTGGATGGCGTGGACGACACGACGACGAAGCTGCTGGCCTACTAGGAAAAGGACCGGGCGTTCGTCGGAGCCCTGCTCCAACATGAGCTCGTCGACCGGGACGTCATCATCGACCGACTCCACAGCGTTCAGGAGCGCTGGCCTGTCGAGGTCGGACGAGCACGGGGATGGCTTCAACGCGGCATCTGACCATCCATGTCGACGGACACAACCTTTGCGTCGGAAGGCCAGGTCTTCGAGGTTCGTCACCGCATCGGTAGCCTGATGCCCGTGGGGGATCGGGAGCTCGGAAACGAGGTCGAGGCGCTGCGATCGCGGATCATCGACCTCGAAAGAGAACTGGCGGAGGCGCGCACTGCGCTCCGCAAGCTGGAGAGTGATCGGGCAGGGCCAGGGAGCACCGGAATCTTCTCGGACGTTCGTTCCAGCGAGTCTTCAAGCGTCACGGCGACATCATCGAGCGCCGAGAAGCTTGCCCTCTTCAGCGCTCGCTTCGCCGGCAGGAACGACGTCTACGCGGTCAGATGGACCAGTAGCCGCACGGGCAAGTCCGGTTGGAGTCCCGCGGTCCGTGGTGGCTTCTACACCGGGTCGGAGACCGCAGCGGACCATTTGGCACTCGACGGTGCCGTGCTCGAGCGGCACCTGCGTGGGGGCACTCGTCCAGGGGATCGTGAGTTCCACGTCGGTATCTATCCGATGCTCGCAGATGACACCTGCCGGCTGCTGGTGTGCGACTTCGACGACGCGGATTGGCGGTTGGATGCCGCAGCTTTTGTCGAGGAATGCAGGCGTGCCGGAATTGATGTTCTCGCCGAGATCTCCCGGTCGGGCGAGGGCGCGCACGTCTGGATGTTCTTCGCCGCGCCGGTGCCCGCCGCCACCGCGCGGTCGGCGGGGATGTCGCTGCTTCGCGCCGCGATGGCAAAACGGCCCGGGATGGACTTCCGCAGCTACGATCGCTTCTTCCCCTCGCAGGACACGTTGCCGGATCGGTCAACGGGCCGGGCACGTCTCGGGAACCTCATCGCACTGCCCTTGCAGGGGGACTGCCGGCGTCGCGAAACAACCGTGTTCGCCGACCCTGCGACCTGGGACCCGCACGAGGACCAGTTCGCCGTGCTGGCGACGACGACTCCCGTGCCTGTCGAGCGCGTGGCAGGACTCGGGACGACGACCACGGCCGACTCGCGCGTCGGTCCGTCGGAGACGCTGGGCGTGCGACCGCGGCGAGCAAGCATCACAGCGCTCGCTCGCGCAACAGCCGGGCAAGTACTTGAGCTGCGCCGTGATGCCGTCCTGCACGTCCCGGCAGGCGACCTTCCCGGCGTCGTGATCACCGAGCTCAAGCACATGGCATCGGTGCCCAACCCCGAGTTCTATCGCAGGCAGGCCCAGCGATTCAGCACCTTCGGCACACCGCGCCTCGTCACCGGCTTCGAGCACGACGAACACGAACTGCGCCTGCCGCGCGGCCTCACCGACGAAGCAGTGGCGTTGCTGGGCGAAGCCGGTTTTCGCGTCATCATCGGCACCAGCTCGGAGACTCACACGCACCTGGAGCTGGCGTTCGTGGGAGATCTCCGTGAGGAGCAGAGAGTTGCAGTCGATGCGCTCCTCGCGCACGACACCGGCGTCCTGGTCGCGCCTCCGGGTGCGGGCAAGACGGTCATCGCCTGCGCGCTCATCGCTCAGCGTGCCGTGCCCACAGCGATCCTGGTGAACCGCGCCGAACTGCTCACACAGTGGCGGGAGCGCCTGAAGCAATTCCTCGACCTGACGGACCAGCAGATCGGCCAGCTTGGTGCTGGACGGAGAAAGCGGTACGGGACCGTGGATCTCATCATGATGCAGTCCGTCTCGCACCGGAACGCGGATCCCGCTCTGCTCGAGGAGTACGGTCAGATCATCATCGACGAATGCCATGCCGTCGCAGCGCCCGCGACCGAGGCTGCGCTGCGCGCCGTGAGCGTCCGCAACTGGGCAGGACTGACGGCGACTCCCTACCGCGCCGATCAGATGAACGGCCTGATCACGATGCAGTGCGGCCCCATCCGGCATGTGATCGACCCCGCTGATCGCGCTCCTCGAGAGCTGATCACGCACGAGACCACATTCACCACCGAAGAACCGGGAACGGACGGGCCGTCCATCCAGGCGATCTACTCCGAGCTCGCGACCGATGTCGAACGCAACGCGATGATCGCGCAAGACATCAGGGACGCCGTCGACCGGGGCCGCACCTGTCTCGTTCTGACGAACCGGCTCAGCCATCTCGACGCGCTCGCTGACGCCATCGAGGGATGCGACGCACCGGTCTTCCGGCTCCACGGGCGCATGGCCGCTGCTGAACGTCGTGCGGTGCGGAAAGAACTCAGAGAAGCGGACGCTCAACAGCACCCGTTCGTGCTCGTCGCGATCGACAAGATCGCCGGCGAAGGCCTCGACCTCCCGACCCTCGACACGCTGTTCCTCGCGGTCCCTGTCTCCTTCAGAGGCCGTGTGATCCAACAACTCGGACGCATCACCCGCGGGCCGTCGGACGCCTCCCTCTCGGCAGTCGTCCACGACTACTGCGACAAGGACGTGCCACTCCTGGAACGCATGTACGCACGGCGCCGGCGGGTCATGGCGAAGGAAGGATTCCGGGCGGCAGAACAGGCGGTGCTTCGGCGTCCGTAGTCACCCGGGGCGAGTCCCTCCGTGCTGCGCCTGAAGGTCCCGCCGCTGGACCCCAGCTCCGGACTCCGGGGGTCTCGGAGAGCCCCCTCCAGCAGACGTCGTCGCCTTTGCTGTCATCCCTTCGCACACCCAGAGAATCTTGCCAGATTAAGAGCCCTGTAATCTGACAAGATAATGATTATTCGGGGAAGAGTGTCAGATTGGAGAGTTGCGTTGCGACCAGTTGGCCTTGAGCGCCGTACCGAGTTGGAGTCCATGGTCGCCGCGCTGCTCGCCTCGGAGCAGGACGGCGCACTGCTGTCCACCGAGGAGACCGCTGCCGTCGACCTCAAGGAGGAGGCAGGGCGGCGCAACGGGCCACAGCTCGAGCCCGGCCTCGCTCAGAATCCGGAGGCCGCCACGAAACTGGCAGACGAAGTAGCGTGCCTCGCCAACTCGCCGGGGGGAGGCGCGTTGATCCTCGGCGTCGAGGACCGCACCGGCCAGGTCCTCGGCACGGAGCTCGATATCGACTGGCTGCGCCAACGCATCAATCGTGCCGTCAGCGTCGCGCCGGACATCGTCGTCCAGTACGTGGCCGGTCAGAGAGTGCTGGTCCTCTACGTCGCCGAATCCCCCGAACCGGTCCATGACACCGGCGACCGCCTGCGCTGGCGGGTGGGAGACGAATGCGCCCGGATCGACCGATCCGAGTGGTGGCAGCACCGGGAGAGGGCTCGAGAAACCGACCCCATGGCCGCATCTTCGGGAGTGACGCCTGACGATGTCACCCAAGGAACTCTCCGACTGGTGCGCAGCCACACAGGGACGGATCCGATGGAGACCGACGAGGACCTGCTGCGCCGCCTGGGGGCAGTGCGCAGTGACAACAGACTCTCGCAGGCGGGGCGCCTGCTGTTCACCCCGGCCGCGCGTCCGCTCATCGAACTGACCATTCTCGACGTCCACGGCGGCAACGTGATCAATCGCGTGGTGCCCGACTCCTCCTCGTCGTTGCTCGAACAACTGGACAACATCGAGAAAGCGCTCGAGACGCTCAACGACTTCGTCGTCCACACCGACTCCTTCGCTGCGGAGTCCGTGCGCAAGGTCCCGCCGAACGCGGTGCGCGAGGCCGTGCTCAACGGACTGATCCACCGCGACTGGAACCGGTCCGAGCCGACCGATGTCCGGTGGATCGAGCACGACAGCACGCTTGTGGTGCGCAACCCTGGGGGCTTCACCGGGGGCATCTCTGCGGACAACGTCCTCAGCAACCGCCACGCGCGCTATCCGGCCCTCGCAGACCTCTTCCGCGCCATGGGGTTGGTGGAGAAACAGGGACTCGGGGTCGACCGCATGTACCAAACGATGATCTCGCTGGGGCACCGACCGCCCATCATCGCCGAGGAGGCCGGGGACCGCGTCACGTGCACCCTCGTCGGTGGGCCTCCTGTACGCCCCGTCATGGAGCTGGTGGACAGGATCCGGCCCACGGCGCGGCAGAAGGACTACCGGATCGCGATCATCGTCGACGCCCTGCTGCACCGCCCCTTCCTCGCCCTGCAGGACGTCGCCGACGCCCTGCAATCGGATGCCGCCTCCGCGGACGTGGCGCTCCAGGCCGCGACCCAGTCGACGGTCGACGGGGAGGCGCTCATCCGTTCCTACAAGGACGTGTGGGTCTTCGGCCGCTCCTCGTGGCGGCTCGTTGCCGTTCGCCGTGCGTCCACGTCGGGCCCGGAGATCCTGCCTCATGCCTCGACGGACTCCCATCGGTTGCGCGCCGTGGTGGACGCCTGGCTCGGCGCGCACCCCGCCATCACCAGCGGCGACCTGACGGAACTGACCGGCGTCGCCCGGGGAACGGCACAACGGGCGCTGCAGGACCTCGAGGGGACGGATCTGCGGAAGGTGGGGGGTGGCCGTTCCACGCGCTACGAACCTGTGCCATGAGCCCGTCGACCACGAATCGCCACCGCCCGTCGACTCGCACGCCCGGGTCCGGCGCGAGTGGGATCTGCCCGCTCTCGGCCAGGGACAGTTGTCCGCACCGCCGGCTGTCGGGGAAGTCAGACGGTCGTCGACCGGATGAGGCTGCTGGACGCCGCAGTGAGCACCGAGCTGTAACAGGAGCGCCGTGAGCCCCTTCCTCCCCCCGTCCCGCCGCCGCCCTGGTCGCGGGTGCCTCGACGTCCTAACGTGGAGTCACCAGGCCGCCACGGCAGCACGAGAGCGGCCCACGGACAGCGGGGGAACGCATGAGCGCGCAGCCGGAGGACCAGGGCAACCGCAGCGTCACCACATCGGACGGGCGCCGCCTGGAGTTCCGGCTCACCGGTCCACCGGAAGGCCTGCCGGTGGTCTTCCACCACGGAGCTCCCGGTGCCGCTGTCCCGTTCGGGCCACTCGAGCGCGCGGCCGCGGGCCGTGGGCTGCGAGTGGTCACCGTCTCGCGCCCCGGGTACGGCGCCTCGGACCCGCTCCCGGAGGAGACGGCACCCGGCACGGTCACCGACGCCGTGGCCGACACCCGGTGCGTCCTGGACGCGCTGGAAGTGGCGGACTTTCTCTCCCTCGGCTGGTCCAGCGGTGCCCCGCGCGCCCTGGCCTGCGCTGCACTGCTCCCAGATCGGTGCCGCGCGGCCGCCTCCCTCGCCGGCTACGCCCCGCCGCGCCTCGAGGGGCTGGATCCGGTCGCCGGGATGGACGAGGACAGCGCGGCAGAGTTCACCGCTGCCCGGAAGGGGCGCAGCGCGCTCGAGGCCTACCTCGAGGAGCGGATGAAGGCCATGAGCGCGGCGGCCTCGGCGCCGGGGGGCGACGTCGTGGCACTCCTGCGCGTGATGCTCCCGCCCGTGGACCAGGCGGTGATGACCGGGGACTTCGCCGGATACGTGCTGAGCGCGGCCGAGCATTCCCTGCTCCAGGGCATCGTGGGCTGGCGCGACGACGACCTCGCGGTGGACCGCCCGTGGGGCTTCGCCGTCGAGAGGATCACTGTGCCGACCCGGATCTGGCACGGCCGTGAGGACCGCACCGTCCCCGTGGCCCACGGTGAGTGGCTCGCCGCGCGCGTGCCGGGCGCCCGCGCGCACCTGCTGGAGCACGAGGGACACCTCTCCCTCGTGGCCCGACTCGACCGGGTCCTGGACGACCTGGTCGACGCCGCCGGGTGAAGGTTTGCGACGCGGCGCGGAACGATCCACGGGCGGCGCCGCCCGGACGAGGCGGCGCACTGGGCCGCTCGATGACAACCACTCGAGCCGATCGTGCCGCCCGGAGCGCCGCGGCCTGATGCGCCATCGAACGCATCCCTTACGAGGTGCCGCGGAGCCAGTCCTCGAACCGGGTCGGGGCGGTCGTGAAGTCACCTCGGGGCAGGAGGCCGCCGTTGCCGAGAGCGGTGGCGGACACCGGCACCCGGAGGACTTTCCGGCGTCCTCCACGGTGCTGGTCGATCGCGCGGGCCAGCTCCGCCATGTCGCGGACCTCGGGCCCCGCGATGACGGCGTCGTCGGAGGTCGCGGGGCCGCCGGACTCCAGGACACGCTCGGCGACGAACGCGGCGGCCTCGGCGGCGGCCAGCGGCCGGGAGCGCATCCCCGGCACCGCGGAGAGCGGGCCGATGCGCATCTGCGACAGCAGGGTCTCGGCCAGTTCGTACCACTGCGCCGAGGCCACGAACGTGACCGGGACGGGCCCGGCACGGTAGGTCTGCTCCTGAGCGGCCTTGCCCGCGTAGTAGCCCATCCACTGGTGCACCTCGGGTTCCCGGGCGTTGAGGATCGTGACGCACACGATCCGGGACACTCCTGCCCGCTGTGCCGCCGCCGCCACGTTGCGTGCGGTGGTGGTGAAGAAGTCGACGGCGCGCTTGCGGGACAGCGTCGCCAGGTGCAGGCAGTCCACCACGGTGGAGACCCCCTCGAACGCGACGTCCAGGCCTTCACCGGAACAGACGTCGACGCCCTGCCCACGGGACACCTCGACGACGTCGACGCCGCGCTCGCGCAGATGTGTCACCACCCGTGCGCCCAGCTGCCCGGTCGCTCCCAGGACCGCCACCTTCCGGCGCTCGCCCTCGCCCGTGCTCTCCATGGCCCACCGTCCTCTTCCCGCCGTCCGTGCCTCGGTGCTGCTGGCCTCGATTCTCCTCGCCGACCGGCCCTGCCGCGAGCGTCACCTTTCTGTCTGTCGTCGACTTCCTGCCACGGGGCTGGGAGCATGGACCCATGATCAGCAACGTGGCCGTCATCGTGTTCGACGAGGTCTCCCCCTTCGAGCTCGGGGTGGCCTGCGAGGCCTGGGCGATCGACCGCTCGGGCGACGGCCTGCCCGTCATGGACTTCGCTGTATGCAGCCCCGATGGGCGACCGGTCCGCACGATCGCCGGCTTCGACATAGCGGTCCAGCACGGCCTCGACCGGGTGGCCGCGGCGGATCTCGTGGTCCTCCCGGCGATGTCCCGGGACATCCCGGTCCCGGAGGAGGTGATCCACGCGCTGCGCGCGGCCCACGACCGTGGCGCCCGGCTCCTGTCCATCTGCTCGGGCGCCTTCGTCCTGGGGGCCGCCGGCCTGCTCGACGGCCGCCGCTGCACCACCCACTGGATGCACACCGCGGAGCTGGCCGAGCGGTTCCCCGCCGCGCATGTGGTGCCCGAGGTCCTCTACGTGGAGGACGGCAGCATCCTCACCAGCGCCGGCACCGCCGCGGGCCTCGACGCCTGCCTCCACCTGTGGCGCCAGGAGTTCGGCTCGGCGGCCGCCAACACCGTGGCACGGCGCATGGTCGTGCCGCCGCAGCGCCAGGGCGGTCAGGCCCAGTTCATCAAGGACCCGGTCCCCGAGCGCCGGGCCGAGACGCTGGACCCGCTGCTCACCTGGATCGTGGGGCACCTCGACGAGCCGCTCGACGTCGACGCCCTGGCCCGGCGCGCCGCCATGTCCCCGCGCACCTTCGCCCGCCGCTTCCGCGACGAGACCGGCACCACCCCGCACGCCTGGATCATCGCACGGCGCCTGCACCGGGCCGAGCAGCTGCTCGAGGAGACCGACCTGCCCGTGGAGCGCATCGCCGCGGACGTGGGCTTCGGCAACGCGGCCACACTGCGCCACCACTTCACCCGGATCCGCCGGCTCAGCCCGCAGCAGTACCGCCGTCGCTTCGCGACGACCTCCTGAGCCCCGCCATGTGAGCACCGGCTCGGCCGCGAGAGCGAAGCCGAGGTGCTCTGTCATGGCCGCGGTCCCGAGCGAGCGTTCCGCCCATCCGGGACTCCGCGACAAGGCACCGACAGACTTGGCAGCAAACAACCGGAGGTAGTCATTTCTGCCACTCGTGCGAGAGACTCCGGCCGACGAGGCTTGTCAGCGTGAGGGTGAGCCGGATCGGCCGGCACACCGCGGGCAAGGAGCTCATCATGATCTCGTTCGTGTTCCTGGTGCTGGCCGCAGCCGCCGTGCTGTCGGTGTACACAGTGATCGGCCGTCTGGCCGCACCCCCGGAGGAGCGGGTGCCGTGGCGCGACCTCGGCTGGGACGGCTGGGTCCACACGCTGCGACGCAGCCTGGTCTTCCTGGGCGACGTGGCCCCGCGCGTGGGCGCCGGTCACGCGGCGAGTCCGTCGAACGTCGTCGCCGCGTCGTCGGCCTGGCAGGCCGTCGTGGCTGACGACATCCCGAGGAACGCACGGCCCCTGTCCGGGCCCACAACCTGCTCGTGAATAGCGACTGGAAGGAGCCCTCGTCCGGCAGGCAGGTTCAGCGCCTCCTGCCGGACGAGGGCAACGCCTCGACAGGCGTTACAGCAGCCGGCTGTAGAACACCGTGGGCAGCGGTGTGAACCCTCCGGCGGCGCATGCGGCACGAGCTGATGGACCTCAGGGAGTCCAGCCGAGGACCGCTTCCCCGAACGTCATGACGCCGAACCATGTGGCGACAGCCACGACGGGGACCAGCAGCACCAGGTAGGACCGGCGCTGCACCAGCCGCACCCCGATGTAGGTGAGGAACACCCACCACACGCCGAGGAGCACGATAGCCCACAGCGGAGCCATCAGACCGCTGGCCATGTAGAAGAACCCGACCACCAGCTGGGCCAGGGCCGCGATCACCACGGCCACCACGAACAACGACTTCGTCGTTCTCATATGAGAACTGTGCGCCTCGGGACAGCCACCGGCAAGAGGGAACCGGCCTCCCCCGCAAAGCTGCCGACATCTGACGTGGCGGGGACCGGACCGAGTGGATCTCCCATGCCAGAGTTCACGAAAGCTGGAAGGGCGCCTCGTCACCCGCGCCGTGCTGCACTCCTGACCGATGTGCGCATGCCGCTCAGGACAGCCCGGTGCTGAGCAGTGCCGTCAGGGCGTTCGGACCGTGGTTGACCATGGCTGCACCTGCACCGATGAAAAGCCCGAAGCTCCACAACCTGCGCCGGCGTCGCGCGCTCCGCACGATCTGCATCAACTCCGCGAAGCGCTCCTGCAGAGCGACCGGATCCTCGGGCGGCGCGGGATGGTGGTGCCAGGTCCCCGGAACCACGGCTGCGGCGGCGATCCGGGCGATCCGCTCGGGAGCCAGGACGGGACGACGACGCTTCAGCCAGCGCAGCAGCTCACGATCCGTGACGACTCCAACGTCGGCGGGACGCCGTTTGATCGTCAGCCTTCCCGGCTCGATCAGCACCAGCACCGGGGTGACCGACACCGGCTCCCCCACTGCCGCGCTCAGCCGCTTCGCCGCTCGGGCCGCCTCGTGCCGGGCGTGGGGCAGGTAGTGCTGCTTGTGCCCGTCGATCAGAATCGCGCGCTCGCCGATCCAGACATTTCTGCCCGCGTGGTTCTTCGTGTTGAGCGTGAACACGCCTGCCGGACCGATCAGCACGTGGTCGATGTCCGAGACCCCGGCGCCGACCGGAACGGCGTGGAGCACCGTCCATTCCGGGCCCAGGCGGCCGAGGATCTGCCCGACTGCGATCTCCCCCAGCGCTCCCTGGAACCAGGGCCGGCTGTCGGCACTGAGCGGGCTGGATCCGACCAGACGTCGCCACCACGATCGGGGCGGATCTCCGTCGTGGATCCGCAGCGTCTCGGCCATCACCGCCTGCCCAGCTCGTCGGTTCGCCAGATTCGACTCCGGCGTCGGAGCCCGCGCCTCCGCCGGCGGCCCGAGCAGCCGGAAGACGGCGAATCCCGCGGTGCGGATGGGCGCAGGAGGTGGCAGCGCAGGGTCGACGGAGGGCGTCATGATGGTCAGCTTTCGAACGGGACGAGAAGGTCTCCCTGCATCTCATGTCTTTGCTTTAGTACACGGCAAGTAGCAGCGCCTTCGTTCCGTTGTGTGACGCCATCAGCACCCGCAGTGCGGCCCCCTGCTCCGCAGCACCTCGGCGCAGGCCAGCATGTTACGACCGACGAGATACTTCCGCGTCGTGGTGCCTCCCTCCTTTCGGATGATGTCGATTGCAAACACAGTGGATAGCGTCAGCGTCATCCACGACGGTCACAGGGTCGTCCCGGCGCAAGGAGTGGTCCATGAGGCTCAGAAGCATCACCACAGGAACGATCGCCACCGTCCTAGTGGTGGGTCTGCTGGGCACTCCCGCAGCCGCCACCAGGATCGAGACCCCGATTCCTGCACCGGAGATCGGCCAGGAGTTCGCCGAGGTGTCCTTCGCCGTGGTCGGCGACATGGACGTGGCGGTCGGCGAGACCGTGGAGGCCACCGACCTGGAAAAGGTCGGCGTAGAGGATGGGGTCGCCGAGGCGGTGCTCGAGGAGCCGGAGACGGTGCCCGAACTGCTGCTGCCGGAGGAGGCCGCTCTGCCATCGGATCAGCCCGTTCTGCAGTCTCAGCAGCACTTCGTGGCCTCGACAGTCGCGGCTCCCCGGGTGATGGTGGCCGCCGCCAACGCGCCCGTGCTCTACAGCTGGCTGGATCGTGACAGCAGGACCGTGACGTTGCGCAGCAACATCAACACCAAGATCGTGAACACCCACAACGTCAACTACCGGGTCGCGCGAGCTACGACGAAGTATCCCCAGTACAAGTGGTTCGTCTCCGGCTCCAAGTACAACTACAGCACCCCGGTGAACGAAGTCAGGTGCTCCGGCATCCTGTGGTGGCGCACGTGCAAGGTGGTGCGAACGGTCACGGTGATGGCGGGGGTGGATTTCCGCACCAACACCAGTGACGGCCGCCCCTTCGGAGTGACGACGACGTACTGTCAGGGATACGCAGGAGCGTGCCCTGACTTCGTGAAGAACGCTCTGAACATCTGAGGGGTTGATGGACGTGACCGTGACCGGTGGAACCTTCCTGCACGAGCTGTCCATGGTCGAACGCGCCCAACACCACAGCCTCATCACCGGCGTCACGCTGGCCCAGGAGACCGCCGACGTGCAGTGCGTGACGGGACCGTCGGTGACCGTGCCGCTGACGGCCGGGCGGATTCGCATCGCACAGCTGCTGAGCGAGGTTGCCGGACCCATCACCCCGCCGGCCGCGCAGGATCCCGACACCTACCCGGACACCCCCGCCCCCCAGCAACTGTGGAGCGAACTCCTGGACGACCTAGGTGCTTACCTCCCCGACCTTTCCCACGCCGATCCCGATCTGCAGCTGGTCTCCGTGCACCGGGACGGGGCAACCGCGCGGATCCAGGTCGCCAACAGCACTCGGCAGTTCACCCATGGAGTGCCCCTGGACAGCGGGGAGCCGCCGGCCGCGGTGACGGTCGACATCGCCGCCGCGTTCGCCGCGGCACCGGAACCCCTGCGCTAAGACCGGGCCTCGTTGCCGGTGTCGGCTCTGCTCCCTGCCGGTGACTGCTGGGTCCAGCGGCCTGGCGGCATGGTCTGCCTGGCGCTCCCGGCGCTCACCGGCACCTTGGCAGCCCTCGAAACACTCGCGTCGGAGCACGCCACCGGCCAGGTCGTGCCGGAGACCATCCGAGATGCAGAGAGCCGCGCCTGAGCCCGCGGCCGCAGAACTGGGGACACCAGCTTCCCGGGTGATTGCAGATGCATCCATAGGCTGGAGGGGAACTGACGCTTTCCTGACAGGACTTCCGTGGCCCCCTCCTCTCCCACCTTGCTCCGACTGGGCGCCTCCGCGCTCGTCCTCGCGCTCCTGACCGGCTGCGGCGGGTCGGCGGCCTCCAGCGACACGACGTCGTCGTCGAACGCCGCCTCCCCCGAGACCTCCGCCGCCCCGGAACTGCGCGGCGAGCGCGCCGTGGTGGAGCGGGTGATCGACGGCGACACCGTCGACGTCCGGCGGGACGGTGAGGTGGTGCGCGTGCGGCTGCTCAACATCGACACCCCGGAGACCAAGGACCCGAACGAGGTCGTCGAGTGCCTCGGCCCGGAGGCGACCGCGCTGCTGGAGGAGCTCCTGCCGCCGGGCACCGTGGTGGGCCTGGAGTACGACCAGGAGCGCACCGACCGCTACGACCGCACCCTGGCCGGGGTCTTCCTGGAGGACGGCACGCTGGTCAACGCCGAGATCGCCCGCCAGGGCCTGGGCACGCCGCTCTACATCGCGCCCAACGGCCGGTTCCTGCCGCCGGTCGAGGAGGCCTTCGCCGAGGCGGAGCAGCAGCAGGCCGGCCTGCTCGACCCCACCCACGGCTGCACGATCCCGGCGCAGGTGCAGCAGGCGACGAGCGCGCTCGCCGACGCCGCACCGGCGGATCTGGCCGATGCGGCCGGGGAGATCGCGGCCGCCGTCGCGTTCCTGGCGGCGCTCGACGCGGTCGACGGCGACGCGCACCCGCACGTCCGCCATCTGGCCGGGCTGCCATCGCTCACGAGCGGGATCTCGGGCGTCCGCCAGGACGTCGCGGCCCTCCAGGAGCGCGCCGCCGAGCAGCGCCGCGCGGCGGAGGCCAAGGCTGCGGAGCGCAGAGCGGCCGAGGACCAGCGCCGACAGGCGGAGGCGGACGCGGCCCGTCAGGCGGAGTCCGCCCGGCAGGCCGAGCTCGACCGCCAGGCGGAAGCGGCACGGCAGGCAGCGGCCGACGCCGCACGCCGGGCGGTCGCACCCGCGCCGGCGCCCGCGCCGAATCCGGCCCCCGTTCCCGCCCCCGCGCCGAGGCCCGCGCCGGCTCCCGCCCCTGTGCCGGCGCCGAAGCCCGCCCCGAACCCGGGCGCCAACATCGTCAACCAGGCCCCTCCCGGCTACTACGCGGACATTCCCGGCTACACGGGACCTCGTTGCTACGCGCCCGGCGGGAAGTTCTTCAAGCCCTGCTGATCCCGGCGACAGGATCTGGTCACGGAAGTGGTGCCGGCTCCAAGATGAAAAATCCCCCAGGAACGCCGCATGCGCCAGGAAGTCGCCGCCGGAGAACACCGAACGGTTCAAGAACCCCAAGACGAAGATGAAGACCACGACCCGCAGGATCAGGCTGGTCCAGGACGGACCGGACGCCGCGCCTGAGCCGTCGGTGACCGGCCCGCGTCGTCGTCACCCATGATCCGAGCGGAGTCCCCGCTGCCGTGTCGGACCGGCCGAGGACCCTGGGGCCTGAGACGATCGACGTCCCAGCGACCCCGAGGAGCTCACCGTGGAGAAGACAGGTCAGCCGGTCGAGGAGTACCTCGCCGGGGTCACGCCGGCGAAGCGGCGGGCGGACGCCGAGCGCCTCCTCCCCCTGTTCACCCGGGTCACCGGTCAGCCGGCGGAGATGTGGGGCACCATCGTGGGCTTCGGCCAGTACCACTACAAGTACGCGAGCGGGCACGAGGGCGACGCCCCCGCGGCGGGCTTCGCCGCCCGGAAGGCGGCGACGACGGTCTACGTGTACGACGGCGTCGACGCCCACCGGGAGAACCTGGCGCGCCTGGGCCCGCACACCACCGGAGTGGGCTGCATCTACCTCAAGGATCTCGACGCGGTGGACCTGGACGTCCTCGAGCAGATCGTCGCCGCCTCGTACGCGAAGCTCGGCGACGGCCCGTGGACGGACCGAGCCCGGGACGGCGCCCCGGCCTGAGCGGACGCCGCCTCCACCGACACGGAGGCGACATGAGTCACGGGCCGGCGACGATCCGGGTGATCCCCTGGAGTGCGCCCGTGCGGGGGCCTACGGTCAGCACACGCCTGCTCGGAACCGGCCGGACGGACACCACCACACGAGGGGACGAGACGATGCCGCTCTACCTGTCCAAGTTCAGCTACACCCCGGAGACCTGGGCGCGGTTGATCGCCCACCCGGAGGACCGTCGCCAGGCCGCCCAGGACTATATCGAATCCGTCGGCGGCAAGCTGCACGGCTTCTGGTACGCGTTCGGCGAGCACGACGGCTACAACCTGTGGGAGGCGCCCGACAACGTGTCCATGGCCGCGGTCGTCCTGGCCATCAGCGGTGGTGGCGCCCTGAGCTCCCGGGAGACCACGGTGCTCATGAGCGTCGAGGACACACTGGAGGCCCTGCGCCGGGCCGAGCAGATCAAGTACCGGTCTCCCGGGACCTGATCCCGTCTGCCAGGGGATCCCCAGAAGCAGACCGACCGCTGGATCGCTCAGCGAGACGGGGGCGGTCCGCCCGACCCTCCCGCCATGCCTCCGCCGGTGGGCGTGGTGGTCGTGTCCACCCCGGCGGTCAGGGTGACGGTGTACCCCTGCGCGACACTGCCGGTGACGGCACCCAGCTGGCTGGCCCCGCTGTCGTCGCCGAAGACGTTGTCGCTCGCCAGGGTGAGCTGGGCCAGGTTGCTGACGGAGGACTCGTAGCCGGTGGTGGCGTAGACGGCGTCGCACGCGTTCTTCGGCAGGGCGACCTGCGAGGTGGCGATCGCGGTGGTGGAGTCGGTGATGGACGCCTGGTCCGGGTAGACCTCGAAGTGGATGTGCGGCCACCGGCCCGTGTAGCAGGCCGGGAAGATGCTGGTGAAGCGGACCTTCCCGTCGTCGTCGGCGATCTGCACCCCGCGCAGGTAGTTCTCCTCCGTGACGCCCTCGCTGTACATGGAGTAGCGGCCCTCCCGGTCGCAGTGCCAGACGTAGACGGCCACTCCCGCGAACGGCACCCCGCCGTTGGCGAGATCGGCGATGGCCAGCTCCAGCGTCAAGGGCACGCCCTCGGCGGTCCCGCCGGCGTCCCCGAAACTGGAGCGCAGGTCGCTGCGCACGATTCCGCTCTGCTCGAGCACGTCGGGGCCGTTGGAGCCGTCCCCAGGGTAGGGCCCGGCGGTCTCGTCCGGGATCTCGTCCACCGCCAGGGCCGTGGCCGAGGGCGAGGGCGATGTGGAGGCCGACGACGACGCACTCGCGCCGCTGCCGCCCGCCCCGGCCCCGCAGGCCGCGAGTCCGAAGGCCGAGGCGCCGAGACCGAAGACCGTCAGCACCTTCCGCCGGTTCATCAGGGTGCCGATGTCGAAGCCCAGCCCCTGGTCCACCACCTCCTCCTCGGGGCGCGGCAGCCGGCGGCCCTCGTAGCTGAGCGCCGTCTCGTGCGGGGTGCTGCGGTCCATGGGTCCTCCATCGGTACGGGTCGTTGTCGGCCTCCACGCTAGGAACGGGTGCTGTGCCGCGGCTGAGCCGGGACACAGCACCGCTTGTGCGAATTCATGGACCGGTGCGGGCGCCCGGTCGGCGGGACGCGCGCAGGCCGCGGCGACACGCAGCCGCGGCGAGCAACGATCCGGTCTCACCCGGGCGGCCCCGGCGCACCGGGGTCCTACCGTGGGAGCACCCGGCCCGCCGCTCCCCCCGGGGTGCCCAGGCCCCGTCACTCGGACACCGCACGGAGGACCACCATGCAGACACTGGGCCGCGCCGAGGACTCCATCCACGTCGAGGCGCCGCCGCGGACGGTCTACGACCTCGTCGCCGACGTCACCCGCACCCCCGAGTACAGTCCCGAGGTCGACGAGGTCGTCTGGCTCGACGACGGCGGACCCCGCGTCGGCGCACGCTTCCGGGCCCGCAACCGGGTGCCGCCCGACTCCCGGTTCCCGTGGCACAACACGCCGATCGTCATGGCCGCCGAGCCCGGCCGGGAGTTCGCCTTCGCCCGCACCGAGCGCTTCGCCGGCACCCTCGTGTGGCGCTACCGGTTCGAGCCGGAGGGCACCGGCACCCGAGTGACGGAGTCCTACGAGATCGCCCGCCCGGTCGGCCGCATCGGCTGGTTCATCATCGGCACCCTGGGCCGGGACCGGGACCGGATGACCACGATGCGCCAGGGTCTGCGGGAGAGCCTGCAGCGGCTCAAGCGCGTGGCCGAGGCCGACGCCGCGTCGTCGTCCTCCGCACCGTGACGGACGGGGTCGGGACCAGCGCCTGACCCGGTCAGCTCAGGCGGGCCGCCGCGGCGACCACGGCGTTGCGCACGGCCAGCCCGTGCCGCGCCGTGCCCACGCGGTTCGCCAGACGGGCCAGACGCACCGTGCGGACGGTAGGCCGGCGGCGTACGGCGTCGTACCGGTGCAGGGCGCCGGGCACGTCGGAGGCCGCGCTCAGCGCCTCGACGAGCGCCGTCGCGTCGAGGAGGGCCTCGCAGGCGCCCCGGCCGAGATTGGAGGCCATGCCGTGGGCGGCGTCGCCGAGGAGCACGGTGTGCCCCCGGACATAGGACGGCAGCGGGGGCACGTCGAGCAGCGTGCGCCGGTCGATCGGAGTGCCCCCGAGGGCGGCCAGGACGCGCCGCACGGCCGGGTGCCAGTCGCCGTAGAGCAGGTGGAGGGCCTGGGCGTCGTCGCGCTCGGACGCGGCGGAGGCGAGCACGTCGGCGTGGACGCTCGCGAACCAGTTGGTGCGCTCGGCGTCGTGCGGGGTGATCCCGAAGAGCCGCGCCGGCCCCCAGGTCTCCGTGACGCCGTCCGCCGGGCCCGGGACGGTGCCGCGGAGGGCGACCGTGCCCAGCGGCCGCGGGGCGACGCCGAAGAGCGCGGCGCGGACGGGGCTGTGGACGCCGTCCGCCGCGACGACGACGTCGGCCGCGGGCAGGGCGCCGTGGTCCGTCACCGGGGCGTTCCACGCGATGACGTCCGGGGGCAGGCCCTGGGCCAACGCCGCCAGGAGCGCCGGCCGGGGGACCAGCCGGGCCGTGCGCCCGGGGCCGAGGTGGGCGATCTCGGTGCCGTCCGGCCGGAGGAGCCGCGCCCCCCGCTGCTCCACGGAGGCGGCCCGGACCTGCTCGCCCACCCCCAGTCGGTCCAGGGCCCGCATCGCCTCGGGCCACATGCCCAGCGCCGTGCCGGCGCCGGGCAGGCCCGAGGAGCGCTCGAGCACCCGGACGGACCAGCCCGCGCCGAGCAGGCCGCGGGCGGTGGCCAGGCCGGCGATGCCCGCACCGATGACGACGGCCGATCCGCGCACGGCTCCTCCTGTGGTCGGCGGGTCCCGGTCCCGAGACGTGCCCCGGGCGGTCGAGCTGCAGGCGGCCGGACTACAGGCGGTCCAGGAAGTTCCCGATGTTCTCCCACGTCCAGGTCTCGCAGCGGGCGGGGCCCATCTCGGCCGGCTTCTTCCGCGCCTCGGGCTCCACCCACAGACCCAGTAGCGGCTTGTCCTCGGCCACCGCGCACCGGATCTGCCACCGCGCCGCGTCCGATGCCGGCGTGCCGCCGCCGATCAGCGCGATCACGCCGTCGCTGCGGCGGATCCGGTCCCGCACGTCCTGCTTCCACTCGTCCGCGCTCGCCCCGTTCCCGGGCGGCTCCACGAACCGCGCCTGGTCCCCGGCCCGGTCCCACTGCGCGGTGAAAAGGTTCCGGAACAGCTCGTCCTGCTCCGCGAACGCCAGAAATACAGTCTTCGGCGCCATTGCCGTCAACTCCCTGCCACATCGAAAGTTTGTCCTAGTGCAAGGCACCATATGCGGTCGGCGCCGTCCGGCGGGCGGAGCCAAGCAACATCCCTTCATGAAGACCTCTGATGTCCCGATGTGCAGTGCGCGGCCCGAACGCCCTCCGTGCGCTCTGGCCTGCCCGCGGGCGGGGTGGAAAAATGGTGCTGCGCCTGCCCCGCACCCGGGCTGAGCCCGTCGAGCACCGCGGTCCCGAGAACACCCCCGCGCACCGGGGCACGAGAGGTCGACGGGACCGGCCGGTGGGCGACGAACCGGAATCCGCCCGCCGGCCCAGCACTGCGGCCCGACGTGACCCGCGCGCTCGGCACCGGCACCACCGCGCGCAAGGAGCCCGCGCCGGACGGATCCGGAGGACGACGAAGGAGCGGCATGGACGAGCTGGAGCGCATCGACGCGGCGTTCCCCGGACTGACGTGGTCGAGGGCGCGGCGGATCACCGAGGGCTGGGACCACGTCATCGTCGTCCTGGACGAGGCCCTGGTGTTCCGCTTCCCGCAGGAGGCGCCGTACACGGAGGCGCTCGGCCGGGAGGTCGCGGTCCTGGCCCACCTCGCCCCGCGGCTGCCGGTGCGGATCCCGCGCTACGACCGCGTGGCGCCGGACGGCTCGTTCGCCGGGTACCCGCTCCTGCCCGGCCGCACGCTCCAGCCGGAGGTGCTGGCCTCCCTGGACGGAACGGCGCGCGACGCGCTCGTGGACCAGCTGGCCGGCTTCCTCTCTGCCCTGCACACCGCACCCGTCCCCGGCACCCCGCTGGAGCAGGTGCCGGCGTCCTTCCTGGCCGAGGACCAGGACGACGTCCGCAGCGCGGCCGCCGCGCACCTGCCCGCTGTGCTGACTCCGGCCGAACTGGACGAGGTGGAGCGGATCCTGACCGACGTCGACGCGCTCCTCGCCGCCGACCTCCCCGAGGTGGTCGTCCACAACGACGTCTACAGCCGGCACCTGCTCTGGGACGACGACGACGCCCGGCTCGGCGTGATCGACTTCAGCGACATGTGTGTCGGTGACCCGGCCGTGGACTTCGCGGAGCTGCACGAGTACGGCGAGGACTTCGTCCGCGCGGTGCACGAGCGCTACACCGGGCCCAGGGACCCCGGGCTCCTCGACCGCGCCTGGACCTACCAGCGCTGGATCGGGGTGTACATGCTCACCGACCACTTCGACGTCGGCAAGACCACGTGGGAGGTCGCCCGGGAGACCTTCGACCGTGTCCGGCGCGGTCGGTGAGGCGGACCCGGCGCCGTCCCTCGGCGGTTGCCGCGCGGCACCGCGCCCGTCGTCGTCCGGGACTGCCGTGACGTCGCCCGGTGCACCGGCCGAGAATGGGAGCATGCGACGACTGACCTACTTCATCGGCGTCTCGATCGACGGCCGGATCGCCGGCCCGCACGACGAGACCGACTTCTTCCCGCTCTCCGACGCCTACGGCGCCTGGCTGGGCGAGGAGTTCCCTGAGACCCTCCCGACCCACGTCCGCACCCACCTCGGCATCGACGACGCGCCCCACCGGCACTTCGACACCGTGGTCATGGGCCGGCGCACCTACGAGCCAGCCCTGGCGATCGGCGTGGTCAGTCCGTACGCGCACCTGCGCCAGTACGTCGTGTCGACCACGCAGCAGGAGCTCACCCCGGAGGTGACGGTCGTGCGCGAGGACCCGGCCGGGCTCGTGCGCTCGCTCAAGGCCGAGGACTCGCCGTTCGACGTCTGTCTCGTCGGCGGTGCGTCGCTGGCCGCGGCGGTGCTCCCGGAGATCGACCGGGTGGTCGTCAAGCTCTACCCGGTGCTCGCCGGGGCCGGGCGGCCGGCCTTCGACGCCGGGGAGTTCTCGCCCGCCCGGTTCGACCTGACGGACGTCAGCACGTTCGAGGGCGGCCACGTGGTCCTGACCTGGGACCGCCGCCCGTAGGGTGGTCAGGACGGCGGGTTCTCCCTCGGTGAAGAGAACGGCCGGCGACACTCCGCCCAGCAGCGAGGAACGACCATGACTTCCACCGCGTTCACGATCCGACCGGCGACGAGCGAGAGGTTCGACGACGTCGCCACCGTCCTCGGCCCCCGCAACCCCGACTCGGCGGTCTGCTGGTGCCTCACCTACCGGCTCCCCTCCAAGGAGAACCGCGCGCTGACCGGCCGGGAACGGGCGCAGAGGGTCCAGGAGCTGTGCGCCCGGCCGATCCCGCCGGGCGTCCTCGCCTACGACGGCGGGACGGTGGTCGGCTGGTGCGGCGTGGCCCCGCGGGCCGAGCTGCACTCCTTCGCCCACAGCAGGCGCATCCCCCACGTGGACGACCTCCCGGTCTGGGCCGTGTGGTGCTTCAGGGTGCGCGGCGGCCAGCGGGGCCGGGGTGTGGCCCAGGCCCTGCTCGAGGGCGCCGTGGAGCACGCCCGCAGCCACGGCGCGCCGGCCGTCGAGGGCTACCCGGTGGACAACGGGGACCGGAAGGTCGACACCACGATGGCCTATGTCGGCACCCGCGCCATGTTCGAGCGCGCCGGCTTCACCAAGACCGCCGACACCACCTCGGTCCTCAACGGGTTCCCCCGCATCCTCATGCGGCTGCCGCTGCGGTGAGCGGGGCCTGAGCGTGGCCCGCACCGGGCACGCGGTCAGGACGCGGGCGCGGCCCGGGGCGGGCGGCTGAAGCGGGCCCGGTAGTCGGTGGGCGAGATCGCGTACCGGCCCACGAAGCTCTGCCGCAGGGCCTCGGCGGAGCCGAACCCGCACCGCTGGGCGATCGCGGCCGCCGGCAACGAGCTGGACTCCAGCAGCCGGGCGGCGGCGTCGGTCCTGGCCTCCCGCACGAACCGGGCCGGCGGCAGGCCCAGGTGCGCGTCGAAGAGGCGGGTGAGGTGGCGGGGGCTGACCCCGACGTGGTCGGCGACGGCCGCGGTGGACAGGTCCGCGTCCAGGTGGGTGGTGATGAACCCGATCGCCTGCTGCACCACGTCGTTGCCTCCTCCGGAGACGCCGGTGAACAGGCTCATCTGGGCCTGGTTGCCCGGCCGCTGCAGGTAGGTCACGAGGTTGCGGGCCACCTGGCGGGCCAGCGGCACGCCGTGGTCGTCCTCGATGAAGGACAGGGTCAGGTCCAGCGCGCTGGTGACCCCGGCGGCGGTGGCGATCCGCCCGTCGCGGATGTAGATCGGGTCCGGGTCGACCTCGACCTGCGGATAGCGGCGGGCGAGGTCGGCGGCGAAGCGCCAGTGCGTGGTGGCGCGCCGCCCGTCGAGCAGCCCGGCGGCGGCCAGGACGCTGGCGCCGGTGCACACGGAGGCCACCCGCCGGCTCGTGGCCGCGAGGCGCCGCACGTGCCGCAGGAGGGGCTCGGCGTCGGCGGCGCGGTGGTGGCCGAGGCCGCCGGTCACGATCATCGTGTCGACCGGTCCGAGCACGTGCTCGAGGGCGCCGTCCGCCTGCAGGGTCAGACCGGTCTCGCAGCGGATCGGGACCCCGCGCAGGCTCAGCACCTGCACCCGGTAGGGGTCGCGAGGCCGGCCGATCATGTTGGCCAGGGCCAGGGGCGTGGTGATGCAGGCGATGTCGAGCAGCTCCGCCCCGTCGTAGGCGATCACCGCCGTGGCACGATCAGCCATCAGGTTCCCCTGTCACCCGGTGTGGGACGAGTATCCCAGGATTCCGGACGCAGCGGAGGACGGGTCCGAAGAGTGACGTCCGGCCGCTCCTACCCTCGTGGCATGAACCACCGGTCTCCGTCCGCAACCCTCTCCGCTCCGGCACCGACATCGTCGGCGCCCCGACCCGTCCTGGCGATCGCACGGCGGTGGCCCGCGATCCTCGGCCTGGCGTTCGCCGCGTTCAACCTCGCCACCGACGACCCGCGCAGCGTCACAGCCGTGCTCCTGGTGCTGGTGCTGGCGACGACGGGGTACGTGGTGATCGCCGTGCTCGACCGTCCCCGCTGGTCCTGGCCGGTGCTCGCCGTCCTGGTCGTCCTCGTGGTCACGGCCCGGCTCGCCGGGGCGGGGCCGGTCGTCGAACTGGCCGCCATGACCGCGGTCGTGCTGGGCGCCGTCGTCGTCGGCGCGGTCCGGGGCACCTTCTCGCGGCCCGGGGCCTATCGCTGGCAGCCGTTCGCCGCCGTCGGGTTCATGGCGCTCGGACTCGGTGCGCTCTGGCTCTCCCCGGAGGCCGGGCGCGTGCTGGTCGCTGCTGGCCTGATCGGCCACGCCGCGTGGGACCTGGTGCACTGGCACCGCCACGAGGTGGTCTCGCGGTCGCTGGCCGAGTGGTGCGGTGCCCTCGATCTCGCCCTCGGGGTCGGCGTCCTCGCTCTCGCCCTCGCCGGATGAGCCCGGTGGCTGTCTTCGCCCTGGTCCACGCCGCGGCGGTGGACGCCTGGTACTGGCACCTGCTGAGCGCCGAGCTCCGGGCCCGTGGTCATGACGTGGTCGCGGCCGATCTGCCGGTCGACGACGACGCCGCCGGGCTGTCCGAGTACACGGCGACCGTGGTCGAGGCGCTGGGCACCCGCCGGGACGCCGTGCTGGTCGGGCACTCGTTCGGCGGGTTCACGGCGCCGCTCGTGGCGGCACGGGTCTCGGCCGCTCTGCTGGTCATGCTCCAGGCGCAGATCCCGGCTCCCGGCGAGGCCCCCGGGGACTGGTGGGGGAACACCGGCCACGCCCAGGCCCGGCAGCGGCAGGACGCGCTCGACGGGCGGGACCCCGCCGCGCCGGTGGATCCGCTGGACCTCATGCTCCACGACACACCGGCCGGGCTCGCCCAGGAGCTCCTCCGCCACCAGCGCGAGCAGTCGGCCACCCCGTTCGAGGCGCCCTGGCCGCTGGCCTCCTGGCCGGCGGTTCCCACCCGGGTGCTGCTGAGCCGCGGCGACCGGTTCCTGCCGCTGGAGTTCATGCGTCGCGTTACCCGGGACCGTCTGCGCCTCGAACCGGACGTGATGCCCGGCGACCACTGCCCGATGCTCGGGCACCCCGCGGAACTGGCCGACCGGCTGGTCGCCTACCACCGGTCCCTCGGGGCCACGACACCCGGTGCGCGCACGTCACACCGCGGACCGCCGCCTCCCCGCAGGAGTCCCGATGACGACACTCATCACCCCTGACCTCGTCCTGATGGAGCACCGGGACCGTCTCGCCGCGGCCGAGCGCGCCCGGCGGACCCGTCCCGGTCCGGACCGGGACGGGGCGGCCGTCAGCGGCCCCGACGCTCGTGTAACTGCAGCCGGTGCCCGTCCGGCGCGTCGACGGTGGCGTAGGTCCCCCACGGCTCGCTGACCGGATCGGACACCGTGGCACCTCTGGAGCACAGCTCCGCCACGGTCGCCGCGACGTCGTCGGCGGTGAAGGTCAGGTGGGCGCCCTCGCCGGGGTCCTTGCCGGAGGCCGAGGCCGCCGACAGGACGATCGACGTCTGCGCGCCGTGGGGCCGGACCTCGATCCAGCGAGCGCCCCCGCCCATGTCGGCGTCCGTCACGAGGTCGAACCCCAGGATGTCCCGGTAGAACGCCAGGGCCTCGTCCTGGTCGCCGACGTACAGCACCGCCGCCGCCACGTTCGTGATCATGAGTTCCTCCTGTGTCAGCTCTTCCCCATGGACAGGTGAGGTCGACCGGCCCCACGTCCCCATCATGACGGGCCGCTCACGCCCGTGTGCCGTAGACGAGCGCGACGGTCCCGAGGTGCGTCCTGGCGACCGATCTCAGCGCGAGCCGGCGCGGGACCGGCAGCTCGCCGAACAGCCGCTTGCCGGATCCGAGCAGCAGTGGGTGGACGAACAGCCGGATCTCGTCGACCAGGTCCTCCGCGAGCAGCTCCCGGCAGAGCACGCCGCTGCCCAGCACTGCGATGTCCCCGTCCTCGCCCGCTCTCAGCCCCCGCACGGCGTCGACGACGTCCGTCGAGAGGATCCGTGTCCCCGGCCACGCGGCCTCGGTCAGGGTCCGGGAGGCCACGTACTTGGGGGTGGCGTTCAGATGCGCGGCCACGGGGTCGTCGGCCGGCTGGTGGGGCCAGAACGCGGCCATCTTCTCGTAGGTCCGGCGCCCGAAGAGGTAGCTCGAGGTCCTCGCGAACCCCGCGGATGCGGTGACCTGGTGGACGCTCCCGGCGTAGGGGGCGCCCCAGCCGCCGTGCACGAACCCGCCCTCCGGGTCCTCCCCGGGTGACCCCAGCCCTTGCATGACTCCGTCGACCGTCAGAAACTCGATCATGACCAGCGCGCCCATCGTGGGGTCCTCTCCTCGTCCTCCTCCGACGGTAGGACTCCGGGGCCGAGGGTGTCTTGAAGAAAGCGGCACGGCACAGAGGGCAGACGTGAGCGGGTCCGCGCCGACGGTCCTCCGGCACGCCGTGCCGCCTCGGCTGCGGGGGCTGGTGGCGGGGATCGTGGGCTTCGACGAACTCGCTCCGCCGGGAGGGCGGTCCCGGGTGCAGCCGGCCGGCAGCTTCCTGGTGCTGGAGATCTCCTTCACCTCACCGCTGCACGTCCGGGCGCTTCCCACCGGAGCGGAGACGGCCCACGGCGCTTTCCTCGCCGGGCTGATGCCCGGTCCGGTGCGCACGGTCTTCTTCGACCGGCACGCGTCCGTGCAGATCTATCTGACCCCACCGGGCGCCTGCCGGCTGCTGGGCATGCCGGGCCGGGAGACCGCCGGGCACGTCCTGCCCTTGGCGGACCTGGTGCCGCGGTGGGGCCACGACCTGCCCGACCGGCTCGCCGAGGCGCCGGGCTGGCCCCAGTGCTTCGCGATCGTGGTCGGGGAACTGGTGCGGCTCGCCGGGGCAGGGGCACCGGCCGATGCCCTGGTGGAGTGGACGTGGTCGGAGCTGCAGCGGACGGGCGGACAGGCGCGGATCGCGGAGCTGGCACGGCGCTCGGGCTGGAGCGTGCGGCACGTGCGCGCGCGCTTCGACGAGGTGACCGGCGTCCCGCCCAAGGTCGCAGCACAGGTCATCCGGTTCGAGCGTCTGCACGCGGAGCTGGGGAGCCGGAGTCTCGGGGCGCTCGCCGTCCGGCACGGCCTCTCGGACCAGAGCCACCTCACCCGGGAGGTGCGGCGCTTCGCGGGCGAGTCGCCCCTTGCCCTCGCGCGGGCCCGGCGGCCCACCGCGTTCACCCTGCTCGGGACACGCCCTCTTCCCTCCCCGTCCTCGCAGACGGTGTGACGAGTCCTGCCTCGACCGCGGAGCGTCACACTCGGCCCTCCCCTTCCCCGGATTGACCGCGCAGCCTATATTTTGACCATGCGGTCAAACGAGGCGTCGGGTGACTCCCCGACCTTCACGGAGACGGCCCGCCGGGCCCAGATCCTGGCGTGCGCGATCGAGGCCATCGCCGAGTCCGGGTACGGACGGGCCTCCCTGGCCGAGATCGCCCGCCGCGCCGGCGTGAGCAAGGGCGTGGTCTCCTACTACTTCACGTCCAAGGACGAGCTGCTGGCCCAGGTGGTGGTCGACGTCTACCGCCGCGCCGGGGCCGCCATCGCGGCCCGGACCGACGCCGAGACCGACCCCTCGGCGGTGCTGACCGCCTACGTGGAGGCGAACCTCGCCTTCCTGGGCCGGCATCCGACGGACATCCGGGCGGTCACCGAGATCGTGATGAACCTGCGCGCCCCGGACGGCGCCCCCCGGTTCGCCCCGTCCGGGGCCGACCCGGTGCTGGCCCACCTGGAGCGCCTGCTGCGCGACGGGCAGGAGACCGGGGTCTTCCGGGACTTCGACGCCCACGCCCTGGCGATCCTCGTCCGCGGGGCGATCGACACCGCCTCCGGGCGGCTGGTCACCGACCCGGACTTCGACCTGGGCACCTACACCCGCGAGCTCGTCTCCGTGGTCGGGCTCGCGACCCGGAAGAGACCCTGAGGAGAGCGCTGTGAGCGTCCCGGACCCCACCCCGCGGCCGACCGTTCCACCTGCCGGGGCGCCGCCCGACCGGCACCCGGCGCCGGCCGGCGGGGCGCCGGCCGGGACGCCGGCGCGCTGCCGGCGCCATCCGCTGGTGGGACTGCTGGGCGCGGGCCTGGTCCTGCCCTTCGCCCTGTACTACGGACTGCGGCTGGCCGGGGCGGAGCCCTGGGTGGCGCTGGTGCTCGGCGGGCTCGCCCCGCTGCTGCGCGTGCTGGGCGCCGCGGCCCGCACCCGCCGGCTGGACCGGCTCGGGGCCTTCACCCTGTCCGTGCTGGCCCTCAACACCGCCGTGGGGCTGATCACGGCCGACGCCCGGCTGCTGATGGCCCTGGGTGGCTGGCTCACCGCGCTGCTGGGCGCGTGGCTGCTGACGAGTCTCGCCGGCGGCCGGTCCGCGCTCTTCGACGCCACCGTGGCCCTGATGCCCGCCGAGGCCGCCGCCCGCTGGAGGCACGACTGGGAGCACGACCCCGTGTTCCGCCGGATCTTCCGGGCGATGACGGCGGGGTGGGGAGCCGCCTTCCTGATCGCGACCGGCGCCCGCGCGGTCATGGCCTACACCCTGCCCGTCGACGCGGTCCCGGCCGCCGCCGCGGCGCTGCTGCTGGTGCTGCTGGTCGCCGTCGTCCAGGCCGGCAAGGCGTACGGGCGGCGGCACCTGGGCCCGCCCGCCGCGCCGGCCACGGCGGCCGGGTCGCCCCCGGTCCCCGGCGGTCCGGGCGCCCGGAGCGGACCGGACGGTGACCTGGGCCTTTGACGCCACGTTGCGCCCGCAGGGGACCGCGAGGTGTGAGAGTTCCCACTCGGCCTGTGCTTTCCCGGGTGGGTCCGGATAATGGGGAAGGCTGGCCCGAGCATCGTCGCGGGGATCAGCACCCCCTTCCCCGCAACCGAAGCAGGACAGCATGACTCTGGAAAAACCACGCACCGAGGCTCCCGCGGCCGAGGACCATCCGCAGGCACCGGCCGAGGAGCAGCCCGAGAAGAAGAGCCCGGCCCTGAACATCCCGGGCCTGCTCGCCGGCGCCGCCACCGCCGCGACCATGTCCGTGATCGGCGGCCACCTCAGCGTCGTCGGCACCGTCCTCGGCGCCGCACTGACCAGCATCGTCTCCGGCATCGCCATCGTGCTCTACTCGGCCTCGCTCGAGAAGAGCCGCCGGGGCCTGAAGAAGGTGAAGACCACCGTGGCCCAGCGCGTGCTTGCCCGCCCCGGCCTGGACGCCTCCGAGTCGGATGGCAGCACCGCCGTGGCCGCCGGCAGCCGCTGGAGCGCCCTGCGCCCGCGGCTGAAGCCCATCCTGGTCAGCACCGGTGCCGTCCTCGGCCTCGCGGTCGCGGCGATCTTCGGCATCCAGGCGCTCACCGGCACCGAGCTCTCCGGGGGCACGGGCACGATCCAGCGCACCGTGACCGGCAGCGAGTCGGTCTCCGTGCGCAGCGACGTTGCCCCCGCCCCGGCCGAGGACCCGGCCGCCGGCACCGGCGAGGTGGCCCCTGCCGAGGGGACCGTCCCCGACGCGGAGGTCACCGTGGCCCCGGGTGGAGTCGTTCCGGGCGAGGTCGCCCCCACGGACGGAGCGGTGACCGAGGACGACACCACGACCGGCGGCACCCTCCCGGACACGAGCGGCCAGGAGTCGGAGAGCGGGCAGACCGACACCGTCCAGCCGGGCGCCGGCGCGGCCGCCGAGCAGGCCGTGCCGGGCGCCGATGCCGGTGCGGTGCCCGCGGCGCCGTAGGCGGCAGCACACCGGAAGGACCGGGGCGGGGACGTGGACACCACGTCCCCGCCCCTTCGTGTGCCGGCCCCTGTTCCTGGACGCAGGCCGCGCCATCTTTCGTCATGTTCGCCTGTTGCCCCTGACCAGGCCCGATGTTGGCGCGGCTCCCACGAGGTCTGGACTTAAGTCGACTGACATATGTCCCGAAAGGCACCTAACTTGGCCTCATCCCGGCTGCGGTCGCAGGCGGGAGGCGATCGACGAAGGGGATGACAGTGGCAGGGGTTCGAGAGGTTCGCGGAAATCAGGTGGCGCAGTGGCTGACGGTCGCGGCCGTCATGCTGTTCGTCGCCAACGGCGCCGTCCTGGCCCTGGGGTCCCAGGCCTACGGCTGGGCCACGCTGCTGTTCGCGGCGGCCGCGTACTTCGCGGTGTCCACCGGGATCGTGGGACGCCCCCTGCGACAGCACTGACCCGCCGGCACCGAGGTGCCGGTCCTGACCCACCGACGGAGCGTCGGCCCGGCACGCCGGTCGTGCCGGGCCGACGCTCCGTCGTCGTCCCGGCGGCGGTTCCGGGGCGCGGGTGCCGCTGCCCGGGAGTGACGCCGCCCGAGGCCCGGAGGGACGCGGTCCGGCTGGTATCGTCCCTGAGGTCCACCCCATGTGCACCCAGCGAGGACCACCATGTCGCGCTCCCCTGCCCCGCGGACGATCTCCGCCGACGCAGAATTTGTTCCCTCCCCCACGACCACGCCGACGACCACGAACCCCGCCCCGGACCGCTCGGCCACGGCACCCGGTGCCCGGAGCCGGCCCTCCGCGGTCGACACC
This sequence comes from Kocuria salina, assembly GCF_013368965.1. NCBI lineage: Bacteria > Bacillati > Actinomycetota > Actinomycetes > Micrococcales > Micrococcaceae > Kocuria > Kocuria salina. The sequence continues at coordinate 441,474 of NZ_SSSF01000001.1, forward strand.
GGCTGGATGCTCGGCCTGTTCGGCACCGCCATCGGCGCGGGCATCCTCTTCCTCCCGATCAACGCGGGGGCCGGCGGCCTGTGGCCGCTGCTCGTGGTGACCGTCCTCATCGGGCCGATGACCTACCTGTCCCACCGGGCCCTCGCACGCTTCGTCTGCGCCTCGCCGCGGAAGGGCGAGGACATCACGGTCGTGGCCCGCGACTACTTCGGGGAGGGCGCCGGGCGGGTGATCACCGTCCTGTACTTCCTCGCGATCTACCCCATCGTCCTGATCTACGGGGTGGGCATCACCAACACGGTCGAGAGCCTGCTGGTCAACCAGCTGGGCCTGCCGCCGGTGCCCCGCGTGCTGCTCTCCCGGGTGCTGATCGCCCTGATGATGCTGGTCATGGTCGCCAGTCAGCGCCTCATGCTCGCGGTGACCCGGTGGCTGGTCTACCCGCTGATCCTCGCCCTGCTGGGGGTGACGGTCTACCTCGTCCCCACCTGGCAGGTGGGTGACCTCGCCGTGGTGCCGTCCGCCGGCGAGCTCACGCTGTCGGTGTGGTTGATCATCCCGGTGCTGGTGTTCGCGTTCAACCACTCCCCCGCGATCTCGCAGTTCTCCCTGGCGATGCAGCGCGAGCACGGGACGGACGCGCCCGCGGCGGCGTCCCGCGTGCTGCGCCGCACCACGGTCCTGCTGGTGCTGTTCACCATGGGCTTCGTCTGGTCCTGCGTCCTGTCCCTGGGCGCCACCGGGCTGCAGGAGGCCCGGGAGGCCAACCTCCCGGTGCTCTCCCACCTGGCCAACGTGCAGGACAACCCCTGGATCGGCTACCTCGGCCCCGCCGTGGCGGTCGTGGCGATCGTCTCCTCGTTCTTCGGCCACTACCTGGGCGCCAGCGAGGGCGCGGCGGGCATCGTGCGCAGCATGCTCCCCGCCCGGATCCGGCAGCCGCAGGACCGGACGCTGCGCCGGGGGATCGCGGTCTTCATCTTCCTCACCACGTGGGCGGCCGCGGTGCTCAACCCGAGCATCCTGTCCCTCATCGAGTCCCTGGCCGGGCCCGTCATCGCCGTGATCCTGTACCTGATGCCGATGTACGCCGTGCGCCGGATCCCGGCGCTGGCGCCCTACCGGGGGCAGCTCTCCAACGTGTTCGTGACCGTCGCCGGGCTCGTGGCCATCAGCGGCATCCTCTTCACCCTCGTCCGCTGAGCCCCCGGCCCCGGGCGGGGCGTCCCCGATAGACTGGGGGCCGCACACCGACCCGGTTCCAGACCGGTGCTACCGCCGGAGGAACATGGCCCGCAACCCCACTGCCGCCGATGTCGCGCGCGAGGCCGGGGTCTCCCGGAGCGCGGTCTCGATGGTCCTCAACAACAACGCCGACGGCAACGTCTCGCCCACCGCCCAGCAGCGGATCCGGGAGGCCGTGCAGCGGCTGGGCTACGTGCCGAACGCGGTGGCGGTCGCCCTGCAGAGCCAGCGCACCAACACCATCGGCGTGATCACCGACGAGATCGTGACCAGTCCCTTCGCCGGCCGGATCATCAGCGGCGCAGGTTCCGTCGCCCGCCCGGCGGGCTACGTGCTGACCGTGGCCGACACGGAAGGGGTGCCGGGGCGCGACCTCGAGCTCGCCGAGGCCCTGATCCACCGGCACGTCGACGGGCTGGTCTACGCCACGGGCGGCCTCGTGGAGCTGGACCCGCCCGAGCCGCTGCTGCACCGCCCCGCGGTGCTCGCCAACTGCTACGACCCGCAGGAGCGGCTCGCCGCGGTGATCCCGGACGAGGTGACCGGGATGCGCCGTGCCACCGAGCACGTGCTGGGTCTGGGGCACCGCCGGATCGCCCTGCTGACCGGCACGTCCGACTCGCCGGCCACGCCGCTGCGCCGGCAGGGCTTCGAGGCGGCCTGCGAGGAGTTCGGCCGCGAGGGCCTGCGGCTCACGGTCGAGCCGACCGGCTGGGAGATCCAGGACGGCTACCGGGCGGCGCAGCGGCTGCTCGCCCTGCCCGAGCCGCCGACGGCGGTCCTCGCGTCCAACGACCGCACCGCCACGGGCGTGCTGCTCTGCGCGGCGGCGTCCGGCCTGCGGGTCCCGGAGGACCTCTCCCTCGTGGGGGTCGACGACCAGCAGAGCGTGGCCGACCAGCTCGTCCCCGCGCTGACGACCGTCGCCCTGCCGCACCTGAGGATCGGGGCGCGCGCCGTGGAGCTGCTCCTGGAGCAGCTCCACGGCCTCGAGGTCCCGCCTGCGGTGGAGCGCATCGACTGCCCGCTGATCGTCAGGGCGTCGACGGGCCCAGCGCCCACCCGGTGACCGCGCCCGGCTCGACCGCCGCGCACCAGGTCTCGCCGTCCTGCGGATAGGCCCGGAGGGTGTGGGAGGGCCCGTCCTGCGCGTAGACCTCCACCAGGGAGCCGTCGACCACGACCGTCCCCGCGCGCCCCGACCAGACCTCGCGCTCCCCGGCGGGACCGCGCAGCAGCAGGCGCACGGCGGCGTCCGGGCCCGTGGCGCGGAGCTCGGCGGCGTCCGGCAGCTCGACCGTCCCGTCCGCGGACGCCGGCTCGAGGTGCTCGCGCCGGTGCCCCGCGCACTCGGCGGCGGGTGCCGGCACGAGGACGTCGCCGTCCAGGCGGAGCTCGCGCGGCCAGGTGAGCAGACCGGCCCACCCCTCCTCGTCGCTGACGTCCTCCGGGCGCGTCTCCCACGACCAGCCCCACAGCAGGGTGCGGTCCTCCAGCGCCAGCACCTGGGGCGCGTAGAAGGCCGGCCCCGTGTCCACGGCACCACAGGCCTCGGGGGTGAAGCGGGGGGCGGCTCCCCGGGCCCGGCCCCCGTCGTCGTTGTCGTTGTCGTTGTCGGGGTCCGCGTCCATGCGCCCGACGACGTAGCGCACGTCCTGGAGCCGGCCGGACCCGTCCTCCTGGCGCATCCACCGGGAGACGATCAGCACCCAGCGGGACACCCCATCCTCGACCACCTCGAAGAGCTGGGGGCACTCCCAGATCGAGGCGTCGAGGTCCGCGCTGAGCACGGGGTGGTCCGAGGTCAGCCACACGCCCAGGTAGGTCCAGTGCTCCAGGTCGGCGGCGTCGTAGAGCAGGATCGCCGCCCGGCCGTCGGCCAGCCCCGCGCCCTGGAGGGCGTACCGCCGCCCCGCCCAGCGGAAGAGGAACGGGTCGCGCACCGCGACGACGTCAGGGTCCGCGGGCATCTCCGCCGCCGTGACGCCCTCCTGCCGCCAGGACCGCAGGTCCTCCGAGCCGGTGGCCAGCGTCACCCGGGACCGGTCGTCGCCGGCCTCGACACCGCTGTAGACCGCCACCGGGCGCCCCTCGTCGACGGTGAGCACCCCGGACCAGCAGCCGAACGCGTCGGGGCCGTGCTGCTGCGGGCGCAGGGCCACCGGCTCCTCCTGCCACGTCACCAGGTCCGGTGAGGACAGGTGCCCCCACTGGATGGCGTCGTGGCGCGCGGAGCCGGGGTTGTACTGGAAGAACACGTGCCAGGTGCCGTCGACCCGGCACAGCCCGTTGGGGTCGTTGAGCCAGCCCCGGGCCGGCCGGGGGTGGGTGCGGGGGAAGGCCCGGCTCGTGGGCAGGACGGCGGAGGCGGTGCTGGGAGAGAGGGTCATTTGCTGCTTCCTGCGGTGAGGCCTTCGCGCAGGTAGCGCTGCCCGAAGACGAAGACGATGAGTGCTGGGATCATGGAGATCACGACGCCGGCCAGGACCACGGAGATGGAGCCCGTGCCCAGGTTCCCCTGCAGGGACACGAGGCCCAGGGGGAGGGTGAAGTTCTGCTCCGAGATGGTCAGGATGAGGGGCCGGAAGAACTCGTTCCAGTGGTAGTTGAAGGCCAGGATGCCCACGATGGCCATACCCGGCAGGGACAGCGGGGCGTAGATGGAGAAGAAGGTCCGCCAGGGGCTCGCGCCGTCCAGGGCGGCGGCCTCCGCGAAGTCGTTCGGCAGCCCCATGAAGTACTGGCGCATCAGGAACGTGCCGAACGCGGTGGGGATGGCCGGGATGATCAGCGCCAGGAGGGTGTCGGCCAGGCCCATGCCGCGGACCAGCATGAACACGGGCACGATCGTCACCTGGACCGGGACCATCATGGTGGCCAGGACCACGCCGAACATCAGCCCGGAGCCCCGGAAGCGCATGCGGGCGAAGACGTACCCGGCCATGGCCGCCGTCAGCATCTGCCCGGCGGCGATGAGGGCGGTGACCAGCGCGCTGTTGAGGACGAGCCGCACCAGGTCGATCTGCCGGGCGACCTCGGCGTAGGCCGTGGTGTCCGGCTCGGTCGGGAAGAACTTGGGCGGGAGGTCGAAGGCCTCGCTGGGGCTGCGCAGCGACGTCGACAGGGTCCACATGACGGGTCCCAGGACCGCGACGGCGGCGACCAGCAGGAAGAGGAAGCCGGCGACGCGTCCCGGGCTGGGCAGTCCCCGGCGGCGACGACGGCGGGGCGCGGGGCCGGCCGTCCGGGACGGGGTGTGAGCAGGTGCAGACATGAGGTGGTCCTTCGTCGGTCGGGAGAGCTCACTGGTAGTGGACGTAGCGCCGGGAGAGGCGGAACTGTGCCAGGGTGACGAGCATGATGAGCACCATGAGCACCAGGCCGATGGCGGACGCCTTGCCGAACTCCAGCTGCTGGAACGCCGTCTGGTAGACGACCATCACGGCGGAGCGGGTCGAGTCCCCGGGGCCGCCGCGGGTGAGCACGTAGGGCTGGTCGAAGACCTGCAGCGCCGTGATGATCGCCGTCACGGACGCCACCAGGAGGGTCGGGCTGACGAGGGGCAGGGTCACGTTGCGGAACTTGGACCAGCCCTTGGCGCCGTCGAGGTCGGCCGCCTCGTAGAGCTCCTTGGGGATGGACGCGATCCCGCCGAGCAGGATCAGGAACGTGAAGCCGAAGTTCTGCCACACGTAGACGAGCACCACCACGAGCGAGGCCCCGGTCGTGGTGGTCAGCCAGGGCACCGCGGGCAGGCCGACATTGGTGAGGAGCCAGTTCACGACGCCGAACTGCTCGTTGAACATGTAGCGCATGAAGATCGAGACGCTCGCCGCGGAGAGGATGAGCGGGAAGAAGAACGTGGAGCGGAAGAACAGCCGCAACCAGCTCGGCATCTTCCCCTGCACCAGCACCGCGAGGGTCATCGCGAGGGACAGCTGCAGAGCCACCGCGACCACCACGAACACGATCGTGTTGAGGAAGGAGACCCGCACGGTCCGGTCCGTGACGAGCTCGGTGAAGTTGCGCAGCCCCACGAACTCGGGCGCGGAGATGATGTCCCACTGGAAGAAGGCCAGCACCACGGAGGCCAGGATGGGCAGCACCGTGAAGACGCCCATCCCGATGACGGTGGGGGCCAGGAAGACGACGGTCATCCACCTCTCGGCCCGGGAGCGGGTCCGCCGCGGCGGCGGCGCCGGTGCGGGGACCGTGGTCCGGGCGACGTCCGGTGCCGGTGCGATGGTGGTCATGAGTCCTCCCCGAGGATGAGAGCGAGTTCGGTGTCGAGCCGGTCGAGGGCCGAGGTCATCTGGCCGGCGCCGCCGCCCATGGCGACCGCCACGTTCTTCATGAGCGCGGACTCGACGGCGGCCTGCTGCGGCGGGGCGGGGATGGGACCGGTGCTGGGGAAGCGGTCCAGCGTGTCGTAGAAGACCTGCCAGTGCTCGGGACCGGCCCCGCGGTAGAAGTCCGCGGTGACCATGGAGCGCCGGCTCGGCGTGGTGTTCGGGTGGGGGGTGGCCAGCTGCATCGACTCCTTGCGGGCCGTGAACTTGATCCACTCCCACGCCTGGTCCTTGCGCTCCGAGGTCTTCATCAGCGCGTAGCCGGCGCCGCCGAACTGGTGCCGCTGCGTGCGCCAGCGCGGGAAGAACTGCACGTCGAAGGCCTCCGGCCCCATCCCGGCCTCGTTCAGCCCCTGCGCCCAGTACCCGCCGGCCGGGGTGGCGCCCACACGGTTGGAGGCGAACAGGCCGATCAGGGCGTTGCCGCCGCCCTCCTCGGGGCGCACGCCGAGGCCCTCCTGCACGAGCTCCCGCAGGTAGTCGAACGTCTCCGTGACCCGCTCGTCCCGGACGTTGGAGCCCGTCCACAGGTAGCCGCCGCGGCGGTCGGCACCCGCCGGGTGGTCCCCGTAGAAGCCGTTCCACAGCCATCCGCCGCCCGGCGCCTTCTCCTCGGTGAGGAAGCTGGTGCCGTTGGCGTAGAGCCAGGGGACCACACCGCCGAACAGGCGGTTCGTCCAGTAGTAGGGGCGGAAGGAGCCCTCGTTGGAGCGCTGCATGGCGCGCATGAGCCCCGTGAAGTCGTCCTTGGTCCAGTCGTCGGCGGGCCGCTCCGCCCCGGCCCGGCGCAGCGCCGCCGTGTTGAGGTACATGTTGGCCGCGTTGAACTCCAGCGGCAGCTGGTACAGGTTCCCCTTGTACATGAAGGCCTCGACGAGGCTGGGGTGCACGTCGCGGAAGTACTCGCCCATCGTGGCGGCGTCCCGCTGGACGAAGCTGTCGAGGGGCACCGCGAGCCGGTCGGCGAACAGCTGGGTGCCCTCCGTGGCCACGTACACCAGGTCCGGCGCCTGGCCGGCCGCGACCATGGTGAGGATCTTGGAGAAGAAGTCGCCCCAGTCGGCGCTCTGGACGGCCTGGATCCGCACCGGGATGTCCGGGTGCTCGGCCCGGAACTCGTCCACCAGCTGCTGGCGCTTCGCGGCGTCCTGGGACGTGCCCTGGATCGCCACCGTCAGGACGTCATCCCCGCGACCGGGGATGTCGGAGGCGGTCAGGCGCGGCCACGCCCCGACGGTGGCCCCGGCCAGGGCGACGCCCCCGACCCCCAGTAGCGCGCGACGGGTCATGCTGCTCGCTGCAGTCATCCGCGTGTCCTCACTCTGCTGAACTAACACGTGTCAGGTTCCTGACACGTGTTAGGAGAGTAGAGACATCCGGGGCGAGGTGTCAAGGATCACAGTGCGGGGCCGTCACAAGACTGCATCGGGGGCCGTCCGGAACGGCGAGCACTCAGGAGACGAGTGCCGCCGCTCCGGGGCCGGTGAGCTCCTCCGGGCCGACCGGGCGCCCGGACACCGCCAGCAGCAGCGCGAGGACGCCGCCGCGCACCTCCGGGCCGGTCCCGGCGTCGAGGTCGGCGTCGGTGGCCACGAGCCGCAGGCCCGCCGCCCGCTCCTTCCCGCCGCCGAGCTTCGTGCTGGTCCGCAGCTGGTGGCGCAGGGCCTCGGCGACCGGTCCGGCCGGGCGGTCCCGGGTGAGCGAGAGCGGGCGCCGGATGTCCTCCCCGTGCACGAACGCCTCCACCAGCCGGGTGGCCGGCGCCGCCGGCGCACTCGTGGTGCGGCCGCTCACCGCGCGGAACGCGGCCAGCGTGTCCCGCGGATCCGCTCGGCGCTCCCGCGCGACGCCGCTGGCGTTGCAGCGGTCGAAGTCGAAGCGGGCGGCCGCGAGGCGGCGGAGGAAGCCCAGGCGCGTGGTCCGCGCGTCGTCGACGAGGTGGACCAGGACGTCGTGGACGTCCCAGCCGGGGCACAGCGAGGGGGTCGCCCACTGCCGCGCCGGGAGGTCCTCCAGGTCCCGGATCAGCGCCCGGCGCTCGGCGTGGACCACGGGCCACATCTCGGTCATGGGGACTCCTCGGTGCTCGGGCGCCCGGCGTGCTCGGGGCGGTGGGGTCAGGGGCGGACCCGCACCCGGGCCAGTTCCCGGGTCAGGCGCAGGTCCCACCCGGTGCCGAGGACGACGACGAGCAGTGCCGCGGTGAGGGGCTCCGGCTGCTGCAGCACCACCGCCAGGGCGACCAGTGCCGCGGTGAGCACGGCGGTCGCGGTGCGCGTCATGGTCCGGGTGGTCGTCTGCGTCATCGGTTCTCCCTGGGTGGTCTGGGGCGTGCTCCGGGGCCGAGCCTGGCACGGCAGGCTGTGCCGGAGCTGTCACCGCGACCGGCGGTGCCTGGGCGTCGGCCCGGGTCCGAGCGGTGGTGCCCGGCGGGACCGCCGTCGTCGTCGGCTACCGGACGTGCTCCCGCAGGAAGGCGACCGCGCGCTCCCAGGCCGCGGCCGCGGCGTCGGGGCGGTGATTCGTCCGGTTCCGGTCGTTGTGGAAGGCGTGCGGGGCGTCGTAGTAGTGGAACTCGACCACGGGGGCGGAGGACTCGCGGCGGAGCTGCTCCTCGAGCGCCTGCGCCTTCTCGACCGGGTAGGACGAGTCCTCGCGGCCGTAGTGGCCCTGCACCGCCGCGCGCACCCCGTGGCAGGCGTCCGGCACGCCCTGGCCGACGCCGTAGAACGGCACCGCGGCGCCGATCCGCCCGCCCTGGTCGGCGGCGAGGGCCAGGACGAACCCGCCGCCCATGCAGAAGCCGATCGCCCCCGCCGTGGAGCTGGTGACGGCCTCGTGGCCGAGCAGGAAGTCGACGGAGCCGGCGAGCAGCCGCACGCCCTCCTCCTCGGGCAGCCGGGACATCATCTCGGCGGCCTCCTCGCCGTCGTGGGTGATGGACCCGCCGTAGAGGTCGGGGGCCAGGGCCACGAAGCCCTCGGCGGCGAGCCGGTCCGCCACGTCCCGGATGTGGTCGGTGAGCCCCCACCACTCCTGGATCACGAGCACGCCGGGACCGCGGCCGGCGGCCGGCAGCGCCAGGTAGCCGTGGGCCCGGCCCCCGGCCGAGGGGAAGGTGACGTTCTGGTGCGGGGTGGTCTCCACTGCGGTGCTCCTTCGGGTCGGGGCTGCGTCGGGCCAGTGTAGGCAGGAGAGTGGACAGGCGATCCCCCGTCACAGGGCAGGTGCGGGACTCCTTGGCACGTTTGCTTTCGTACACTTCAGTGTGGGCCGCGTGACGGCCCGATCCAGCACAGAAGCCAGGAACCATGCACCAGCCCGGTGGCACCACGCCGCAGCGGGGAGCGTCGCCCCGGACCCGCGACGAGCACGCCGCCGCCGCGCGCCTCCCGCGGTCCCCGAGCGGACGGACGCCGCAGTGGGTGCTCGAGGAGGCGCTGGAGCAGCAGCGCGAGGCCCTGCTGGGCCCGGGCGCGCGCCGGCGCCGGGACCGGCGCGCCGCCCGGGCCGCCGGGGCATCCGCCCGCCGCTGGGCGAGGGCGCCGCGCAGGCGCAGCCCGGCGTGGCGGGGGACCCCGGCCGTGGGCGTCGTGGTGCTGCTGATGCTCTGGTTCACGCCCGGGCTCTTCCAGGACTACGCGCTGCCGGTCATCCGCCCCTATCTGCCGAACGCGTCGGCGCCCCCGCCCGGGGTCGGGGCCGCACCGGCGCCGCTGGGGGCGCCCCCGGCGGTCGAGGACGTCGGCGGCCACCGCTTCATGGACTCCCCGGACCCCGCCCAGCCGATGGTCGCCTACGACCCGTGCCGTCCGGTGCACTACGTCGTGCGCCCGGACGGCGCCCCGCCGGGCGGCCGGCAGCTCGTCGAGGAGGCGGTCGCCGAGATCTCCGCGGCCACCGGTCTGCGGTTCGTCCCCGTGGGGACGACGACGGAGGCGCCCGCCGAGCAGCGCACGCCCTATCAGCCGGACCGGTACGGCCGGCAGTGGGCGCCCGTGCTCATCGCGTGGTCCGACGAGACCGAGGTGCCCGGGCTGGCCGGCAACGTGGTGGGCCTCGGCGGCAGCACGGCCCGGCAGGCGCCCGGGGGGCCGTTCGCCTACGTCACCGGTCAGGTCGCCCTCGACGCCCCCGGTCTGGCGCCGGTGCTGGAGCACCCGGACGGGGCGGCCCACGTCCGCGCGACCATCATCCACGAGCTGGCGCACGTGGTGGGGCTCGCCCACGTCGACGACCCCACCCAGATGATGCACCCGGCGGGCGGGGCCACGGTGCTCTCGGCCGGGGACCGGGCCGGCCTGGCGAAGCTGGGCGCCGCGCCGTGCGTGCCGCGGCTCTGACCCGGACCGCGCCGGCATACCGCCCGGATCCGGAGCGGAGCCGCAGGTCGGAGCACGGTGGGCGGACGCCCGGTGGGTGAACGACCGGCGCGGCGTCGTTCGCCGACATGTTCCCCGGACGCCACCGTCCGGCCACGCCCCGGTCCTACGCTCGGCGCATGCGCAGAGTCCCAGCAGCAGCCGCCGCACTGGCCGCGGCCGTCCTCCTCACCTCCACGCCGGGGGCGCTCGCCCACAGCGGCGATCCGAGCCGCGGGCCCGCCGGCGCGCACGTGCTCGAGCAGCGCGCCACCCTCTCCGCCGACCACCTCGCCGAGGGCCCTCCCTCCGGGGCGGCGGCCACGCCGGCGAACGGCCGCACCGGCCCCTTCGGCGGCCAGGTGATCCCGGGTTTCTCCGCCATGGTCGACAACGGCGACGGCACGTTCTGGGCCATGCCGGACAACGGATTCGGCAACCAGGAGAACTCCGCCGACTTCCTGCTGCGGCTCTACCGCATCGCCCCGCAGTGGGAGACCGCCGAGGGCGGGAGCGGCGAGATCGAGGTCCAGGACCACGTGTCGCTGCGGGACCCGCACCACCGGATCCCCTTCCCCGTGGTGCACGAGGACACCGAGGAGCGGCTGCTGACCGGCAACGACTTCGACGTCGAGTCCGTGGTCCGCCAGCCGGACGGCACCTTCTGGATCGGCGAGGAGTTCGGGCCCTTCCTGCTGCACGTGGACGCCGAGGGCGTGGTGCTCGAGGAGCCCGTGCCGCTGGCCGACGTCCGCGACGGCGGGACGGGCACGCTCGAGTCGCCGCAGAGCCCCTACCTCGAGGACGGGGAGCGGCCCGCCGTCGGCGCCAGCAAGGGCTTCGAGGCCATGGCGGGCTCGCGGAACGGCCGCTACCTCTACCCGATCCTGGAGGGCGCCCTCGCCGACGACGACGATCCGCGCCGCCGGCTGGTCCTGGAGTTCGACACCAGGACGCGGGAGTACACCGGCCGCACGTGGGACTACGAGACGGACACCGACGCCAACCTCGTGGGCGACGCGTTCCTGACGGGTCAGAACCGGCTCCTGGTCCTCGAGCGCGACGACCTCGACGGCCCCGCGGCGGTCACCAAGCGCGTCTACGCCGTCGACCTCCGCCGCACGGAGGACTCGGGCCACCTCGAGAAGGAGCTGGTGGCCGATCTGCTCGCCATCGACAACCCGGCCGGCATCGGCACCGGGACCTCCCCCGGCGCCTACGGCGTGGGCGAGCAGTTCTCCTTCCCCCAGCAGTCGGTCGAGGTGGTCCTGCAGCTGCGGGACGGCCGCCTGCTGGTCGGCAACGACAACAACTACCCGGGCAACGACGCCCGCGTCCCGGGCACCCCGGACGACACCGAGCTCATCGTGCTGGACCGCGAGCGCCTCGAGCCCGCGGCCGGGACGGGCCCCGAGGTGATCGGTCACCGCGGCGCCTCCGGCTACCGTCCCGAGCACACGCTGGCTTCCTACCTGCTGGCCATCACCCAGTGCGCCGACGTCATCGAACCCGACCTCGTCCCCACGAAGGACGGCGAGCTCGTGGCGCGGCACGAGAACGAGATCGGCGGCACCACGGACGTCGAGGACCGCCCGGAGTTCGCCGAGCGGCGCACCACCAAGGTGGTCGACGGCGCCGAGGTCACCGGCTGGTTCACCGAGGACTTCACGCTGGCCGAGCTGCGCACCCTGCGCGCGGAGGAGCGCATCCCGGAGCTGCGCCCGGGCGGCACCGCCTTCGACGGCCTGTACCCGATCCCGACCTTCGAGGAGGTCGTGGACCTCGCCCGCCGCTCGCGCACCTGCGACGGCGAGCCGGTGGGGATCGCGCCCGAGCTCAAGCACCCCACGTACTTCGACTCGATCGGCCTGTCCCTGGAGGAGAGGACGGTCGAGGTGCTCGAGGCCGACGGCTACGGCGACGAGACGGACCCGGTGGTCCTCCAGAGCTTCGAGACCGCCAACCTGCGCGAGCTCGACGGGATGACCGACGTGCGCCTCGCCCAGCTGGTCGACTGCTCGGGCGCGCCGTTCGACCTCGCCGCCGCCGGCGATCCGCGCGGCTACGCGGACCTCACGACGGCAGAGGGCCTGGCGGAGATCGCGTCCTACGCCGACATCCTCGGCGCCTGCAAGGACGTCATGATCCCGCGGGAGGCCGACGACACCCTCGGCGAGCCGACGGCCGTGATCGCCGACGCCCACGCCGCGGGTCTCGAGGTCCACGGCTGGACCTTCCGGGCGGAGAACTTCTTCCTCCCCGCCGAGCACCGCGCCGGCGCCGATCCGCGGGCGCACGGCGACCTGGCGGGGGAGATCAGGGCCTTCGTGGAGGCCGGCATGGACGGACTCTTCTCCGACCACCCGGACCTCGCGGTGGCGGCCCTCGAGGACCGGTCCTGACGACCCGTTCCGGCGCCCCGTCCTGACGACGGCGCTCCAGGGGCCGCCCGGGCCGGACCGGGCGGCCCCTGCGCGGCCCGGCCGGTCACCGGCGGCGCTCGGCCCCGTCGTCGTCGGCGGGAGCCCTGGTGCGAAGCCGGGAGAACCCGACGAGGACCGAGGCCGTCGCCGTGATCGCCAACGCGAGCACCGCGATCCAGACCGCCACGGACCCGTAGCCGCCGGCCGCCTCGTGCGGGTCCAGGAACGGATAGGGGTACCACCAGGGGTTGCCGGTGCCCTCGTCCAGCACGAACGGCGCCCGCACCAGCGTGTAGCCGGCCCACAGCACCGGATAGACCACGATCCCGCCGACCGTCCGCCACCGGATCCGGCTCCGCCCCGGGGCGAGCAGCCAGTCCAGCAGCGCGTAGACCGGGACGATCGTGTGCAGCACCTCGTTGGCCCACGGCTGCTCCAGGGCCGCCTCCTGCGGCAGAGCGCGCAGCAGCGCGTTGTAGACCACCCCGGTGGTGACGGTGTACGTCGTGGCCGCGGCGCGCAGGGCCCCGAACCACGGCGGGTCGGCGCCCCGCCGGGCGAGCAGCGACCACGCGCCGAACCCGAACACCACGGCGTGGAACAGCGACGTCTGGATGGTGAAGTAGCTGAAGAAGTTGGCGACGTCGACCGCGATGGCCCGGTCCCCGCGCTCGATCCAGAACCGCAGGTACGCCTGCAGCCGCCCGGCCACGGCCACGACCAGGGCCAGGCCCATCAGCACGCGGGCCGCGGCGAAGCACCGTCTCATGTCTGCCTTCCTCCGGTGCCGCAATCTACCCTGAACGGCTGACCTGCGAGAATAGGGGTCCCGACACCACCGGCCGGAGCGGAGGGAACACCGTGCGCAGGTTCGAGCCACCGCAGACCCGTGCCCGGCGGACGGTGCTCGTCCCGCTCGCGGTCGCCCTGGGCGTCCTGACCGGCTGCACGCCGCAGGCCGTGGAGGCCACCTCCCCCGCCGCACGGGCGCTCGCAGCCCTGCCCGTCGAGAACGCCGGCAGCGGGGAGGACTACGACCGGCTCGCCCAGTTCGGGGACTGGGCCGATCCCGACGGCAACGGCTGCGACGCCCGCAACGACGTCCTGGCCCGGGACCTGACCGGTGACGTCCTCCACGACGACGGGTGCAGGGTCCTCTCCGGGACCCTCGAGGACCCCTACACCGGGCGGACGATCGAGTTCGTCCGCGGACCGCTGACCTCCGCCGACGTGCAGATCGACCACGTGGTGGCGCTGAAGAACGCCTGGATCTCCGGGGCCGACCGGCTCACCCGGGACGAGCGCACGGCCCTCGCCAACGACCCGCTCAACCTGCGGGCCGTGGACGGGCCGACCAACGGGGAGAAGTCCGCCTCCGACGCCGCCGGGTGGCTGCCGCCGAACGAGTCCTTCCGGTGCGAGTACGTGGCCACCCAGATCGCGGTCAAGACCCGCTACGAGCTGTTCGTGACGGCTCCCGAGCGGGACGCCATGGCGGACGTGCTGGCCGGGTGCCCGGACCAGGACGTGCCCACCGACGTCCCGCCGGCCGGGAACACCGCCGCGGGGCCGTCACCGGCGCAGGAGGTCCACTACGCCGACTGCGCCGCGGTCCGCGCCGCGGGTGCGGCGCCCCTACGCTCGGACCAGCCCGGCTACCGCCCGGAGCTGGACCGGGGCGGGGCCGAGGGCCTGGCCTGCGAGTGACGGTGGACGCCGCCGCGTGGCACCACCGTGGCGAGGCCAGGGTCCTGTACGACTTCACCGTCGTCGACGGTCTCGTCGGGCACATCACGTTCCGCGCCGAGCCCGAGGTGCTGGCACAGGTGGTGCGACGCGATGGGGAGCAACGACGCGGCTGATCCCGCCGGTGGTCACACTTCCCGTGCGCCGATCGTCGAACAGTCGAACATCAACACACCGAACAGATCACAGGAAGGGAACCGCACATGAAGACCATGACCTGCCGGCAGCTGGGAGGACCCTGCGACCTCGAGCACCGCGGCGAGACCGCCGATGACGTCATCACGGCCCAAGACCGCCACCTCAAGGACGCGGTGAAGGCCGGTGATGCCGCGCACCAGGAGGCGCGCGACGCGATGAAGGGTCGCTGGCGGCACCCGAAGCAATCGCTGGGCTGGTACCGCGACATGCAGAAAGCCTTCGCCGATCTCCCCGAGACCTGACCCGTGTCCCACCAGGCAAGCAGCGACACGACAGCGAGAACCGCAAGGCGACCTGAGCAACGACACGGTCACCCGCCACGCGACCACTGACGTCGTGGTCGTCGGGGCTCACTGTACAAGTGCACAATGACACCGGCTGAACTGGTTGTTGGGAACTAGTGCCTGCACCCCGCTGTCCTGCGACGATTGTGGAAACCATCAATCCAGCGCAAGGACGGACAGTCATGCTCAACGGTGCCGTGCCCGAACCCGATCCCACCCAGTTCACCGGACCCGACGCCGCCTTCCTGGAGGACTTCGCCACCCTGTGCACCTTCGGTGCTACACCCGGCGGCGGAGTGGACCGGCAGGCCGGGTCCCCCGCAGACGGCGAGCAGCGTGCCTGGCTGACTCGGACACTGCAGGACAAGGGCTTCGACGTCCAGTTCGACCAGGTCGGGAACCAGTTCGGCATGCTGGAACTGCACTCTGGTGCGCCTTATGTGCTGGTGGGCTCCCACCTCGATTCCCAACCGACAGCTGGACGATATGACGGCGCGTACGGCGTCCTCGCCGCCGCCCACGCTGCATTCCGCCTCGCAGCGGAGTGGCGGGCCGATGGGACGGCTCCCCGCTACAACCTGGCGGTCGTGAACTGGTTCAACGAGGAAGGCGCTCGCTTCAAGCCGTCGATGATGGGCAGCTCCGTCTACACCGGAAAGATGCGGCCCGAGGACGTTCTGGCCACCACAGATCCGGCGGGCATCACCGTCCGAGAGTCGTTGGAGGCCACCAATGCTCTGGGGCAGGGCGACGGACCGACCGCCGTCTACGCCGCGGAGATCCACATCGAGCAGGGCCGCAGCCTGGAACGCGACGGCATCGCCATCGGAGTCGTCGACTCCAACTGGGCGGCCAACAAGTACGAGTTCGAGGTCCGCGGTGAGCAGTCGCACACGGGGTCGACAGTCATCGCTGACCGGCGCGATGCGCTGCTCGGCGCGTCGATGCTCGTCGTCGCCGCCCGGGAGATCGCGGATCACTTCCCTGACGGAGCCGTTCACACTTCGGTCGGCCAGCTCGACGTCTATCCCAACTCGCCCGTGGTCGTGCCCTCGCTGGTCACTCTGCTCCTGGACCTGAGGTCCGCCGACGAGCAGCTCCTCGCCGAGGCAGATCAGCTGTTGCATGAGCGCATCGAACGGATCGAGCACGCGGCCCGGGTCGGGATCAGCAGGACGGGGTCCCACTGCTGGCCGGTCACTCCCTACCAGTCCGAAGGTGTGGAGCTGGCAGAGAAGACCGCCGCCAACCGAGGCCTCACGTACACGCGGGTCAAGACGTTGGCCGGACACGACTCCACCAATCTGAAGGACATCGTTCCCACAGTGATGCTGTTCGTTCCGTCGGTGGAGGGCATCTCGCACAACGAGCACGAGTACACCACCGACCGGGACGCCGTCACCGGGCTGCACGTGCTCACCGACGTTGTCCGAAACCTCTGCCTCGGGGAACTCGACCCCCGATAGTCGCGACAACGCGGAAGGCGCCCGGCCAACGGCAGGGCGCCTTCCGCGTTTCCGGCGTTGCTACGCCGGCTCGGTCACGCCGCACCAGTCGGCGATGAACAGAGCGATAGTCTTCGTCACCTTGCGCACGGACTCGAGGTGCACGCGCTCATCGAAACCGTGGATCGACTCGGACACTGGCCCGTAGACCAGCGCCGGTATCCCGGCGTACAAGGCGAAGACCCGGCCGTCCAGGTATCCCGGGGTGGTGAAGCTCTGCAGCGCCGACCCGAAGGTTTTCTCATGCGCAGCCGCCAGAACCGCCTCGGCGTCCGAGCCCTCTTCCAGGACATAGCCCTCGGAGAAGAACCCCGTCCGCTCCGCGGATACTGCAGCCCCGGAATCCGTGGTCCGGAGGCACTCCTGGATCTCTTCCCATGCGTCAGCGGCTGAGATGCCGGGATAAAGTGCCACGCGCACGTCGAACTCGCACCAGGAGGGCACGCTCGAGGGCCAGTCGCCGCCGGAGATCATGCCGATGTTGAGGTTGATCGGACGATCAACGTCTTCGAAGTACCGGTGGTTGCCTCGGTCGGAGTTCCACTTCGTCTCCAATTCCCGCAGTGCGCCCATGACCGTGTAGGCCGCGTCGATGGCGTTGAACCCCGAGGCCATCTCCCGCACGTGGGTGGGTTTGCCGGACACACGGACCCGGAACCAGATCACTCCGACGTTCGCCCGCACCAGCATGTTCTCCTCAGGTTCGGGGATGACGACGGCATCTGCGGTGTAGCCGCGCTGCAGCGCGGCCAGTGATCCGTTGCCAGTGCACTCCTCCTCCACGACCGACTGGAGGTGGATGGTCGCCGCCGGCGTGAATCCGGCAGCCAGGACAGCGTCGAAGGCGAAGAGATTCGCGGCCAGGCCGGCCTTCATGTCGCCAACCCCTCGCCCGTACATCCACCCGTCCTCGACCACGGCATCCCAGGGGTGGTGCTCCCAGGTCTCCTCAGGTCCGGTGGGGACGACATCGATGTGCCCATTGAGGATGAGTGAACGTCCCCGCTGCTCCGAGGCGGTGTAGGTGCCCACAACGTTGGTGAGGTCCTCGAAGGCAACAGTGGTGGGGCCGTATCCCACATGCGCACTCAGGGCTTCGCCGTCGAGCGTCCACCGATCCACGGCGAGGCCGCGTTCCCGGAACTGGGCGGCCATGAGGTCCTGGGCGCTGGCCTCAGCGGCCCTCAACGAGGGGTGGCGAACCAGCTCCGCTGTGAACTGGAGCTGCCGGTCGAAAGCAGCGTCTACCGCGTCGGTGATCCGGCGCGCTGTATCGGGATCCAGCATGGTTCCTCCTTATCGAACGATCGACTTGTCCTTGACGCGAAGACGTTCGCCGAAGAATCCACCGGCAGCAGTGATCAGGGACACGGCAATCAGCAGCAGGGCTGGGGCCCAGGAGGCACCTCCGGAGAATCCCAGCAGGGCCACGGCGATCAGAGGCAGGAATCCGCTCAGCGCACCGGCCAGGTTGTAGCCGAGCGCGACACCGCTGTACCGCAGATGCGGTGGGAACAGTTCGGTCAACAGACCGCCCGTGACCGCGTAGGCCAAGGAGAGCAGGGCGATACCGACAGTTACCGCCAGGATGATGGCCGCCGGACTGCGGGAGTCGATCAGCCAGAAAAGCGGGAACGCGGCCACCGCGGTGGCGATGCCGCCGAACACGGTCATGCGCCCGGGCCCCATCCGTTCGCTGACACGGCCCACGAGCACGATGACGCCGATCTGGACGACAGCGGCGATCAGGGTGGCGTTGACCATGAGTCCACGGTCCATGCCGAGCGTTTCAGTACCGTAGCTGATGACGAAGGTGGTCATGATGTAAAAGCCACCGACGCCCAGAAAGGCGGCCATGATGGCAACGATCAACCGGCCCCAGGCTTGGCGGAAAACGTCGACTGCCGGGATCTTGGCGCGCTCCTCCAGCTTGACCAGTTCACGGAAGATCGGTGATTCCTCGACCTGCAACCGGATGTACAGCGCGATGAGCAGCAGCGGGAAGGCCGCCAGGAACGGCAGGCGCCAACCCCACGAATCAAAAGCGTCAGAGGGCAGGAGCAGCACCAGGGCGAAGGCGCCGGAGGACATCAGGGTGCCGACCGGCGAACCGACCTGCACCAGCGCCGCATACCGACCGCGCTTCTCGAGCGGGGCGTGCTCCACCGCGATGGTCATGGCACCGCCCCATTCACCGCCCACCGCAAGACCCTGCACCAGACGCAGGACTGCCAGCATGATGGGTGCGGCGAGGCCGATGCTGCCGAAGTCGGGCAACAGGCCGATCAGTCCGGTAGCCACGCCGATCGACACGATGGTAATCAGCAGCGCTGGTCGACGGCCTACTCGGTCACCGATGTACCCGAACAGGACGGCGCCGAGCGGTCGGGCAGCGAAGCCGACACCGAACGTGGCGAACGCTGCCAGCGTCGCGGCCGTCGGATCGAGTGTTGTGAAGAACAGTCGGTTGAACACGATGGCGGCAGCAGTGCCGAAAAGGAAATAGTCGTACCACTCAAGAGCCGTGCCGACGAAGGCCGCGCGGGCGATCTTCCCGGCATCGGCTCCGCTGACAACGGGCACCGCCGTGTCCACTTCCGGCGTTGTCTCATGTGATTCCATGTTCAGTCTCTCGATCCTTCGATGTGGGACGGGGTTTGGGCGGTGTGGTTAGTCGTCTGCAGTTCATCGACATAGTCCTGCCCAAAAATGCAGACGCCGTCGAGCAAGGTGGCCAGCACAGTGATTCGGCTGATGTCTTCGGGTGGCACTTCTGCCGGATGCGCCGAGAGGAAGACCAGATCGGCGAGCTTTCCGCGTTCCAGGGTTCCCCGCTGGTCTTCTTCTCCTGCGGCCCACGCCGCGTCGACCGTATAGGCACGCAGGGCCGTTTCGGCGTCAACGCGTTCCTGGGGACTCATCGTTGCTCCACCGGAGGTGCGGCGCAGCACCATGGACTGCATGCCCAGCAACGGCGCCCCGGCTGCCACCGGCCGGTCCGAGCTGCCAGGTACTCGCACCCCGAGATCGAGGAAGGACCGGTGACGGTACACACACGGTTCCCGCTCCGCGCCGACAGCGTCGGCCATCGTGTCACCCACCTCGTACAGGAAGTGCGGTTGCGGAACCGGGGTGACCCCCAAGGAGGCGAACCGGTGCAGCTGGTCCGGCCGCACCATGCCGGCGTGCTCGATGCGGTGTCGTGCCTCAGATCTTGGCAGGTCCTGTTGGGCAGCCGCGAAGGCGTCCAGGGCGACATCGACGGCGGAGTCCCCGATCGCGTGTGCTGCGATGTTCCAGCCCGAGCAGTGCGCGTCCACGATTCGTTGGGTCAGTTCCTCGATGGAGAGCTGAAAACTGCCGGTGCCGTGGTCGTGGTCGCAGAACGGCTCCGTCACGGCAGCCGTGCGACCGATCAGGGAACCGTCGATGAAGATCTTCATGGCGCCGAGCCGGACACGATCGTCACCGAATCCTGATGCGATACCGAGGTCCAAGCCGAAGGTCCTCCGGTCCGCGGCATGGCAATGCAGCGGGTGCAGGGCATCACTGGAGGCCATCAGCTGGACCCGAGTTCTCAGCAGACCCTGGCGCCGGGCTTCCACGTAGGCGGCAAGTTCCACGGCGCTGCGTCCGATCCACCCCGCACCGATGCCCGCCTCCACCACATGCGTCAAGCCCTCCGAGGCATAGACCGAGCTGGCCGCTCCGATCGCCTCGACCAGGTCCGCCACCGGGTAGGGCACCATCAGCGCGGTGACCAGCTTCTGGGCCTGTTCCTCGAGCAGACCCGTTGGCCCTTCAGAATCTCGGACCACGGTGCCGCCTTCGGGGGTGGGCGCCGAACCGTCCAGCACGCCCGTGCGTTCGAGCGCCTCGGTGTTGACGGTGCACATGTGTCCCGACCGATGCTTGAGCCAGACCGGACGGCCATTCGAGCACCGGTCAAGATCGCTCCGGTGCGGATGTCCACCCATGACCGTGTCGTCATAGCCAGACCCCACCACCCACGCGTCTTCAGCGAGGCCGGACGCGAATCCGGTGACAGCGTCGTACAGCTCGTCCAACGTCCGGCAGCCGGACAGGTCCAGCTCGGCGAGAGATTGTCCGAACCAGGCCATGTGATTGTGTGAATCGCCAAAACCGGGGACCACGACGGCGCCCTCGCAATCGAATGTGCGCCGTGCGGGGAGCTGGAGGACGTCCTCATCGAGACCGATGATTCGTCCGTGCAGCACGCCCAGGGCGTGCGCCACGGGAGCCCCGTCGATCATCGTGAAGATACGGGCATTGACAAGTTTTAGATCCAGCATGATCCTCCAGGGATCTCTTCCACAGTTTGATGACCAGATAGGCGTATCCCTTCCCATCGTGGCCCGGATCACGACTCCAGACAATGGATGAAGACAGCGCACTATGGCCCTAGAATGGGCAAATGCCCAATGAGGAAGCGGTGTATGCGGGAGACCCTGCCGAGGGGCCGGACTCCCGGTCGGTCGTGGCGGATGTAGTGGCCGGCTGCCTGGCCGACATCGACCAGATCGCGCAGGACTTCCTGCTGGAAGTCGAGCAGATCGAGGGTTACTCGAGCTCCGCCGTAGTAGCCCAGGACCTGCAGGAGACCGCGGTGGCCTCGATGGAGTTGCTGCTGCGGCTCGTGGGGGATCTCCCGATACCCGACCGGCTGGCAGGGATGTCTGAGGCTCTGGGCCACCGCCGCGCACAACAGGGAATTCCGCTCGAGTCCCTGCTGCGCGCGGTGCGCATGGACTTCCGCATCCTGTGGACCGCGATGCTGAAGAAGGTCCCCGTTGCGTCCCTGCCGAAATTCACCGAGGACGCGGTCCGGGTGTGGGAAGCAGTGGAGTTCCACACCATCCGAGTGCACGCGGGCTATCTCGATGAGCTGGCCACCATGGCCCAGGAGAAGGAAGCGCAGCGCGCATTCCTCCTGTCACGGCTTCTGAACTCGGATGGCAAGGACTCGCAGTTGCTGGGCCAGGCCGCCCGTGCGCTGGGCGTGAATCCGGAGAGCAGCTTCGTTGTCGCCGTCGCGGCTGAACACGCGCAGAAATCCTTCAGGACCGGGGTTCATCGCGCCGGCGCCGACCAATTTCTGCACGAGCGCGACGGCGCGCTGATTCTCATTCTCGAGGACACTCCGGCCCGGCCCGGACAGGAGCCAGCAGAGGGGCGCCCCTGGCTCGCCCCACTCGACTGTTTCGTGGCACCCCGCGCGCAGTCCTTGGCCGAGGTGCCTCTCATGCTCCGGATCGCGTTGGAGTCGCTGCCGGCAATCACGCCCGAGACACCAGGCCAGCGGACCGTGGGGCACACATGGGGACATGTGGCGGCCACCCGGCTGGGAGAGTACGGAACGGTTCTGGCGAACTCGGTACTCGGGCCCCTCACCACCATCTCGGCGCATGAAAAGGAGCGGCTGATCGAAACGGTCCAGGCGTATCTCCGTTCGGGGTCGGTGTCCGACGTTGCTGGAGAGCTGTATTGCCACCGGAACACGGTGCTGAACCGGCTTGCCCGCTTCGCGAAGCTCACCGGATACGATCCGGCCAGTCCGCAGGACGCCGCGACGGTCATCGCCGCACTTCACACCAAGCGGCTACTGGACAACTGATCGGAGCAGTTGAGAAACCAGGCGCGAGAACTCCCGTGGGTCAGTGTCCCGAAACCGGCCATGTGTGAAGCGGAAGGGCGTTGGGGCAGGATCAGTTGGCACCGGGTGGCGCGGCGATCCCCCGGATCTTCCCATCGCACGGCAGGACGGAGAAAAATCTGGTGATGGACCTCCCCCGCATCTTCACCATCCGCGAGAGCACCCACCGGATCCACAACCCGCTGACCGCGGGCAAGCTCGCGGCCCTGGGCGAGGCGCTCCACCTCGCCCCCGGGACACGGATGCTCGACCTGGCCAGCGGTTCGGGCGAGATGCTGTGCACCTGGGCGCGTGACCTGGGTTTCACGGGCACCGGGGTGGACATCAGCACGGTCTTCACCGAGCAGGCCCGGGCCCGCGCCGTCGAACTCGGCGTCGCGGACCGGGTCGAGTTCGTCCACGGTGACGCCGCCGGCCATGTCGCGGACCAGCCGGTCGACCTCGCCGCCTGTATCGGCGCCACGTGGATCGGCAACGGCGTCGCCGGAACCGCCGAGCTGCTCGAGCGCAGCCTCCGCCCCGGAGGACTGATGCTGATCGGCGAGCCCTACTGGCGGCGGACTCCTCCGGACGAGGAGACCGCCCGGGCATGCCACGCCACCGGCCTCGCCGACTTCCTGCTCCTGGCGGAACTGATCGAGCAGTTCCAGCAGCTCGGATACGACGTCGTGGAGATGATGCTGGCCGACCAGGACAGCTGGGACCGCTACGCCGCGGCCCAGTGGCTCAACCTGCGCCGCTGGCTCGACCAGAACCCGGACGACGATCTGGCTACCGAGGTACGCGAAGAACTCACCACGGAGCCCGCCCGCTACGCGCGCTCCACGCGTGAGCACCTCGGCTGGGGAGTCTTCGCCCTCATGGAACGCTGATCTCCCGGAGCAGGTTCCCGGGTCAACGGGCGTACGGCCCGGCGGGACCGAGGAGGTCGAGGCCGGGGCGCAGCACGAAAAGACCGGTCCGGGAGTACCAGGAGCGCCCGGAGGAACGCGTGGGAGGCGGCTACAGACCGATCTCGTCCAGGTCGGCCCCGACGATCAGCCGACCGCTGTACCCCTGCTGCGCCGCCTGCCACTTCTCGAGCGGCCAGCTGCCGGGCACGAAGTGGTTGAGCACGAGCGTCGGGAAGCCGGCCTTCTCGGCGATGGCGCCCACCTCTTCGACAGGGGTGTGGGACTTGATGAGGTGCTGGAAAGCCGCTTCGTCCTCGGAACTGCGAGGTTCCGGATAGCGCTGGGCCGCCCATTCGGTGGCGATCACCTCGTGCACCAGCACATCCGCGCCCCGTGCCATCCGGACGAGGTTCTCGCTGGGTCCGGTGTCGCCGGAGAAGACGACGCTGCCGTCCTCGGTGTCGAAGCGGAAGGCGAAGGAGGGGAAGACCGGAGCATGCTGGACCAGGGTCGCGGAGACCTTCACCCGGTCGTCCTCGTAGAAGACCACCGGCTTCATCCGCGGGTGCGGATCGCCGTTCGGGTCGTCGAGGAGACGCTCCGGCAGCGGGATGTCGTGACCGGCGAACATGTCCTGCGGAGCGGGCATGCCGCCGTCGATGGCGCGATCGTTGAAGTCCGTGGCGAAGGCACGCACGAGCAGCCCGACCATCTCCGCGGTGCCCGGGGTGGGGTTGTCGGGGGCGGTGATGGGCGGCATCGGATGGGTGCCGGTCTTCGGCGGCAGGATCCCGCGGTTGCCGGGGCCCCACACCGGGACAGGTCGGTCCGCGGCCACCAGACCGTTGTAGGCGCCCAGGCTGAGGATGTTCGACAGGTCGTTGATGTGGTCCGAGTGCAGGTGGGTGAGGAAGATTGCGCGCAGATCGCTCAGCGCGGCCCTGGCCTGCCAGTTCCCGAGCTCGGCGTCCATGAGCCGGAATCCGACGCCCTCGCCGGTGTCCACGAGGTAGTAGCGGTCACCGACGACCAGCGCGCTGGCGATGCCCGTGCGCGGCGGCTCGGTGGCGCCCCAGCCCGGGCCGCCGCTGGTGCCCAGGAGGACGATCTTAGTCCGTGCATCGGAACGCAACGGCGTGCCGGCCGCCGCCGCAGCCACGGGGGCCGGCGCGAGCAGGGGAACAGCACCGGCAGCGGCGAGACCGCCGAGCACCGTACGACGCGACACGGGACGTTCTCGAGAGGACATCAGGACTCCTGGGCAGGCTGCAACGAGACGCACATCACACTAGTCCGCAGACCGTCTGTTCAACAGGCGGTCGAGCACCGGCCCCTTCCCCGCACCACGAGCGCGCTGACCGGCCGGGGGCCCTACGCCGGCGGGCCGGCCCCGGGCCCGTCCTGCGCCGTGGCGCGCAGGTGCTCCCGGCCGACCCGGCGGACGCACTCGGTGATGCGGTGCAGCCGCTCGGAGTCCAGGGCCCAGCTCTGCCAGTAGAGGGCGACGTCGTGGTGCGCGTGGTCCTCGAGCAGCTCCAGGGACCCGTCGGCGAGGTCCGTGCCCAGCTGCAGCTCCGGGAGCATGCCCCAGCCCAGACCCGCCCGGACGGCGGCGAGGAAGCCCTCGGCGGACGGGACGGTGTGGGTGGGCGGGGACCGGTCGACGCCGCGGGCGCGCAGTGCGCGCAGCTGCAGGTCGTCCTTGGCGTTGAACCGGAGCACCGGCATGTCCGCCCAGTCGACGCCGGCCTCGGTGGTGAACCGCCGGCGCAGGGCGGGGGTGGCGACCGGGACGTAGCGCATGAAGCCCAGCCGCTCGAGCCGGCACCCGCTCACGGGGGCGGGGTCGCCGGTGACGGCGCCGATGACGTCCCCCTGGCGCAGGAGCCGGCTGCTGTGGTCCTGGTCCTCCACGTGCAGGTCCAGGGTGGTGTCCGACCAGCCGGCGGCCTCCTGCAGGACGGGCACGAACCAGGTGGCCAGGGAGTCGGCGTTGACGGCCACCGGGGTCACCGTCCGGGAGGAGACCCCGTGGCCGAGGGAGTGCAGGGCCTCCGCCTCGAGCACCTGCACCTGGCGGGCGGTGCGCAGCAGCACGGCCCCGGCCTCGGTGGGAGTGCAGGGCGCGCCGCGGCGCACCACGACCTGGCCCACGGAGGCCTCCAGGGCCTTGATCCGCTGGCTGACGGCCGACGGGGTGATCCCCAGGGCGTCCGCTGCGGCCTCGAAGGTGCCCTCGTCGACGATCGCGGTCAGGGCGCGCAGATGCTCGAAGTTCATGAAGCAAAGCTAACGCACCCGTCAATTCTTTCGTTTGTCTGCATCGCGAGAGCTGGCTACCGTCGAGGCCATGTGGAGCATCTGGGGTACCGGGCTGATGAGCGGGCTGGCGCTGATCGTCGCCCTCGGCGCGCAGAACGCGTTCGTGCTGCGGCAGGGCATCCGCCGCGAGCACGTGGGGGTGGTGGTGGCACTGTGCGCGGTCAGCGACGCGGTGCTGATCCTCGGCGGCACGGCCGGGATCGGGGCGCTGGTCTCCCGGTTCCCGGAGGCCCTGGACGTGCTGCGGTGGGGCGGGGCCGCCTACCTGACGTGGTGGGCCGTGCGGTCCTTCGCCTCGGCCCTGAAGCCGTCCTCCTTGACCGCCGAGGCCCCGCGCTCCCGCGGATCGGTCATCGCCACCACACTGGCCCTGACCTACCTGAACCCCCACGTCTACCTCGACACCGTGGTGCTGCTGGGCAGCCTCGCCAACCAGCACGGAACCGACGCCCGGTGGATCTTCGCCCTCGGTGCCGTGGTGGGCAGCGTGGTGTGGTTCTCCGCCCTGGGCTACGGCGCCCGGGCGCTGTCCGGGGTGCTCAGCAGCCCGCGCACCTGGCGGGTGGTGGACCTGGTGATCGGCGTGGTGATGCTCGCCCTGGCCGTCAACCTGGTGCGGGGCTGATCCCGCGGTCTCAGCCCGCGGCCGGCTCCTCGGTGACCGACTCCTCGGCGGCAGGCTCCCCGGTAAGCGGCGGCTCCTGGGTCAACGGCTCCTCGGTCGTGGGCTCCTCGGCGGCCGGCTCCTCGGTCATCGGCTCCGCCGACGCCGCCTCGGTCCAGGAGGCGCCGGGCTCCCGGGGCGTCCCGGCGGCGAAGGCCTGCCGGACGGCCTCGGCCTGCTCCTCGGGACCGGCGTGCTCGGCGGCGGCGATCACCGTGGCGAACGCCTTCGTGTCGTGGACGAGCTCGGTGATCGTCTCGGGCGAGTCGACGCACCAGGCGTAGGCCGTCGCGTAGTCCACGGGGCGCCCGTCGGCGGTCACGGTCCCGCGCTCGTCGATCTCCACGCTCATGCGTCCTCCTCGGTCGGGGCTCCGGCCTCCGGAGCGGGCCGGCCGTACGGCGAGAGTACCCCCGGGCGGCACGGCAGGACCGGAGGAGACCCTCTGCCGGCCGGATCCGCGCCACCCGGGCGGGCACACCTCGTGCCGGAGTGACACCCTGTCGTCAGCGGTTGTCAGGCTTGCTCCCTAGACTGGACGGGTGCAGGCCTGGCTGGAGTCCCTCCCCCTCGGGGCCGCGATTCTGTTCTTCTGGGCCGGGGCCGTCGTGCGGACCACCACCATCTTCGCCCTGGGCCGCGCCGCCGCCACCGGCGGGAGCCGGCGCTCCGACCGCGTCCGCGAGCTCATGGACACCGCCGTCTACCGGCGGGCCCAGCGGCTCGTGCACCGCTGGGGCGTCCTGGCCGTCCCGGCCTGCTTCCTGACCGTGGGCCTGCAGACCGCCGTCATCCTCACCACGGCCGTCACGGGCATGCCCCTGCGCCGCTGGATCCCCGCGATGCTCGTGGGCACCCTCATCTGGGGCGTCATCTACGGCACCGTGGGCATGGCGGTCGTCTGGGCGTGGCTGGAGCAGCCGTGGGTGGTCGCGCCGCTCGTCGTCGCTGTGCTCCTCCTGCTGCTCGGCCACAGGATCCGCGCGCGACGCCGGGCCCGCCGCGATCGCCGCGACGAGGACCTGCCGATCTCCCGGTGACCCCCCGGCCCGCCGTCCGGTCTCAGAGAATTCTTATGAACCGGGGGTAGTGTTCCGGCAGTGATGTCACCGATGCAGTCCCCCGTTCCCCACATGTTCGCCGCGCCCGTCTACGCCGCCGAGCGGCTGCTCGTCGAGGCCATCCACGACGAGCACGTCAGCGTCGACGCCGTCGTCGTCCTCGACGCCCTGGCCGAGCACGTCACGGCCGCTGAGGCCCCCGCCCTCGAGGTCGTCGCCGAGGACGCCCAGCTCACCTGCGCGGAGCTCGCGGCCGCCCTGGGCGACCTGGACGACCTGGGCTACCTCCAGGAGCTGGCCGAGCACGCCCCGCCCCTGTCCGCTCTTCGCGCCTCGCTCTTCGGAACGGCCGCCTAACCGCAGCGGTCACCGCGCTCCACCGCCGCGGGACGACACGTCCCGTCACGAAACGTCGCTGCAATGCGTGTTTCATACCTTTGCCGTCATCGACGGGGTGCCATGCATCCCACGGACACGGCGCGGGGCACCGCCCCGCGCCACGGCAGACGTGCCGGCTCACCGGCGCGGGAGAGCGACGGCCATGACCGCCCAGCAGCACGATCTCGGGGACGCCGACCTGACCGTCCGCAACCCCGATCCGTCCCTGCACAACGAGGACCTCGCGCCCCTGCCGGCATCACGGCGCACGTGGGGATGGTTCGCCGTCTTCAACGTGTGGTCCAACGACATCCAGAGCCTCGCCGGCTACACCCTCGCGGCGAGCCTGTTCATCACGGCGGGCATCAACGGCTGGTTCGTGTTCGCCGCGATCCTGCTGGCCGGGTTCATCATCAAGGTGCTCGTGGACCTCAGCGGCCGGCCGAGCGTGAAGTACGGCTTCCCCTACCCGGTGCTGGCCCGGGCCTCGATGGGTGTGCGCGGGGCACAGTTCCCCGCGATCGTCCGCGCCGTCGTCGCCGTCTTCTGGTACGGGGCGCAGACCTACTTCGCCTCGACCGCCATCGCGCTCGCCCTCAACGCCCTGCTCGACTCCCCCGGCGGCCCGCTGCTCCTCGGGATGGACGGGGTCGCGTGGTTCTCCTACGTGCTGGCCTCCGTCCTGCAGGTGGCACTGTTCCTCGGCGGCATCGAGCGGATCGCCACCTTCCTCAACGTGGTGGGCCCCGCGGTCTATCTCGTGATGATCGCCCTCCTGGTGGCAATCTGGGTGCAACTGGGCTCCGCGCTGCCGCGGGCGGTCGGAACGGTCTTCTCCTCCTCGGAGGTCACGGGCTGGGCTGCGGTCTCTGCGTTCGCGGGGGTGACCGGCACGATGATCGCCTACTTCGCCGCCGTGG
The DNA here is from genome assembly GCF_013368965.1 of Kocuria salina. Taxonomy (NCBI): domain Bacteria; kingdom Bacillati; phylum Actinomycetota; class Actinomycetes; order Micrococcales; family Micrococcaceae; genus Kocuria; species Kocuria salina. Next base: position 469,497 of record NZ_SSSF01000001.1, read on the forward strand.
TGATCAACTTCGGGGACTTCGCCCGCAACGTCCGCACCGAGCGGGCCATGCGCCTCGGCAATCTCACCGGCCTGCCGCTGAGCCTCGCCCTGTTCACGTTCCTGTCGGTGTTCATCACGGCCGGGGCGTACCTGCTCTACCAGGACGGCGAGGGCGAGCCGCTGACCAACCCCGCGGAGATCGTCGGGCTCGTGGACAACACCGCGCTCACGGTCCTCGCCGCGGTGACGTTCCTGCTGGCGACGCTGGGCATCAACGTCGTCGCGAACTTCATCCCGCCGTCCTACTCGCTGTCCAACATCAGCCCGGCGAGGATCTCGTTCCGCACCGCGGGCACGATAACGGCGGCGGCGGGCTTCGTCATCGGGGCGCTGTGGGTCGCGGTGATCTCGACCATCGGGCTGCCGGCGTTCGTGGACACCCTGGGCGCGGTACTGGCGCCGCTGTACGGGATCATCGTGGCCGACTACTACGTGGTGCGGAAGCAGCGGCTGCACCTGCACGACCTGTACTCGGCCGACCCGCAGGGCGCCTACTGGTTCACCCGCGGCTGGAACCGGCGCGCAGTGGTCGCGTTCGCCACAGCCGCGGTGTTCTCGGTCCTGGCCGTGTGGTTGCCGCAGCTGGCGCAGCTCAGCGGCTTCGCCTGGGTGATCGGTGCGGCCCTCGGCGGGCTGTTTCACTGGCTGGCCATGCGGAAGATCGTGGTGCGGACCTCGGCCGACGACCTCTGAGCCCCAGAGGGCCGGGGGACGGGCTCAGTCCCGCTGCTCGGACTCCTCGTTCTTGGCGTCCCCGTGCTCGTGCGGGATCGGGGTCATCTCGGTGGTCATGTCGGCGTCGTCGTTGGAGGCGGCGTCCTCGATGGGGTCCGGGCTGGAGGTGGGCTGCTCGCTCACGGGGTGCTCCTTCGTCGGGATGGCGTGCGCCGCATCGGCGCGGTCTCCCCAGACTACGACGGCGCCCTGCTCAGCCGGCGTCCTCCGCCGGGGCGCGCAGCGGCGCGAGGGCGGTGGACCAGGCCACGACCTGGTCCAGCATCGTGGCCAGCGAGCGCCGGTGGTGCTCGGCCGGGGCGAAGGTGCGGTAGTGCTCGAAGTCGGTGCGCAGGGACAGCGACACCTGCTGGCGCACGTCGGCCAGCTGCAGCTCCCCGGCCACCTGCCGCAGCTGCTCCACGGCGCGCACGCCGCCGGCGGTGCCGTAGGAGACGAAGCCCACGGCCTTGTTGTTCCACTCGGCGTAGAGGTAGTCGAAGGCGTTCTTCAGCACCCCGGGCGCGCCGTGGTTGTACTCGGGGGTGACCACCACGAAGCCGTCGAAGCGATCGATCGTGGCCGCCCACCGCCTGGTGTGCTCGTTCTGGTACTTCCCGGCCGAGGGCGGCACCGGCTCGTCGAAGTGCGGCAGGGGGTGCTCCCGCAGGTCGAGGAGCTCGAACTGGGCGTCGCCGCGCCCGGAGGCGTGGGCGAGGACCCAGCGGGCCACGTCCCCGCCGTTGCGGTTCGGCCGGGTGCTGCCGAGGATGATGCCGATGCGGACCATGGCGGTCCCTCCCGAGGGTCTCGGATCAGGTGCTGACAGTGCCAACACGTGCTGCGGGCCGCTGCTTCCCGTCCGGAGCCGCGGACAGCAGCCGCACGGCCTCGCGGGCGGCCGCCCGCCCCGCGCGGGTGGCGCCGAGGGTCGAGGCCGAGGCGCCGTAGCCGACCAGCAGCACCCGCGGATCCCGGAGCACGCGCACCCCGTCCATCAGGATGCCGCCGCCGGGTTCGCGCAGCCCCAGGGGTGCCAGGTGGTCCAGGGCGGGCCGGAAGCCGGTGGCCCACAGGATCGCGTCCGCCCGAACCTCCCGGCCGTCGGCGAGCCGGACGCCCTCGGGCGTCACCGCCCCCAGCGGCCCGGCCGAGACGAGGATCCCGGCTTCGATCCCGGCCCGGTACTGGGCGGTCAGGGGCAGCCCGGTGGCCGAGACCACGCTGGCCGTCGGCAGGCCCGCGCGGGTCCGCTCGTCGACCCGGCGCTCGACGTCCCGCCCCCAGTCCGGGTCGAACTCCCGGTCCGTGAAGCGCGGGGGCCGGCGGGTGACCCACGTGGTGGTGGCGCCCGCCGCGGCGAGCTGGAGCAGGAACTGCACGGCCGAGGTGCCGCCGCCCACGACCACCACGTGCCGGCCGCGGAAGTCCTCCGCCGAGCGGAAGTCGTGGGTGTGCAGCTGCCGCCCGCGGAAGGACTCCCGCCCGGGGTAGTACGGCCAGTGGGGGCGGTCCCAGGTGCCGGTGCCGTTGATCACCAGCTCCGTCCGCCAGGTGCCGGTGTCCGTGACCACCTCGAGCAGCCCGTCGTCGGACGCCGCCTCGACCCGCCGCACCGCGACGGGACGGTGGACCGGCAGCGCGAAGCGGCGCTCGTACTCGCCGTAGTAGCGCGCGACGACGGCGGAGGCCGGCTCGGCCGGGTCCGGCACCCCGAGGGGCAGCCCGGGCAGGTCGTGGATCCCGTGGGCGCCGCCGAAGGTGAGCGAGGGCCAGCGGTGCCGCCACGCTCCCCCGGGGCCGGGATTGGCGTCGAGGACCACGAAGTCCTCCTCGGGGACCAGTCCCCGGCGCCGCAGGTGGTGGGCCGCCGACAGCCCGGCCTGTCCCGCCCCGATGACCACGACCTTCATGCCCGCTCCCCTTTTTGGTTGATGTATCACCAATCAGGGAACGGCCGGGGGTGCCGAGCTATTCCTGGGCCCGCCCCGCCGCCGGGGCGTGCTCCCCGAGCAGGGAGCGCACGTGCCGGACCGCCCGCCGGGCCTCCGGCGTCCACCAGGCGCCCACGTAGACGTGGAAGGCGCCGGGCTCGTAGATCAGCTTCCCCGGGTTGCCTGCCCGCGCCAGGTCCCGCGCGAAGGCCAGGACGTCGGCGGCCAGGATGTCCTTGCCGCCCTGGACCACGTGCACCGGCGGCAGCCCGGCCACGTCCCCGTAGAGCGGGCTGACCAGCGGGTCGGTGAGCTCGCGGTCCCGCGCCCAGGCCGCGGCCATGGGCACCACCCGGTCGGTGCTCAGCATGGGGTCGTGCGGATCGATCTCCCGCACGGCCGGGTGCGTGGCGGAGACGTCCACCGCCGGGGAGAAGCCCACCACGTGGTCGGGCATCCGCTGCCCGGCGTCCCGCAGGCGCATGGCCAGCCCGATCGCCAGGCACCCACCGGCCGAGTCCCCCGCCACCACGATCCGGTCCGCGGCGGGCCGGGCCACGAGGTCCGCCCAGGCCGCGGCGAGGAAGTCGTAGCCCTCGTCCACGTGGCCCTCCGGGGCCAGCCGGTACAGCGGGACCGTGACCGTGGTCCCGGTGTCCTTCACGAGCTCGCGGACGATCCACCAGTGCGCCGGCAGCAGCGGGTTCACGAACGCCCCGCCGTGCAGGTAGATCAGGTGGGACCCGTCCGCCCCGGCGCGCGGGGTCAGGCGCAGCAGCGGGCGCCCGGCCACCTCGGTGCGCTCCACGGCGTGCGAGCGCCGCAGGTCGGCGGGGATCCTGGCCGGCTCCGGGTACCGGCGCCCGTGCAGCTGCTCCACCGGGGTCCACGGCTGCAGGCGCGCCCGCAGCCGGACCGCCTGGGAGGTCAGGGCCATGCTGATGCTCATCCGGTCACCCTTCCTTCGCGCCGGGCTCAGGCCAGCTGGAGGGTGGTGAGGCAGGTCGGGCTGTCCGGGGAGGTCTCGAACTCCTGGACCGCCCGGCCCCGCTCCGAGCTGATCTCGAGCGTGCCGGTGATGTCCTTGGGCAGCCAGAAGCCCACGAACCCGTTCTCGTAGCTGGTCACGCTCTCGTCCACGAGCACGGCCCCGGAGCCGTCGGTGATCCGCACGTCGAAGTCCTCGCCCACGAGCTCGCCCTGGCACCCGGAGAGGCTGTGGAAGAAGCACTCGTGGGTCGTGGTGGCATACGGGGCGACCGCCAGGTAGAAGCGGTCCTCCGGCATGGGCAGGGTCGTCTCGGCGGTGCCGTCGTCGAGGACCACCTCGTCGTAGGTCACGGAGCCGGCGAGCCCGGCGTCGCGGTCCTCGTGCGTGCGGTCCAGCTGCTCGACGACCTCCTGCGTGCTCGCGCCCTCGAGCCCGTGCGCCCGGAGCAGGTCGTCCTGCTCGGAGCCCCCGCCGGCGCAGCCGGAGACGAGGAGGAGGACGGCGGCGGACACGGACAGCACGGCGGATCGCATGGGTCCATGATATCGGGGCGGCCCCTGTCGCCGGCCCCTCCGCGGCCGCCCCGGGATGCCGGGAGTTTCCTGTGGGACCGGTCACAGATCCCGCCCCGGCGGCTAGAGTGGATGTCCAGTGGTGTGAGGGGTTCGGGAGGATCCGCCGTGCAGAACACCGAGAACAACGACGTCTCCGGGATCGTGCTCCTGATCGCCGGGGCGGTGGTCCTGTCGGTGGTCTCGTTCGTCCTCGTCAACCTGGGCACGATCCTTCTCCTCCTGCTGGCCGGGGCCGTCCTGTGGCTGCTCGGCATGTTCGTGCGGGAGTTCGCCCGCTCCCTGACGGAGCGCGCGCGGGAGCGGCTGCACGGCACGTCGCGAAGCCCTGCCGCGTCCGGTGCGCGGACGGCCTGCAGGGCCACCGCGAGGATTCCGGGCAAGAGCCCCCGGAAGAACAGCGGGAAGTCGATCGTGAGGACCGCCGAGCAGGCCCGGCTGACGGCCGCGGAGGACATGCGCACCGCGTGGATCCGCTGGCAGCTCGGCGTCCTGCCGCCGCAGCAGCGGCACGGGGACGCGAGCTTCATCGCCGTCCGGCTGGCCGAGGTCCCGCACGCGGACTGGGACGCGACCCGGCTGCGGCGGCACGGCCAGGCCCTGTGGTCCGTCCGGGACGCCGCCGCCAGGACGCCCCTGCACGGGGAGGTCGAGGCCCGCCTGGACCGGGTGGCCGCCATGCTCTCGGAGCTGACCGACGAGGAGTTCGACACCCACCGCGGCCAGATCGACGACCGCTACCTGTACCACCCGGACCGGGAGGTCCGGGCCGCCTACCTGGCGGGCGGTTCGCAGGGCGTCGAGGCCATCATGGGCACCATCACCGCCGTCCGCGCCCAGGTCCGCGAGGACGCGGCCGCCCGGGCCGCCGCGGACTCCCTGGCGCGCGAGCGCAACGCCGCGCTCCGGGCGCTGCGGGAGACCCGCCGGCCGGCCCGGCCGCGGGACGCGCACGCCGCGTGGGAGGCGCAGGCCGAGCAGATCGGCCGGTGAGCCGCCGGGACCGGGGCGGGCCCTACGCCAGGTGCTCCTCCGGCTCGCCCTGGAACTCGCGCACCTCCACCGGGAGCGTGGTCGCCTGCGCCAGCTTGCGGCCCCACTCGATGGCGGCGTCGTAGTCCGGGGCGGCCACGATGCAGATGCCCCCGGCGTGCTCGTCCTCGCGCTCGTACGGACCGTCCGTGGTCACCACGTCCTCGCCGTGGAAGCGCACGACGACGGACGCCTCCGCCCGGTCCAGGCCCCCGGCGAAGACCCACGCCCCGGCCGCCCTGAGCTCCTCGTTGAACGCGGCGACGTCCCGCATCACGGGCTCGAGGACCTCCGGGGCCGCCGGTCCGCCGTCGGGCTGTTCGATGCTGAGCAGGTAGTGCTTCATGGCGAGCCTCCTGGGCGTCGGATGGTCCTCGGAGTCTACGGTCGCGGCGGCCCGCCGAAATAGACCTGGGCGTCCACCACCTGCCCGTCGCGCACGGTGATCGCCTCCATGTTCCGGAAGGTCCCCCCGGTCCGGAGCTCGTACTCGTACCGGACGAGCACCAGGCCGGGTTCCGCCTCGACCACCTGGAGCAGGTCCTGCCGGGAGACCCGCTGCGCCGTGGGGAAGCACCGCTCGAAGTACGCGGCCCGGTCGATGTGGTCGTCCTGCGGGGACGTGAACCGGAACCCGTCCCCGACGAGCCCGCGGGCCGCCGCCTCGTCCTGCGCGAGGTAGGCGGCGAAGAGCCGCCGGACGACGTCCGTGCTGCTGCTGGTCATGCCCGCAAGCTACTCCCGGGCGGGGTGCGGGACAAGCACCGGGCCCGGTCCGCCGGCCGGGGCTCAGCCGTTCTGCGGGACCTGGGCCACCAGCTCGTCGTCGCCGGGCTCCGTCACGGGCGGCAGGGTCCGGGCCTGCTCCGCGACGGGGCGCACCGCGCGGTCCGCGGGCTCCAGGCGCACGGTCCGGCCCGTCTCGAGGGAGGTGAGCACCGCCTCGTGCACCCGGATGTCCATCAGCCCCTCCTCCCCGCCGGCCTCGGGATCGGTGCCGGTGAGGATGCAGTCCGAGAAGTACTCGGTCTGGCCCGCGAACTGCTCCACCGGGTCGTGGGCACGGGTCTCGCTGCGCCCGTCACGGGTCACGGTCCAGCTGATGCCCACCTCGGGGCCGAAGCCGAAGCACGGCTGCGCCGCGACCACGCCCCCGGTGCCCACCACCGTGAACTGCTCGGTGGCCTCGCCCGCGTAGCTGATGGTGAACTGCGCCACCCGCTGCCCGGGGAAGCGCAGCGTCACCGCCACGGTGTCGTCGAAGTCGAAGCCGCGCCCCGGGGTCCGCACCCCCATCGCGTGGACCTCGAGGGGCTCGGCCGCGAACAGGTGGCGCACCGCGTTGAGGGGGTAGCTGCCCATGTCCGGGATGGGCCCGCCCCAGTACCCGGAGTGCCCGCGGTGGTTGGCCTCGTCGATGTCCTGGGTGAAGACGGCGGTGAACAGCCGGGGGTCGCCCACCAGCCCCTCGTCCCGGACCCGGGTGATCAGCTCGAGCGTGCCGGGCTCGTGGTGCAGCCGGTACGCGACCATCAGCCGGGCCCCGCCGCGCGCGGCGGCGTCGATCATCGCCCGGCAGTCCTCCACGGACGTCTCCATCGGCTTCTCCACCAGCACGTGGACGCCCGCCTCGAGCGCCGGCTCGGCGAACTCGCGGTGCCGGAACACGGGCGTGGCCACATAGACCGCGTCCACGTCGCCGGAGGCCAGCAGCGCGGGGTAGTCCTCGTAGGAGTACGCGGGCACGCCGTACTCGGCCGCGAGCTCCCGGGCCTTGTCCGGGGTGCCGGTGACCAGGGCCGCCAGCACGGAGCTGCCGGCCCGGGCCATGGCGGGCAGGAACGCCTGCTGGGAGATCTGGCCGAGCCCGACCACCGCGTAGCGCACGGGGCCGTTCGTCGAGGGGGCGGTCCGGGGAGAGGTCATGGGGGCATCCTTCGCGGTCGGGACGGACGGTCCCGGCCAGACTAGCCCCGCGGGGTCCCGGCCGGGCGGAGCGGGCCCGGCGTCCCCGGATCCCGCCGGATGCGCGATCATGGGAGGTCCGAGGGACCGCGCACGCGTCCGTCCCCGCCCGTCAGGAGGATCCGTGCCCAAGAGCAAGCCCCGCAAGAAGGCCGCCGCCAAGAAGAAGCAGCAGCGGCGGGAGTTCCACGCCGCGGCCGGCGCCCGCGCCGTCGACATCGAGGGCGCCGCCCAGGGCACCTGGGACGACGACGCCCACGAGCTGCTCGTCGCCCGCGGCTGGGTGGCCTACCGGGACCTGGAGATGGACCAGCTCGGCGACGGCTGGGAGTGGCTGCCGTCCCAGCTGCCCCTCGACGCCGGCGTGGGCGGGGAGCCCGGGCCCACCACCGTGTTCGCCGCGGCCGAGGGCGGCTACGACGTCGAGCTGGCCAACCCGAACGGCTCCGTGGACCCGGACCGCGCGGGCCACTACGACACCCTCGAGGACCTCGCGGCGGACCTGGACAGCCTCGAGGCCTGGCGCGTGCCGGCCGACGAGTACGTCCTGCCGGACGCCCCCGCCTTCTCCGCGGACACCCCGTGGGCGATCTGCCAGCTCTGGGCCGGCGGGATGATCGACCACTGGGAGCTCGCGGCGGACCTCATCCACTTCCCGTACGAGGAGACCGAGGAGGGCTTCGCCGCGGTCGAGCGCGCCCACCGGACCGGGCTGATCCCCGCCCAGCTCTACGCCGCGATCCGCGCCGGCCGGGCCGCGTAGCGGGATCCTCTTGTCGGGGCCCCGGGCCCGGCGTAGCGTGAGCCGGGACCATCACCCTGCTGAGCGCACGAGGAGCGGCATGAGCGAGACGACCCCGGACCCGGCCCGGAACAAGCCCTCCCAGGCCGAGGGAGACGTGCCGGAGGACCAAAGCGTGCAGTCGGCCGTCGACCCGGACGACAACAAGCCCTCCCAGGCCGAGGGGGACGCCCCCGAGGACGCGCCGGGCGACGACTGATCCCCGGCCCGGACGGCCCCGGGCGCCCCGCCGAGAGCGGCACGCGCCCGGGATCAGTGCCGGGTCAGCCCCCGGTCGTCCCGGGCGGAGGCGTTCTTCGGCGCCCACGCGGACAGGCCGAGGAGGTCGGCCACCTCGCGGTAGTGGCTGGTGGAGAGGATCCCGAAGCCGGCCTCGACCGCGCGGCGGTAGTAGTGCACGTCCAGGGCGTCGGCGGACAGGTTCTCGTCGTAGCGGTGCAGCTCGAGGCGCATGGGCACGTTCCAGCTCCGCATCCGCAGGCTCTCCTCCATGTCCGGGACGTAGTGGCCGGCGAAGCCGATCACCCGGCGGAGGTCGGGCACCTCCCGTCGGACGTCGTCGACCGTGGGCAGGCCGTCCGGGTGGGCCGGGACGAAGTAGACGAGGTCGGGGGCGATCCTGCGGTAGACGGCCAGCTCCGTCAGCCCGTGCACGCTCACCACCACCTGGCCCTCGGCCCGGTGCGTGCGGACGAGCTCGACGACGGCCTCCGGGGTCACGTTCTTGACGTCGAGCCACAGCACCGCCCCGGCCAGCACCGCCCAGGTGAGGAACTCGCCGGCCTCCCGGATGGGGAACCGGGTGACCTCGCCGTAGTTGTCCACCAGGTGCTGGCTGAGCACGTAGTCGGCCGACTGCTCGCTCACCGGGCCGGCGCCGGTGCTCCCGTGCCCCATGACGGCCTCGTGCAGGACCACGCACCGGCCGTCGACCGTGGTGCGCAGCTCGATCTCGATCATGGTGCGCGCCCGGGTGGCCAGGACGTTCTGGGCGGACTCGAGCGCCGAGCAGGGCCAGGACCCGTCGGGGTGGAACCCGGCGCGGCGGGCGAGCAGGAGGGGCCCGTCGGCGGACAGGCGGTCGTGGCGGGTGTAGGCGGCCAGTTCGGCCGGCGAGTCGAAGACGATCGAGTGCCCTGCTGCGCGCGCCGGCACGTCGGCTGCGACGTGGTCCGGCGAGTCCGGGCGGCGGTAGTTCTTCGGCATGGGAACTCCTGGGGGGATGGGAGCGCGGACAGCGGCCGTGGGGGGACGGCCGGCGGACGGGAAGCGGGGGAACTGCCCGTCCACGTGCTCAGGGGCCCTCGGCCACCCGTGCACGCTCCAACTCTTCCACGTCCGAGGCCGAATACGTGGCTGCGATCTGCATGTCGTTGCCTCCGCGCAGGACATCGCGGGTGCTGAGACCCCGGAAGAGCGTCCTGGGGATGGGCCGGTAGGCGGTGCGGCCGTCCCGGACGGGCCGGACGCCGGTCCCGTGGCGCAGGGCGACGGCGTGCAGCCACACGTCGTCGGCCATCGGCGCGCACGCGGTGAACGCGGTGCCGAGCTCGCGCAGGGCGTCGAGCAGGTGCGGCGGGTAGAGCACGCCGGAGGTGCCCGTGGCGAAGGTGCGGACGGACGCTCCCGCCGGGGCGCCGGGCTCCACGTCGCGTAGGGCAGGATCCGTCCTCCGCCGAGGCGGATCCGGTGGGCGACCACGTCGTGCGGGTGCCGCGCGTGGACCGCGAGCAGCTCCTCGAGCCACGCCGGGCCGTAGAGCACGTCGTCGTCCGCGATGACCAGCGGCAGCTCGTGCCGCGCCCGGGACCGGACGTAGGGGTAGTACTTCTGGTGGGGGCCCCAGTCCTCGGTGCACCTCAGCTCGAGGCCCCGGCGCACCAGCCGGGCCAGCGGCGCGGGCGGGTCCGCCACGACGTCGGCCTCGCGCAGCCACAGGATCAGCCGCTGCGGGCGCACGGTGCCGTGCACCATCGACTCGACGGCCAGGTGCACCGCCCGGATCCGGCTCCCGTAGGACGTGAGGCTCACGACCACGGGCGCGTCCCCCCGCACGGGCGCGTCCGAGAAGCGGTTCCGGAGCCGGAAGTGCAGGGCGCTGCGGCTGGTGCGGAACGAGCGCAGCCAGTCGAGGACCAGCTCCCGGGACAGCACCCACCGCAGGGGGTGCCGGCGCCTCCCGCCCGGCCGGGGCCTCACGACGGGCGTGCCGGGGCCGCCCGGGCCGCGCCGCCGCCGGAAGGTTCTGCCTCGGTCATGAACTCATTCTGGCAGGAGCCGCGCTCAGATCTCCGCGGCGGCCAGCACCGGCAGGGTGGGCGTCTCGGAGCCGCCGGCGGGCTCCACGGTCATGGCCACCGCCCCGGCCCGGTCGATGTCGCCGTCCAGCCAGACCTGCACCTGTCCGCCGCCGAAGCGCACGTCCGGCACCGGGGTCTCGTCCTGCACGAGCCACAGCTGGTACTCCCGGCCCTCCCCCGGTCCGGCGAGGTCGGAGGCGACGAACAGCGCCGCGTCCGCCTGCGCCGAGACCACCAGGGTGGCCGGGCGGCCGTCCACGTCGAGCTGGCGGGTGGTGACGTCCGGGGCACTCAGCAGCCGGTTCTGCCGGTCCTGCTCCTGGGCCACGAGCTGCTGCTCCCGCTGCTCGGCCTGCGTGCCCCCGGCCCAGCCGCCCAGGGCCGCACCGGGCAGGAGCACGGCGGCCGCGGCGGCGGCCAGCCAGCGGCGCCGGGGCGGGCGCCGCTGGGCCAGGGACACGGGCGCGTCCCCGGCCCGGTCCTCGGCCCGTTCCTCCGGCCGCCGCTCCTGGGGCGTCCCGCGCACGGCCGCGAGGACGTCCCCGCGCAGCGCCGCCGGCGGCGGCTCGGCCACGGCGGCGGCGAGGTGCGCCCCGACCTCCCCGAACGCGGCCACCTCCTCCCGGCAGGCGGCGCAGCCGCGCAGGTGGAGCTCGAACGCGGCGCGCTCGCCGGGCTCGAGGGCGTCCACGGCGTAGAGCGCCGCGTCGGCGTGGACGTCGCCGGCCCGGTCGTCCCCCTGGATGTCCTTCACTGCCGCACCCCCAGTGCCGATCTCAGATTGGTGAGTCCGTCGCGGATCCTGGCCTTCGCCGTGCCCAGCGGGACGTCCAGGTGCTCCGCGACCTGTCGGTGACTGTACCCCCGGTAGTAGACCAGGCAGACGGCCTCCCGCTGGAGCGGGCTGAGCCCGCCGAGCTCGGCCCGCACCTCCTCGGAGTCCAGGGACTGCTCCACCTCGCTCCAGGTGGAGTCGGAGGGCGTCTCGGCCCGCCGGACCTCGTACTGCTGGTCCCGGTCCCGCTCCCGCTGGCTCTGCCGGATCCGGTCCACCGCGCGGCGGTGGGCCATGGTGCACAACCACGCCAGGACCGTGCCGCGGCCGGCGTCGAAGCGCTCCGCCTGCTGCCAGGCCATCAGGTAGACCTCCTGGACCACCTCCGCGGCGAGCTCGGGGGAGCGGAGCAGCCGCAGCACCAGGCCGTGGACCGTGGACGACGTCGCGTCGTACAGCTCGGCGAAGGCGTCCTCGTCACCGCCCGCCACGCGGCGCAGCAGCTCGACCTGTTGTTCGGTCCGCCCTGGAGCGGGGACCGGTGCCCCGGCTCTCCCGCTCCGGCCGGTCGGTCCTGTGCTCACGCGGTCTCGCTGTTCCCTCGGAGAGCGGCACCCCGCCCGGGGTCCGGGCGGGAGCAGTGTCGCACTGCACCTTGCCACACCGGGTCGATGTGATGCCATCGACACACTCGTCGTCTCCATGACCGTTGTTCGTCGCGGGGCCGGCACCGGACGGGTCCGCGCGCCGTTCCGGCGCGCCGGGAACTTTTCTGCCCCCGCACCCGTCCGGACCCGTTCCGGCGCCGAACTGTCCGTGCGCACACCGAAAGTGCGCACACGGCACGACCCCCCGGTACGACACAGGAGAGAATCTGATGCGCAAGTCCATGCTCCTCACAGTCCCCACCCTGGCCCTCGGCGCGCTCACCATGGCCGCCGCGCCCGCCGCCGCCCACGACTCCGACATGTGGTCCGCCCAGGCGGCGCTGAGCACCCTGAACAACTCCGGCACCACCGGCGACGTCATGGTCGACGTCCACGGCACCGAGGCCACCGTCACGATGAACGTGAGCGGCGCGGCCGAGACGTTCATGGACGGCCCGTTCCCGCACGCCCAGCACATCCACATCCACGGCCAGGGCACCTGCCCGGGCCCGGAGGCGGACGCGGACGGCGACGGCGTGGTCAACACCACCGAGGGCCACCCCTTCTACGGCATGATCGGCACCTCGCTGACCACCGAGGGCGACACCAGCCCCGACTCCGGCCTGTCCGTGGAGCGCTTCCCGGGCGGCTCCGCGTACACCTACGAGCGGACCCTGCAGCTGGACGAGGCCACCGCCGAGTCCCTGCAGAACGGCACCGCGGTCGTCGTGGTCCACGGCGTGGACCCGGCGAAGATGCCCGCCGCGGCCGCCGAGAAGATGAGCGACCTCGACCCGGCGCTGCCCGCGGCCGCGACCCTCCCGGCCGCGTGCGGCACGCTGACCGCCTCGCAGATGGGCGCGATGCCGGAGGGCGGCGCCGACACCGGCGTGGCCCAGGAGACGGGGTCCACCGCCCAGGCCGCGGCCCTCGGCGGCGGCGTCCTGGCCGCCGCGGCCGGCGCCGCGTGGGCCCTGCGCCGCCGCGCCGCGCGCGGCTGATCCGACGGGACGGTTCCTGCTGTGACGGGATCGACCACCGGTCGTCGCGGAGGCCTGCTGGCCTCCGCGACGACCGCCGTCCTGCTCGCCACCGGCTGCGCCGCGTCCGACGACGGCGCCGCACCGGCTGCCGGCAGCACCCCGCCGGCGGCCTCGAGCACCGCCTCGCCGTCGAGCACCTCCGCGCCCTCGGGCGCGGGATCGGCCCCGTCCGCGACGGGGAGGCCGACCGCCGCCGCAACTGACAGTCCAGCGGACGGCCCCGCGGACGGCCCGGCGGTCCTGGGCGCGTCGGAGCCGGTCGCCCTGTCCGTCCCGGCCACCGGCACCGAGTCCGAGCTGCTGCACCTGGGCCTGCGCGAGGACGGCTCGCTCGAGGTCCCGCCCGAGGGTCCCGGCTCCCCGGCGAGCTGGTACACCGGGTCCCCCACCCCCGGCGAGCGCGGCCCGGCCGTGCTGCTGGGCCACGTCAACGCCACCGGCGGCGGCCCCGGGGTCTTCGCCGGGCTGCGGACCCTGGAACCCGGCGACACGATCGAGGTGGCCCGGGAGGACGGGTCCACGGCGGTCTTCGCCGTCGACCGCGGGGAGCAGTACGGCAAGGACGACTTCCCCACCCTCGAGGTCTACGGCAACACGGAGGGGTCCGAGCTGCGGCTGATCACCTGCGACGGCTTCGACCCGGCCACCGGGGAGTTCGACGACAACTACGTGGTCTACGCGTCCTTGGTGCCCTGAGCGGCGCAGCCCTGGGAACGAGCGCTGGTGCGCACCGCCCCGGCCTCGCGCGGAGAACGACCCTTCCCTAGGCTTCTGCGCAGAGAACGACCGTTCTCTGCATCTGTCGCACCAGCGAGAGGTCGCACCAGCGAGAGGAAGAGCCTCCATGGGTCACATCACCGTCGGCACCGAGAACAGCACCGACATCGAGCTGTACTACGAGGACCACGGCAGCGGTCAGCCCGTCGTCCTCATCCACGGGTACCCCCTGGACGGCTCGTCCTGGGAGAAGCAGACCGCCGCCCTGCTCGGGGCCGGCTACCGCGTGATCACCTACGACCGCCGCGGCTTCGGCCGCTCGAGCCGGCCGACGACGGGTTACGACTACGACACCTTCGCCGCCGACCTCGACACCGTCCTGAGCACCCTCGACCTGAACGACGTGGTCCTGGTGGGCTTCTCCATGGGGACCGGGGAGGTGGGGCGCTACCTCGGGACCTACGGATCCTCGCGGGTGGCCAAGGCGGCCTTCCTGGGCTCGCTCGAGCCGTACCTGCTGCAGACCGAGGACAACCCCACGGGCGTGCCCCAGGACGTCTTCGACGGCCTGGCCGCGGCCGTGACCGCCGACCGCTACGCGTTCTTCGCCGAGTTCTTCGGCAACTTCTTCAACACGGACACGTTCCTGGGCACGGACCGGCTGAGCCAGGAGGTCGTGGACGCCTGCCGGAACATCGCCGCCCGCTCCGGAGCCGTGGCGTCGGTGGCCGCCCAGCCCACCTGGCTGACCGACTTCCGGGCCGACATCCCCAAGATCGACGTGCCGGCCCTGATCGTGCACGGCACCGCGGACAACATCCTGCCCATCGACGCCACCGGCCGGCAGTTCCACCAGGCCCTCCCGCAGGCGGAGTACGTGGAGATCGAGGGCGCCCCGCACGGGCTGCTCTGGACCCACGGCGCGGAGGTCAACGAGACGCTGCTGGACTTCCTCGCCCGGTAGCCGCACCCGCCCCCTGCGGGACGGCCCTCCGCCGGACGACGACGGACCCCGCCTGCCGTGCGCTCGAGGCGCGGCGGGCGGGGTCCGCTCCGTTCCCGGGGCCCGGGAACTTTCAGTGGCGGGGGCCCTCGTGGCCGGGCACGTCACCGGGGCGGTCGGTCCCGGCCGGTCCCCCCGGCTGCCCGTCCGGGCGCTCGCCGGCGGCGGGGCCGCCCGTGGTCGGGCCGCCGGTCGCCGGGCCGCCCGTGCTGGGGCCGCCGGTCGCCGGGCCGCCGGAGGTCCGGTCGCCGGGGGCGCGGCCCCCGCCGAGGAACTGGCGGGCCTTCTGCTGGACCGTGTCCACGTGGCGCTCGTACTTGCGCCCGGTGCGCTTGTCCACGAAGCTGCCAGCCTGGTCGAGGACCTTGTCGACCTTGTCCGGGTTGCGCTGGGCGAGCTGCTTGGCCTTGGCCGTGAGCCCCTTGAAGTTCACCATCACGTCTCCTTCCGAGAGTGGTCACCGCGCGCGGGAGCGCCGCGGTGCTGCCGCCAGTCCATCACGCGGAGCTGTCCGCCGGCTGGCCGAGGCCGGGAGGCCGGCGCTCCTGGCCGACCACGTGCTGGAAGCGCAGCAGGTTGTCCGGGTCGTAGAGCGCCTTGGCCCGGACCAGACGGACGTAGACCTCCTCGGACCACGCCCGGGCGTGCTCGGTCTCCCCGCCCGGGACCCCGTGCATGTTCACGAAGGCCCGGCCCGTGGACCACGGGGCCATGGCCTGCAGGATCTCGGCCAGCGCCCGGGGCGTCGCCGCGGCCACGTGGGGCGCGAGCCAGCCGATGAGCTCCAGGAAGAACGCCGCGTCCCGCCCCGAGACCGCGTCCTCGACGCCGTCGGTCCGGGCGAAGGCTCCGCCCATCAGCCGGATCCCCACCTCCGGCAGCGGGCACCGGCTGCCGGGCCCGGCGCTCTGCAGCAGCGTCATGACCGCGGCGGCGTCGAACTCCCGCAGGAACTCCCCGGTGAGCACGTAGAGACCCGGCTCGGTGGCGTCCATGTGCACCTGGTCGATGTCCCGGTAGTCCATGGGCCCCACCAGGTCCAGGACCGGCCGGGAGACCGCCCGCATCGGCTCGAGGACCCGGGCGCCCTCCTCCTCCGGACCGACCCAGCAGAAGCGCAGGTGCACGAGCATCCGCTTGTGCAGCTGCTCGGGGACGGTCGGGTCGTGCGGCATCCAGCGCAGGGCCACGGACGTCGAGGCGCGCTCCGGCAGGGTGGGCGCCCACCGGCTGAACGCGCTCAGCACCTCCTGGGCGTCGGTGCCGGGGTAGAAGATCCCGCCGCCGTAGAGCTCCTCCAGGGGGACGAGGCCCATGGTCATCGCGGTGACGAGGCCCAGGTTGCCCTTGCCCCCGCGCAGCAGGGCGAACAGCTCCGGCTCGTGCCGGGCGTCCACGTGGCGAAGCCGCCCGTCGGGGGTCACCACCTCGAGGCCCAGCAGGTGGTCGGCGGCGAAGCCGAAGATCCGCCCGAGCACCGGCAGCCCGCCGCCCAGGGTGTAGCCGACCGCCCCGGCGTCGCTGGCCGAACCGGTGAGGACCGCGAGGCCGTGGGGCGCGACCGCGTCGATCACGCGGCGCCACCGCACGCCGGCGCCGATCCGAGCGGTCCGGCGGCGGGGGTCGACCTCGATCTCCTGCATCCGGTGGGTCGTGACGAGCACGCCGCCCTCCATGGGCTGGTCCGCGCCGTGGCCCGTGGACTGCACCCCCACGGGCTCGTGGTGGGCGGCGGCCCACCGCATCACGGCCACCACGTCGGCGGCGTCGGTCACGCCCGCCACCGCGTCCGGGTGGTGGACGGCGGCCAGGTTGAAGCCGGCGACCTCCTGCGCGAAGCCGACCTCGTCCGGCA
Organism: Kocuria salina; assembly: GCF_013368965.1. Taxonomy (NCBI): domain Bacteria; kingdom Bacillati; phylum Actinomycetota; class Actinomycetes; order Micrococcales; family Micrococcaceae; genus Kocuria; species Kocuria salina. Next base: position 485,888 of record NZ_SSSF01000001.1, read on the forward strand.
GCAGCACCGGGCCGCGGACCTGCCGGTGGAGTTCTTCCACGTCCGTTCTCGAGATCATCGCGGGCCCCCTCGGCACCGGTGATCCGCGGTGCGGGGCCGCTCGGGCCCCGCAGGCGCCGCAGAACAGGTCCATTCTCCCACGCGGGCCCGCCGATGCGCCCTCCGGGCCGTGCACGGAATCGTCACGGGGCGCCGGCGGGCACGGCCCGGTAGGCACGGCCGGAACGGGGCGGGGCCGCGGGGAGGGTCAGTCGCGCTCGAGCGGCAGGGCGGGCGCCAGCCGGCGCAGGGACGTGAACGTGGGCACGAGGGCCTCGTAGAGCTGCTCGAACACCGGCTGCAGGGACGCGTGGACCGCGGCGTCGGCGGGGTCCGGGCGCACCACGGACTCGACCTCCACCAGGTCCGCGGCCACGTCGACGGACTCGATCAGCCCGAGCGCCTGCATCCCGAGCAGCGCGGCGCCGAACCCGGAGCCCTCGTGGCCCGAGGCGAAGGAGATGTCCGTGCCGAGGACGTCGGCGAGCAGCTGCCGCCACAGCGGGCTGCGGGCGAAGCCGCCGGTGGCGCGGATCTGCTCCACGGCCAGACCGGCCGAGCGCATCGACTGCAGGACCAGGCCGAGCTGCTGGCACACCCCCTCCAGGGCCGCGCGCACCAGGTGTGCGCGGCGGTGGGCGCGGGTCAGCCCCACGTAGGCGCCCTTGGGCAGGGAGCTCCAGTGCGGGGCGCGCTCGCTCAGCAGGTAGGGCAGCATGAGCAGCCCCCCGGACCCGGCCGGGACGCTCCCCGCGAGCGCGAGCAGCTCCTCCTCCGGCTCCTCCCCCAGGTCGGGGGCGAGGGCGTCCCCGGCCCAGCCCAGGACCACGCCGCCGTTGTTGATCGCCCCGCCGACCACCCAGCGCCCCGGGGTCAGGGCGTAGCAGAAGACCCGTCCCAGCGGGTCCACCACGGGACGGTCGACGACGACGCGCAGCGCGCCGCTCGTGCCGATCGAGCAGGCCGCCACCCCGGGCCGGACCGCGCCCAGGCCGAGGTTGGCCAGCGGGCCGTCGCTGGCCCCCACCACCACGGGCACGGTGGCGGGCAGCCCCGTGGCCCGGGCGCCCTCGTCCGTGAGCCCGGGCAGGACGTGGGTGGTGGGCACCAGCTCGGGCAGCTGCTCGGGCAGGATCCCGGCGTGGGCGAGGGCCTCGCCGTCCCAGGCCAGCTCGTGGATGTTCATCAGACCGGTGGCCGAGGCCACCGAGTGGTCCACCACGAGCGCGTCGCACAGCCGCAGCAGCACGAACTCCTTGATGCCGGCCCAGAAGGCGACGCGCTCGCACAGCTTGGGCTCCTGGTCGTGGAACCAGACGAGCTTGGGCAGCGGCGACATGGGGTGCACCGGGGTGCCCGTGCGCCGGTGCAGGGCGAGGCCGCCCGCGCTCGCGCGCAGCCGTTCCGCCTGGATGCTGGCCCGGGTGTCGGCCCAGGTGACGAGCGGGGTGAGGGGCTCTCCCTCGGGCGAGAGCCCGAGCAGGCTGTGCATCGCGGCGCTGAAGGACAGCCCGGCCACGCGCTCCGCCCCGACCTCCCCGACCACCGCGCGGACGGTGTCCAGCACCGCCTGCAGGATCAGCTCGGGGTCCTGGACGGCGTGGCCGGGGTGCGGCTCCTCCAGGGGGTAGCCGGCCGAGGCGGCGGCGAGCTGCTCACCGCCCACGGCGAAGGCCACGGCCTTGGTGCTCGTGGTGCCGATGTCGACGCCCACCACCACGGGCTCCGGGTGCCCGGTGCCGGCCGGCCCCGGCATCAGCGCGGCTCCCCGGGGGCCAGGGACACTAGGACCTTGCCGGAGACCGCGGAGTCGCGGGCCGTGGCGAACGCCTCCACGGCCCGGTCGGCGGGGAACTCGTGCGTGACCACGTCCTCGATCCCGGGGCGGTCGGCGAGCAGCCCGATCGCCTCGTCGATCTCGTCGTCGAACCGGAAGGACCCGCGCAGCTGGAGCTCCTTGGAGACCAGCGGGGCCAGGTTCACGGGCCGCGCCTCGTCCGGCACCATCCCCACCTGGACGACGACGCCGCCGCGGCGGGCGCCCACCAGCGCGGGGCTCACGGCCGCGGGCACGCCGGAGCACTCGAGCACCACGTCGAACGCCCCGGACGGGATCTGCTCGGCCCCCACCCGGACGGTGGCGTGCACGCCGAGCGCCCGGGCCCGCTGGAGCGGGCCCTCGAGGACGTCCGTGGCCACGACCTCGGCCGCGCCCCGGGCCAGGGCCGCCGCGGCCGTGAGCAGGCCGATCGGCCCGGACCCGGAGACGAGCACGCGCCGGCCGGTCACGTCCCCGGCCACGGTGAGCCCGTGCAGGGCCACGGCCAGCGGCTCGGCGAGCGCGGCCCGGCGCAGCGGCAGGCCGGCCGGGAGCACCCGGACCATGTCCCGGCGGACCAGCAGGTACTCGCTCATCCCGCCCTGGGTGTGCGGCCGGGTGGAGGCGCTGCCCAGGTAGGCCCCGCCGGGCCACAGGTGGCGCCGGTCCTCGATCCCGGGCTGGGGCGTGCCGAACGTGGCCGGGTGGACCGTCACCGGGGTGCCGGGGGCGAGCTCGCCGGCGGGGTCCAGGTCCACCGTCCCGGAGACCTCGTGCCCGGGCACGAGGGGCTCCCGGACCACGTACTCGCCGTTGGCGCCCTCGGCCCAGTAGTGCAGGTCCGACCCGCACACCCCGCCGTAGGCGATCCGGAGCCGGACCTGCCCCTCGGCGGGCTCCGGGGTGGGCACCTCCTCGACGCGCAGGTCGTCCTTGCCGTGGATCACGATGGCCTTCATGAGCTCTCTTCCTGGTGCGTCCCCGGGCGCCGCGGTGCGGCGCGTGCCGGGTGGGACTGCGGGTGGTGCGGCGGACCCGGGTCAGAGGACGGAGGTCATGCCGCCGTCGACCAGGACGTTGTGCCCCGAGACGAAGCTGGAGGCGTCCGAGCACAGGTAGACCAGCGTGCCCACGAGCTCCTCGACCTGCCCCCAGCGCCGGGCCGGGGTGCGCTCGACCACCCAGTGGTTGAACGCCTCGTCCTCGATCAGCGCCTGGTTCATCTCGGTGGCGAAGTACCCGGGCGAGATCGCGTTGACCTGGATGTTGTGCCGGGCGAGGTCCGCGGCCATGCCCTTGGTGAGCATGACCACCCCGCCCTTGGTGGCCGAGTACGGGGCGATGGTCTGCCGGGCGAGCACCGACTGCACGGAGCCGATGTTGACGATCTTGCCCGAGCCGCGCTCCTGCATGCCGGGGACCACGGCCCGGGACACGTGGAACACGCTCGAGAGGTTCGCCGCGACGATGTCCTCCCAGTCGTGGGCCGCGAACTCGGCGAACGGGGCGCGGCGCTGGATCCCGGCGTTGTTCACCAGGATGTCCGGGACGCCGTGCTCGGCGAGGACCGCGTCGATCCCCGTCCGGACGGCCTCGGCGTCGGTGAGGTCGAAGGCCGCCGTGACCGGGGCGGTGCCCGTGCCGGCGGCGATCTCGTCGCGCACCCGGGCGAGGGCGTCGGCGTCGCGCCCGTGCAGGACCACGCGGGCCCCCGCCTCGGCGAGGCCCGTGGCCAGGGCCCGCCCCAGCCCCCGGGAGGAGCCGGTGACGAGGGCGAGCCGGCCGGTGATGTCGAAGACGTTTCGCATCCGGGGCCTCAGGCGATGTAGAAGATGACGAGGACGACGGCGAAGCCGAGGACGGACTCGAGGGCCTGCTGGACCGTCCAGGTCTTCAGCGTGGTCTTGACGTCCATGCCCATGAGCCGGCCCACGAGCCAGAAGCCGGAGTCGTTGACGTGCCCGGCGAAGACCGAGCCGGCGGCGGTGGCCAGGACCACGGCCGCGACCTCCACGGAGTTGAAGTTGCCCGCGGCCACGGCCGGTGCCATGAGCCCGGCGGCGGTGACGAGGGCCACGGTGGCCGAGCCCTGCGCCAGGCGCAGGACCACGGCGATGATGTAGGCCGCGAAGATGACGGGCAGCCCGATGCCGTCCAGCGAGGACGCCAGCGCGTCGCCGATGCCGGAGGCGCGCAGGATGCCGCCGAACATGCCGCCGGCGCCGGTGATGAGGATGACGGAGGCGACCGGGCCCAGGGAGGAGTCGATGACCTTCTCCAGGGCGGTGCCGTGCTCGCCGCGGCGGGTGCCGAGGACGAACAGGGCCACGAGGACCGAGATCAGCAGGGCGACCGGGGACTCGCCGAGGGCGGAGAGCACCTGGAACCACTCGGCGTCCTCGGAGACGGCGCCGGCGGCGCGCAGGAAGTCCAGGCCGGTGTTCATGAAGATGAGCACCAGGGGCAGCAGCAGCAGGGCGATGATGGTGCCGACCCGCGGCGGGTTGGCGGGCTGGTCGTCGTCGACGTCGCCGAAGAAGCCCGGGACGGGGAGGACGTACTTGGTGCCCACGCGCTTGCCCCAGAGGTACGCGGAGACGTACCAGAGCGGGAACGCCAGCAGCAGGCCGATGAGCAGGACCATGCCGAGGTCGGCGCCGTAGAGCTCCGTGGCGGCCACGGGACCGGGGTGCGGCGGCACGAAGACGTGCATGACCGAGAACGCACCGGCGGCGGGGATGCCGTACAGGAGCACGTTGTTGCCGCTCACCCGGCGGGCGACGGCGAAGATGATCGGCAGCATGACCACGAGGCCGGCGTCGAAGAAGATCGGGAAGCCCATGATCAGGGAGGCGATGCCGAGACCGAAGGGCGCGCGCTTCTCGCCGAAGATGTCCACGAGCTTGTCCGCGAGCACCCGGGCGCCGCCGCTGTGCTCCACGAGCTTGCCGAGCATGGCGCCGAGGCCGATGAGCAGGGCCACCGAGCCGAGCGTGCCGCCGAAGGCGGTGACCGCGGTGTCCACGATCATCCCCGTGGGGATGCCCGTGGCGAATGCCGTCAGCAGCGCCACCAGGATCAGGGTGAGGAAGGCGTGCAGCTTGAACTTGATCACCAGGACCAGGATCAGTGCGATGGCGGCTGCCGCGATCGTCAGCAGCGGCGCGGTGCCGAGGGTCTGTGTCCAGTCTTCCACTGAGTTTCTCCGTTGATCTCGTGCCTGCGGGCAGGCCCTGGGGTCTCGTCGTGAGCCACGACACACGCTAGGCTGACAGAAAGATCATACTTTTGGCAACAGGGTGGGCGCGACCGCGCCGCACATGACGGACGGAGCGTCCATGCACGGGGTGGAGCAGCACAGCGGGGTGCTGGACCGGCTCGGCGAGAGCATCGCCTCCGGGGCGCGGGCGCCGGGAACGGTCCTGACGCTCGCGGCCCTCGAGGAGGAGTTCGGAGTCTCCCGCACGCTCGTGCGGGAGGTGGTGCGCGTGCTCGAGTCCATGGGGATGGTGGAGTCCCGGCGGCGGGTGGGCGTCACCGTCCGCCCGCCGCGGGACTGGAACCCGTTCGACCCCCGGCTGATCCGGTGGCGGCTCGGCGGCCCGGGGCGCGACGAGCAGCTGCGGAGCCTGACCGAGCTGCGGACCGCCATCGAGCCCGTGGCCGCCCGGCTGGCCGCGGTCCGGGCCGACGGGCCCACCCGGCGGCGCCTGGTGGAGCTCGCCGCCCGGCTGCGGGAGCTCGGCGAGGCACGCCGCGGCACCGACCCCGAGTACCTGGAGGTGGACACCGCCTACCACGCGCTGCTGCTGGAGGCGAGCGGCAACCCGATGCTCGCCGCCCTGCAGGACGTGGTGGCCGAGGTGCTCTCCGGCCGCACGGCGCTCGGGCTCATGCCCCGCTCCCCGGACCCCGGCGCGCTCGAGGACCACGAGGCCACGGCCGCCGCCGTCGCCTCCGGAAACGCGGCCGAGGCCGAGGCGCGGGCGCGCGCCGTGGTGGTGGAGGTGCTCGAGGGGGTCGTCGACGTGACGGAGAACACCGCCTGATCTGGCCGATGGTCTGCTGGGCCCGGGCCGCGCCGTTCCTAGGCTGAGCGCATGGCCACACCCGTCACCGGCTACCTGTCCCGGGTCTCGGGGCCCCGCCGGAGCCCCCGTTACGACCTCCACCTGGCCTGCCTGCTGATCCTCGTGGCCGGCATGCTCAACTCTGCGGGCTTCGTGGCCGTGGCGCTCTACACCTCCCACATGACCGGCCTGACCGCGACCATGGCCGACCACCTCGTGGACGGGGACGTGGAGCTGCTGTCCCTCGGCGCGGTGGGACTGGGCGCGTTCGTGCTCGGCGGCATCTGGTGCTCGCTGCTCTTCACCTGGGGCCGGCGGCGCGGGCTCGGGTGCCGGTTCGCGAACGTGCTCGCCTTCGAGGGCGCGCTGATCCTGGTGTTCAGCCTGACCGCCGAGGCCGTCGAGGACGACCACCGCGGCCTCGTGCCCGTCGCCGTCCTGTGCTTCACCATGGGGATGCAGAACGCGCTCCTCAGCAAGGTCGCCGACATCCCCGTGCGCACCACCCACGTCACCGGGATGGTCACCGACATCGCGATCGAGCTCGGCAGGATGCTCTACCCCCACCGCACACCGGGTCCGGAACCGGTCCGGGCGGACCGCAGGAAGCTGCGGGTCCTGACCACCCTCGTGGGCCTGTTCTTCCTGGGCGGCGTGACCGGGACGGTCGGCTACCTGGCCGCGGGGTTCTCCTTCCTGGTGCCGGTCGCCCTGCTGCTGCTGGTCCTGGCCTACCGTCCGGTGGCCCGGGACCTCTCCCGCAGGCGCCCGCCCGCCCGCGCGTTCCTGTGAGCCGGCGCCCCCGCCCGTAGGCTGGGCCCATGGGCATCTCGGAGACCGACCGCGGACACCTGCGACGCTGCGTGGAGCTGGCCCGCGAGGCCCTCGACGCCGGGGACGAGCCGTTCGGCTCGGTGCTGGTCTCGGCGCGGGGGGAGGTCCTGTTCGAGGACCGCAACCGGGTGGCCGGCGGTGACGCGACCCGCCACCCCGAGTTCGAGATCGCCCGGTGGGCGGCCGCCCACCTGACCCCGGAGCAGCGCTCCGCGGCCACGGTCTACACCTCGGGCGAGCACTGCCCCATGTGCTCGGCGGCCCACGCCTGGGTGGGGCTGGGCCGCATCGTCCACGCCTCCTCCTCGGCGCAGCTCGGCCGGTGGCTGGACGAGCTCGGCGCCCCGCCCGCCCCCGTCGCGGCGCTGCCGATCACCCAGGTGGCCCCGGGGGTGCCCGTGGACGGCCCCTGCCTCGAGCTGGCGCCGGCGGTGCGCGACCTGCACCGCCGGCTGCACCTGATCCGGACCGACCCGCGAGGTGGCAGCTGACGGGCACCGCGCCCGGCCGCGTCGCCGTCAGCCGCAACCTCGGCGCGGGGTGGCCAGGGGCCCCGTCCGGGGACCAGGATGGAGGGGTACCCCCGGTGGGCCGCGCCCGCCGGAACCGTTCGACGAGAGGAACGATCATGGTGGACATGGGAGGATTCGCGGACAAGGCGAAGGACCTTGCGGACCAGCACCCGGACAAGGTGCAGCAGGGCATCGACCGGGGCGGCGACGCCGTCGACGAGCGCACCGGCAACAAGTACGAGGGCCAGGTGGACCAGGCCCAGGAGAAGGCCGGCGGCTTCCTCGGCGCCGACGAGAAGGACCAGCAGCAGAACTGATCCGCGCCCGCTGACCGCGGCCCCGCCCGCCTCCCGGCGCGCGGGGCCGCGGCCTGTCAGGCCAGCGCTGCGGCCAGGTAGGGCGCCGTGCGACTGGCCGGGCACGCGGCGACCTCGGCCGGGGTGCCGGCGCACACGATCCGCCCGCCGGCCTCGCCGCCGGACGGGCCCATGTCGATCACCCAGTCCGAGGACGCCACCACGTCCATGGCGTGCTCCACCACCACCACGGTGTTGCCGGCGTCCACCAGGCGGTTCAGCTGGCGCAGCAGCAGCTGCACGTCCTGCGGGTGCAGGCCGGTGGTGGGCTCGTCCAGGAGGTACAGGGTGTGGCCGCGGCGGGCCCGCTGCAGCTCGGTGGCCAGCTTGATCCGCTGCGCCTCACCCCCGGAGAGCTCGGTGGCCGGCTGGCCGAGCCGCAGGTAGCCGAGCCCCACGTCGAGCAGGGTGCGCAGGCTGCGCGCGGCGGCCGGGACGTCCGCGAGGAACTCCGCGGCGGTCTCCACGCGCATGCCCAGGACGTCGGCGATGCTCCGCCCCCGGTGGGTCACCTCCAGGGTCTCCGGGTTGTAGCGGGCGCCCTGGCAGTCGGGGCAGGGCCCGTAGGTGCCGGGCAGGAACAGCAGCTCGACGGCCAGGAAGCCCTCGCCCTGGCACGTCTCGCACCGGCCGCCGGTCACGTTGAAGGAGAACCGTCCGGCCCCGTAGCCGCGGGCCCGCGCCTCGTCGGTGGCGGCGTAGAGCTTGCGGACCGCGTCGAACAGTCCCGTGTAGGTCGCCAGGTTGGAGCGCGGGGTGCGGCCGATGGGCCGCTGGTCCACCCGGATCAGCCGGTCCAGGTGCTCCAGGCCCTCGACGGCAGCCACCCGTGCCCCGGCGGCGGGCGCGGCGTCGTCCTCGGCGTCGGCGGGCGCCGCCCCGCCGTGCACGTGCCGGCCGACCGTCTCGGCCAGGACCTGGCTGACCAGCGTGGACTTGCCCGAGCCGGAGACCCCGGTGACGGCGGTGAGCACGCCCAGGGGGATCTCCGCGTCGAGGTCCACCAGGTTGTGGCGCGTGACGCCGCGCAGCCGCAGCCGCCGCTCGACCGGGCGCGGCGTGCGCTCCGCCGTCGTGCCGCCCGGAGGGTCGTCGGGCGAGCCGTCGGAAGAGCCGTGCGGGGGGCCGTCCGGGAACAGGAAGGGGCGCGTGGCGGACTCCGCCACGTCGGCCAGGCCGGGCACGGGGCCGCTGTACAGCACCGCGCCGCCGCGGTCCCCGGCCTGGGGCCCCACGTCCACGACCCAGTCGGAGCGCCGCACCACGGCCATGTCGTGCTCCACCACGAACACCGAGTTCCCGGAGACCTTCAGCTCCTCGAGCACGGCCAGCAGCGGCTCGGCGTCGGCCGGGTGTAGGCCCGCCGAGGGCTCGTCGAGCACGTAGACCACGCCGAAGAGCCCGGAGCGCAGCTGGGTGGCGATCCGCAGCCGCTGCATCTCCCCCGGGGAGAGCGTGGGCGTGGACCGGTCCAGGCTCAGGTAGCCGAGTCCCAGGTCCAGGAGCACCTGCAGCCGGGCGAGCAGGTCCTTGGCAATGGTCACCGCGGCCTCGCTGCGCTCCCCCGAGGACACCGCCCGGGAGGCGGTCCCGGCGTGCTCCAGGGCGGCGGTGGGCCGGACCACCTCGGCCAGCTCGCCGAGGGACGCCCCGTTGAGCTCGGCGATGCTCCGGCCCGCGAAGGTCACGGCGAGCGCCTCGGGGCGCAGGCCGCTGCCGGCGCACGCGGGGCAGGGTCCCGTGACCACGTACTGCAGCACGCGCTCGCGCATCTGCTGGCTCGCGGAGTCCGCCAGGGTGTGCAGGACGTAGCTCTTCGCGCTCCAGAACCGGCCCTTGTACGGCTTCGCCACCCGGTCCCGCTGCGGGGTGATCTCCACGACGGGCTGCTCCTCGGTGAACAGGATCCAGTCGCGCTCTTCCCGCGGCAGCTCGCGCCAGGGGACGTCGACGTCGTGGCCCAGGTGGCTCAGGATGTCGCGCAGGTTCTTGCCCTGCCACGCGCCCGGCCACGCCGCGACGGCCCCGTCCCGGATGCTGAGCCCCGGGTCCGGGACCAGGGAGGGCTCGGTGACGTCGTGCACGGTGCCCAGGCCCGAGCACCGGGGGCACGCGCCGGCGGCGGTGTTGGGCGAGAAGGCGTCCGAGTCCAGGCTCCCCGCGGCGGAGTCCGGGTAGGTGCCCGCCCGGGAGAAGAGCATGCGCATCGAGTTGGACAGCGTGGTGAGGGTGCCCACGGTGGAGCGCGAGCTGGGCGCGCCGCGCCGCTGCTGCAGGGCCACGGCGGGCGGCAGCCCGGTGATCCCCTCGACCGCGGGGTTGTGCCCCTGCTGGATCAGGCGCCGCGCGTAGGGCGCCACGGACTCGAGGTAGCGCCGCTGCGCCTCGGCGTAGATGGTGCCGAAGGCCAGGGAGGACTTCCCGGACCCGGAGACGCCGGTGAAGGCGACGATCGCGTCGCGGGGGACGTCCACGTCCACGTGGCGCAGGTTGTTCTCGGAGGCTCCCCGGACGCGGACCATGCCGGTACGGGTGGTGTCGGAGGCGGCGGTCGGGGCGGTGTCGGGGTGGGTGCTCACCGCCTCCACCCTAGCCACCGGCGGGGCCGTGGGCGGACTCAGCGGGCCAGGTGGTGCTCCCGGCCGATCGACCAGGCCGTGTCCGCGGGGGCGGAGTCCACGCCCCAGGCGGACCACTCGTCCAGGCCGGCGAACCAGCGGGCCCCGTCCCGGCCGGCGACCACGAGGGCCGTGGCCAGCACTCCGGCGAGCCGTGCGTCCGGGCCGACGACCGTCGCGGACCGGGCGCCCGCCGCGGGCCGCCCCGTGCGCGGGTCGACGATGTGCGCCGGACGCTCGGCGGTGCTCGAGGTCGACACCGCGCCGTTGCCGGGCAGCACGGTCCAGGTCACCGCGCCGGCGTCGTCGGGGTGGCGGATGCCCACGGTCCAGGGCCTCCCGGGTCCGGCGGACCCGCGGGTCACAACGTCCCCGCCGGCCTCCACGCAGACGTTCGCGCACCCGGCGCGGACGAGGTCGTCGGCGATCCGCTCCACGGCCCACGCCGTGACGTAGCCGGAGGGGTCGAAGCCGCCGCGCACGGCCCACGGATCGAAGCAGCCGTCGGTCAGCTCCCGGGCCTCGCGGCAGCGCCGGAGCACGTCCAGGAGGGCGCCCTGGGCGGCGTCCCACCGGCTGAGCCGGCGCTCGTCGAGCAGGCCGGAGCGGAGCGCCGTCACGAGCGAGTCGGGGCGGTAGGTGGAGAAGACGGCGTCGACCCACCGCATGTTGGCCACGGCCGTGTCCAGCGCGTGCTGCACGGCGGGCTCGGGGGGCAGCCCCTGCTCGCCGGCGCGGACGTCGACGGTCACGGAGGTGCCCCAGACGGGCTCCCGGTGGCGGTGCCACCGGCCCTCGGGGCGGCGCAGCTCGACGGCGGGGGCGCTCACAGCCCGGCCCGCTCGAGGAGCTCCCGGCAGACCGTGCGGTAGCCCTTCACGGCGGGGGCGGCGCCGCTCACGACGTCGACGCGCGCCGGCCGCCTCGTGAGGACCTCCTCCTGGAGGACGGGGACGGCGCGGTCGTGGAGCCGCTGCGGGGGGCGTGGGGGGAGAGATGTGCGGTCGATGACTTCGACTATAGGACCGGGGGTGGTGCCGGTCACTGGACTTTCGGGCAGAGTTCCGCAGCCGGGGACGCGGGACGGGCCCGCTCCTGCGCCGGCGCAGGAACGGGCCCGTCCACCGGTCCCGCTAGTCGGCGATCTCGATGACCTGCAGCGGCAGGTTCGTGCCGGTCCCGCAGAACTCCGCCTGGCACTCCTGGATGAACCCGGAGAGCACGGCCGGTCCCTCGTCGAAGGCCATGTTGAAGGCCACGGCCTGGTAGTCCAGCTCGACCTCGCCGCCCTCGCAGACCCACTGCTGGAAGTAGCTGCCGTTGGCGATCCGCCCCTCGGAGACCCGCTGGGTCACGCTGAGGGAGACGAAGATGTTGCTCCCCGCCGTGCACGAGACCTTGTAGGTGCCCTCGACGGCCGCCCCCTCGGCGATCCGCGTGGCGTCGCTGATCTCGTAGATCTCCATCGCCTGCGCCGGTGCGGCGGCGACGAGACCGATTCCTGCCGCGAAGGCGGCGGCCGTGACTGCCCTGGTGGTTCTTCTCATGGTTCTGTCCCATCCGGTGGAGAAGCGAGAAGCGCTTCGCGACTGGTGCCGGCCCGCAGCGCATTCCCCCGAACGCCCCCGGGCCCCGTGTCTGGTACGACGTCACCAACGTAGGCGCAGGTCAGGGTGCATCGGCCACCGTGCGTGAAGATGACGGACACGATTCGGACACGGTGCCGGTGCCACCGCGGCCGCCGGGCACCGGCCCGGACCGGGAGGCGCCGGACGGGGCGCCGGACGGGGCGCCGCTCAGAACGCGTCGTCGATGGCCACCGGCCGGCCGTGCCGGTCGTAGTAGTAGACCCCCTGCGTCTCCGGTGTCCCGTCGGCGGGGTCCTCCGGCGGCTCCGCCGGGAGGGCGCCGCCGCCCCGGGCGCCGAGCGCGAGCGCACCGACGGACACGAGCAGCAGGAGCACCACCGTGAGCAGCGGCCCCAGGGGCACGGCGCGGACGAGGACGGCCAGGACCACGGTCAGCGCGAGGAGCAGGAGCAGGGCGCCCGTGGCCGCGGACTCGAACGCGCGGCCGGGGCGGGCGGCCCCGGGCTCGGCCGAGGACCGGCCGGAGAAGTCGGGCAGCTGGGGCAGCTCGGGAACGAGCGGAGTGGTCACGGCGGGCCTTTCGCGTGCGGCTCCCCCGGTGGAACGGTCCCGGCGGTGAGCGGCTCCGGGAGCGACCTCGACCGGAGTCCCCCCGGTCGCTCCTGCGGGAGTTGGTTCCATCCTGGACCTCCCGCGCGCTCCGGGCCTGCCCACTCTTGTGGGGCTGTCGGGTACCGGGCGGCGCGATCCGGGGGACGGAGCACCCGGACGGCCGCGGACGGTGCGCGGGCAGGCGCGGTCCGGCGGACGGTGCGGGATCCGCGGATCAGGTGCCGGGCACCGTCCGGGGCTGCCCGATCCGGGTCCGGACGCCCGGCGAGAACAGCACGGACTCGGGCGGGCCGTCGACGTCGAGACCGGCCGCGGCCAGCAGGCCGTCCTCGAGGTGCGCGACCGCCGCGGGGTGCAGCGGCCACGGCTCGTGCGAGACGGGGACGTGCACCGTGCGGCCGGCGAACCGGCTGTGCAGGCCGAACCGCGCGGTGAGCTCCAGCGACAGCTCGTCGTCGGCGCGGGCAGCGCGGTCCGGGTGCACGGCGAAGGAGGACGTCGTCCGTCCGCGGCGCCGGACGACGTCGTACCCGTAAGCGGGATCCGGCCCGTCGGGGGCGGCGGCCCGGCACTGCGACCACACGTAGGGCAGGCCGGCGGCGCGGGCGCCGAGGACGACCGCAAGCCGTGGGGCGTCGAGGGACAGGAACACCACTGCGCGCGTGCCGTCCGGCTCGCGGGAGTAGAGGCGGACGTTGATCTCGGGGAAGCTTCCCCAGTAGGGCAGGGGCACCGCGGCGCCGAGCCGGATCCGCTGCATCCGGAAGCCGACGAGGCCCGCCCAGGCGGAGCCGTCGACCACGTCCGCCCGGACGCCCGGCGGCATCCGCGCCGCCGCGGCGGACACGGGGATCCGCCAGTGCAGGAAGACGGCGTCCTCCCAGCGCTGGTCCATCAGGTGGGGGCGCGGGAGCCCCGGCGCCGCCGGCCAGGGAGCCGCCGGATCAGCCGTCCTCCTGCTCGTCATCCTGTTCCATGGGACCCTCGCCCTCGGTGGGGCTGATGGGCCCGGTCGTGTTCTCCTCCTCGGTGGCGTCCGTGGCCTCGTCCTCGGCGGTCTCCTCGCCTCCGGCGGGGGCCTCCTGCTCCGTGCCCTCCTCGCCGCCGGAACCGGGGTCGTCGCACCCCGCGAGTCCCAGGGCGGCGAAGGACAGGAACCCGATCGCCAGCGTCCTGCGCCACCAGCTCTCACCCGCAGCTGCTGTCATGACCCCTCCTCCGTGCTTCTGCATGAGCATCAAAGGTAAGCACGCTTCACAAACCGTTGCAACAGTGGGGACAGGATTGACGGAAGATGCTCAGCAGAAATCCAGGACGGCGCCGGTACGGTCGGGAACGGGACCGGCGCCTGCCGCCGGGGCGAACCGCCCGCGTCCCCGTCCGGGAACGAAAGGCGCACCGTGCGCACGAGCTGTCGAGGGGCCCGATCCGGCCGCGCCGCGGCGCTGGGCCTCGCCCTCGCCCTCCTCCTCGGCGCCTGCGGCGGGGACGGGGACGGCGCCGTGCCGGTCGCCGCCCCGACGGCCGAGGCCGCCGCCGCGGGCCTGGCGGCGGACCTGGAGGAGCTCGCCGCCGAGGTGCCCGGGGAGCTCGGGGTCGTGCTGCTCGACCCGGAGGGCGGGGAGGTCGTGGCCCGCAACGCGGACCGTCCGTTCACGAGCGCGAGCCTCTACAAGCTCTTCCTGGCCCATGCGGTCCTCGACCGGGCCGACCGGGGCGCCCTCGCCCTCTCGGACGTCGTGCCGGGACTGGGCCTCACGGTCGAGCAGGCCCTCGACGTGATGATCAGCTGGTCGGACAACGCCTCCGGTGCGGCACTGGGCCAGTGGCTCGGGTGGGGGCAGGTCGAGGCCTTCGCGCACGGGCAGGGCTTCACGGCCACGACCTTCGACCCCGACACCGGCTCGCAGGACGTCGTCGCGATGACCACCACTCCCGCGGACGTCGCCGCCCTCCTGGAGCGGCTGCGCCGCGGTGAGCTGCTCTCCGGCTCCTCCACCGCCCTGCTCATGGGATTCCTCGAGGAGCAGCACCTCGACTACGCCCTCTCCTCGGGCTTCTCCCCGGACGTCGGCTTCGCGCACAAGACCGGCCTGCTGGTGGACGTCTCGCACGACGCCGGGATCGTCGAGCTCGGCGGGCACGACTACGTCGTCGCCGTCCTGACCGACGGGTGGTCCGACTACGAGGAGTCGGCGCCCTGGTTCGGGGACGCCGGGCGGGAGATCGAGGCGTACGTGCGGGAGGACACCGGCACCTCCCCCCGCCCGGCCGCGGCACCGTAGGCGGGCGCTCCGGGCGGTCAGTCCGTCCCGGACCGCACCCGGAGCACCCGGCCCCGCCAGCGCCGCCGGACCCACCGGTCGTGCGTGGCCAGCACCACCGTGCCCGGGAAGTCCTCCAGGGCCCGCTCGAGCTCCTCGGCCAGGGCCAGCGACAGGTGGTTGGTGGGCTCGTCCAGGAGCAGCAGCGGGGCCGGCTCCGCGACCAGGGCCGCGAGCGCCACCCTCCGGCGCTGCCCGGGGGAGAGCTCCCCGAGGGGGCGGCAGGCGTCGTCCGCGCGCAGGAGGCCGAGCTCCTCCAGCGTCGGAGCGCCGCTGCCGTCCCGCAGCCGGGAGCGGAAGGCCGCCTCGGCCGGGCACGCCAGGTCCGGCCAGGAGTCGTCCTGGGCCAGGCGGCCGACGACGACGGGGCCCTGCCGCTCCACGGTCCCGCCGTCGGCGCGCAGCTCCCCCGCCAGCACGGCCAGCAGCGTCGACTTCCCGGTGCCGTTCGGGCCCTCGACCAGCAGCCGGTCCCCGGCGCGCAGCTCGAGGTCGGTCGGCGCCAGCCGTCCGTCCACCCGTGCCCCGGTGAGCCGGACCAGCGGGACGTCGGCGCAGGCCCCGGTGTCCGTGCCCCGGTGGAAGCCCGCGAAGCGCAGGGGCGCCGGCGGGGCGCCGACCGCGGTGCGCTCGAGCTCGGCCAGCCGGTGGCGGGCCGAGCGCACCCGGCCGCCGATGGTCTTGGCGGCGCGGTCGCTGTAGAACTTCCGGGTGATCCGGCCCTCGGACTTCGGAGCCGTGGTGTGGAAGATCTCCCGGCCGGAGACCTCGGCGATCTCCCGCAGCCGCTCCCGCTCCTGCCCCTGGGCGGCGAAGCGCTCGGCCCAGCGGCGGCGGGCGAGCTCCCGCTGCCGGAGGTAGGAGCTGTAGCCGCCCGTGGACGCCGTGCCCTGCCGGGGCGGGCCGCCCGCGGACTCGTCGGGCCCCAGGGCGGGGTCGAGGTCGACCACCCCGGTGGCCACCTCGTCCAGGAACCACCGGTCGTGGCTGGCCAGGAGCACCGGGCCACGCCAGCCGGCCAGCTCGGCCGCGAGGAAGTCGACGGCGTCGTCGTCGAGGTGGTTCGTCGGCTCGTCGAGCAGCAGCGCCGTGGGCCGGGCGAGCA
Source organism: Kocuria salina (assembly GCF_013368965.1). NCBI lineage: Bacteria > Bacillati > Actinomycetota > Actinomycetes > Micrococcales > Micrococcaceae > Kocuria > Kocuria salina. The sequence goes on from NZ_SSSF01000001.1 coordinate 501,766, forward strand.
GCAGCGCCGCGAGCGCGAGGCGGCGCCGCTGCCCGCCGGACAGCTCCCCGACCGCCCGGCTCCTCGGCAGCCGGGCCAGTCCGAGTCCGCTCAGGACCGTCTCGATGCGGGCGTCGAGGGCCCACAGCCCGTGGCGCTCGGCGTCCCGGAGCACGGTGTCGTAGGCGTCCGCCGTCGCGGGGTCGTCGGGCGCCGCGGCGATGCCGACGGCGAGCGCTGCCAGCCGGCGCTCCAGGGCGCGGACCTCTCGGACGGCTCGCTCGACGACCTGCTCCAGGGTGGTGGCGGCGGGGAGGTCGAGCTCCTGGTGCAGCAGTCCGGTGCGCTCCGGCCGGTGCACGGTGCCCGTGCCCGGCACCAGGAGCCCGGCCGCCACGTGCAGCAGGGTGGTCTTGCCGGCGCCGTTCTCCCCGATCAGGCCGGTGCGCTCACCGGCGGCGACGGTCAGGGACACGTCGGTGAGGACCCGGCGGCCGGGGTGGCTGACACCGATGCCGTCCAGGCGCAGGTGGGCGGGACGGTGCGGGGCGGCGGTCGCCGCCGAGGGGGCGGTGGTGGTCACGGTGCGGTCCTGTCGAAGCTGGGGGTCGGGCCCGCCGGGCGAGTGCGGCACCGGATGCGCGGAGCCCTCTGGGCTCGGATCGACGGTGCCGGCCGCGGACGCGGGCCGGGGCATCAGGACAGGAACATGCCCACCAAGGTACGCCCGGGCGGGCGCCGCGGGCAAGGGTCCCGGCGGACCGCCGGCGGTCCGCGGTCGACTCCCTCGGCGGTCGGGCGTAGCCTGCGGACCATGGACTCCCAGGTGCAGCGGGCCGTGTTCAGCACCCGCGACCCGGCCGAGGGCATCGCGGTGCACGACGAGGTCTTCGCCATCCGGGGCGTGCGCCGCTCCCCGGACGGCAGTTTCGACATGACCCTGGCCTCGACCGGGATCGACTTCGTCGCCTACGAGCGCGTCCGGCTGAAGGGCTCCTCGTGCACCGGCCGCACGGACGGCGCCGGCGTGCTGCGGGTGTGCCACGTGACGGCGGGCGTGCTGAGCGCCACCAGCGCCGGCGACCGCTTCCCCCGCACCGGGCCCTTCCTGTTCCCGCAGCGCACCTTCACCAGCTGGTGGGACGACCTCGAGGCGACCACCGTGTCCCTGGACCCTGCCGCGGTGGAGGACCACGCCCGGCGGCTGCTGGGGAACGAGGGCTTCCGGCTGGAGTTCACGGGGACCCGCCCGGTGTCGCCGGCCATGACCCAGTACTGGCGCGGGACGGTCTCCCACTTCGCCCGCGACCTCCTGCCCGACTCCCGGGCGATGAGCAGCCCCCTGATCCGCTCCGAGGCCGCCCGCTCCCTCGCCACCGTCCTGCTGCACACCTTTCCCGGGAGCTTCCTGGACCGCAGCGGGACGGCCACCGGGCAGACCCGCCCGGCTCCGGCCGGAGTGCGGCGGGCGGTGGCCTTCATCGAGGAGCACGTGGCCGCGGACGTCGGACCGGCCGACATCGCCGCCGCCGCCCGGATGAGCGTGCGCGGTCTCCAGGCGGCCTTCCGCCGGGAGCTGGACACCACCCCGATGGCCTACCTGCGCGACGCCCGGCTCGACGCCGTCCACCGGGAGCTGCTCGCCGCCGACCCCACGACCGGCTCGACCGTGGAGGCGGTGGCCGCGCGCTGGGGCTTCGGCCACCGCGGCCGCTTCGCCGCCGCCTACCGGGACCGGCACGGCCAGGCCCCCGCCACCACCCTGCGGAGCTGACCGGGATGCCCCAGGAGACGGAGCGGGCGCCGGGGACGCCGATCCGCTTGCACACGGCGACCACCGACCCGGAGGTGGCGAACGAGGCGCTGCAGCAGATCTACACCAGTGCGCGCATGGGCACGATCACCGACGAGTCGTCCTTCCTGTACCGCCAGGACGTGCTGGGCGACGCCGACCTCCAACTGGGCCGGCTCACCTTCCGCGGCAGCATCGCCGGCCGGATGGTGCTCGACGACATGTTCTCGGTCGTCGTGCCCCGCGCCGGGGGCGTCGACTGGAGCATCGACGGCCGGAGGGGCAGCGGGCTCGGGGTGTTCCTGCTGCAGCCGGGCCAGGAGTACTGCGGCGAGGTGGACCAGCTGCTGGTCGACTCGGTCACCATCGACCGGTCCACGCTGCGGGAGACCGCCCGGACGGTCCACGGGGACGAGACCCTCGAGGTCGCCTTCCACGGACCGCGCCCGCACTCCCCCGCCCGGGAGAGGCACTGGAGGAGCACCTTCGCGTTCGCGCAGCAGGTCCTGGCCGACCCCGAGGTCGCTTCCCTCCCCCTGCTGCGCGCGGATCTGCGGCGGCGGATGTCGGTGGCGACCCTGGAGGCGTTCGCCCTCGCCGGGGAGCCCGTGGCCCGGCGCGCGTCGGCCGCCGGGCAGCAGGCGGCCTACCGGGACGCGGTCGAGTTCCTGCACGCCGCCGCGTCCTCGCCGATCACGGTCGAGGACGTCGCCCGCCACGCGGGGGTGAGCACCGTGGAGCTCGTCCGGGCCTTCCGCTCCCACGCCGGGACCACGCCGGGGGCCTATCTGCGCGAGCTGCGGCTGGTGGCCGCCCACGACGACCTGGTGCAGGGCGACCCGGCCCGCGGCGACACCGTGCGCGGCATCGCCCGGCGCTGGGGCATGAACCACCCCGGCGACTTCGCGCGCCGCCACCGGCAGGCCTACGGCGAGAACCCGGCCGCCACCCTGCGCCGTTAGAGCAGCGGCCAGGGGATCCGGCGGCCGGTGACGTCGACCGGCAGGACCGCCTCGTCGAGGAGCCGGCGCACCCGCCGCCGCAGCGCGGCCACCTCCTCGGCGTCGAGGAGCTCGGCGAGCTCGGCGGGGACGTCGTCGGCCAGCGGGGCGATGTCCCGGAGCAGGTCCTGGGGCACGGGCTCGCCGGAGAAGTCCCAGACGACGGTCCGCAGCTTGAACGCCGCCGCGAAGCACAGACCGTGGTCGATCCCCCAGATCCGGCCGTCGGCGCCCCGCAGCACGTGGCCGCCCTTGCGGTCGGCGTTGTTGGCCACGAGGTCGAACAGCGCGATCCGGCGCAGGGCGTCGTGGGTCTCGGGGGCGGTGTCGTAGAGGGTGAAGTAGTGCTGCCGGGGGTCGTGCTCCACGAACCGCTGCAGGGACCCCGTGCCGAACGGGCCGTCCTGGCGCAGGACGGTGGGCGGGACGATGCCCCAGCCCAGGAACTCGCTCAGCACGTACGCGGCGCGCTCCCGCCGGTGCAGGCCGGGGCGGAAGTCGAGCAGCGGCCGCTCGCCCTCGAGCGGCTTGTAGATCCCCCGGGCCGTCTCCTCCTCGAGCGTGACCTCGACGAGCAGCGCCGAGTTGCTGCTCTCCCGGATCAGTCCGAGGAGCTCCAACCGGCCCTCCGTCAGGAGCACGAGCTCGCCCATCAGCGTCCGCTCACGACACCCTCAGGCCGGCCAGCGGCTGGTCCGTGGAGTTCACGGTGAGCACGGCCGGCGCCTGCCCCGGCGCGTACGAGATCGCCGAGACGGAGCACGGGCTGACCACGATCCGCTGGAACAGGTCCAGGTGCGTGCCCAGGGCGTGGGCGAGGGCCGCCTTGATGGGGTCGGCGTGCGAGAAGCAGACCACCACCCCGCCCTCGTGGGCGGCGCGCACCCGGTCCACGGCGCCCACGGTGCGCGCCTGCATCTCGGGGAAGCTCTCGCCGCCGGGGAAGCGGAAGGTCGAGGGCGCCCGCTGGACGGTCGACCACGCCTTGAGCCGGGAGAGGCGGGAGAGCTCCTCGCCCGTCCACTCCCCGAAGTCGCACTCGAGCAGTCCCGGCTCCACGACGGCCTCCCGGCCGGTCCGGGCCGCGGTCGGCGCCGCGGTCTCGCGCGTGCGCTCGAGCGGTGAGGTGTACACGGCGTCGACGCGCACGCCCGCGAGCCGCTCCGCCACCCGGTCCGCCTGGGCCCGGCCGCGCTCGGAGAGGTGCAGGCCGGGGGCCCGCCCCGGCAGGACCTTGCCCGTGGTGGGGGTCTCCCCGTGCCGCACGAGCAGGACGAGGGTGCTCCGTGGTGCCTTGCGAGTGACCATGATGCACCAGCGTACTGGCGGGGGCCCCGGGGCCACAGGGGCCCCGCGCCCGTCGTCGTCGGGCGCCGCCTGCGACGACGCCGGCCCCGGCCCGGGGGCGCCCTCTTGACGCCGGGGTTAGGTTGGCGCTGTGACTGATCGCACCGATCACCCTGACATTCGCACGCTCGGCGAGCTCCGCGCCGCCGGCGTGACCCACCGGACGCTGCGCGAGGAGATCCGCGAGAACCTCCTGCGCACGCTGGCCGAGGGCGGTGACCCCTGGCCGGGCCTGCACGGGCTCGGGCGCACGGTCCTGCCGCAGCTCGAGCGGGCCCTGCTCGCCGGCCACGACGTGGTGCTGCTGGGCGAGCGCGGCCAGGGCAAGACCCGCCTGCTGCGCACCCTCGCCGGCCTGCTCGACGAGTGGTCCCCCGCCATCGAGGGGTCGGAGCTCAACGAGCACCCCCTGGAGCCGCTGACCGAGGCGTCGCGGCGCCGGATCCTGCTCGAGGGCGACGAGCTGCCCGTGGTCTGGCGGCACCGGTCGGAGCGCTACGTCGAGAAGCTCGCCACCCCGGACACGTCCGTGGCGGACCTCATCGGGGACGTGGACCCGATGCGCGTGGCCGAGGGCCGGCGGCTCGGGGACCCGGAGACCATCCACTACGGGCTCGTGCCCCGCTCGCACCGCGGGATCGTGGCGATCAACGAGCTGCCCGACCTCGCCGAGCGCATCCAGGTGGCCATGCTCAACGTGATGGAGGAGCGGGACATCCAGATCCGCGGCTACGTCCTGCGGCTGCCGCTGGACGTGCTCGTGGTGGCCACGGCCAACCCCGAGGACTACACGAACCGAGGCCGGATCATCACGCCGCTCAAGGACCGGTTCGGCGCCGAGATCCGCACCCACTACCCGCTCGAGCTGGAGGACGAGATCGCCGTGATCCGCCAGGAGGCCGAGCTGATCGCCGAGGTCCCGGACACGATCCTGGAGACCCTGGCCCGGTTCACCCGCCTCCTGCGGGAGTCCTCCGCGGTGGACCAGCGCTCGGGGGTGTCGGCGCGCTTCGCCATCGCCGGCGCGGAGACGGTCGCGGCCGCGGCGCTGCGCCGCGCCACGATCCGCGGCGAGGCGGAGGCGGTCGCGCGGATGGTGGACATGGAGACGGCCACCGACGTCCTGGCCGGCAAGATCGAGTTCGAGTCCGGCGAGGAGGGCCGCGAGCGCGCGATCCTCGACCACCTGCTCCGCCGGGCCACCGCCGAGACCGTCCGCGGCCGCTTCCGCGGTCTCGACCTCGGCCCGGTCGTGGAGGCCTTCGACGGCCGCACGACCGTGTCCACCGGCGACGACGTCTCCGCCCAGGACTTCCTCGCCGGGCTGCCCGAGCTGACGGCCTCCGACGACGACGGGGCCGCGACCGCCTACGACGAGATCGCCGCACGCCTCGGCGCGAGCACGCCGGGCCAGCGCGCCAGCGCGATCGAGCTGGCGCTGGAGGGGCTCTACCTCGCCCAGAAGATCTCCAAGGACGCCGACGAGGCCGGCACCGTCTACGGCTGACCGCACGGCCGGCACCAGGACCCGCACCGGGTTCCGCACCGGGACACAGAGAAGACACAGAGGGGGCGTCATGCCCGCACACCACCGGTCCTCGAGGTACGGCCGGTACACCGGAGGACCCGATCCGCTGGCCCCGCCGGTGGACCTCTCCGAGGCGCTCGAGGCCGTCTCCGAGGACGTCATGGCCGGGTACTCGCCGGAGCACGCGCTGCGCGAGTTCCTCCGGCGGGGCGGCCGCGGCCGCGACGGCCTGGACGACCTGTCCCGGCGCCTGCAGCAGCGCCGGCGCGAGCTGCTGAAGCGCCACGGCCTGGGCGGCACGCTCGAGGAGGCGAAGAAGCTGCTGGACAAGGCGCTGCGCCTGGAGCGCGAGCAGTTCCTGCGGGACGCCCGGATGGACCCGATGGACCGCTCCTTCCGGGAGATGCAGCTCGACGGCCTGCCGAGCTCCACGGCCGCCGCCGTCAGCGAGCTCGCCTCCTACGACTGGCAGTCCGAGTCCGCCCGGGTGGCCTACGAGCAGATCAAGGACCTCCTCGGCCGCGAGCTGCTCGACCAGCGCTTCGCCGGGATGAAGCAGGCCCTGGAGAACGCCACGGACGCGGACCGGGAGGCCGTGGCCGAGATGCTCCGGGACCTCAACGAGCTGCTCGAGAAGCACGGGCGGGGCGAGGACACCGAGGAGGACTTCCAGGACTTCATGGCGAAGCACGGGGACCACTTCCCCGAGAACCCGCAGTCGGTCGACGAGCTGATCGACGCCCTGGCCCAGCGCGCGGCGGCGGCCCAGCGGATGCTCAACTCCATGTCCCCCGAGCAGCGCCAGGAGCTGATGCAGCTCTCCGCCCAGGCGTTCGGCTCCCCCGAGCTGATGGACCAGCTCGGCCGGCTCGACGCGAACCTGCAGGGACTGCGCCCCGGCGAGGACTGGGGCGGGTCGGAGGGCTTCGAGGGCCAGGACGGCCTGGGCCTCGGCGACGGGACGGGCGTGCTCCAGGACATCGCCGAGCTCGACTCTCTCGCCGAGCAGCTGGCGCAGCACCACCGGGGCGCCAACCTGGACGACATGGACCTCGACGCGCTCGCACGGCAGCTGGGCGAGGACGCCGCGGTCTCGGCCCGGACCCTGGCCGAGCTGGAGCGGGCGATGCGGGACAGCGGCTACCTGCAGCGCGGCGCCGACGGGGACCTGCGGCTCTCGCCCCGCGCCGTGCGCCGGATCGGGAAGGCGCTGATGCGGGACGCCGCGCAGAACCTGTCCTCCCGGACCGGTCAGCGCGACACCCGCCTCGCCGGTGCGGCCGGCGAGCCCTCCGGCGCCACCCGGGAGTGGCAGTTCGGGGACGCCGAGCCGTGGGACACCACCCGCACCATCACCAACGCGATCCGGCGCACCGCCGCCGAGGGCGGCGACGTCCGGCGCGGGCTGCGCCTCGACGTCCGCGACATCGAGGTCGCCGAGACCGAGGCGCGCACGCAGGCCGCCGTCGTCCTCCTCGTGGACACCTCGTTCTCCATGGCCGCCGAGGGGCGCTGGGTGCCCATGAAGCGCACGGCGCTCGCGCTCCACCACCTCGTCTCCACCCGGTTCCGGGGGGACCAGCTGCAGATCGTCGCGTTCGGCCGCTACGCCCGCGCCCTGCCGGTCGACGAGCTCACGGGGCTGCCGCCGGTGCGGGAGCAGGGCACCAACCTGCACCACGCCCTGCTGCTCGCCACGCGGTTCTTCCGCAAGCACCCCTCGATGCAGCCCGTCCTGCTCGTGGTCACCGACGGGGAGCCCACGGCGCACCTGCTGCCCGACGGCGAGAGCTGGTTCTCCTGGCCCACGGAGCCGGAGACCCTGCGCGCCACGGTCGAGGAGCTCGACCGGCTGGGACGCATGGGGGCCCAGGCGACGTTCTTCCGGCTCGGCGACGACCCGGGGCTGGAGCGGTTCCTGCGGCGGATGGCCGAGCGGATCGACGGGCGCGTGGTGGCGCCGGACCCGGGGGATCTGGGCTCCGCCGTCCTGGACGAGTACCTCAACGCCCGCGCCGGGGACCCCGACGATCTCTGAGCGGACTCCCGGCGAGCCCGGTCAGCGGGCCGCGGTGGAGCCCCCGTCGGCCGGCGGGGTGGGGTCGGACGGGCCGGACGGTCCCGCGCCCTCCTCCCCCGAGGACGCCGCCGCGGAGGACGCCGCCGAGGAGTGCTTCCCGTGGCGCTCGTCCTGCGCCTCGTGGGCGCCGTGGGCGGCGTGCTCGGCCTCGTGCTCGCCCTTGCCGAAGGGCAGCAGCTCCCAGACCAGCACCAGGACGGCGCCCCAGGCCAGGCCCAGGACGGCGGAGAAGAAGGTGTTCGTGAGCCAGGCGAGCGCCGCGCCGAGACCGCCGGGGACGGCGTCGTGCACGAGCACCTCCACGTGGTGGACGGCCGCGTACGGGGCGTGCCAGCCCAGGTCGTCGAGGCCGACGAGGACGATGTGCCCGCCCACCCAGATCATGGCGGCGGTGCCCACGACCGAGATGACCGTGAGCAGCCCGGGCATGCCCTTCACCAGGCCGTGGCCGATCTTCTGCGTGGTCGGGGAGGACCGTCCGGCCAGGTGCAGGCCGAAGTCGTCCATCCGGATGATCAGCGCCACCACCCCGTAGACCAGGACGGTGATGCCGATGGCCACGACCACCAGGATGGCCGCCCGCGAGAGCAGCGGCTCGCCGGCCACCTCGTTGAGGGAGATGACCATGATCTCGGCCGAGAGGATCAGGTCGGTGCGCACCGCGCCCCCGACCATCGCGTCCTCCGCGTCCTTGCCCTTCTCGACCACGGGGGTCTTGGTCTTGGCCCCGTGGCCCGAGACCTTCGACCAGATCTTCTCGGCCCCCTCGAAGCACAGGTAGCTGCCGCCGAGCATGAGGATCGGGGTGAGCAGCCACGGCGCGAACTGGCTCAGCAGCAGGATGACCGGGAGGATGAAGATGAGCTTGTTGCGCAGCGAGCCCTTGGTGATGCGCCAGATGATGGGCAGCTCGCGGGCCGGGGAGACGTCCTGGACGTACTGCGGGGTCACGGCGGTGTCGTCGACGACGACGCCGGCGGCCTTCATGCTCGCCCGGCCCGCCGCCGCGCCGATGTCGTCCACGGAGGCGGCGGTGACGCGGGCCAGGGCGGCGACGTCGTCCAGCAGGGCCATCAGACCGCCGCTCATCGGAGGGCCTCCGGCGCGGTCTCAACAGGGGCGGGCGGAGCCGCGGTGGTGATCAGCATGATGACAGAGTAGGGCCTCGGACGCCCGGATGCTCCCGCGCGGGACGAACGGGCACCGATGTCCTGCCGTTCCGCGGAGCCGGTGCCGTGCGCCCGGCGCCGGACCGTCCACCCCCGACCAGGTAGCACCGACCAGGAGGCACCCCGCATGGACCCCGTTCACCCTGCCGCCGGACCGGCGGGGGCGCGACCGCCCGCGCCGTCGCCCGCTCCGCACGTCGTCGTCCTCCCCGGCGGCGGGTACGCCCGGCACGCGGACCACGAGGGCGAACCCGTGGCCGAGTGGCTCCGCGGCCTCGGCCTCTCCGCCGGCGTCCTCCGCTATCCCGTGCACGCCAGGCACCCCGCCCCCGTGGACGCGGTGCGCGCCGAGGTGCGCCGGGTCAGGGCGGCCGGGGCCGGGCGGGTCGTCCTGCTGGGGTTCTCCGCCGGCGGGCACCTGGCCGGGCACGCCGCGCTCACCGCGCCGGTCTCGGGCCCCGAGCGGGTCGACGCCGTGGTCCTGGGCTACCCGGTGGTGTCCATGCAGCTCGACACGCACCGGGGGTCGCAGGAGGAGCTCCTGGGCCCGGGGCCCGCCGCCGAGGTGCGGGCGGCCACGTCCCTCGACCGGCTGGTGACCCGAGCCGCGCCGCCCTTCTTCGTGTGGCACACCGCCGACGACGCGTCCGTGCCGGTGCAGCACTCCTACCTGCTGGCCCAAGCGCTGGCGCGCCGGGGCGTGCCGCACGCCCTCCACGTCTTTCCCCGCGGACCACACGGTCTCGGACTGGCCGGCGGCACCGGTGCGCCCGCGGCCTGGCCGGCGCTGTGCGCCGCGTGGCTGGCCGGCCTGGCGGAGGACGTCACGCCGCCCGCCGCCCGGTGAGGACCGCCGGCCGACGACGCATCCTCGAGCAGGTCCACCCGCCCGAGGTCCGGCCGCCGCCCCTCCGGTCCGCGCCGCGGCGTGGCGCTCCGCGGCGCGGACCGGAGACGGACCGGCTCACGCCGCCAGCACTCGCGACCTGGGGACGCGGCGCCGCCCGGACCCGGCCTGCTCCACGAACGCGGAGAACAGCCGCCCCCGGTCCGCGGCCGAGCCGTGGGAGTCCTCCGGGTGCCACTGCACCCCGACGGCCCAGGTGCGGTCCAGGTGCTCCGTCGCCTCGACCACGCCGTCCTCGGCCACGGCGGTGACGCGCAGCTCGGGGGCCACGACCCCCATGGCCTGGTGGTGGTCCGACCGGACGGTGAGCCGCCGGGCGCCGAAGACGGCGGCCAGCCTGCTCCCGGGCTCCAGGGCGACCTCCTCCTCGGGGCACACCGGGTCCCCCGGCGCACCGCGGTGTCCGTGGCCGGTGCCGAGATCGGGGACGAGAGTTCCCCCGCAGGTCAGGTTGAGCAGCTGGGCCCCCCGTCCGATCGTCAGCAGCGGGGCGTCGCGGTCGAGGCTCTGCACGAGGAGGTCCACGGTGTAGAGATCGGCGCGCCGGTCGACCCCGTACCCGTTCGGCACGGGCCCGCCCGCCCCGTAGAGGGCAGGGTCGACGTCCCCCCCTCCGAGCACCAGCACCGCGTCCGCGGAGGCGGTGACGGCGGGGTCGGGCAGCTCCCGGGCACTGGAGTCGACCAGGATCGGCCGGGCACCGGTGTTGACCAGGCACTGCAGCGCGGTGCGGGTGCGGCGGCGCATCAGGTCCCGGGTCTGCGGGGTGAGGCCCGGGAAGTTCAGCGACACCACGGTCGCCACGGTGGGCGCTTTGGCACGGAGGCTCCACAGTCCTACGGGAGTCACCTCGTGCGCATTCAGATGAACGGCCTGTCGGTTCATGCTGTCATCTCCTGTTCGATCATGAGGTCCTCGCTCCGTGCCGGGTGGCGGGCGCACGCGGCGCCGCCGGGGCGATCGGAGGGAGGAGTTCAGGCCCGAAGCGTTTTCGGGGGCACCTGGTGAGTTGTTGCGGAGCTGGACGGTGGCGGTGGAGCCGACCGGGATGGGAGCGGCGGACACCGGGGTGAACGGCGGTCGCCCTTCACGCGATGCACCGGGGAAGTTCGCGTCCCCCGAGTGGTGCAGATCACTCTGCCCGAGGCGGAAGGGGGTGCACCCCTCTTTTCCGGAAGAACATTGCCGATTCTTCACGATCCACGAAAATCGGCTGTCAGGATGCGGGGACGGGGCCCGGGCAGCGGCGGGTGGTCCCCGGCGCCGGGGTCGGTCCGCTCGCCGCCTCCGAGGGGATCTACAGCGCCGGATCGATCATCGTCATGCCGGCGACCGTCGCGGTGTCGAACACCGGCAGCAGCGCCGCCGCCTCGTCGAGTCCGATGGTGCGCTCGATGAGCTTCTGGGGCTGCAGTGCGCCCTGCTCGATGAGCGCCATCATGGCCGGATAGTCGGCCGCGGCCATGCCGTGGCTGCCGAGCAGGTCCAGCTCCCAGCCGATGACCCGCGCCATCGGCACGCGCGGGTGGCCCTCGACCGGCGGCAGCAGGCCGATCTGGACGTGCCGGCCCCGCCGGCGCAGGCTGAGGACCGCATCGGCGCAGGTCTGCTCGCTGCCCACGGCGTCGACGGCGACGTGGCCACCCCCGCCGGTGAGGGCGGCGACCGCCGCGGGGACGTCGCGTCCGTCCGCGCGCAGCGTGTGCTCCGCGCCGAGCTCGCGGGCGAGGGCGAGCGCCTCCGGGTTGCGGTCGACCGCGATCACGCGTCCGCCCAGTGCCCGGGCGATCATCACCGCGCTGAGCCCCACCCCGCCGGCTCCGACCACGGTGACCCACTCCCCCTCGGCGAGGCGCGCCCGGTCGGCCAGGGCCCGGTACGCCGTGGCGAACCGGCACCCCAGCGCGGCCGCGGTGGCGAGGTCGACGTGCTCGGGGACGGCCACGAGGTTCGTGTCGGCCCCGTGCAGGGCGACGTACTCGGCGAAGGATCCCCAGTGGGTGAACCCCGGCTGCTGCTGATCGGGGCAGACCTGCGCGTTGCCGGAACGGCACCACTCGCACCGGCCGCAGCCGCAGACGAAGGGGACGGTCACCCGGTCCCCGGTGCTCCAGCGGCGCACGCCCGCCCCCACCGCGACGACCACCCCGGCCAGCTCGTGCCCGGGGACGTGGGGCAGCGCGATCTCGTCGTGCCCGGCCCAGGCGTGCCAGTCGCTGCGGCACAGGCCCGTGGCCTCGACCCGGACGACCACCCCGTCGGGCGGTGCCGTGGGCTCGGCGACGTCACGGACCTCCGGCCGGCCCCGGACAGCATCGATCACCACTGCGCGCATGCCCCCACTCTCCCACGCCCGTGCGGCACCGGTCGGCGGTCAGCGGTCAGCGGTCCAGGGTGCGGCTCGGTGTCGTCCCGTAGAGCTGCCGGTAGTACTGCGCGAAGCGTCCCGCATGGGTGAAGCCCCATCGGGCCGCAATCCCCTTCACGGTGTCCCCGCGAGCCGGGTCGCCGTCCTGCAGGTCCCGGTGGGCGGCGTCCATCCGCGTCCGGCGCAGATACTGGGCCGGGGTCAGTCCCAGGGGATGGTTGGCCCGGAACGCCCGCACCAGGACCTTCGTGGTCGTCCGGGCGGCGCGGGCGGCATCCTCCACGGTGATGGGGTCCGAGGCGTGGTCGTCGAAGAACTGCGCCGCGATCCGGTAGCGGCGGGACTGGGCCTCCATGGACAGGTACCGCGCCTCCCGGTCCCCGAGCAGCGGGAAGCACTCCAGCAGACCCACGGCCAGGTGGCGGGTCAGGTCGGCGCGCACCATGGGCTCCTCGAAGACCGTCGACCCCAGCATGTCGGCACCACGGCGCACCAGGCCCGCCCAGTACTCGCCGAGCCGGGCGCTGACCGGGGCGGACGAGCTGAAGTCCACCGGGGTCTCGTGGCCGTAGACGGTGTCGGCCGTGGCCTGCACCAGGTCCACCGGCAGGTGCGCCATGGTCACGTCGACGTCCTGCGCCACCACCAGGGACGGGTGCTCGGGGCGGAACAGCACCGATGAGCCCGCAGCCGCGGCGCCGATCTCCGCACGGATCTGCCAGTCGTACCGGACCCCTCGCACGTGGGCCACCGTGAAGACCTCGGTGTCCCCCCACAGGGACATCGTTCCGCCCACGTGCACCGTCGACAGGGCGACCTGGCCGTCCCCGGCCCTCGACAACCGGTAGGAGAACCCCGGATCGGTGGAGCTGTAGCCGAAGCGCATGCCGGTCCGCTCGCCGAGCGCGGGCAGCACCTCGGGATCCAGGATCGTGAGCTCGTGGCGGAACATCTCACCCATGAGTCAGCACCGCCTCCCGCCCAGGGCCCACCCCACGGGGGCTCTGCTCCGAAGGACCATTCTCCAGATCTGCCGGAGGGCCCGCACCATTGTGACCCGACACTTCGACGACCCGCTCGCCCATGCCGCCCAGTTCGCCCCGGACGGCGACGAGGAGCCGGCCTCCGGGATGCCTGCTTCTCGCGTCAGCGCGCTGCGGCCAGGAAGCGGTGGAGCACCTCGTTGTAGGGCTCCCCGGTGCGCTGAATGCTGTGGCCAGCACCGGGCACGACCGCCCGCTCGGCCTCGAGCTCACGCTCGAGGACATCGCAGACGGTGTCGAAGACCGGGTTGTGACTGCCGGAGACGACCAGCTTCGGAAAGGGCGTCTCCCGCAAGACGCCCAGCGGGATCCGGGCCTCGTCGGTGAGGCGTTCGTGCCGGAGGAGCTGCGCGTTCTGCAGCAGCGCGGGCGGCAGCGGGTCCGGCGGGGTGACGGCGCTGCCGACGTAGCCGATGAACGCGTGCAGGAACGCGGTGGGATCGGCCGGGCCCTGGTCCCACAGCTCCCGCAGCCCCCGGGCGTAGTCGCGCACGATCGGGTCGTTGGGCAGCAGGCCGAAGGCCGGCGGTTCGTTGACGGTCAGGGACCGGACCATCCCGGGGCGCTGGGCGGCCGCCAGCAGGGCAACGACGCCGCCGTAGGAGTGCCCGACCAGGTGCATGGGCTCGGTGAGCAGTTCGGCGACGTCCCCGGCGTCGACCTCGAAGTCCTCGACCTCGACCGGCGGGTTGGGGAAGTAGCCGCGCCGGTCCACCACGACCAGGTGCCAGTGCTGGGCCAGGGGGCGCTGGGCGTCCCAGGTCATCGCCCCGCCGGTGACGCTGCCGTGGACCAGCAGCACGGGCGGACCGGCACCCCAGTGCTCGACGTGGATGCTCGGCATGGGCACCTCCCGTGTCCGCGTGGTCAGCTCAGGCCGAGCTGTTCCTGCTGGGTCGCGAGATCGTGGTAGCGCCGCGCCTCCACTATCAGGCCCTCCTCGTCCAGCCGATCGAAGAACGCCATGGGGAACCGCAGCCGACGCCCGGTCGCGGGAACGTCCCCGGTGGGCAACGCCAGCGGTCCGTCGTGCGTGCCGGTCATGGTCGCCTCGACCGCGGTCACCGGGCCGTCGACGACCGTGCTCGTGACCTCCATGCCCAGGTCCGGGAAGGCCCTCAGGAAGTCAGTGATGTCCCGCTCGATCGCGGCCCGACCCCGCAGGGGGTCGGGGTACTGCGGGTCGACGACCACGGCGTCCTCGGCGTAGAAGGAGACGAAGCGGGCAACGTCGTGAGCGTTGATCGCGGCGACCTGCTCGTCGAGCACCCGCCTGCTGAGCCCTCCGGGATCCATCCCCGGATCCGTCGTGTCTGCGGTCGGTGCGGTCATGGCAGGCTCCTCGTCTCCGGGATCCGACACCACCATGGTCCCCCCGGCCGACGGCCCCGACAACGTCCGTTAGGCAATCGTTGGGGACCGATCCGGCGGAGCGGCACGGCCGTGCCGCTCCGCCGGTACCCCGAGGCGAGCAGCCGGGGAGCACTTCTCGGCCCGTGTGCGGGTCAGAGTCCCTCGTGCGCCATGTTCGCGAACCGGGAGTAGTGGCCCTGGAACGCCACCACGATCGTCTTGGTGGGACCGTTGCGGTGCTTGGCCACGATCACGTCGGCCTCACCGGCACGCGGCGACTCCTTGTCGTAGACGTCGTCGCGGTGCAGCAGGATCACCATGTCCGCGTCCTGCTCGATGGAGTTGTGCACCGCGATGCCGTTGGCAACGAAGTTGTGGTTGCCGAGCACAGTTGCGTCGAAGACCTCTTCCTCGCCCTCGTGCTCGATGGACACCACGGAATCCCACATCAGGTCATTGACCGCCATGAGTTCGAGTTCCACAGAGTCCAGCGTGGCAGCGATCTTCGCCAACCTCTGCCGAGACGGCGCTGACTTGTAGTATGCACTTCCGCAGTATTCACTGCCCATGGACGATTGGAACGCCCGGTGGGTGATTCCCTTATCCCGGAGGATGCCTTTGACGTCCTCCCAGACGTCGACCGGAACAGTGTCGACATTGGTGTTGCCGGATTTGGTCTCGAGAATTGTCAGCAGCTTCGCGCAGTTCGCCGACCTCTCCCCGTGCACGCCGATCTCCCGCAGAAAACGTAACTGATCATCCATACCGGAGATGTCCAGCGTGTAACCGGGTCGATACTGCGCCTTGGGCGTGGTGCGACGGATACGGGTGGTGATGCCGAAACGAAGCAACAGTCGACTCAGATCGTCGAGCAGACGACGTGAAGTCGATGCGAAATAGATCCGTCCACCATTCTGGTTCTTGTTGATAGTGACGGAGCCATCCGTGGCCCAGATGTGGTGGAGGAACAGGGTGATCTGCCTTTTTGACAACGCGAACACCGATTGCGGAACGAACTTCTCGTAGCTGCGGCGCCCGAAAAGGTGCTCCTCACCAAGCCATGCGGCAATAGGGTTTCGTCTTCCGTGCGTCAGACGGAACGGAGCCGGCAGGCGGAGAGAAGTGCACCGTGCGGCCGGGTGCTCGTCCCGGACAGCGGTGATGCCGAAGTAGGTCGCCGCCTCGGCGACAGCATTGAGGTTCATTTCATCCACAGACGCATAACGCAGCGGCTGGCGCTCGACGAACGATCCGTCGCCCAACAGGTGCGCGAGCAAGACGACCTGCGCGTCGTCCCACTCCGTGCGCTGCGTCGGTCCGTCAGTGTGCCGAGGCACGCCCAGCCGATCCCCCACGGACAGCTCGTCCAAGGGTTTCCACCCCTGGTACGTGAAGAACGGGTGGTTCGCGGTCGCCCGGACCGTCTTCCCCGACGCCAGCGTGAGCCGGTGGACCGGCTTGACCCCTGTCGAGAAAACGTGGGTGAGCGTGCGTTCGACGTAGCGCATGTCATCGCCCAGCGACCACACAGGGACATCCTTGGCCCCGGACTCGAACAGCTCGCCCATGGTGACCTCGGCTCCGGTGTCGGAACGGAGAATCCGAGTGTCCGCAGTGAGACAGCCCGACTCGCGGAGGTCAGACACCATCGGCTTCTTGTCCTGACGCTGCTCGGACCCACGGTTCAGCTGCGACAGCGCGATGACCGGGACCTCGAGCTCCTTGGCCAGCAGCTTCAGGGCACGGGAGAACTCCGAGACCTCCTGCTGGCGGGACTCGACCTTCTTGCCGGAGCTCATGAGCTGGAGGTAGTCGAGCACCACGAGCTTGAGGTCGTGCTTCTGCTTGAGCCGGCGGCACTTCGCCCGGATTTCCATGAGGGACATGTTCGGGGAGTCGTCGATGAACAACGGAGCGGAGTCCATCTTGCCCATCGTGGTGGCGATCTTGGCCCACTGCTCGTCCTGCAGCCGGCCTTTGCGCAGGTCCTGCATGTTCAGCGTGGCCTCGGCGGAGAGCAGGCGCATCGCGATCTCGTTGCGGCTCATCTCGAGGGAGAAGATCACTGTGGTCTGGTTGTGCTTGATCGCCGCGGACCGCGCGACGTCGAGGGCCAGCGTCGAGTTGTGCGTGGGGATGAACGTCCTGCCGGCTAGATACAGGTGCGAGGGATGGTCGATCTCGATGCACCGCACCGGCACGGAGTCGATCGGCTCGACAGCCGTGAGACGCCGTCGTCCCCCTGGTTCATAGCCGGCCTCCGGGCGGTCGAGGACGGGGGCGTTGACGACGGTGTGCTGCTCTCCCACCAGCATGGAAGCCAGGATCTCCTCGGTGGTCCGCACCGCGGAGGAGTCGTCGGTGACTGTCAGCCACTGGTGCTGCTCGTCGGCGACGATCTCGGATCCGTCGTCGAAGCTCACGCGGTAGCAGGGACGTTCGGTCATGACCTCGGTGGCCGCGACCACACGGGACGGCGTGCCGTCGGCGGCGATGACTTCGTCCCCCACCTGGACCTCGCCCATGGTGGTCCACCCCGTGGGTGTGGGGATCGCAGTGTCCAGGGCGAGCGCCTTGCCCATGGCCGGCCTCGCCGCGATGACGATCATCTGACCGCCCTGGAAGCCCTGGGTCAGCTCGTCGAGCTCGATGAAGCCGGTGGGCACACCGCGCATGCCCTCGCCGCGGGAGCCGGCGGCCTCGATCTCGTCGACCGTGGACTCGATGACCTCCTTGAGCACCGTGTAGTCCTCGGAGGAGCGGCGCTCGGCCACCTGGTAGATCTCGGCCTGGGCGGCGTTGACGATGTCGTCGACCTCGCCGTCGGAGCTGTAGCCGAGCTGCACGATCTTGGTGCCGGCCTCCACGAGCCGGCGCAGCACGCCGCGCTCGCGCACGATCTCGGCGTAGAAGCCCGCGTTGGCCGCGGTGGGCACGGAGGAGATGAGGGTGTGCAGGTACGCGGGACCGCCGACGCGCTCGATCTCGCCGCGCTTGGTCAGCTCGTCCGCCACGGTGATGGCGTCCGCGGGCTCGCCGCGCCCGTACAGGGAGATCACGGCCTCGTAGATGGACTCGTGGGCGGGCTTGTAGAAGTCGACGCCGCGCAGGACCTCCACCACGTCCGCGATCGCGTCCTTGGACAGCATCATCCCGCCGAGCACGGACTGCTCCGCGACGTTGTCCTGCGGCGGGGTCCGGCCGTACTCCCGGTCGCTCCCGGACGAGCGCTCCGACACCATCGACACCTGGTCCACCTCTCCCCGCGCACCCCGCGGACAGCGGAGCGCGCACACGACGACGCCGCCCCGATCTTCCGGGCAGCCCCTCCATTCTCGCACCGACCGCGGACACCGCTTGCCGCCCGGGCCCGTCCGTGGACACCATGGATCATGACGCTCACCACAGACCTCAGCGGCCCCTGTTCGTGGGACATCAGGACCACCCGGGCGGAGCTGGCCGCGGGCCGGATCAGCCACGTGGAGCACCTCGACGCCCTGCTGGAGCGCCTGCCCACGGCGCAGCGGCTGGGCGCGGTGATCAGCGCGGACCCGGAGCTGGCCCGGGCCTTCGCCCACGCGCTGGACCGCCGGGAGACGCGGGGCCCGCTGACGGGGATCCCGCTGGCGGTCAAGGACATCGTGGACGTCGCGGGGTTCCCCACCACCGGCGGGACCCGGTCGCTGGAGCACGACGTGGTGGCGCGGGACGCCCCCGCGGTGGCCCGCCTGCGCGAGGCGGGGGCCCTGTTCGCCCTGAAGACCAACCTGCACGAGCTGTCCTTCGGCATCACCTCCAACAACGGCTCGTACGGGCCGGTGCGCCACCCCGCCGACCCGGCGCTGAGCCCCGGCGGCAGCAGCGGGGGCTCGGCGGTGGCCGTGGCGGTGGGCCTGGTCCCGGCCGCGGTCGCCGCGGACACCGGGGGCTCGACCCGCATCCCCGCCGCCCTGTGCGGGATCGTGGGCTTCCGGCCCACGCTGGGCCGCTACCCGTCGTCGGGCGTCCTGCCGATCGCCCACTCGCGGGACACGATCGGCCCCATGGCCCGGACCGTGGACGACATCGTGCTGCTGGACGCCCTGCTCGCGGGCGAGCACCCGCTGGGCGCGCCGGGCGCGCGGCACCTGGAGTTCGACGACGAGGGCCCCGGCCCGCTCCACGGCGTCCGGCTCGGCGTGCCCGAGCTGTTCCTCGAGGACCTGGAGCCGGGCGTGGACACGGTCTTCGGCGCGGGCCTGCGGGCACTCGAGGCGGCGGGCGCGGAGCTCGTGCCGGTGGACGTGCGCCCCGCCCGCGAGCTGGCCGCCACGGCCGGCATGACGATCGCCCTCCACGAGTTCCTGCCCGACCTCCAGGCCTATCTGGAGGCGCGCGGCACAGGACGCTCCCTCGACGAGGTGCGGGACGGGATCGGCAGCCCGGACGTGCGGCGGATCTGGGAGCTGGCGCAGGTGTTCCGCGCCGCCGACGACGACTACCGCGCGGCCCAGGAGGACCGCCGGCTCGCTCTGCGGCTGTACACCGGGGCGATGCAGGCCCAGGGGGTCACGGCCCTGGTGCAGCCCACGTGCCCGCTGACGGCCCGGCCGATCGGCGACGACGAGACCGTGGAGCTCAACGGCCGGCGCGTGCCCACCTTCGACACCTTCACCCGCCACTCCGACCTCGCCGGCATCATCGGGACCCTCGGGATCAGCATCCCTGCCGGGCGCACCGCCGAGGGCCTGCCGGTGGGCCTGGAGCTCGCGGCGGGGCCGGGGGCGGACGCCGTGCTCCTGGACCTCGCCCGCACCGTGGAGGCGCTGCTGCGCGACCAGTGAGCCGCCGCGGTCCTTTTCGGGGGACAGCGCAACAATTCAGAGCTACAACCGTTGACGAATCCAACGGTCGCCCTCTACCGTGAGGTCACCGATGTGCGTGATGCATCTCACAGCGGATTCGCCGGTGCCGGGCGCCGGCAGGACCGACCCGAGGAAGAGGACCACCATGAAGCACCCGTTCGCCAGAGCAGCCGCCGTCGGAACCGTCCTGACGTTCGCCCTGACCGCCTGCGGCGGCGGGGGCACCACCGGCGGCGGCGGGGACGGCGAGGAGCTGCAGCCGCTCACCATCGGCGTCATCCCCATCGCGCCCTCCGCGCCCGTGCAGCTCGCCCTCGACGAGGGCATCTTCGAGAAGCACGGCCTGGACGTCACGATCGAGACCGCCCAGGGCGGTGCGGCCATGCTCCCGGCCGTCTCGGGCGGCTCCATGGACATCGGCGTGGGCAACCCGCTCTCGGTCATCCTCGCCAAGGACCAGGGCCTCGACATGAAGATCCTCAGCGGCTACAGCAGCTCGATGGCCGAGGGCGAGGACATCACCGGCGTGGCCGCCAACCAGGACGCCGGCATCGCGTCCTGGGCCGACCTGGCCGGCAAGCGGGTGGCCGTGAACACGATCAACGGTCAGGGCGACCTCACCATCAAGGAGGCCGTGAGCCAGGACGGCGGCGATCCCGACGCCGTGAACTTCGTGGAGATGCCCTTCCAGGACATGCCGGCCCAGCTGGAGCGCGGGGAGATCGACGCCGCCTGGGTCCCGGAGCCGTTCCTGACCCAGCTGATCAACGGCGAGCAGACCGCCCTGGTCGGCTACAACTACCAGGACACCGTCCCGGGCCTCGACACCATGGTCACCTTCAGCAGCACGGCGTTCACCGAGGAGAACCCGGAGGTCCTCGAGAACTACGACGCCGCGATCGAGGAGGCCCTCCAGTTCGCGCAGGAGAACCCCGACCGGGTGCGCGAGACCATCGTGAGCTTCCTCAACATGCCGGAGGAGGTCGCCACCGACCTGCGGCTGGAGGAGTTCGACGCGGAGGTGGACCGCGACGAGCTCGACACGCTCGCCGAGCTGATGCTCAAGTACGACGTGATCGACAACGAGGCGAACCTGGACGAGATCGTCCAGGCCGACTAGGACCGCGGCCGCGCCGGCGGGAACTCGTCGGCGCGGTCGATGGCCTCCTCGGTCATCCGCCGGCCGAGCTCGATGAGCTCCCCGGCGCGGTGGAAGTCCAGCAGCCGCCTGGCGCTCTTCGGCACGGTGATGAGCAGGTCGGGCGGGTAGCCGGCCAGCCGGTAGCGCAGCACCATGGACTGCAGCACCTCGAGGGAGAGCTGCATGACGTCCAGCGTGCGCAGCCCCGCCGGCAGGGCGCCGAAGCCGTCCTGGGTGAGCTCCTCGGCGGCGTCCACGAGCGCGTCCCGGCCGACGTCCTGGACGGCGTCCCGGACGAGGGCCTCGGCGGGGTCCACCGGGGCCGTCCCGGCGGGGCGCAGGAACCGGGACGGGGTGCCGCGGCCGCGCGTCTCCGCCAAGCGCTCCAGGACGCTGCGCGTCAGCTCGCGGTCCAGGACGTGGGAGGCGCTGCGCCGGAACCGCTCCGCCCACTCCTCGGACGGCCGCACGGCGGACGTCTCGTGGGCGGGGACCCGGCCCTCCCCGGACTGCTGTCCTCCGGACAGGGACACCGCCACCGTCACGTCCGCGCGGGTGGCGACGGTCGCGGCGATGGGCACGGGGTTCATGATCCCCCCGTCGGCGAGCAGCCGGCCGTTGAGCATGACGGGGGTGATGATGCTCGGCAGGGCGATCGACGCGCGGACCGCCACGTCCACGGGACCCTCCTGGAACCAGACCTCCTTGCGGGCGAGCAGGTCCGTGGCCACCGCCGTGAAAGGGACGGGCAGGTCCTCGATGAGCCGGCCGGCGAGCAGCTCGCGCACCTTCGCCATGATCTTCTCCGCGCGGATCACCCCAGGCGCCGAGGGGGACGGGTCCAGCAGTCGCAGCACGTCCCGCTGGCTGAGACCCCGCACCCACTGCGCATACGACTCCATCTGCCCGGCGGCGTGGAGGCCGCCCACGAGCGCCCCCATCGAGCTCCCCGCCACGGTCACGATGTCGTAGCCGCGCTCCTCAAGCACCTCGATCACGCCGATGTGGGCGTAGCCGCGGGCGCCTCCGCTGCCCAGCGCCAGGGCCACGCGCGTGCGTGGGGACATCCGCCGCTCCTCTCCCGCAGGGACCCGGCCACTGGACCGGCCGGGTGCCCCGAGCCTAGCCCGCCGGCCGCGGAGGACGGCTCCCGGACCGGGTGCCGGACCAGCCGGGAAGGACGGAGGAGCCTATCAGCCGGCGGCGTTTTCCACGCTGTGGACAACCGGTGGAAAACGCCGTGGACGGCTGTGCACAGGTTGGGGAGAACCCTGTGGAAAGTTATGCACAGGTCGTCGCAGACCCCGTTCTGACCAGCGGCGACGATGATGCACACCCTGTGCAGGGCGGACCGGGGCACCACCGGTGCCGTCCACAGCACCGTGTTCTCCGACTCGTGTTCCGGCCCACGTCGGAGGCGGGTCCCTCAGGAGCGCCGCACACCCCGGAGCACGCCGGGCACGATGTGCGCGCCACGGACCCGCACGCCCTGTCCGGGGGGCCGGAGCGGGCCTCCGCCCTCAGGAGACCGAGGCGAGCAGCGCCAGCCACAGCAGCGGGTGGCAGAGCACCGACAGCCCCAGCAGCACCAGGAACCGGACCCGCTCGGACGCGAACCCGATGGCCCCCGCGAGGGCCACCACCGCCGTCACGGTGGCCCCCACCGCCGCCGCGACGAAGCCGATCACGAAGAACGCCATGGAGGTCTCGGGCCCCGCGGAGTTCCCGCCCAGGAAGGCCACGACAAAAGCCAGTACGGTGAAGAGGAGGCACCCCACGCCGAACCAGTACAGGGCGGACGGTGAGACGCGGGAGATCAGGGACGGCATGGACCCATTGTCCCCCGGGGAACCCGACGGCCCCGCCGCACCGGCCCGCGGCCGCCCGAACGCCCGACCGACGCATCCGACCCCTCCAGGAGGTCCCCGTGGACGACAACCAGCGCATGTGGGAGGACCGGTACGCCTCCGGGGGGTCCTCCCCCGACGGCGCCCAGCCGCACCCCGAGGTGGCCGCCCTCCTGGACCGGACGGCCCGGGAGCGCACGGGCGGCCCGCCGACCGCCCTCGACCTGGGCGCGGGCACCGGCCGCCACACCCTGGCCCTGGCGGCGGCCGGCTACGACCCCACGGCCGTGGACTTCTCCCCCAGCGCCGTGCGGACCATCGCCGGGGCGCTGGCGGAGCGCGGCCTGCCCGGCCGCGCCCTGGTCGCCGACCTGCGGACCTGGACCCCCGAGCAGGAGCAGCGCTCCGGGCCCGACGCCGTGCCCCCGCAGTTCGACCTGATCGTGGCCGCGTACTTCCAGCACGACCTGGCGCTGCTGCGCCGCGCCGCCGAGTGGCTCGTCCCCGGCGGCCGGCTGCTGTGGATCACGCACGCCCCCGGCAGCGTCGAGGGCCCGCCCCCGACCGTGCCCCGGCCGACCCTCCAGGAGACCGTCGCCGTGCTCGAGGGCAAGGGACTGGACCTGCTGCGCGCCGAGCAGGTGCGCACCACCGACACCGCGCTCGACGTCGTCCTCGAGGCCCTCCGGCCCCACTGAGCGCTCCCGCCGGCCGATTCCGCTGGAGACGCCGGACATGCGGAAAGGGCCCCTGCGGCGCACCGCGGGGGCCCTTTCCGTGCTTGCACGGACCGGAGGAACCGATCAGGCGGGGACGACCTCGAACTCGACGTTCGCGTTGACGTCCTCGTGCAGACGCACGGAGGCCTGGTACACACCGGTGGTCTTGATGTGCTGGTTGAGCTCGACCTTGCGCTTGTCCACGGAGCCGAGGCCGGCGGCCTCGACGGCCTTGGCCACGTCCTCGGCCTTGACGGTGCCGAAGAGGCGACCCTCGGAGCCGGCCTTGACCGGGATGGTCACGGTGGCCGAGGTCAGCTTCTGCGCCAGGACCTGGGCGTCCTCGAGCGAGGCGACCTCGCGCGCGGCGCGGGCGGCCTTGATGCTCTCGATCTGCTTCTCGCCGCCGCGCGACCACGGGGTCGCGAAGCCGCGCGGGAAGAGGTAGTTGCGGGCGTACCCGTTCTTGACCTCGACCACGTCACCGGCAGCGCCGAGACCCGTGACCTCGGTCGTCAGGATGATCTTTGCCATGAGTGTCTGTCCTCTCTGATCAGCGGCCGGCGCCGGAGTAGGGCAGCAGCGCGACCTCGCGGGCGTTCTTGATCGCCAGGGCGATCTTGCGCTGCTCCTGCACGGTCACACCGGTGACGCGGCGGGCGCGGATCTTGCCGCGATCGGAGATGAACTTGCGCAGCAGCGCAACGTCCTTGTAGTCGATCTCAGTGACTTTGGCAGCCTTGAGCGGGTTCTGCTTTGGTTTGGGCTTACGGAGTTCAGCCTTGGCCATCGTGGTGCTCCTTGTTCTTCGAGTGGAGCCCGCGGCTTGTCACCGCGGGATGGGGTGGATGGGAAAAGTGCGGAAGGTCTAGAACGGCGGTTCGTCGTCCTGGCCGCTGCCCCAGTCGTAGTTCCCGCCGGAGGACTGGCTCCAGGGGTCGCTCTGGGGTGCGGCCTGCGGAGCGGGCTGGCGTCCGCCGCCGGAGCGGCCGCCCTGGCCGAAGCCGGAGCCGCCGCCCTGCTGGCCGCCGCCACCGCCGCCGAACCCGGAGTCGCCCCCGAATCCGCCGCCGGCCGGGGCGCCGGCGCCGAAGCCGCCGCCCTGCTGACCGCCGCCCTGCTGGCCGCCGAAGCCGCCGCCCTGCCCGCCGGAGCGGGCGTTGCGGTTGACCTTCGCGGAGGCGTAGCGCAGGGAAGGACCGACCTCGTCGACGTCGAGCTCGGTGACGGTGCGCCGCTCGCCTTCCTTGGTGTCGTAGGACCGCGACTTGAGCCGACCCTGGACGATGACGCGCATGCCCTTCTGCAGCGACTCCGCCACGTTCTCGGCCGCCTCGCGCCACACGGAGCAGCGGAGGAACAGGGTCTCCCCGTCCTTCCACTCGTTGGACTGGCGGTCGAAGGTGCGGGGCGTGGACGCAACGGTGAAGTTGGCCACCGCCGCACCCGACGGGGTGAAGCGCAGCTCGGGGTCAGCGGTCAGGTTGCCGATTACGGTGATGACGGTGTCACCAGCCATGTGGACCTCCCGGGTCGAGGATGTTCGCGGTCGTGCGGGACGTGCTGGGATCTCTCAAGCATCTCACCGGGGGCCCGGTCGGGGCGCCCTCGGTGATCAGTTGTGAAGTCCTTACTCGGCGGAGATCTTCTGCTCTTCCGGGCGGATGATCTTGGTGCGCATGATGGCCTCGTTGAGGTTCAGGACGCGGTCGAGCTCCTGGGTGGTCTGCGGGGTCGCGGTAAACCGGACGACCGCGTAGATACCCTCGGTCTTCTTCTGGATCTCGTAGGCGAGGCGACGACGGCCCCAGATGTCGACGTTGTCGACGGTCCCGTTGTCCTTGGTGACGACCTCGAGGAACTTCTTGAGAGTCGGCTCCACGGCACGATCCTCGACCTCGGGGTTGATGATCACCATCAGTTCGTACTCACGCATGTTCGAACCCACCTCCTTCGGGCTGAGCGGCTGCGGTCCTTCCGCAGCAGGAGGTTCTGTAGCGTCGTCCGCGCGCCGGCACCGCACGTCGGGCGGCGGGCACACAGACCTCACAACACTACTACACCCGCGGCCCCGCGCCCAACGGGGCGGGCGCGGGGCCGCGGTGGTCAGGGAACGGGGGCTCAGTACCGGTAGGCGCTGCGGGCGATCGAGGCGTTCACGAGGGCCGTGCGGAACGGCATGGTGAAGACGTCCACGAACATCAGCAGCATCCACGGGATCAGGAACAGGATCCCGACGCCGACCCCCGCGAGGGTCCAGCCCAGGCCCCCGAGGAACAGGTAGATCAGGCCCCAGATCGGCTGGCGCAGGTAGAACTTGTGGATGCCCAGCCAGCCCAGGAAGAGCCACAGGACGTAGGCGAGGACCACGGACTTCCCGCCCACCACGTTGACCACGGGCGGCCCGGGGTACGGGGCGCCGCGCCCGCCCCCGCCGAAGGGCTGCCCGCCGAACGGCTGCCCGTGGGGCGCCCGGGAGTACCCGGCGCGGCCGGGGTCGTCGTTCAGCGGGACGGGGCGGTAGTACTCGGGCTCGGGAGCCACGCGGATCCTTTCGGGGCGCCCGGGATCGGGCTGCGGGAAGGGCGGACAGGAACTGCTGCGGAGCGTCCTCGGCGGACGTCCTGACCCGTTCAACCGTTCGCCGGCGGCCGGTATTCCGGAGCTGTGACCCGATAAATCATACTTCTGTGCCCGAATTGCACCCAGGGGCGCATCCGTGCTGGACTGAGGATGTCCTAAGTCACAGGGACCACCGGGACCCACGACTTCCGCGCCACTCCAGGAGCCGACCTTGCGCACTGCCCGACCCCTCGCCCGCACCGCGGGCCTGCTGACCACTTCTGCCCTGGCGCTCGGACTCGCCGCGTGCGGCTCCGGGGAGACCGGCGGCACCACCGGCGCCGAGGAGACCGCGGGCACCGGCGGCGGCGACAACAGCCTCACGGTCTACAGCGGGCGCGACGAGGCGCTCGTGCAGCCGCTGATCGACCGGTTCAGCGAGGAGACGGGCATCGAGGTGGAGGTCCGCTACGGCGGCACGGCCGAGATGGCGGCGCAGCTGCTCGAGGAGGGCGAGAACTCCCCGGCGGACGTGTTCCTCGCCCAGGACGCCGGCGCCCTGGCCGCCGTCTCCGGGGAGGGTCTGCTCACGGAGCTGCCCGCGGAGACCACGGAGCAGGTCCCCGAGACCTACCGCGCGGAGGACGGCACCTGGGTGGGCGTCACCGGTCGCTCCCGCGTGCTCGTCTACAACGAGGAGGCGGTCCCCGAGGCGGAGCTGCCCGCCTCCGTCTTCGACCTCACGGAGCCCGAGTGGGAGGGCCGTGTGGGCATCGCCCCGACCAACGCGTCCTTCCAGGCGTTCGTCACGGCCATGCGCGTGGAGCACGGTGACGAGCGGACCCGCCAGTGGCTCGACGACCTCGCCGCGAACGACCCGCAGATCCGCGAGAAGAACGGGATGATCGTCTCCGACGTCAACGAGGGCGTCATCGACACCGGTCTCGTCAACCACTACTACCTCTACGAGCTGGCCCAGGAGGAGGGCACGCCCGCCGAGGACCTCGCCGCCTCCCTGCACTTCTTCCCCGACGGCGACACCGGCGCGCTGGTCAACGTCTCCGGCGTGGGCCTCGTCAACGAGCAGGAGGACGCTGACGGCCAGGCCTTCGTCGACCACCTGCTGAGCCAGCAGGGCCAGGAGTACTTCCGGGACGAGACCCACGAGTACCCGATGGTCGAGTCGGTCGACCCGCCCGAGGGCCTGCCGGCCCTCGACACCCTCGAGGTGCCCGAGGTCGACCTCAACGATCTCGAGGACCTGCAGACCACCGTGACGATGATCTCGGAGGCTGGTCTCAGCTGAGCGCACGGCGCCCCCGTTCCGTCCTGACCACCGCGGCCGTCCTGGCCGCGGTGGTCGCGCTCGTGCCCCTGTTCTACATCCTGGTGCGGACCGGGCAGGGCGGCGTGGGCGCCTGGTGGGAGCTGGTCACCACGGAGCGCACGGCCCGGCTGGCGGCGACGAGCCTGGCCCTGGCCCTCGTCGTCACGGCGGGCTCCCTCGTGCTGGGGGTGGGCAGCGCCTACCTGGTGACCCGGACGAACGTGCCGTTCCGCCGTGGCTTCGCGGTGCTGGCCGCCCTGCCCCTGGCCGTGCCCAGCTACGTCGCCGCCTACACCTGGGTGTCGGTCGCGGACCTGTGGTCCTCCGCGGCCCGCTTCGAGGGCTTCGGCGCGGCGGTGGTGGTGCTGACGCTCTACACCTACCCGTACGTCTACCTGCCCGTGGCCGCCGCGTTCGCGGGCGCGGACGTGGCCCAGGAGGAGGTGGCCCGCTCCCTGGGCCGGGGGCCGTGGCGCACGCTCACCACCGTGAGCCTCCCCCAGGTCCGCCCGGCCATCACCGGCGGCGGGCTGCTGGCGATCCTCTACATCCTCTCGGACTTCGGCGCCGTCTCGATCCTGCGCGTGGACACCTTCACCCGGGCCATCTTCACGGCCTTCAGCGCCGGCTTCGACCGGGCCACCGCCCTGAGCCTGTCCACGATCCTCGTCCTGCTGACGGTGCTCGTGCTGACCCTCGAGGGCCGCACCCGGCGGCGGGACGCCCGCTACGAGTCCGCCGGCGCGGGCCGGGCCACGAGCACCCTGGACCTGGGCCGCAGCCGGTGGGCGGCCGCGGCGGTGCTGACCGCCACGGCCCTGCTGGCGCTGGGGGTGCCCGCCGTCTCGATGCTGCGGTGGATGACCGCGGGCACGTCCCGCGCCGACTCCTGGGGGCAGGTCCTCACGGCCGCGGCGGGCTCCCTCACGGTGTCCCTGGCCGGCGCCCTGCTGACCATGGTCCTGGCCCTGCCCATCGGCATCCTCGCCGCCCGGCACCCCGGCCGGCTCAGCGCCCTGACCGAACGGGCCGCCTACCTCGCGCACAGCCTCCCCGGGGTGGTGGTGGGACTGTCCCTGGTCTTCCTCGGCGTGACCGTCCTGATGCCGCTCTACCAGACCACGTGGCTGCTGGCGTTCGCCTACGCCACCCTGTTCCTGCCGCTGGGCGTGGCGGCGGTGACCGGCGCCGCGGCGCAGGCACCGCCGGCGCTCGAGGAGGTGGGCACGTCGCTGGGCCGCTCCCCCGCCCAGGTCTTCCGCTCGGTGACCCTGCCGCTGACCCTGCCCGGCATCGGCGCCGGCGCGGCCCTGGTGTTCCTCACCTGCATGAAGGAGCTGCCCGCCACGCTCATGCTGCGGCCCACGGGGCTGGACACGCTGGCCACCGAGCTGTGGCAGGCCACCAGCTACCAGCGCTACGCCGAGGCCGCCCCCTATGCCTTCCTCCTGGTGCTGCTCGCGACGATCCCCACGTGGGCCCTCGTCCGCCGCAGCGGCGTGGTCACGACCACCCGGACCCGGACACCGGCCCGCATCCTGGACGAGGAGCTGATCATCCATGACTGACGTCGCGATCAACCGGGTCGGGAAGTCCTTCGGCCCCGTCCGGGCGCTGCAGGGCGTGGACCTGAGCATGCGCTCGGGCGAGTTCGTGGCCGTGCTGGGCCCCTCGGGCTGCGGCAAGACCACGCTGTTGCGCTGCGTGGCGGGCTTCGAGCAGATCGACGAGGGGCGGATCGCGCTGGGCGGCCGCCTCGTGGCGCTGCCGGGCGTCCACGTGCCCCCGCACCGGCGGCACGTCGCGGTGGTCCCGCAGGAGGGGGCGCTGTTCCCGCACCTGGACGTGGCCGGCAACGTGGCCTACGGGCTGCGCCGCGGCCGCAAGGACCGGGCCGCCCGGGTGGAGCAGTGCCTCCAGCTGGTGGGCCTCGGCGGGTACGGTGCCCGGATGCCCCACGAGCTCTCGGGCGGACAGCGCCAGCGCGTGGCCGTGGCTCGGGCGCTGGCCCCTCGGCCGCCCCTCGTGCTGCTCGACGAGCCCTTCAGCGCCCTCGACGCCTCCCTGCGCTCGGAGCTGCGCCGGGACGTCCGCCGGGCGCTGCGGGAGGACGGCGCCACGGCGATCCTCGTGACCCACGACCAGGGGGAGGCCCTGTCCATGGCGGACCGGGTGGCCGTGATGAACGGCGGCCGGATCCGCCAGGTCGGCACCCCGGCGGAGATCTACCGGCAGCCGGCGGACGCGTGGGTGGCGGGCTTCGTGGGCGAGGCCGTCCTCGTCCCGCTGGACGGCGCCACGGCCGGCACCCGGCGCGACTCCCCCCTCGGGCCGCTGGTCCTGCGCCAGGACGACCGCCCCTGGACCGGGCCGATGGCCGCGGTGGTCCGGCCCGAGCAGGTGCTCCTGGCGCACAAGCGGACCCCGCAGGCCGGGCGCGGCGAGCCGGCCGTGGTGACCCGCGTGGACTACCACGGCCACGACACGCTCGTGGCCTTCCGGCTCTCGGACGGGACCGAGGCCATGTCCCGGATGGTCGACGGCCCGCTCGTGGACTACCGTCCCGGTGACCGGGTGTTCGCCCTGGTCGACGGCGAGGTCACGGCCGTCCCGGCGAGCTGAGCCGGTCCCCCGGACGCAGACGCTCAGAGACGCCGGGACACCCCCGAGGGGCAGTACCCCGGGGCGCCGAGCCGCCAGGGCCACCACAGCCACGGGAGCACCGGTCTAGTCCAGGCCCACCTCGATGTCGGCGCTCTGGCCCGTGGAGCGCACGGCGGCGCGGACGGGGAACTCGATCCGCTCCGTGACGGTCTCCCCGTCCTCCTCGTAGCTCAGCCGCGCCTCCGCGGGCCGGTGCGCGTCCGCCGTCCAGCGCAGCGGGTCCGCCGGGTCCGGGACCAGGACCAGGGCGGGCCGGGAGACCAGCCGCCACCGGACGCCGGTGATCTCCGGGTCCGGCGTCCCGGTCGCCGCCGCGGACGGCTCGAGCGGCTCCTGCGGGGCCGCCCAGCGCCGGGACGAGGGGCAGTCCTCGGGGGACAGCTCGTCGGAGTCGGTGCAGCTCTCCAGCCATTCCTCGATCCGGTCGTCGACCTCCTGCCACATCCTCGGGGAGGGCTCGATCCGCAGCGCCACCGAGGCCGGTGCCGGATCCCGGAACGCCACGGTGTGCGGCTCCAGGGGCGGGTCCGCCGTGTAGTAGGAGTTCCCGGGCAGTCCGATCGCGTAGTTCCCGGGCAGGGCCTCGAAGCGCCAGGTGCCGCCGGGGCCCTCGGGGTCGGGCACCCGGTCGTCCGGGTCCGGGCGGACGGTCTCCCCGTTGACGGAGAGCTCGTCGAGGGGGGCGGGCAGGTGGATCGAGAAGGGGGCCGCGTCCGGGGAGTCGAGCTGCCACTGGTCGTTGAAGGGACCGCTGCGCCGCACCTGGTGCACCCCGTAGACGTGGACCTCCTCCCGGTCCCGGGCGCCGTCGGGTCCGTCCCACCACACGCGCGCCCGGATCTCGGCGCGGCTCCCGCGGCGGTCCACGCCCAGGATCTCGTAGCCGCCGATCCGCCCCGCGGCGTTGCGGTACACGCGGTTCGAGAAGATGTTCAGGGTGGGGTCCGCCACGACGGCCTCGGTGCGGGACAGCAGCTGCCGCGAGCGCCCGTTCTCGAGCCCGCCGAGCCACGTGGCCACCGGGTCCTGCGGCTCCCGGTCCACGAAGACCCAGTTGACCACGGAGCTGAACACGGTCACGAGGACCACCACGACCGTCAGCCAGTGCAGCAGGGTCCGCCGCAGGCCCCGGGCGTCGACCGCGGAGAGGGCCTCGCCGGCCTCCCGCTCCCGTGACACCGACACCGCAGCTCCCGTTCCCCAGGGGTCCGTCCGGCACTCGGCCCGGACGGTGCGGGCCACGTCCCGGCCCACCAGCTCACATCGTAGGGCCGGCGTCGCCGCCGGGACGGAAGAACCGCTAGAGCGCGCGCCTCCGGGTGGCCAGGATCCCGGCCGCGACGAGCACCAGGCCCCAGGCGCCGTAGACGAGGCCGGACTCCACGTGGGTGAGCACCGGGTCGGCGGACTGGTACATCGTGGTCAGCTGGGTGCCGGCCGCCCCCGGGGAGTACGGCTTGACGTCCTCGAGCCACTCGAAGGACAGCGCGAACAGCACGATCTCCAGGACCATCACCAGCACCACGAGCACCACGATCCCCCACGTCGTGGACTTCAGCAGGGCCCCGAGCCCGAAGCCCAGCCACGCGGTGACCATGTAGAAGACGCCCACCGCCAGGACGTTGAGCAGGACGGGCTCCTGCCACACGTCGTAGCCGAGGTCCCCGCCCGCCAGGACCGGCTGGACGACGAGGTGGCACAGGAGCCCGCTGAGCACCCCGAAGAGGAACGCGACCACGGAGAGCACCACGGTCTTGGCGAGCATCACCGGGGTGCGCCGCGGCACCGCCGTCATGGTGGTGCGGATGGCGCCGGTGGCGTACTCGGAGCCGATGAACAGCACGGCCAACGCTCCCAGGAGCAGCATGACGAGCTGCAGGCCGCTGTTGGCGCTGGTCATGGCCAGGTACTCGCTGAAGCCCATCCCGTCCGGCAGGGCAATGTCGGACTGCGCGGCGATCTGCTGGTCCGACTCGGCGGCGAACGCGTCCTGCTGCTGCTGGACCTCCTCCTCGGTGAGCCCGAGCTCCTCCGGGGACCGTCCGTCCAGCGACTCGTCGACCTGCTCCTGCGCGGCCTGCTCGTTGAAGCTCTGCAGCGACGTGGTGCTCCAGGCGCCCAGCGCTGCGAAGCCGAGGGAGAGGAGCAGGGCGACGCCGAGCAGGATCCAGTGCGAGCGCAGGGAGCGGAACTTGATCCACTCGGAGTGCAGGACCCGGCCGAAGCCCAGCCGCACCCGGGACGCGGGGTCGGACGGCCCGGTGCGCTCCGGGGTACCGGTCTGCGGGCGGGGGGCGGTCGAGGTGCTGGTGCTCATGCTCGGTCTCCGGTTCGTGCGTCGGCGCCCGCCCAGGGCGCCGGGTCGGTCGGTGCGGGAGCGCCGCCGGAGCGGTACTCGACCTCGTTCTGGGTCATGGCCATGTACACGTCCTCGAGGGTTTCCGTGAGGGGGGTGAGCTCGTGGACCAGCACCCCGTGGGAGAGGGCGGCCTCGGCGATGCGCCGCGGCTCCGGCCCCGTGACCAGGAGTCCGTCGTCGTCGAACTCCGTGATGCCGGCGTCCATGCCCTGCAGGGCGCGGCGCATCGCCTCCCGGTCGGTGGCGCGCAGCCGGGTGCGCGTGCGGCCCCCGGCGAGGATCTGCTGGATCGGCGCGTCCGCGAGGATCCGGCCCCGGCCGATCACCACGAGGTGGTCGGCGGTCTGCGCCATCTCGGACATGAGGTGGGAGGACAGGAAGACCGTACGGCCCTCCGAGGCGAGGAACTTGGCGAGGTGGCGCACCCACACCACGCCCTCGGGGTCCAGTCCGTTGACGGGCTCGTCGAGGATCACGGTGTGCGGGTCGCCGATCAGCGCCGCGGCGATCCCGAGGCGCTGGCCCATGCCGAGGGAGAAGCCTCCCACCCGCTTGTCGGCCGCGGCCCCGAGCCCGGTGAGGTCCACGACCTCCTGGACGCGGGACTTCGCGATGCCGTGGGTCGCGGCGAGCGCCGAGAGGTGCGCGCGCGCGGTGCGCCGGGGGTGGACCGCCTTCGCGTCCAGCAGCACCCCGACCTCCGCGAGCGGCGCCCGGTGCTGGGCGTACGGCCTGCCGTTGACGCGGGTGTGGCCCCGGGTCGCGGACTCCAGCCCGACGACGAGGCGCATCGTGGTCGACTTGCCGGCCCCGTTGGGCCCCAGGAACCCGGTCACCTTGCCGGGGCGGACGGTGAAGCTGACGTCGTCCACCGCCGTCTTGCCGCCGTAGGTCTTCGTCAGGTTCTCGATCTCGATCACCGGCGCTCCTCCCGAGCACTCGTCTGTTCTTCTCCGCCACCAACCTACGGGAGAGCCGGCACGGGACGGCACCGCCGTCAGGATGAACCCGTGCGGGCGTGGCGGCCGCCGGTCTCCCCCTCCCGGCGGAGCCGGGACGCTCAACCGGCCTCGGAGAGCCCGATCCGCCGCGCCTGACCGCCCCGCAGGACGTCGACCGCGACCGCGACCACCAGGAGGACGAGGAGCAGCACGCGCACTGCCGCGAGCAGGTCCTGCGCGTCCCAGCCGATCAGACCGAGCCCGGGCAGCACCGGCCAGGTCGGCTCGGGCAGGACCAGGGTGGTCCACCACAGGACCTCGACGAGCTGCCAGGCGGCGAACTCGAGCCAGTTGCGCCGGCTGAGCACCACGAGGGGCGCCAGCCAGAGCACGTGGACGAGGGAGTAGGCGGGGCCGGAGAGCACGAGCACGGCCAGCAGGAGGAACGCGATCTGGACGACGCTGGGCTCCTGCCGGGTGAGCAGGGTCAGCACGAGCACCGCCACGAGACCCAGCACGAGGGCCAGGAGCACCCACTGCCCCGCCCCCGCCGGGTCCGGGGCCGCACCCGTGCGCGCCTGCTCCACCCGGGCCCAGACGCCCCAGGAGGAGGAGCTCTCCACGGGCCCGTCCCAGGGCAGGCGGAGCTGCCGGACCCACCGGTCCGGGGCGGAGAGCAGGAACGGCCCGTTGACCAGCGCCCAGGTGAGCAGCGTCCCGGCCAGGACCACCGCGAAGTCCCGGAGCTGCCGGTACCGCACGGCCAGGAGCAGCACGGCCAGGAGGACCACCAGGGGGAACAGCGCCACGGACGCCGCGAGCCCCAGCAGGATCCCCGCCGGCACGGGGCTGCCCCGGACGTGGAAGAGCAGCGCCAGCATCATGAGCAGCACGGCCCACAGGTCCCACGTGCCGAAGCCCACCAGGACCGCCACCGGTGCGAGCGCCAGCACGAACGCGTCCGCGCCGCGCCTGCCGGAGAGCGCGGAGACCGCGGCCACCGTGCCGATCCACACCAGGGCCAGCAGCAGCACGGAGAGGTCGGCGAACACGCCCCGGTCCACGTCCGTCCCGAACAGCGCGGAGAGGCGGGCCGCGAGCCAGCCGACCACCGTGGTGATCATCCCGACCAGGGCGGGCTGGTCCCCCGCGGGCCCGCCCGTGAGGAACCCGCCCGCCCCGGACGCCTCGCCGGGCGCGATCTCGGAGGCGCACAGCGCGGGCAGGCTCTCCGCGGCGCCCCAGCCGGGCACCCGGCAGGGCAGCCGCAGCAGCCATGCCGTCATGACCGCGTAGAGGCTCAGGCCGACGAGCAGCGCCCGGTGGCCGCCCCGGGACCCGCCCAGGAGGCTCACGGCCCCTCCCGCCGTCCGCGCAGCACGCCCGCCCCGACCCCGACCCCGGCCAGGAGGACCGCGGCGAGGTCGGAAGATATGCCTTCGCCGATATATGCACTCCAGGAGCAGCAGAGGGCGTTCCCCGCGGCGCCGGCGCCGGACCGGGGGCTCACAGGGTGTCCGCGGCCCAGGCCCGCAGCCGCCGCTCGGCCTCCTCCGGCCCCAGCTCCCCCTCGTCCAGGCGCAGGTCCAGCAGGAACTTGTAGGCCCGGCCCACCGCCGGCCCCGGCGGGATGCCGAGCACCGCCATGATCCGCTCGCCGTCCAGCTCCGGCCGCACGGCGTCGAGCTCCTCGCGCGCGGAGAGCTCCTCGATCCGCGCCTCGAGGTCGTCGTAGGCGGCGGCGAGCCGTGCCACCTTCCGCCGGTTCCGGGAGGTCACGTCCGCCCGCGTGAGCCGGTGCAGCCGCTCCAGGCACTCCCCGGCGTCCCGGACGTAGCGGCGCACGGCGGAGTCGGTCCACTCGGCGTCCCCGTAGCCGTAGAAGCGCATGTGCAGCTCGACCAGCCGGCCCACCGTCCTGATCGTGTCGTTGTCGAAGCGCAGGGCCCGCATCCGCTTGGCCGTGAGCTTCGCGCCCACCACCTCGTGGTGGCGGAAGCTCACGGCACCGGACTCCTCGAAGCGCCGGGTCGCGGGCTTGCCGACGTCGTGCATGAGCGCGGCGAAGCGCAGCGCGAAGTCGGGCCCGGGCACGGGGCCGTCCGGACCGGACTCCAGGGCCGCGGCCTGCTCCATGACGGTCAGGGAGTGCTGGTAGACGTCCTTGTGCCGGTGGTGCTCGTCCGTCTCGAGCTGGAGCGCGGGCACCTCGGGCAGCACGACCTCGGCGAGCCCCGTGCTCACCAGGAGGTCGATGCCGCGGCGGGGCCGGCGCCCGCAGACCAGCTTGACGAGCTCCTCCCGCACGCGCTCGGCCGAGACGATCGCGATGCGCTCCGCCATGCCGGTCATGGCCGCGCGCACCTCGGGGGCCACCTCGACGTCGAGCTGGGACGCGAAGCGGGCGGCGCGCATCATGCGCAGGGGGTCGTCCGAGAAGGAGTCCTCCGGGGCGCCCGGGGTGCGCAGCGCCCGGGCGTGCAGGTCCTTGATCCCGCCGTGCGGGTCCACGAGCTCCAGGCCGGGCAGCCGCAGCGCCATGGCGTTGATGGTGAAGTCGCGGCGGAACAGGTCGTCCTCGAGGGAGTCGCCGAAGGCCACCTGCGGCTTGCGGGAGTCCGCGTCGTAGGCCTCGGCCCGGTAGGTGGTCACCTCCAGCTGGACGTCGCCGCGGCGCATCCCGATGGTCCCGAAGGCGCGGCCGATCTCCCACACCGCGTCCGCCCACCCCGTGACCACGGCGAGCGTCTCCTCGGGCGTCGCGTCGGTGGTGAAGTCCAGGTCCAGGGCGGGCCGGCCGAGGAAGAGGTCCCGCACGGGCCCGCCCACGAGGGAGAGCTCGTGGCCGGCGGCGGAGAACCGCCGCCCCAGGTCGAGGGCGGCGGGGTGGATCGCGTGGGCGTCGGGGAGCTGCGTCATGGTGCCGCCCATTGTTCCAGACCCCGGGGCGCGGACCCGGCCGCCGCGGCCCCGCCGGAACCGACCGCCGGAGCCCCTCCCCCGCTCCGGCGGGAGCCCGGGCGATTGTGGCAAGGTAGGAGACATGGCTTTCCCCGTACCCAGCGCACCGAAGAAGCGGCCGACCGCGCCGGCCGCTGCGCTGCCCACGGTCGAGGAAGTCTCCGCCGGCGGGATCGTCGTCGACCTCGGCGCGCCCTCCCACCCGGTGGCCATCATCGCCCGGATCAACCGCGGCGGGCGCCTCGAGTGGTGCCTGCCCAAGGGCCACCCCGAGGGCGAGGAGTCCAACGAGGAAGCCGCGATCCGCGAGATCGAGGAGGAGACCGGCATCGCCGGTGAGGTGCTGAGCCCGCTGGGCAGCATCGACTACTGGTTCACGGTCTCCGGGCACCGCGTGCACAAGACGGTGCACCACTTCCTGCTGCGCGCCACGGGCGGTCACCTCACCACGGACAACGACCCCGACCACGAGGCCGTGGACGTCGCCTGGGTGAACATCGACGACCTCGGCCGGAAGCTGTCCTTCCCCAACGAACGGCGCATCGCCGACATCGCCCGTGAATACATCATCCACCAGCTCTGAGACCGCGGAGCCCTCCGGGCCGGCCGGGAAGGGCACCCCGGCGGCCCCGGCCCGCCGCTCGGGCGCGGCCTCCAGCGCCATCATGGCCTCGGGCACGCTCGTCTCCCGCGCGCTGGGGTTCGTCAAGACGGTCCTCATCACGGTGGCGATCGGCTCCATCACGACCGTCTCCGACGTCTTCGAGCTCGCGAACACGCTGCCGAACCTGATCTACGTCCTCGTGGCGGGCGGCATCTTCAACGCCGTCCTGGTGCCGCAGATCATCAAGGCCTCCAGGACCGCGGACGACGGCGGGGCCGACTACATCGCCCGCCTGCTCACCCTCGCCGTGCTCGCCCTGCTGGGGGTCACGGCGGTCGTGGTGCTGCTGGCGGGACCCATCATCCGGACCATGGGCACCGACTGGACCGAGGAGCAGCTCTCGCTCGGGCTGACGTTCGCGCTGTTCACGTTCCCGCAGATCTTCTTCTACGGCCTCTACACCGTGGTGGGGCAGGTCCTGAACGCCCGCGGCGCCTTCGGCTGGTACATGTGGGCGCCGGTGGTCAACAACGTGGTGGCCATCGCCGCGCTGCTCGTGTTCGTCCAGCAGTTCGGGGCGTACGCCGAGACGGTGCACACCCTCGAGAACTGGTCCCCGGCCAAGACCTTCTGGCTGGCGGCCATGGCCACGGTGGGCGTCGCGGCCCAGGCCCTCGTGCTGTTCTGGCCGCTGCGCCGGCTCGGGCTGGGACTGCGCCCGAAGTTCGGCTGGCGCGGCATCGGCCTCTCCACCGCGGCGCGGCTCGCGGGCTGGACCCTCGCCACCGGGGTCCTCGCCAACCTGGCGTTCCTGACCCTGACCAAGGTCGCGGCGATCCCCACCGGCTACCGCCCGGAGTACCTCGCGATGGACCCGCCGCAGCAGATCGCGGGCGTGGCGGCCCTCAACCAGGCCTCGATGCTGTACTCCCTCCCGCACGGGGTGATCGGGCTGTCCATCGCCACGGTGCTGTTCAACCGGATGGCCGCCGCCTCGACGGACGGGGACCGGGCCGGGATGGTCGCGTCCCTGTCCTCGAGCCTGCGCATCACCGGTGTGGCGACGGTCTTCGCCACCGTCGCCCTCGTGGTCTTCGCCGGCCCCCTCGGCATGCTCTTCAGCGGCGGCGTCCCCTCCGCGGGAGCCGTGGTCGGCCAGGTGATCACGGTGATCGCGATCGGCGCGCCCTTCATGTCGGTGTCCTTCATGCTCGGCCGGGCGTTCTACGCGCAGGAGGACGCCCGCACCCCGTTCCTCGTGCAGGTCGGCGTCGCCCTCTTCACCGTGGTCTCGGCGCTGCTGATCTGGTCGTTCGTCCCGCCGGACCTCATCGTCTTCGCGGTCGCCGCGTGCTACGCGGCCCAGAACGTCCTGAGCGCGCTGATCTACCACGTGGTCCTGGTCCGCCGGATCGGGGACTACGACGTGGCCCGGATCGTGGACTCCCACGCCCGGATCCTCGTGGCGTCCCTGCTCGCCGGCGCGGTGGGCGCCGTGGCCCTGTTCCTGCTCGGCGGATACGACCCCGCCGGCTTCCCCTGGACCAACCAGCTGACGGCGATCGCGACCGTCGCCGCGGGCGGGACCGTCATGGGGATCGCCTACCTGGGCGCCCTCAAGCTCTGCCGCGTCCGGGAGCTCGACAGCCTCGTGCGCCCGCTCCTCGCGCGCCTCGGCCGCTGACCGCCCCGACCGGGCGGACCGGGCGCCCGGACCGAGCGCTCGGACCGGCCGTGTGACGAGGCTCTCGGCCGCGGGAGGCCGGGACCGGTAAAGTGCTGAGTGGTCGGTGACGTGGGTCAGGAACACCCCTTCTGCCCCGCCGGCCACCCCCGCCCGCGAATTCCGGCCCCCGCCGCGGATTCCCGACCCCCAGGGAGCCAACGTGCCCGCACCGATGAAGCTCGGTTCCGTCCTCGGCGGCCGCTACAAGGTCGTCACCGACGTGCTGGCCACCGCCGAGGGCGACCGCGTGCTCGAGGGACAGGACCAGATCCTCGGCCGCCGCGTGTCGATCCTGCTGCCCGCGGAGCGGCACACGTCCCTGCTCGTGGAGAACGCCCGCTCCATGGCCAACGGCAGCATCGGCGTCCCCTTCCAGATCCTGGACCTGGGCCAGGCGGAGGCGCACACCTACCTCGTGACCTCGCACACTCCGGCCGCGGACATGCTGGACTCCCTGCTCGTGGAGCCGGACGACGTCGAGGACGAGTCCCTCAGCGACGACATCTTCGGCGCCCCGCGCGGCAGCGGCCCCGGGTCCTACGTGTACGACGAGCCGGACCCCACCAGCCCGACCCCCGTGGTCGCGACCGAGGCCTCCGACGACCTCGGCGGCGCGGCCCCCCAGCCCAAGGTCACCCGGTGGCGGGACGACGACTCGTACGACGACGCCGCGCCCGCCCCCTCGGTGCGCACCCGTCTCGGCCGGCCGGTGCGGGTCAGCGCCACCTCGACCCGCTCGACCCTCTTCGACCGCGCAGCGGCGAGCGGCACGGCGGCCTCGGCCGTCCGCACGGCCGGGACGGACATCGACCCGGGCTACGACGGTGACAACCGCTACGACAGCTACGACGACTACGACGACGGGCACCCGGACACGCCCCACGGGCCGGAGGAGGCGGCCGCGGCCGCGCCGCCGCGCCGGGAGGCGACCGAGGACCGGCCGCAGAAGGGCGGCCGGGGCCTGCTGCTGCTCCTGCTCCTGCTGCTGGCCCTGCTGATCGGTGCCGTGGTGTTCAGCTTCGACCGGCTGGGCGGACTCTTCGCCGGGTCGGAGGGCCCGGAGCCCGCCGTGAGCGCGCCGGCCGAGGAGCAGGCCGGGACGGAGCAGGTGCAGCCCAGCCCCGAGCCGGAGGCCCCGGCCGCCGAGCCGGAGCCCCGCGCCGTCACCCGGGTGGTGCCCACCGACCCGGGCTTCATGGCCGACCAGGACGCGCAGCTGGGCCAGATCGTCGACGGCAACCCGTCCACCTACTGGATCAGCTACGGGTTCTCCGACCCGAACTTCGGCAACCGGACGCCGAGCGTCGGCCTCGCCGTGCAGCTCGAGGAGCCCGCGCCCGTGGAGACGCTCAGGCTCAGCCAGTCGGCCGGCTCGGGCGGGATGTTCGACGTGTACGTCAACGACACCCCGAGCCTGGACGGCGCCGACCAGGTGGCCTCCGGCTCCTTCACGGGCCCGGAGATCACGGTTCCGCTCGCCGCGGCCGCCCAGGACGAGGACCAGCAGTACGTGATCGTGAACTGGACGCAGCTGCCGCAGCTGACGAACCCCATCGCCGGGTTCAACCACGGCCTGCGGATCGGCGAGATCCAGCTCGACTGAGGGCCCCGCTCCCCCCGCCGGACCCGCCGGGGCGGGTCCGGCACCGGAATATCCGCCGCGCGCGCCCCGTTGTGCCAGTGGTCCCTGCGGTCGGCGTGCCCGGCCGCTCCCTGTACGGAAGGTCTGCAGAACAGTGAGCCCCGACTTCGGTCCCGTGATCAACGCCCTCAACCTCGTCCCCTCGACCGGCGAGCCGAAGGCCGGCGCGGACGACGAGACCGTCCACGAGGTGATCATCGTGGGATCCGGCCCCGCCGGGTACACCGCGGCCGTCTACGCGGCGCGCGCCAACCTCCACCCCATCGTCTTCGCCGGGTCCGTGACCGCGGGCGGTGAGCTGATGAACACGACCGAGGTGGAGAACTACCCCGGGTTCATCGACGGGATCCAGGGCCCGGAGCTGATGTCCAACATGCAGCAGCAGGCGGAGCGCTTCGGCGCCGACATCCGCTACGAGGACGTCGTCGCCCTCGAGCTCGAGGGCGAGGTGAAGACCGTGACCCTCGAGGACGGCTCCGTGCACCGCGCCCACGCCGTGATCCTCGCGACCGGCTCCGCGTACCGGGAGCTCGGCCTGCCGGACGAGAAGCGGCTCTCCGGCCACGGGGTGAGCTGGTGCGCCACCTGCGACGGCTTCTTCTTCAAGGAGCAGCACATCGCGGTGGTCGGCGGCGGCGACTCCGCCCTCGAGGAGGCCACGTTCCTCTCCCGCTTCGCCTCCAAGGTCACGATCATCCACCGGCGGGACAGCTTCCGCGCCTCCGAGATCATGCAGCAGCGCGCCTTCGACGACCCCAAGATCGAGGTCCTGTGGAAGGCCGAGGTCGTGGGCATCAACGGCGAGGACAAGGTCCGCTCCGTCACCGTCCGTGACACGGAGTCCCACCAGACCTCGGAGCTGCCCGTGACGGGGCTGTTCGTCGCCATCGGCTCCGATCCCCGCACCGCCCTGGTCAAGGACCAGCTCGAGCTCACCGTGGACGGCACCATCGCCGTGGACGGCCGCAGCTCCACCACGAGCCTCGCCGGGGTCTTCGCGGCGGGCGACGTCGTGGACGCCACCTACCGCCAGGCCATCACGGCGGCGGGCTCCGGATGCGTCGCCGCCGTCGACACCGAGCACTACCTCGCCGCCCTGCACGACCGCTCGGTCCTGCACAGCTGAGCCGTCCCGGTCCGGGCGCCGCCGGCGCCCGGACCGGGATGGGCCATAATCGAACCAGATCCGCCTTCCGCACCACGTCACCCAGAGCGGTCCGGGCACGCCGACCGCGCGCCCGGCACCCGGACAAGGAGAAACATGAGCGCCGCCAAGAACGTCACCGACGCCGACTTCCGCACCGAGGTCCTCGAATCGGACAAGCCCGTCATCGTGGACTTCTGGGCCGAGTGGTGCGGCCCCTGCCGCATGGTCGGCCCGGTCCTCGACGCGATCGCCGCCGAGCACGCCGACGCCGTCGAGGTCGTGAAGCTGAACGTGGACGAGAACCCCGCCGTGGCGTCGCAGTACGGCATCACGTCCATCCCGGCCATCTACCTCTTCTCCGGCGGCGAGGTGGTCAAAAAGGCCATCGGTGCGAAGCCGAAGAGCGCCCTCGAGAAGGAGTTCGCCGACTACCTCGTTCCCGGGAACTGAGCGGACCCCCGACATCCGCGACACCCCGGGCTCGTCCGCCCCTCCCCCGTCGGGGAGGGGCGGACGAGCCGCTGTCCTGGCGCCACGCCGACCCCTCCGACCCGTGGGACACCCGTGAACAACGACGACACCGAACCGATGCTGCGCCGGACCATGACGAGCCGCCGGGTGGTCAGCCTGCGGGAGCGGCTGCTCCGGGCCGGCGTCACCGTGGCCTACCTCGCCCCGCAGGACGTCAACAACCCCTCCTACTTCGACGACCACGTCGACGCCGCCGTGCGCGCCTTCCAGCAGGAGCGCGGGCTCATCGTGGACGGTCTGGTGGGCCCGGAGACGGACCGGTGCCTCAACGAGGCGCAGTACGCCCTCGGTGACCGCCCGCTCTACGCCGACGACGACCACCCGCTCCGGGGCGACGACGTCAGCATGCTGCAACACAACCTCTCGCGGTTGGGTTTCTACTACGGACACCTGAACGGGGTGTTCGGCAGCAGCACGCACCACGCGGTCATGGAGCTCCAGCAGAGTCTGGGTCTCGGGGCCACCGGAGTGGTGGACCGCGAGACCATCGCCGCGCTCGCCCGGATCAACAAGAACATCACGTCCTCCAAGGCCTTCTCGCTGCGCGAGTACCACCGCCTGGAACGGGCCACCTCGGCCCTGCGCGGCCGCTCCGTGGTGCTCGTCCCGTCCGGGGCAGCGGGGCAGCAGCCGCCGGCCTCGGCGGCGCCGGACTTCCGCGACCGCGCCGACGAGGTGACCCGGGACGTCGCCGTCCGCGCCTCCGAGCTGCTGCACGAGATCGGCGCCGACCCCTCGGTGGTCTCGCCCGGGCGGAAGCTCCACGACCGCCGCGGCGTG
Organism: Kocuria salina; assembly: GCF_013368965.1. Taxonomy (NCBI): domain Bacteria; kingdom Bacillati; phylum Actinomycetota; class Actinomycetes; order Micrococcales; family Micrococcaceae; genus Kocuria; species Kocuria salina. The sequence continues at coordinate 544,128 of NZ_SSSF01000001.1, forward strand.
CCCGTGCGGACCGCAGACTCCACCCGGGAGGCCGTCGCCGGGAGCCGGACGGACTCCGTGGTGGTCACCCTGCACTGCGACTGGAACGCCTCCCCCGCCGCCGGCGGTGTCGCCTCCTACTACTGGGGCGAGCAGGACCGCTCCGAGATCTACTCTCCCATCGGCGAACGGGCCGCGGTGCTCGTGCTCAAGGAGATGGTCGCCCGGACCGGGGCGCTCGACCTCGGCACCCACGCCCGGCAGTGGGACCTGTTGCGCTCCCAGGACGCGCCGACCATCTGGCTCGACCTCGGCTACCTGTCCAGCCCTGCCGACCGGGCCGCCCTCGCCGATCCCGATCACCGGAACCACCTGGCCGAGGCCGTCGTCTTCGGTCTGCAGCGCATGTTCCTGCTCGCGGAGGACGACGTGCCCACGGGCACCATGAGCGTCGACGACGTCGCCGAGTACAACGGACGCTGAACCGCCCCGCCGGGCGGACCCGGCGCACGGAAGAGCCCCGGTGTTTCACGTGAAACACCGGGGCTCTTCCGTGCGATCGGTGGTCTAGGTGCGGTCCATCCCGGGGTCCAGCACCTCGATGATGCGGTTCAGGTCCTCCACCGAGGCGAACTCGATGGTCATCTTGCCCTTGCGGGCGCCCAGGGCGATCCGCACGCTCGTGTCCAGGCGGTCGGAGAACGCCTCCGCGATGTAGTCGAGCCGCTCCTTGTTGCGCCCGGCCGGGGCGGCCGCCCGCTGCGGCTTGCGCTCCCCCGTCTCCGTCAGCTGCACGGCCTCCTCCGTGGCCCGGACCGAGAGCCCCTCCGCCACGATCCGCTGCGCGAGTCGTTCCATCTGCGCGGGGTCGGCCAAGGACAGCAGGGCGCGGGCGTGCCCCGAGGACAGGACGCCGGCGGCCACACGGCGCTGGACGAGCGGCGGCAGGCGGAGCAAACGGATCGTGTTGCTGATCTGGGGGCGGGATCGGCCGATGCGCCGGGACAGCTCCTCCTGCGTGGCGCCGAACTCTTCCAGCAGCTGCTGGTAGGCCGCGGCCTCCTCGAGCGGGTTCAGCTGGCTGCGGTGCAGGTTCTCGAGCAGGGCGTCCCGGAGCAGGTCGTTGTCCGCCGTCTCGCGGACGATCGCCGGGATGGTCGGCAGCCCGGCGCGCTGGGTGGCGCGCCACCGTCGCTCGCCCATGACCAGTTCGTACGACTGCTCCCCGTCCTCGCGGGTGGGTCGCACCACGATGGGCTGCAGCACACCGAGCTCGCCGATCGAGTACGCGAGCTCTGCGAGCTCCTCCTCGTCGAACACCTGACGGGGCTGCTTGCGGTTGGGGTGGATGGCCGCGATCGGGATCTCGGCGAACGTAGCACCGGGCACCGCCGCCAGCTCCTCGACCGCCGCGTCCGTTTCACGTGAAACATCGCCCGCGGACGTATCGGAAGCGGGACGGTCCGTCACGGCGGTCGCCTCGGTCGCCTCTCCCGCGCCGGAATCATCTGTCGCCTCCGGCGCATCGCCCGCGGCGGCGGGCCCGGCCGGAGAGACATCGAGTCGCTGCTGCTCCGGCTCCGCCGCGGTCCGGCTGCGCCCCCCGGACGGGGCCTCGACGTCCTCCGCGGACGGGCGAGTCTCCTTCGGACGCGATGTTTCACGTGAAACGCCGGCCCGGTTCCCCGGACCGGGTTCCGTGGTCGTCGACGACGTCTCCCCGGGGTCAGCCGCCGGCGCGGCGTCAGGGGCACCGGCCGATGGCAGGAAGAACATGTCGGAGGGTCGGCTGACGAGTGTGGTGTTGCGCAGGGCCTCGCCCATGTCCATCCGCGCTTTCATGGCCTTCTGCCGAGCGGCAGGGCTGACAGTCCTGCTCCGTCCCCCGGCAGCCGACCGCTTCGCCGGCTCGGCGGACCCGGGCTGCTCGGGGACGTCATCTGCGTCTGCGGTCCCGCCAGCGGGACGCGCGGCGGCCTTCGACGTGCTCGGGGTCCTAGTGGCTGGCTCTCCGCCGGCTGAGGGCCGGTGCGTCGGGGTCCCGGTTGCTGCGTCCGGCTGGTCGGTCGAATTCTCAGCACGTGCGGATGCGGCTTCGGCGGACGTCGTTTCACGTGAAACATCCGTGCGGGGCGCGTCCTTCCGGGACGTGTCCTCCGCGCTCGTCGACGGCACCGGAGCCGGGCCGACGTCCGCGCCCTGTTCCTCCTTCACCGGGGCCTCGGCAGCGGGTGCACTCGGAATGAGTGCTCCCAGACCTCGGCCCAGTCCACGTCGTCGTTCGCTCACGATGTTCCTCTCCCTCGCCCGGCAATCCGGACAATTCTAGCCGAGCCGCGCGTTCCGACGTGCCGTTTCACGTGGAACGGTGGGTCACTTGCGCGCGGCGCGGAACGGGAACAGCAGGACGCCCGCCTCCAGAAGGAGACGGGCGTCGGGCGGGGGAGTGGCCGGGAAATGGCCAGGGGCCGCTCCGTCAGCGCTGGGCGCGCTGGGCGATCTCGGCCGCCGCCTCCAGGTAGGACAGCGCCCCCGTGGAACTGGGGTCGTAGCTGATGACGCTCTGCTGGTAGCTCGGCGCCTCCGAGATGCGCACCGAGCGGGGGATCATGGTCTCCAGGACCTCGGCGGGGAAGTGGTTGCGCACCTCTTCGGCCACCTGCGACGCGAGGTTGGTGCGACCGTCGTACATGGTGAGCAGGATCGTCGACACCGACAGCTCGGGGTTCAGGTGCTTCTGGATCATCTCGATGTTCTTGAGCAGCTGGCTGAGCCCCTCGAGCGCGTAGTACTCGCACTGAATGGGGATCAGCACCTCGGTGGCCGCGACGAACGCGTTGAGGGTCAGCAGCCCGAGACTCGGCGGGCAGTCGATGAAGACGTAGTCGAGCCGCTCCAGACCGTCGGCCTCGCGCTGCTTCGCGTACGCCTCGAGCGCCCGGCGGAGCCGGTGCTCCCGCGCTACCATGGACACGAGCTCGATCTCCGCGCCGGCCAGATCGATGGTGGCCGGGACGACCCACAGGTTGTCCGCCTCGGCGGACGGCTTCACCGCGTCGGCGATGGGCATCTCGTCGATGAGCACGTCGTAGGTGCTGTCGACCTCCGAGTGGTGCTCCACGCCGAGGGCCGTCGACGCGTTGCCCTGGGGATCGTTGTCGATGACGAGGACGTTCTGCCCCTGTCGGGCGAGGGCCACCGCGATGTTCACCGACGTGCTCGTCTTGCCCACGCCGCCCTTCTGGTTGCTGATCGTGAAGATCCGCGTTGCGGCGGGCTTCTCCAGCTGGACCTTTTTCAGCCTGGCGCGTCGCCTGGTCTCCTCCACGAGCTTCCTCCCCAGCGGCGTGTCCTCCGCCATCGTTGTGGTCATCTTGGGCAGCTGTCCGTCCGTTTCACGTGAAACACGAGTACCCCGATCAGGAACAACCTTGATCGATTGATCAAGCGGATCGGGGGGAAACTCGGCGTCGAAGCCTCGCGGACTTCCCGCGCCGTCGTCGATCGGCATCTGACTGCGCACCTTCCCGGTTCGTCTCGAACTCGTTCCGTCGGAGCACGCCTCCCGCGGGGGAGGGGTGCCTGGGACCGCGCCGCAGGTCAGGTCGCCGTCGACCCGTGGCCGAGCTCGGCGCACCGCCCGTGGCACACTCCTCCCAGCCTACCGCCGACACCGCGCGGAGCAGGCGGCGGTGCTCAGAGCCGGACCCGCACCACCGTGGTGGGCTCCTCGAGCAGGTCCGCCCCGGCCGGGACGATCTCGGTGGACCGGGCGCCGAGCCGGTTCAGCTTCTTCTGCGCCTTGCGCACCTCGTCCGCCGCGGAACGGCCCTTGAGGGCGAGCAGCTCTCCGGTGCCGCGCAGCAGCGGCAGGGTGATGTCCACGAGACCCACCAGGGCCGAGACCGCGCGGGCGGTGACCACGTCCACCTCTCCGACCTCGTCCCGGGCCTGCTCCGCCCGGGCCCGCAGCACACGCACGTTCGTGAGCCCGAGGTCGGCCACGACCTCGTCCAGCCACTGCACGCGCCGCTCCAGCGGCTCGATGAGCGTGATCTGCAGGTCGGGCCGGGCGAGGGCGAGGCACAGCCCGGGCAGACCTGCGCCCGATCCGACGTCGGCCACGCGGGCGCCGGTCGCGATGAGCTCCTCGACCACGGCGCAGTTGAGCACGTGCCGGCTCCACAGCCGGGGCACCTCCCGCGGGCCGATGAGCCCCCGGACGATGCCGGATGACGCCAGGTGCGCCACGTAGCGCTCCGCCAGCGGCAGCCGCTCGCCGAACAGCCGCTCGGCGGCGCGCCGCTCCTGCTCGTCCGGGACCGGCGGGTCCTGCGGAGCGGGGGAGGGGCGCGGCTCCTCGGCCATCAGCCCTGCGGAACGGACACGACGATGTGCCGTGCCGCCCCTTCGCCCTCGGACTCGCTGACGAGACCCTGCTCGGCGACCACGTCGTGCACGATCTTGCGCTCGTAGGCGGACAGGGGGTCGAGGTGCACGCGCTCCCCGGTCTCCTGTGCCTCTCGCACGGCCGCCAGGGCCAGGTCCTGGAGCTGACCGGCCCGGCGGAGCCGGTAGCCGCCGATGTCGAGCACCAGGCGGGAGCGCCGGTCGGTGGCGGCCAGCACGGAGAGGCGCAGGAGCTCCTGGAGGGCCTCCAGGACCTCGCCGTCCTCGCCGACCAGCGCCGACAGGCCTTCGACGTCGTCCCCGTCGGCGACGACCGACAGGTAGGTGCGACCGTCGCGGACCTCGATGTCGATGTCGCCGTCGAGGTCCGCCGTGTCCAGCAGCTCCTCGAGGTAGTCGGCCGCGATCTCGCCCTCCTCCTCGAGCGGATCGACGGCGTCGGTCTCTGCGGCGGCGGTCTCCGCGGCCGGGGTTTTCGCGGCCGGGGTCTCCGCGGCGGGGGCTCCCGCCCCGGCGCCGCGGTCGGCATCGTCGCGCGGCGCGGGGGGCTGCACGTCGTCGGCGTCCTGGGTGGTCTGCCGGATGTCGGTCATGTCGTCTCCTGGGGCCGTGGAAGCACGGGGCCGGGCGCGCCGGCCCCGTGCGGGGAGGGGGTCGAGCCGGGTCGGCCGGCCGCGGTCATCGCGCCTGTTTCCGCTTCGCCTGCTGCCTCTGGCGCTTCTTGCCGACCGGCTGCTGACGCTGCCCGGCGGCGGCGCGGGCACGCTGCTCCTCGATGTCGGCCTCGTGCTCCTCCACGGTCTTGCCGACCGGGGGGAGCCCCTTCGCGGCGCGGCGCTCGTTGAGCTCCTGCTCGGCCTGCGAGCCCGGGGTCGGGTTGTTGCGGATGACCCACCACTGCTGGCCCATGGACCAGACGTTGGAGACGGTCCAGTAGATGAGGACGCCGATGGGGAAGTTGATGCCGCCGATCGCGAAGACCAGGGGGAACAGGTACAGCATCATCTGCTGCTGGCGGTACATCGGGGAGGCCTTCGCGGCCTCGCTCATGTTCTTGGCCGTCAGCTGCTTCTGGGTGAAGAACTGCGAGGCGGACATCGCGACGATCATCACGATCGCCAGGAGGATCGTGGCCACGTGGTTGCCGTCGCCGGGGTTGAGCAGCGTGGAGAACAGCGGGGCGCCGAAGAACGTGGCCTCGTTGAAGGACTGCACGGTGGCCGCGTTCAGGACGTGCACGCCCTCGCCGGCGGCCGCGGACCCGGGCACGCCGTTGAGGACCTGGAACAGCCCGAAGAAGATGGGCATCTGCACCAGGATGGGCAGGCAGGCGGAGAACGGGTTGGAGCCGTGGCTCTTGTACAGCTCCATCTGCTCCTGGGCCATGGCCTGCCGGGACAGCTGGTCCTTCTTGCCCTTGTACTTGGCCTGGAGCTTGGCCATCTCCGGCTGCAGCTCCTGCATGCCGCGCATGGACTTGATCTGCTTGAGGAACAGCGGGATGGTCAGCGTGCGCATGACCAGGGTCAGGCCCACGATGCACAGCACCCAGGTGATGCCCGCGGCGGGGTCCATCCCGAGGGCCGTGAGCATCTCGTGGAACACCCACAGCACGGCGGAGACGACCCACCTGAAGGGGAAGAGGATCATTTCGAACAGGTTCATGGGGAAGGCTCTCCTTGGGCCGCGGGACCGGTGGCCCCGGCGGGGTGGTGCTGGTGGCGCTCAGCAAGGGTGGGATGGTTCAGCAGGACGATCCGGGGAAGGGACGCGAAGTCAGGGAAGACCCGGCCCCCGTCCGGGACCCTGTCGATCCCACCCGCCGCCCAGGGGTGGCAGCGGAGGAGCCTGCGGACGCTGAGGCCCAGGCCGCGCACGGCGCCGTGCACCGTGACGGACTCGAGGGCGTAGGCCGAGCAGGAGGGGAAGTACCGGCAGACGTCCCCGTACAGGGGGGAGACGATGGTCCGGTAGAGCTTGAGACCCGCGATGAGCGCGTTCTGGGGCAGGAACCACAGGACCTGCCACGCGGACGCCGGGCGGACGAACTCGTGGGGAGCCGCCGCGAGGAGGTCCTCGGGCGCGTGAGCGTGCTCGCTCATGACTCCGGCTCCTCCCGTGCGGGTCGTCGGTCTGCTGCGGTGGTCGTCGTCCCGGCGGTCCCGGGAGCCCCGGCCCGCGCGGACGCCGTCCGCCACGCCTTCGCGTAGTCGGCGGCCAGCTCCGCCCAGTCCGCGCGGGAGGCGGGCGGCAGCGCGCGCACCACGACGTCGTAACCGTACGGGGCCTGCCTGACCGTGGTCTGGGCGAGCTCCCGGAGGCGTCGCTTCACCTTGTTGCGGCGCACGGCGTTGCCCACGGCCTTCGAGACGACGAAGCCGAACCGGGCCGGGTGCTCCTCGCCGGTGGGACGCACATAGACGACGACGTTCCGGCGCCCGTTGCGGGCGCCGGAACGCGTGGTGGCCGAGAACTGGGCCGAGGTCCGGATCCGGTGCTGTTCAGGCAGCACGGTCCCGCTCCTGCACGGTCGGCGGCTCGGGCGGCTCCGGCACGACGAGGAGCGCCCGTCGCGGGGCGGTCCTCGGAAGCGCCGGCGCCGACACGGACCGGCTCAGGCGGAGAGCTCGGTGCGGCCCTTGCTGCGGCGGGCGGCGAGGATGGCGCGGCCGGCGCGGGTGCGCATCCGGGCACGGAAGCCGTGCTTCTTGGCGCGACGGCGGTTATTCGGCTGAAAAGTCCGCTTGCTCACTGGTTACTCCAAAGGCGTCAGGGTGTGCGCCCGTCCTCGGTCTCACCGCACCGGGTTCGGCGCGGAGGAGAGGGACGGTCACAGCGGTGCTGGTGGATGCGTCCGAGCATGCGGATGGGCATGACAGTGGACACAAAAGACTACTTCACCCTAGACAACGGGCAGGGGGCGGTCAAATCAGCGACGGGTGGCCGCGGGCCCCGGTGCCGCCGGCGCAGGAGCGGGGCGGCCGGGGCGGAACCGGGTCGAACGGTGGTCGAGTGCTGGACCGGGCACCGGGAGACCCGGCGCCGCTGTGCAGTTCACATCCTACCCACAGCTGTGCACGGATCTTCATCACATCCTGTGGAAAACCGGCCCGGCCGGAGCCGCGGAACCACGCGGATCGGGCGTCGAACTACACGTCTGTAGTTCCCGGAGCCCCCGGAAAACGGCTATGAACAGGTTCGGCGCATGTTCTAGGCTGGCACTCGCGGCTGGCCCCCGACAGCTTTTCCACCGTTGTGAACAACGCTGTGGACAAGATCCCCGGCGAGGGGCCGGGACGACCCGTCCACCGCCTCGTCATCCCGACGACAGCTCGATGACATCTCGACGACAGCAGGAGTACGCGTGGGCACGCAGGACAATCAGGCGCTCAGCGCGCAATGGGCCGAATGCGTGCAGTACATGTACGAGGACCCCATGACCACGGGGCGCTACCGGGGGTTCATCTCCCTGGCCCAGCCCCAGGGCCTCATCGGCACCACGCTGCTCGTCGCGGTCCCGAACGAGCTCACCCGCGAGTTCTTCCAGAACCAGATGGCGTCCGTGCTCCGGTCCTCCGTGGGCCGGGCCTTCAGCCCCGAGACGCTCGTGGCGTTCGTGGTGGACGCCGACCTCGAGACCGCTCCCGCACCGGAGGCGGGCGCCTCGACGCCCACCGCGGCCCTGCCCCCGATCAGCGAGCTCGAGGCGGAGCGCAACCGCACCGACCTGCCCGCACGGGTCGACCACGCCGACACCGCCGACGCGGTGGAGGTCGACCGGCGGACGGCCGGCCTCGACCGGCAGCCCGCCGGGCTCATGGCGCCGCCCCCGGAGCCGGCACACCGCTCCGAGATGGGCGGGGCCGACCGGACCCTGCCGCCGCCGCGGGACCCGCAGGCCGCCCCGCCCCGCCGCCCCGTCCAGGACACCGGCACCGCTCCCGCCGTGGTGGGGGAGTGGGACAGCTCCGCGCGGCTGAACCCCAAGTACGTCTTCGACTCCTTCGTGATCGGCCAGTCCAACCGGTTCGCCCACGCCGCGGCCTTCGCGGTGGCCGAGACCCCGGCCAAGGCCTACAACCCCCTGTTCATCTACGGGGAGTCCGGGCTGGGCAAGACGCACCTGCTGCACGCGATCGGCCACTACGCCAAGCGTCTCTACCCCCAGGTGCGGGTGCGCTACGTGAACTCGGAGGAGTTCACCAACGACTTCATCAACTCGATCCGCGACGACGAGGGCTCCTCCTTCAAGGAGATCTACCGCAACGTGGACATGCTGCTGATCGACGACATCCAGTTCCTGGCGGGCAAGGAGCACACGCAGGAGGAGTTCTTCCACACCTTCAACGCGCTGCACAACCACGAGAAGCAGATCGTGATCACCTCCGACATGCCGCCCAAGCAGCTCACCGGCTTCGCCGAGCGGATGCGGTCCCGCTTCGAGTGGGGCCTGATCACCGACGTGCAGCCGCCGGAGCTGGAGACGCGCATCGCGATCCTGCGCAAGAAGGCCACGAGCGAGGGCATGGACGCCCCCGACGACGTGCTGGAGTACATCGCCTCCCACATCTCCACCAACATCCGCGAGCTCGAGGGCGCCCTGATCCGGGTCACCGCGTTCGCCTCCCTGAACAAGCAGTCGGTGGACCTGCCCCTGGCCGAGCTGGTGCTCAAGGACCTCATCACCGACGACGGCGCGCAGGAGATCACCGCGGCCTCGATCCTGGCCCAGACCGCGGTGTACTTCGACATCAGCCTCGAGGAGCTCAAGAGCAAGTCCCGCACGCGCACCCTGGTCACCGCCCGGCAGATCGCGATGTACCTGCTGCGCGAGCTCACCGACATGTCCCTGCCGAAGATCGGCCAGGAGCTCGGCGGCCGCGACCACACCACGGTGATGCACGCCGACCGCAAGATCCGCACGCTGATGGCCGAGCGCCGGCAGATCTTCAACCAGGTCACGGAGCTCACCAACCGGATCAAGCAGCAGCAGCGCGAGGGCTGAGCCCGGCCCCACCCCTCCTCGAAGGCCCCGGCGGAGCACCGCCGGGGCCTTTTCGTGTAGTTCGTCCACAGGCTCCGCCCGCGGGATCCCGGGCCCGGGGGCACCCTCCTGCACAGGATGTCGGCGCTTGTGGAGCGCCTGTGCACAGGACAGAACCCACACCTGTGGATAAAATTGTGGAATTCTCCGTCCGACCGGTGGAGAACCTCGGTACAACTCGGTGGAGGGCTGTGGAACCCGCGGAACCACGCGGATCTCGTCCACCGGCAGCACGCGTTCCGGTGGACCCCGAACCACAGGAACTCAACAGGCCGCCACCGCCCGGGTGCTGGCCGAGGGGCAGTTATCCACAGATTCCACAGCGGTTATTAACACTCCCATCCTTAAAGAGACATCTGGCCAAACAACAAGAATCCTGGAACGCCGACCCCGTCCGGGACCTCCCGGGCCCCGGATCACCCGGACGCCGCCACGGAGCGGCCGAATGGCCGTCCTGTGAAACGGACCGATACGATGCAGAGGGCGAAGACCCTGTTCGCACCGCTGCACCCCGCGGCGCGGCCCGCACCGGACCCTGTCCGGGACCGTGGCTCCGCCGTCCTTGCTCAGACTGAAAGGCAGCAACCTCTCGTGAAGTTCTCCGTCGAACGCGATGTTCTCGCCGAGGCCGTCACCTGGACCGCTCGGTCCCTCTCTCCTCGGCCCCCGGTCCCCGTGCTGTCCGGTCTGCTCATCCGTGCGGAGGGCGGTCAGCTGTCCATCGCGAGCTTCGACTACGAGATCTCCGCGCGGCTGTCGATCAGCGCCGACGTCCAGGAGGAGGGCACCACCCTCGTCTCCGGCCGTCTGCTCGCGGACATCTGCCGCTCCCTGCCCTCCGCCCCGGTCGAGGTGCACGCCGACGAGGGGAAGGTCACCCTGACCTGCCGCTCCTCGCGCTTCAACCTCGCGGCCATGCCGGTCGGCGACTACCCGGAGCTGCCCGCGCTGCCGGACGTCTCCGGCGTGGTGGCCGGCGACGAGTTCGCCCACGCCGTGGCGCAGGTGAACATCGCCGCGAGCAAGGACGACACCCTGCCCATCCTCACCGGCGTCCGCGTGGAGATCGAGGGCGAGAAGATGACGCTGCTCGCCACGGACCGCTACCGGCTCGCGATGCGCGAGCTCACCTGGCGGCCCAGCACCCAGGACATCTCCACGGCCGCGCTGATCAAGGCGCGCACCCTCAACGACATCGCCAAGACCCTCGGCCCGGCCGGTGACATCAACATCGCCCTGTCCGACTCCGCGGAGCTCGTCGGCTTCGAGTCCGGCGGCCGCCGCACCACGAGCCTGCTCATCGACGGCGAGTACCCCAAGATCCGGTCGCTGTTCCCGGAGCACACGCCGATCACCGCGGCGGTGCGGACCACCGAGCTCGTCGAGGCCGTCCGGCGCGTCTCGCTCGTGGCCGAGCGCAACACCCCCGTGCGCCTGGCCTTCACCCAGGGGCAGGTGGCCCTGGACGCCGGGACCGGCGAGGACGCCCAGGCCTCCGAGGTCCTCGACGCGCACCTCACCGGCGACGACATCACGGTGGCCTTCAACCCGACGTACCTCTCCGAGGGCCTGCACGCCTTCGCCTCCGACTACGTCCGGTTCTCCTTCACCGCCCCGCCCAAGCCGGCCGTGCTCTCCGCCCAGGCCGAGCCCGAGGGCGAGGACAAGGACGACTACAAGTACCTGCTGATGCCGGTGCGGCTCCCCAGCCAGTGACCGGCCGGCCCGGAACCGGAAGCTGCTGATCCCGGCGTGTTCGTCGACCACCTCTCCCTGCTCGACTACCGGACGTATGCCCATCTGGACATACGTCTCGCTCCCGGGACCACCGTGTTCCTCGGGCCGAACGGCGTGGGCAAGACGAACATCGTCGAGGCCCTCGACTACACGGCGGGCCTGTCCTCGCACCGGGTGTCCTCCGACGGCCCGCTGATCCGCTTCGGCGCCGACCGCGCGATCGTCCGCGTCCGGGTGCGGCGGGGCGGGCAGCAGACCGTCCTGGAGCTCGAGCTCAACGACGGCCGCGCCAACCGGGTGCGCATCAACCGGGCCTCCCCGGTGCGGGCCCGGGACGCGCTCGGCATCGTGCGGACCGTCCTGTTCTCGCCGGAGGACCTGGCGCTGGTGAAGGGGGACCCCTCCCACCGCCGGCGCTTCCTCGACGACCTCGCGAAGTCCATGCGCCCCGTCCTCGCGGGCACCCTGGCCGACTACGAGAAGGTGCTCCGGCAGCGCAACGCGCTGCTGAAGTCGGCCCGCCGGAGCGGCCGGTTCACGGACACCCACCGGTCGACCCTGGCGGCGTGGAACGACCAGTTCGCCCGCGCCGGCGCCGGCATCCTGCACGCGCGCCTGCAGCTCATCGACGCCCTGGCGCCCCAGGTGGCGACCGCCTACGGCCAGCTCACGGACGGGACCAAGGAGACGACCCTGCGCTACGTGTCCTCGGTGCTGCCCGAGAGCGCGGCCGGGGACGCCGAGCGGCTGCGCGGGTTCACGCCCGCGGACCTGCACCAGCTGATCCTCGACGCGTGCGAGGCCTCGGAGCAGCGGGAGCTCGAGCGGGGGCTGACCCTCGTGGGCCCGCACCGCGACGAGCTCGAGCTGCTGCTCGGGACGGCGCCGGCCCGGGGCTACGCCTCCCACGGCGAGACCTGGTCCTACGCCCTCGCGCTCCGCCTCGGCTCCTGGTACGTCCACCTGGCGGACGACCCCACGGAGGGCGCCGCGCCGATCCTCGTCCTGGACGACGTGTTCGCGGAGCTCGACGCCCGCCGCCGCAGCCGTCTCGCCGCGATCGTGGCCTCCGCGGAGCAGGTGCTCGTGACCGCCGCGGTCGAGGAGGACCTCCCGGCCGAGCTCGTGGCCGGTCCGCACGACGTGGTGCGGGTGGGTCCCGGCACCGCCGTCCGGGACGACGAGCAGGCGCCCGCCGGGACCGGTCCGGAGCCGGAGGAGGCGTCGTCGTCGTGACCGGGCCGCGGCGCGAGGACGACCCGCTCCCCGCCGGGGAGCCCCAGGAGTCCCCTGTCCCCGAGGCGAACGTCGTGCGGATCGAGGACGAGATCGACGCGCCGGCGGCGCTGCTCACCCGGATGCGCCACGCGGCGGAGGCGCGCGGGGACGGGCGGCTCTACGGGGCGGCCGCCCGGCGCAACCTCAAGGGCTTCGGCGCCGCCATGGAGGCGGCCACCGCGTCGGCCGCCGAGCGCCTGGGCCGCCGCGGCAACGACGTGGACCCGCGGGCGCTCGGCGGGTACTCCGGGGCGGGCCGTTCCGCCCGCGACCCCCGGGGGGTCGGCACGGTGCTGGACGGGCTCGTGTCCGGGCGCGGCTGGAAGGCGCCGGTCGCCGTGGGGTCGGTGCTGGCCCGCTGGGACGACCTCGTGGGCCCGGGCATCGCCGGGCACTGCCGGCCGGAGAGCTTCGACGAGACCGTGGTGCGGGTCCGGTGCGACTCCACCGCCTACGCCGCGAACCTGCGCCTCATGGTCCCGCAGCTGCTGCGCATGTTCGACGAGCACCTGGGGGAGGGCATCGTCACCCGGATCGAGATCCTCGGTCCCACGGCCCCGAGCTGGAAGCGCGGCCGCCGCTCCGTGCAGGGCCGGGGGCCCCGCGACACCTACGGCTGAGGCCGGTGGTCCGGACCGCTGAGCGGCCTCGTGGCGCGCTGCGGCCCCCCGGTGGCGTCCTGGGGGTGGCGGAGCGGAGGAAAAGTGGTCCTGAGGCCCTTTCCCGGCCGCTCAGAGGGACCTGTGAGCACCCCGAGCCCACGGTTTTCCGATAGAATCGGTTCCAGACAGCAATCGACGGACCGGGCCCCCACGGCCGATCGCGACCACCCCGCCCGCGGCGCGGGCACCCGGAGTCGTCGACCCGTTCCGACCCCGCACGAGCCGATGAGCCGCCCGAACGTCTCATCGGCGTTCTCTTGTGCCGTCCGGAGCGGGACCGGTGTGCCCAACAGGAGGAGCCAGGAACCCGTGGCAACAGAGGATCCGCAGAAGCGCGAGTACGGTGCCGGTGACATCACCGTCCTGGAAGGTCTCGAGGCCGTCCGGAAGCGACCCGGCATGTACATCGGCTCGACCGGCCCGCGGGGGCTGCACCACCTCGTGTACGAGGTGGTCGACAACTCGGTCGACGAGGCCCTGGCGGGCTACTGCGACCACATCGAGATCACCCTGCAGGCCGACGGCGGCGTCAAGGTCGTGGACAACGGCCGCGGCATCCCCGTGGACATCCACCCGACCGAGGGCCGGCCCACGGTCGAGGTCGTCATGACGATCCTGCACGCGGGCGGCAAGTTCGGCGGCGGCGGCTACGCCGTCTCGGGCGGGCTGCACGGCGTGGGCATCTCCGTGGTCAACGCGCTGTCCCGGCGCGTCGAGACCGAGGTGCGGCGCCAGGGCCACGTCTGGCGGATGGTCTTCGCCGACGGCGGCATGCCCCAGGGCGAGCTGGTCCGGGGGGAGGAGACCTCGGAGACCGGCACCACCCAGGTCTTCTACCCGGACCCCGACATCTTCGAGACCGTCGACTTCGACTTCGAGACGCTGCGGGCCCGCTTCCAGCAGATGGCGTTCCTCAACAAGGGTTTGCGGATCACCCTCACGGACGAGCGGGCGCCGGAGGAGTCCGGCGAGGAGATCGCCGGCTCCGCCTCGGACCGCACCGCCGTTCACGCGGACGCCGAGCCGGTCGAGGGCCGCGACGGCGGCACCGACGTCGCCCGGCTCAACCACGAGGACGAGGACGGCGCCGGCCACCGCCGGGTCGTCTACAAGTACGACCACGGCCTGCTGGACTATGTGACGTTCCTGAACACGTCCAAGAAGGCCGACCTCGTCCACGACGACGTCATCGCGCTCGAGTCCGAGGACACGGAGCGCAAGATGTCCCTCGAGCTCGCCATGCAGTGGACCACGGCCTACACCGAGTCCGTGCACACGTACGCGAACACGATCAACACCCACGAGGGCGGCACCCACGAGGAGGGCTTCCGCTCGGCGATGACGTCCCTCGTGAACCGCTACGCCCGGGAGAACAAGCTGCTCCGGGACAAGGACGAGAACCTCACCGGCGACGACGTCCGCGAGGGCCTCACGGCCGTCATCTCGATCAAGCTCGCCGAGCCCCAGTTCGAGGGCCAGACCAAGACGAAGCTCGGCAACTCCGAGGCGAAGACCTTCGTCCAGCGCGAGGTGAACAACCGGTTCGGTGACTGGCTCGAGCGCAACCCGGCCGCGGCACGGGAGATCATCCGCAAGGCGATCAACGCCTCGCAGGCGCGGCTCGCGGCCCGCAAGGCGCGCGAGACCACCCGGCGCAAGGGCCTGCTCGAGTCGGGCGGGATGCCCGGCAAGCTCAAGGACTGCTCCTCCAAGGACCCCTCCCTGTCCGAGATCTACATCGTGGAGGGCGACTCCGCGGGCGGCTCGGCGGTGCAGGGCCGGGACCCCGCGCACCAGGCGATCCTGCCGCTGCGCGGCAAGATCCTCAACGTGGAGCGCGCGCGGCTGGACCGGGCGCTGTCCAACACCGAGGTGCAGTCGATGATCACCGCGTTCGGCGCCGGCATCGGCGACGACTTCGACATCGAGAAGGCGCGGTACCACAAGATCGTGCTGATGGCCGACGCCGACGTGGACGGCCAGCACATCACCACGCTGCTGCTGACGCTGCTGTTCCGGTTCATGCGCCCGCTGATCGAGCACGGCTTCGTCTACCTGGCCCAGCCGCCGCTGTACCGGATCAAGTGGTCCAACGCCCCGCACGACTACGTCTACACGGACGCCGAGCGGGACGAGGCGCTGGCGCGCGGGCTCGCCAACAACCAGCGCATCCCCAAGGACAACGGCATCCAGCGCTACAAGGGCCTCGGCGAGATGGACTACACCGAGCTGTGGGACACCACGATGGACCCCGACCACCGCACCCTGCTGCAGGTGACCATGGAGGACGCGGCCGCCGCCGACCAGATCTTCTCCGTGCTCATGGGCGAGGACGTCGAGTCCCGCCGCGAGTTCATCCAGCAGAACGCCAAGGACATCCGGTTCCTCGACATCTGACCCGCGACATATGTCCCGCTCGGCATGCAATGACCGGGGACGGGACCTGCGCAGGACCACGAGGACGAGCAGACAGAACGGAAAGACCGCATGAGTGACGAGACCCAGGACGGACCGACCCCGGAGGACGCCGGCCTCGCCGGCGACCTCGAGCACACCCCCGTGCTGACCGACCGCGTGGAGCAGGTGGACCTGCAGACCGAGATGCAGCGGTCCTACCTCGACTACGCGATGGCTGTCATCGTGGGCCGCGCCCTGCCGGACGTCCGGGACGGGCTCAAGCCGGTGCACCGGCGCGTGCTGTACGCGATGTACGACGGCGGCTACCGCCCCGACCGCTCCTTCAACAAGTGCGCCCGTGTGGTGGGCGAGGTCATGGGCCAGTACCACCCGCACGGCGACTCCGCGATCTACGACGCCCTCGTGCGGCTGATCCAGGGCTGGGTGATGCGCTATCCGCTCGCCCTGGGGCAGGGCAACTTCGGCTCCCCGGGCAACGACGGCGCGGCCGCCCCGCGGTACACCGAGACCAAGATGGCGCCCATCGCCATGGAGATGGTCCGGGACATCCACGAGGAGACCGTCGACTTCCAGGACAACTACGACGGCAAGAACCAGGAGCCGTCGGTGCTGCCGTCCCGGTTCCCCAACCTGCTGGTCAACGGCTCGTCCGGCATCGCCGTGGGCATGGCCACCAACATCCCGCCGCACAACCTGCGCGAGGTCGCGGACGGCGTGCAGTGGTACCTCCAGCACCCGGACGTCTCCAACGAGACGCTGCTCGAGGAGCTGCTGCAGCGGATCAAGGGCCCGGACTTCCCGACCGGCGCGCAGATCCTCGGGCACAAGGGCATCGAGGACGCCTACCGCACCGGCCGCGGCTCGATCTCCATGCGCGCCGTGGTCAGCGTCGAGGAGATCCACAACCGCACCTGCCTGGTGGTCACCGAGCTGCCCTACCAGGCGAACCCGGACAACCTCGCGATGAAGATCGCGGACCTCGTCAAGGACGGCCGCATCACCGGCATCGCCGACATCCGGGACGAGACCTCCGGGCGCACCGGGCAGCGGCTGGTGATCGTGCTCAAGCGCGACGCCGTGGCCAAGGTGGTGCTCAACAACCTCTACAAGCACACGCAGCTGCAGGACAACTTCTCCGCCAACATGCTCGCGCTCGTGGACGGGGTGCCCCGCACTCTGAGCCTCGACGCGTTCATCCGGCACTGGGTCACCCACCAGATGGACGTCATCGTCCGCCGCACCGAGTACCGCCTGCGGCAGGCCGAGGCGGAGGCCCACATCCTGCGGGGTCTGCTCAAGGCGCTCGACGCCCTCGACGAGGTCATCGCGCTCATCCGCCGCTCCCCGACGGCCGACGACGCCCGCAGCGGGCTCATGGAGCTGCTGCAGATCGACGAGGACCAGGCGCAGGCCATCCTCAACATGCAGCTGCGCCGGCTCGCGGCCCTCGAGCGGCAGAAGATCCAGGACCGGCACGCGGAGCTCGAGCGGCTCATCGCCGAGTACACCGAGATCATCGCCTCGGAGGAGCGCCAGCGCGGCATCATCTCCTCGGAGCTCGACGAGATCGTGGGCCGCTACGGCGACGACCGCCGCTCCGAGATCATGTACGGCTACGACGGCGACATGTCGATGGAGGACCTGATCCCCGAGGAGGAGATGGTCGTGACCATCACCCGCGGCGGATACGTCAAGCGCACGCGCTCCGACCAGTACCGCTCCCAGCGGCGCGGCGGCAAGGGCGTGAAGGGCGCGCAGCTGCGCGGGGACGACGTCGTGGAGCACTTCTTCGTCACCACCACCCACAACTGGATCCTGTTCTTCACGAACCTGGGCCGGGTCTACCGCACCAAGGCGTACGAGCTGCTGGAGGCGGGCCGGGACTCCAAGGGCCAGCACGTGGCGAACCTGATGGCCTTCCAGCCGGGGGAGCGGATCGCCCAGGTCATGGAGCTGCGCTCGTACAGCGACGCCCCGTACCTGGTGCTCGCCACCCGCAGGGGCCTGATCAAGAAGTCCCGGCTGATGGACTACGACACCAACCGCACGGCCGGGGTGATCGCGATCAACCTGCGCGACGACGACGAGCTCGTCTCGGCCCAGCTGGCGTCCGCGCAGGACGACCTGCTCCTGGTCTCCCGCAACGGGATGTCCCTGCGCTTCACCGCGAGCGACGAGGTGCTGCGTCCCATGGGGCGGGCGACCTCCGGGGTCACCGGCATGAAGTTCCGGGACGGCGACGAGCTGCTCTCCGCCAACGTGGTCACCGACGACGCCTACGTCTTCGTGGTCACCGAGGGCGGCTACGCCAAGCGCACCAAGGTGGAGGAGTACCGGGTGCAGGGCCGCGGCGGCATCGGCATCAAGGTGGCCAAGCTCGCGGAGCAGCGCGGCCGGCTGGTCGGCGGGATCATCGTGGGCGAGGAGGACGAGGTCCTCGTGGTCATGGAGTCCGGCAAGGTCGTGCGCACCGGCGCCTCCGAGGTCCCGGCCAAGGGCCGCGACACGATGGGCGTGATCTTCGCGAAGCCCGCCCAGGGCGACACGATCACCGGGGTGGCCCGCAACGCCGACCGGGAGATCGCCGAGGAGGTCGACGCCGAGGCCGTGGCCGAGGTCGACGTCCAGCTCGACGAGACGATGGAGACGGCCGACGTCCTGGACACGGGCGAGGCAGACGGAGAGGCCGACGAGCTCGGTCCGGTCCCCGGTTCCGGGGACACGACGGACGATGAAGTAGCGTTGGACCCGAACAACAACGGAGGTAACGCATGAGCTCGAGTTCCGGCTCCAACACCGCCGGCCGGTCCGGACGCTCCCCCCTGGCGTCCGCACCCCGCCCCGGGAACGGGTCGCCGTCCGGGACGGCGAGGCCCTCGACGAGCGCCCGGACCGCGCCGAAGCCGGCGAAGTCGGGTTCGGGTCCCGCGAAGCCGAGCGCCACCCGGTCCGGCTCCGGCCCGGCGAAGAGCGCCCGGCCCGCGAGCTCGACGAAGGGCCTGGTCCGCCCGGCCCCGCGGCCGCGGGTGCGCCGGGCGCGGCTCGTGGTCTCGAAGGTGGACACCTGGTCGGTGCTCAAGCTCGCGTTCCTGCTGTCGGTCGCGCTGGGGATCATCACCGTGGTCGCCGCGGTCGTGCTGTGGATCGTCCTGGACCTCACGGGCCTGTTCGACGGGATCAACGAGCTGCTCGGGATGCTGGGTGGCGCGGGCGGGGCCCTGAACATCAAGGACTTCCTGTCCCTGGGGCAGATCGCGATCTTCGCGACCATCGTCTCCGTGGTCAACGTCATCCTGCTGACCGCCCTGTCGGTGCTCGCCGCCCTGCTGTACAACATCGCGGCGGCACTCGTGGGCGGGATCGGGCTCACCCTCACGGACGACTGATCCGGCGCGGTTCCGGGGAGTCCGGCCCGGCCGGGGCGATTTGGCACGGGTCGGCAACTCCGGTATCGTTTCTTCTCGGTCCGCAAGGGCCGTGAGAGGGCGTATAGCTCAGACGGTTAGAGCGCTTCGCTGATAACGAAGAGGTCCCAGGTTCAATTCCTGGTACGCCCACGGTTTCCCTTTTCCGCAGGTCAGGAGGCAGGCGTGAACAGGAAGATGGCTGCGGCTCTCGCCCTGGTCGGCGCGTCGGTCGCGGTGCTCACCAAGCTGCGGGAGGCCGACGCCGACAGGAATGCCTGGGCGGACGCCACCGACGAGGTGGAGTAGCCCGGTACACCGCGGGGACGTGGCGCAATTGGTAGCGCATCTGCTTTGCAAGCAGAGGGTTAGGGGTTCGAGTCCCCTCGTCTCCACCACATCGGATCCCGATCGAGCAGACGCTCGGTCGGGATCTTCTCGTTCCCGGCCGCATCCCCGGGCGCATCACCGCGCGCCGCCGCAACGGCAGAGGCCCCCGCTCCCGGCAGGGAGCGGGGGCCTCTGCCCGAACGGGCGGGGGTCAGGCCTCGTTCTCGTCCTTCTTGCCCTGGATCTGCTCCTTGACCTCGTGGATCGTGGTCTTGGCGTCCTCGCCGACGGTCTTGGCGCTGTCCTTGACCTCGGCGGCGGCGTCCGAGACACCACCGGACTGGCCGGCCGGGGTGGTCGTGTCCTTGACGTCGTCGACCTGCACACCGGTGCCGGCGGCCACGGTGGACTGCTGGGCCACCGGGGAGGCGGTCACGCGCGGGGACGTGGCCGCCGGGGTCTTCCAGGGGTCCTCGACCGGGCGGGACGCCTTCCAGGCGGCCACGCCGGCCGCACCGCCGGCCACGAGCAGGCCCAGCAGCAGGAAGCCCTTGTGGGACTTCTCGGCCTTCTTCTGCTGCCTGGCGTAGTCCTTGGCGACCTTCGAGGCGGCCTTCTTCGCGTTGGCCACGGCCTTCTTGTCACCGGTCAGCTTCGCGACGATCGCCTCGAGCTGCTCGGGGGTGTCCGCGTCGGCGAACTTGCCCGCGAGCAGGGCGGCGGCACCGGCGTACTTCGCCTGCATCGCGGCGCGGCTCTCGGAGGCCCGGTCCGCGGCCTTCGCGGCCACGGGGCCGGCGGTCTTCGCGGCCTTGGCCGCGACCGGGGCGGTCACCGCGGCGGCCTTCAGCTTGGCGGAGCCGGAGAGGTCGTGGGCGCGGCCCAGACCCTCCTGGACCTTTGGGCCGGCGGTCGCGACGCCACCGGCGAGGGCCGCGGCGCCCGCCTCGACGCTGTGCTGGAGCCGGGGCGCGAGGTCGCCGATCTCCTTGGACGCCCACTTGCCGGCGTCCAGGACCTTGCTCTCCGCGGCCTTCTGCGCCGCGACGGCCTTCTTCTCGCTCTTGGTCTTCTTGAAGCTCATGAATCCATCCCTCCTCGGGTCGTGACAATCCACTGTCAGCATACGGGCAGAGCCGTCGGGGCAGGAGGGTGCGCCGCGCAATCCCGGGCCTTTTCACTGTGCGCTGAACCCCGCTGCCCCACCGGGAAGGGCCTCCGGGGACCGTGCAAGAATGGGCGCATGACTTCTGCCATCCCCACCGCCAAGGCGACCATCCACACGAACCACGGCGACATCGTCGTGAACCTGTTCGGCAACCACGCCCCGAAGACCGTCAAGAACTTCATCGGCCTCTCGGACGGCACCCAGGAGTGGAGCGACCCGCGCACCGGTGAGAAGCAGACCGGTCCCCTCTACAAGGACGTGGTCTTCCACCGCATCATCAAGGACTTCATGATCCAGGGCGGGGACCCCTTGGGCCAGGGCATCGGCGGACCGGGCTACGAGTTCGACGACGAGATCCACCCCGAGCTCGACTTCAACGAGCCCTACATCCTGGCGATGGCCAACGCCGGCAAGCGCAACGGCAAGGGCACCAACGGGTCCCAGTTCTTCATCACCACCGCCCCGACCACCTGGCTGCAGGGCAAGCACACCATCTTCGGCGAGGTGGCCGACGACGCGTCGCGGAAGGTCGTGGACGAGCTGAACAGCGTCCGCACCGGCGGCATGGACCGTCCGGTCGAGGACTGCGTGGTCACCTCGATCGACATCGAGCAGCTCTAGATCCGAGCAGTCTCCCCGTCCCGGCACCGCCGGGACGGGGACCAGCGGCGCAGGCCCGTCCGGAGCGATCCGGACGGGCCTGCGCCGTTGCCGTCCCGTCCGCCCCAGTCCATCCCGTCCAGCGAACCGGGCCCGCAGCGAAGCGGCCCAGGAGGAGTCCCAGTGAGCGGCGAGCGACCGCAGTACGGCGCGTCCACCGGGGGAGACGTCCCGGTGTGCCCGCGCCACCCCGACCGGCCGGCGTACGTGCGGTGCCAGCGGTGCGGCCGGCCGACGTGCCCGGAGTGCCAGCGCACGGCCGCGGTGGGCGTCCACTGCGTCGACTGCGTGCAGGAGGCGACGCGCTCGCGCCCCGCCGTCCGCACGAGCCTCGGCGGCCGCGCGGCCCAGGGCTCCCCGATGCTCGTCACCTGGTGGCTCGTCGGCATCAACGCGGTGGTCTACGCGCTGCAGTGGCTCGTGCAGGCGGCGGGCGTGAGCCTGCTGCAGATGTTCGCCTACGCCCCCGTGACCACGACCTCCGAGCCGTGGCGGATGCTCACGAGCGGTTTCCTGCACTCGATGTCCAGTCCGCTGCACCTGATCCTGAACATGTACATGCTCTACCTGTTCGGGCGGATGCTCGAGCCGGCGCTGGGTCGCGGCCGGTTCCTGCTGCTGTTCCTGCTCTCCGTCCTGGGCGGATCCGTGGGCGTCCTGCTCCTGTCGCATCCGCTCAGCCTCGTGGTCGGCGCGTCCGGGGGCGTCTTCGGCCTGTTCGGCGCCCTGTTCGTGCTGCAGCGCCACCTGGGGCAGTCCATCACCCCCATCGCGGTGCTGATCGGCGTGAACGTCGTCTTCGGCTTCCTCTTCCCCGGCATCGCCTGGCAGGCGCACCTCGGCGGACTCGTCACGGGAGCCATCGTCGCCTTCGGCTACACGGCCGCCAGCCGCCGGCGCCGGGGTGCCGGCGGCCGCCGGTGACGCCGGCCGCAGCCCGTCCCCGAGCACTCGCGCGCCGGCGGACGACCGTGTTCTCCACAGGGGTTGTCCCCACCTGTCGACAAGTTACACCGGTGGAATTCCACACCTGTGAGCAACGGTGTGGACAGGGCCGGGGCGGCTTCCACAGCTGTTAATAACGCTGTGGAGAGCGAGCTGTGCACACAGTTCTCCACACCTGTGGACAACGTTGTGCACCGGTTGGGGAGAAGGGGCACGACCGTGCCGGCCGGGATGCCGTCCTCATCGGATCCTCAGGCGGCGTGCGGAAGACTGGAGGGGTGCGGATCCCGCCGCGCCCACGGAGGAGAACGGGAGGACACGTGCGCGTGCTGCTGGTGGAGGACGAGGTGGACCTCGCGGAGTCGCTGCGCCGCGGACTCACGAACGAGGGCTTCGTCGTCGACGTCGCCCACGACGGCATCACCGGGGGGTGGCTGGCCGGCGAGAACCCCTACGACGTCGTGGTCCTGGACCTGATGCTGCCCGGCAGGAACGGCTACGCGGTGCTCGAGGGGCTGCGCGCCGCCGAGAACTGGGTCCCCGTCCTGATGCTCACCGCCAAGGACGGCGAGTACGACCAGACCGACGCCTTCGACCTCGGCGCCGACGACTACCTCACCAAGCCCTTCAGCTTCCTCGTGCTCGTGGCGCGGCTGCGCGCCCTCATCCGCCGGGGGGCGCCCGAGCGGCCCGTGGTGCTCACGGTCGGGTCCCTGCAGCTCGACCCCGTCCGCCGGACCGTGACCCGCCGGGGGACGGCGCTCGAGCTCACCGCGAAGGAGTACGTCATCCTCCAGTACCTGATGCAGAACGCGGAGAAGGTCGTCTCGAAGCTGGAGATCATGGACAACGCGTGGGACGCCGGCTTCGAGGGCTCCGAGAACATCGTCGAGGTCTACGTGGGCTATCTCCGGAAGAAGATCGACGCGCCCTTCGGCCTCTCCACCCTGCAGACGGTCCGCGGCATGGGCTACCGGCTGGTCCCGGACGAGCCCGGGGCGCCGGCGTCGTGACCTCCGCCAGGAGGGGGCTCCTCGACCGGTGGGGGGTGCGGGAGCGCAGCACCGCCGCCGCGGCGCTGCTCATCCTCCTGGTGATGGCCGTGGCCGGAGCCGTGCTGCTCGAGGTCCTCAGCCGCGCGGCCGTGGGGGCCGCCCACGACCAGGCCGTGGCCCGGCAGACGGAGATCCTCCAGGACCTGGGGCTCCCGTGGGGCCCGCGCAGCGCCGGGGGCGCGGCGGGGGAGACGGCCGTGTTCACGCAGGCCGGGCTCGGCGAGCTGATGCTGCGGCTCGGCCGCCCGGGGGTCATCGTGCAAATCCAGGACGCCGACGGACAGGTGGTGGCCGCGTCCCCCGCCAGCGCGCTGGGCACGGACCTGTCCGTGCCGGTCCTGGAGCCGGGGCGGTCCTTCGACTCCGCGGCGACCGGGGACGGGCTCGCGCTCAGGACCGACGACCACGTGTATGTCGCTCACGGCATGTACATCAACGGCGTGCCTCTGACCCTCACCGTGGCCGTGCCCATGGCGCTGCAGCAGGGCACCCTCCAGACCGTGTCCCTGTTCCTGCTGGTCGGCGGGCCGGTGCTGGCGCTGCTCGGGGCCGCGCTCATGTGGTTCCTGGTCGGCCGCTCCCTGGCCCCGGTGCGCCGCATCACCGGACAGGTCCGGCGCATCGGCACGGCCCGCCTGGGGGAACGGGTCGACGTGCCCCCCACCCGGGACGAGATCGCGGCGCTCGCCGAGACCATGAACGGGATGCTGGACCGGCTGCAGACCTCCGACCGGGCACAGCGGCGGTTCGTGGCGGACGCCTCCCACGAGCTCCGCAGCCCGCTCGCCACCCTCACCACCACGATCGAGGTGGCCGCCTCCGACCCGTCCGGGGCGACGTGGCCCGAGGTCGCCCCCGTCCTGAGGTCCCAGTCCCGCCGCATGGGCCAGCTCGTGGAGGACCTCCTGACCCTCGCCAAGGTCGACGACGCCGGGCTGCGGCTGCGCACCGCGGACACCGACCTGGACGAGGTGGTCCGGGAGGAGATCGCCCGGATGCGGCCGGCCTCGCGGCACGAGGTGCGCGTGCACGTGGACCCCGTGCGGGTCCGCGGGGACGCCAGCCGGCTCCAGCAGGTGGTCCGCAACCTGCTCTCCAACGCGGAGCGGCACGCGGACACCTGGATCGCCGTCTCCCTGGCGGCCGAGGGGGACGAGGCGGTCGTGACCGTGGTCAACGACGGCGACCGCATCGCGCCGGAGGACCGGGAACGGGTCTTCGAACGGTTCGTGCGGCTCGACGACTCCCGGACCCGGGACACGGGCGGATCCGGGCTGGGCCTGGCCATCAGCCGGGAGATCGTCGCGGCCCACGGGGGGACGATCGGCGCGGGCGAGGACCCGGAGGGCCGGTGCCGCTTCCAGGTGCGTCTCCCGCGGGAGGGCGGGGACGGCGAGGGCTGAGCACCTCGCGTTCACCTCCCGTTGGCGGCACCGTCACGCGGGCCGCCTAGCGTCTCCCTGGTCGGCGGGAGCCCCCCGACCCCGCTCCGACGAGCACGGATGCACCCCCGGGCAGCCGTGCGGAATGCCCCGGTCCGTCGGCGGACCGGGGCATTCGACTGCTCCGCGCCCGGGGTCCCCGGCCTCCGGCGGCGGCTCGCCCGCCGGGCTCTCAGTACCCGGCGGCGGCGGCGCCCCAGACCTGCGCGGTGAGCTCCTCGAGGCGCTCCTCGGGCGTGTGCTGGGCGCGCAGGGCCTGGGCGACGAGCCGCTGCGCGGTGGAGGCGAGATGCTCGCGCATGGCGCGTGCCGCCTCCGCCTCGTCCCGGGCGAGCACGGCCCGGACCAGCGCGTCGTGCTCGCGCGCGAGCTCCCCGACGGGCCGCCGCGACGTGGCGGCGACGACGCCCAGGAAGGACGTGGTGGTGCGCAGCCGCTCCACGAGCTGGACGGCCTGGGCGTTGCCGGCGACGAGCAGCAGCGCACGGTGCAGTCCCTCGTCCGCCTCGGCGGTGGCCTCGAGGTCCCCGGTCCCGGCCGCCTCGTGCAGCGCCTCCCACCGGGCCCGGATCCGGTCCAGCTCCTCGGGCGCCGCGAGACGTGCGGCCCGGCGGGCGGCCGGGACCTCCAGGGCGGTGCGCACCGCGAAGATCTCGGCGACGTCGTCGGGACTGACCTCGACGATCTCGAAGCCGCGGTTGCGGTGGAACCGGATCAGCCCGGCCTCGCCCAGCCGCAGCAGGCCCTCCCGCACCGGGCTGCGGGAGACGTCCATGGCGGAGGCCAGCTGCTGCACCGAGTAGAGGCGCCCGGGCTCCATCTCGCCCGCCGTGATCGCCCGGCGCACCGCGGCCATCACCTGCACGGCGAGCGAGCTCCCGGTCGTGGCGGTGACGGACGGCAGCGCGGGGGCCGCCGGCCCGGGACGGTCGCCGGCCGGGGACCCAGTGACGGAGCGGGGTGGGGTGGTCACGGGGTGATCGTCAGCTTGATGTCCCCGGGCCGGTGCTCCTCGGCCCGCTGCATGGCCTCCGCGATCCGCTCGAGGGGGAACTCGGGCCCGAGACAGTGCTCCACGTCGATCTCGCCCTCGGAGATCCGCCGCAGGGCCTCGCGGAAGGACGTCAGCCCCGGCTCGGCCTGCGCCGCCACGGAGCACTGCAGCCGCAGGTTCTTGCGGAACGCCGTCCACAGCGGGACCTCGGTGTGCCCGTGCCGCTCCGGCAGGCCGAAGAAGCCGACGATGCCCCGGTCGGCCGCGAGCTCGACGGCCTGGTCGCGCAGCACGTCGTGCCCCACGGCCTCGATGACGAGGTCGGCGCCGCGGCCCCCGGTGACCTCGGCCACGACCGCGGCGAGGTCCTCCTCCGGCACCCGCACGGGGACGGCGCCCAGCCGGCGGGCGACCTCGAGCCTGCCCGTGTCCAGGTCGGAGGCGACGACGTGCGCGAAGCCCAGTCGGCGGGCCTCCTCCACGAAGAACAGCCCGGCGGAGCCCGCGCCCATCACCACGCACGTGTGCGCCCGGCGGGCAGGCGTCTCCACGGGCCAGAACTGGCGCATGGCGTAGAGGCACGTGCCGTACTGCTGGGCCATCATGAGCCGCCGCAGCTGCAGGGAGTCGCCCGGGTCCGTGCCGGCGGGCAGCTCCACGACGTGCAGGTCGTCCAGCAGCTGGAGCTCCGCGAAGCACCCGCCCATCTCGCCCTGGGGGACCGTCAGCACCAGGGTGCCCTCCGGGACGCGCTCCGAGCGGGACTCGACCACCACGCCGACCCCTTCGTGGCCGGGGTAGCCGGGGCGGCGCGGGCCCTCCGCGTGGAGCAGCCCGTGGAAGGCCGCGTGCAGGTCGGATCCGCAGATCGAGGCGTGCAGCATGCGCACCACCAGCTGACCGGGTTCCCGGGCGTGCGGATCGGGCCAGTCGGTGACCGTGACGGTGCCCGTGGTGGGGACGTGGGATGCTCGCATGCGCGCCTCCTGGGGTCGGGCGCGCCGGGCGCCGGTGGGTGACATGCTACCCACGGTTTGGTGCCTGGGACGGGCGTGACGCTGGATTAAACCCGCGGCGCGCCCGGATCGGCGCCGACGGCCTCGGCGGGGACCGCGAAGACGGGGCGGGGGGACTGCAGCCGGGCGGGTGCGGGCAGGTCGCGGCGCAGCACCCGGTCCCCGCGCTCGAGCTCGAGGGAGAACCCGCCGACGGCGTGGTGCACGTTCTCGCCCAGCACCGTCCGCTCCACGACCTGCTCCGGGCCGGGCGGCCCGTGCAGCAGCAGCACCGGCTCACCCTCCCGCAGCTCCTCCTCGACGCGGGCCACCGCCTGCACCCAGTGGCTCTCCCGCACGCCGTCCGGGACGCGGAAGGGCACGACGACGGCGCCGCCCGCCGCCTCGTGCGCGCCCGGCGCCAGGACCCACGCCCGCCGGCCGTGCGGCGGCTCGGCGGGGGGCGTGCGGCCCTCCGCGGGCACGGGCCACACGTAGTCCAGGCCGGCGGGGTCGCCGGGGAAGACCGCGCGGTAGAGCTCCTCGTCCTTGCGCAGCAGGTTCGACCGGTGCGAGCGGTGGAACGCCTCGTCGCCCAGCCAGGGCGGCGGCGGCGCCACGTCGTCGTCGGGGGCGCGGTCCCAGGCCTCGGGGGCGAACTCGCGGATCTGCCACCCCGTGCTGTCGGCCCCGCCGCGGGCCGTCCACTCGTCGACCATCGCGCGGCCGTAGGCGACCAGTGCGGGCACGTGCCCGGACCACATCGCCGTGGCCGGGTGGCGGTACCACCCGTAGCCCGGCACGGTGGCCGCGCGCAGCACCTGCAGGGTCTCCACCCGCTGCTTGCCGAGCCGCTTGCGGTCGAGGACGCGGGCCGAGCGGGCGAAGTCCGGGTACGGGAGGAAGGTCTGCACCGCCCCAGTGTCCTACGGATCCGCGGCCTCCACCACCGCACCGGCCCGTGCGCCGGGGCCCGCGCGGGGGGACACTGGGGGCATGCCCCTGCCCCGCGCGCTGGAGCCGTTCCGGCTCGGCCGGTACCGTGTGCTCGCCTTCGCGATGTTCAGCAGCGTCTTCGGCGCCGGGATGTGGGCGGTGGCCCTCGTGCACCAGGTCCTGCAGCTGGACGGCACGGCCGTGGACCTCTCGGCCGTGACGGCGGTGGGCGCCCTCGGCATGCTCGTCTTCGTGCTCGTGGGCGGGATCGCGGCCGACCGCTTCCCCCTGGCCCGGGTGCTGCGCCTCGTCGAGACCGCCAACCTCCTGACGGCGGGGACGGTCGCAGTCCTGGCCCTGGCGGACGGGCTGCGCATGGGGCACCTCGCCGCGGCGGCGTTCGTGTTCGGCGCGGGTCTCGGCTTCTTCTATCCGGCCTACTCGGCCTCGCTGCCCCGGATCCTGCCCGCCCGGCAGCTGCTCGCGGCCAACGGGGTGGAGGGCACGGCGCGCCCGCTGCTGCAGCAGGCGGCGGGACCGGCCGTGGCGGGTCTGCTCATCGGGCTGGTCGCTCCCGGCGGCGCGCTCGCCCTGATCGCGCTCTGCCACGCCGCCGCGCTCGTGCTGCTGCTGCGCCTGCACGTGCCCGGCCACGACGCCGATTCGGACGCCGGCGCGGACACGGATCCAGGCGCGGGGGAGCCGTCCCCGCCGCGGGAGGCGGTGGGCGCCCTCCGGTCCGTGCGGCAGGACCTCATGGAGGGCGTGAGCTACACGGTGCGGACCCCGTGGCTGCTGTGGACCCTGCTGTGGGCGGTGCTCGCGGTCTTCCTGCTGCTGGGTCCCCTGGAGGTCCTCGTCCCGTTCCTGGTCCGGGACCGGCTGGGCGGGGACGCCTCCACGTTCGGCTACCTGCTGGCGTGCTACGGCGGGGCCAGCGCGGTGGCCTCCCTGGTGGTCGCGTCGCTGCCCCTGCCGCGGCGCTACCTCAGCTGGATGATCGTGCTGTGGGGGTTCGGGACGCTGCCCTTCGGTCTCGTCGCGACCACCGACTCGTTCTGGGTCATGGCGCTGTGCCTGGCCTTCGTGGGCGCCGGGGACGGCGCGGGCATGGTGCTGTGGGGCACTCTCCTGCAGCGCCGGGTCCCGCGCCACATGCTGGGGCGGGTCTCGAGCCTCGACTTCTTCGTCTCGATCGCCCTCATGCCGGTGTCGATGGCGGTCGCGGGACCCGTGGCCCAGGTGGTGCCCCTCCCGGTGATCTTCTGGACCGTGGCCCTGCTGACCCCGGCGCTGGGGCTGGTGGCCCTGTGGGCCGGGCGGATGCGCGAGGACGAGCTGGCGCACTCGCTGGCCGGCTGAGCGCCGCCGTTGCACCCCACAGGGCGCAGGGACGGGGACGTGCGGACCGGGGGCGGTGCCGCGTCCCGACCGGACGCGGCACCGCCCCGCTCACCGCACGAGCGGTGGACGGCCCGCGGGTCAGTAGGCCTTGACGCGCTGCTCCACGATCAGGTGGATCAGGGCGAACTGCCCTTCCTCGTCGATCGCCCTCAGGGCGGCCGCCAGCGCGCCGGGGATCTCGGCGTCGGTCTCCACGCGCACCCCGAACCCGCCGAAGGCCTGGGCCATGAGAGCGAAGTCGGGGTTCTTGAGCTGGGTGCCCGAGACGCGGTCCGGGTAGTCCCGCTCCTGGTGGGTGCGGATCGTGCCGTACTCCTGGTTGTCCATCACGATCACCAGCGGGGTGGCCCCGTACTGGGCGGCGGTGGCCAGCTCCTGGCCGTTCATCAGGAACTCGCCGTCACCGGCGATGGTCACCACCCGCCGGCCGGGGTAGCGCAAAGAGGCCGCGACGGCGGAGGGCACCGAGTAGCCCATGGAGCCGTTGCGGGCGGAGATCATCGCCGCGTACCCCTTGGCGGGGAAGTAGCGGTGCGCCCAGTTGGTGTGCTCCCCGGCGCCGAAGGTGCACATGGCGTCGCCGGGCAGACCCGCCACGAGGTGGGCCATCATGGTGTCCATCCGGGCCCGGCCTCCGGACGGCTCCGTGGCCGGCTCCGTGGACACGGGGGTGGAGAACTCGACCTGCTGCGCCCGCAGCCGGGCGGTCCACTCCTTCCACGCCGGCTTGGCCGGCAGGTCGATGCGCACGAGGTCGCGCACGAACACGTCGGGCTTGGCCACGATCTGGTAGGACACCGGCCCGGAGCGCCCGCGCAGGGACGGGTCGATGGTGACCAGGAAGTTCTTCTTCTCCCAGTCCTGGCGGACCAGGAACCCGTTGGTGATGACGTCGCCGGGGACGGTGCCCACGAAGACCAGCAGGTCGGTCTCCTCGAGCATCTCGAAGGTCGCCTTCGGGCGGCCGTAGCCGATCGGGCCCACGTAGGAGTCCGAGTCGAACGGGACGGTGCCCTCGGTGCGCCACTCGGCCGCGGCCGGGAGGTGGTGCTCCTCGAGCCAGTCCGTGAGGCCGGCCGCACCCTCGACGGTCCAGTCGTTGCCGCCGGTCACGAACAGGGGCTTCTCCGCGGTCGAGAGCGCGTCGCGCAGCGCCTTCCAGTCGTTGACCGTCATCCCGCCGTGGGCCACGGGGATCGGCGGGTGCAGGGTCGCGTCGATCTCGGCCCGGATGATGTCCTCGGGCAGACCCACGACCACGGGGCCGGGGCGGCCGGAGTTGGCGGCGAACATCGCCTCGGCCACGATCTCGGAGGCCCGCTCGGCGTGGTCGAGGACCATCACGCGCTTAGCCCCGGAGTCGAACCACGCGTGCGGGTCGAACTCCTGGAACGCCTCCTTGTCGCGGTGCTCGAACGGGATCAGGCCCACGAACAGCACCATCGGGGTGGAGTCCTGCCACGAGGTGTGCAGGCCCACGTGGGCGTTGGCCGCGCCGGGGCCGCGGGTCACCATGGCCACGCCCGGGACGGGGCCCATCTTGCCGTCGGCCTCGGCCATGTAGGCCGCACCGCCCTCGTGGCGGCAGACGACCGTCTCGATCGACGAGTGGTGCAGACCGTCGAGCACGTCCAGGTAGGACTCGCCGGGCACCACGTAGGTGCGCTGCACGCCGTGCGCCACGAGCGTGTCCACGATGACGTGGCCCGCCGACTTGCGGGCAGTGGTCTGTGCGGGGGATGCGGGGTCCGCAGTGGTCTGGGTCAACGTGGGTCCTTTTCGCCGTTGAAAATGGAGCGGTGGGGCTGGGCAGGCCGGAACCGGCTCGGGGGTCCGGGCCTGGCGCAGTTCATCCGAAAATACCCGATGCGGGCGGCGATCCGTGTCCTGGCGGTCACGGAGGAGTAAAGAAGGACGCACAGCGCCCGCGGTGCCCTGTGCGCTCCCGGGCCCGGGCACGACGACGGCGGCGGCGGTGGTCTCCCCCGGAGGGGACGACCACCGCCGCCGTCGTGGATCCTGCGCGGTGCTCAGTCCTGCATGTCCTCGAGCTCGATGCCGGTGGTCTCGCGGACCATCTTGATCGTGAAGATCAGGGAGACGAGCCCGAAGAACGCGTAGAGCCCGTACGCGACGCCCAGGGAGAAGGCCGCCAGGGCCGGGAAGGTCACGGTGACCAGCCAGTTGGCGATCCACTGCACGAATCCGGCCACGGCCAGGGCGGCGCCGCGGATCCGGTTCGGGAACATCTCGCCCAGCAGGACCCACATCATGGGACCCCACGAGACGCCGAAGAAGACCACGAACAGGTTGGCGGCCACGAGGGCGAGGGGACCGGCGGTGGGGCCGAGCACCGGTGCGCCGTCGACCACGTCGGCCGTGGCGAACAGGACGGCGAGGGTGGCGAGGGACAGGGTCATGCCCGCCGAGCCGATGAGCAGGAGCCGGCGCCGGCCGACCTTCTCGACGAGCGCGATCGCCACGATGGTCACGGCGACGTTGACCACGGACGTGATCACCGTGATGGTGAACGAGTCGGCCTCGGTGAACCCCACGGACTGCCAGAGCACGTTCGAGTAGTAGAAGATCACGTTGATGCCCACGAACTGCTGCAGCGCGGCCAGGCCGATGCCCACCCACACGATCGGCTTGAGACCGGCCGTCCGTCCCTTCAGATCGGACAGCCGGGGCTTGTGCTCGATCCGGAGGGTCTCCTTGATGAGGCGCACCCGCTCGGCCGCCGACGCGGAGCCCTGCAGATTGGCCAGCACGGCCTCGGCCTCGTCGGAGCGACCGTCCTCCACCAGGTAGCGGGGGGACTCGGGGATCGTGAACGAGCCGATCAGATAGGCGATGGCCGGGATGGCCTCGGCCATGAACATCCACCGCCAGGCCTCCAGGCCGAGCCACAGCTCCTGGGTGGAGCCGCCGGCCATGGCGGCGAGCCAGGCGTCCACCGCCAGCGAGATGAAGATGCCGAGCACGATGCCCATCTGCTGCAGCGAGCCGAGCCGGCCGCGGATGGAAGCCGGGGCGACCTCGGCGATGTAGGCGGGAGCGATGACGGAGGCGACACCCACGCCGATGCCTCCGACGACGCGCCAGAAGATCAGCCAGCCGAAGCTGTCCACCACACCGCAGCCGATCGCGCTGACGAGGAAGAGGACCGCGGCGATCTTCATCACCGGGACGCGGCCCAGGGCGTCGGCGACCCGGCCGCCGAAGAACGCACCTGCGGCGGCGCCGAGCAGGGCCGAGGCCACGGCGAAGCCGAGCGGTCCGGGAGCGACCCCGAACTCCTCCTGGATGGCCGAGACCGCGCCGTTGATGACCGCGGAGTCGTAGCCGAAGAGGAAGCCGCCGAAGGCGGCGACGATGGTGATCCGGAGGACCGCCGAGGTGTTCGGGTGCTCCGCGACCCTGGGGGTCGTGGCGTCTTGGCTCATCGGACAGCTCCCTTGCTGGTGGAGATCGGCTGCTGGTGGAGGAAACGGCGTGGGCCCGGGACGTGCCGTCCGCCGCACCCCGGGGCGGACGCACCCGCCGACGCCGCAGGGTTCGTGTGACGCGATCCACACTAAAACTCAGTGCGCTGAATGTCCATTAGTCGAAGACAGGTGTCGTCCGGCGCGTCATCCTGCCGGAAGGGCCCCGACGGGCAGCTCCGCGTGCTGCAGGGCGAGGATCACCGCGCCCGCCACGTGCGCCTCGATGCCCAGCGTGGCGGTCTCGATCCGCAGGTCCCGCACGCTGCCGCGGACCCCCTGGCGGGAGACGACCTCGCGCAGCGGGCCGAGCAGCAGCTCGCCGGCCCGGGCGATCTCGCCGCCGACGACCACGAGCTCCGGGTTGATGGTGTTGCACAGGTTGGCCACCGCCGTGCCGAGCAGGCGGCCGGTGTCGCCGATGACCCGCCCGCAGCCGACGTCGCCGGCGAGCGCCGCGGCCACGAGATCGGGCACGGTCAGGTCGGGCCCGTGCGTGGTGCTCAGCAGGCCGGTGACGTCCCCGGAGGACACGTAGGTCTCGAGGCACCCGCGGTTTCCGCACCGGCACACCCGGCCGTGCTCGTCCACGGTCGTGTGGCCGAGCTCCCCGGCGGACCCGGTGGCGCCGCGGAAGAGGGACCCGTTGAGGATCAGACCGGCGCCCACGCCGTGGCCGATCTTGAGGTAGGCCATGTGCTGCGCTCCGCGCCCGGCGCCCCAGGCGTGCTCGCCCAGGGCGCCCGCGTTGGCGTCGTTCTCGACGACGACGGGCAGTCCGAGCCGGCGGCCGGCCTCCTCGCGCACGTCGATCCCGCTCCACGCCGGGAGGATCGCGCTCGCACTGACCAGCCGGCCCTCGAGGTCCACGGGGGCCGGGAGGGTGAGGCCCGCGGCGAGCAGCCCGGACCGTGCCGTGCCGTGCTCCCGGAGGAGGGCGTCGAGGGTCCGGCCGACCAGCTCGAGGTCCTCGGCGAAGCGGTGCTCGGCAGGCAGCTCGTGACGCCGCTGGGCGAGGATCCTCTGGTTCAGGTCCGCGACGGCCACCGTGACGTGGCGGTGTCCCACGTCGATGCCGACCACGTGGCCGGCGGAGCCCCGGAAGCCGATGCGCTGACCCCGGCGGCCGGCGCCGTCCGTCTCCATGACGAGCAGGCCGGCGCCGATCAGCTGGTGGACGATGCTGGACACCGTCGAGGGCGCCAGTGCGGTGCGACGGGAGATCTGCGCCTGGGTCAGGTGCCCGTCACGGCGCACCGCGTCGAGCACCCGGCGCTGGTTGGCGTTGCGCAGGGACGTCTGCGAACCGGGTGGAACGGGGGACCCCGCGGGCTCGGACATCATCGTCCTCTTTCACCGGTGAACGTGA
This sequence comes from Kocuria salina, assembly GCF_013368965.1. Taxonomy (NCBI): domain Bacteria; kingdom Bacillati; phylum Actinomycetota; class Actinomycetes; order Micrococcales; family Micrococcaceae; genus Kocuria; species Kocuria salina. Next base: position 577,843 of record NZ_SSSF01000001.1, read on the forward strand.
ACAGGACTGTCATCCTAATCAGCGTTCACAGGTCGAAGACAGGGGTGGGCGGGCCGGCGGCTCCGCCCGCCTGTTCTCAGAGGACCTTGCCGGCCTCGGCGATCAGCCCTCTGGCGGCGGCGACCTGGGCGGGGGAGGCCGCGACGAAGTGCTCGTCGCGGGTCACCACCGTGGGCACCGTGGCGTTGCCGTCGTTGAGGGACTCCACGAAGGCCAGGGCGTCCCGGTCCTCCCAGATGTTGGTCCACATGGCGCGCTCGGCGTCCGGTCCGAGTCCGCGCTCGAGCATGCCGCAGAACGGGCACCCGGGCCGCCAGTAGATGGCGACCCCGTCCTCCGCCACGTGCTGGACGGCCTCGGCGTGGGAGGCGGCCGGGCGGCGGCTGCGGGACTTGTCCTTCTTGAACACGGGGGCTCCTCGCGGGTCGGGCGGCGGGGTGGGAGTGGCGGCCCAGTCTAGCCGGACCGTTCCACGTCAAGAGCTGTCCCCCGATGAGGGGACAGGGGGCAAAGTTGGCAGGAGGTCGGCGGAGGCCCGTCATAGTGGTGTCTATCACCGAGGACATCCGTCTAGCGTTGATCCTCTCGCGAATGTCCAGTGTTCCACGTGAAACCGCACGCCTGTAATCGAAAATCAACCCTTTCCGGTCGATGGCACTGCTGACGTCACACCGAGGATGCGGAGCGTCACACAGCAGCCCTGCCGGCGCCGTTCCTGCGGTCAAGCTTCATGATTTGTCATTCTCTGTACCGATTCGGGGAATTGTTCCCGAACTCTCTTGCGGGCCGGGCGTTCGGGGACTCCCGGAACGTGGCGTGTGTCATGGTGGTGGGCATGGCAATTCCGGCGCAGCACTCTTCCCCCCGGCCGGCCCGCTCCACCTGGTCCCTCCCCCAGCTGCACCAGTGGGTGGTCGTCCCCTTCATCGTCGTGCTCGTCACGGCGACCGTGGGGCGGCTGCTGGTGTACTCCCCGGGAGTCGCGGCACAGGAGACCGAGGTCCTGCACCGGCTCGACGCGGCGCGCCTCGGCGTCCTGGACGCGCTGGCGCTCGTCCTGCACCACGCGTTCTCCACCCCGGGGGCGTTCGCGATCATCGCCGCCCTCACCGCCTGGCTCGCCCTGGCGCGCCGGCGGCCCTGGGACGCCGCCGGCTTCGCCGTCACGGCGCTCTCCGGCTGGGCCGCGGTCGGGATGGTGAAGGTCGCCGTCGGCCGCCCCCGGCCGGACAGCACGGCGTTCCCGGAACCCCTCGTCCTCGTGGACGGCATCACGTCCTTCCCCTCCGGGCACGCGGGTGCCGCGCTGGCCATCGCGGCGGCGTTCTGCCTCGCGATGCGCCGGTCGAGGTCCGCCTCCGCCGTCCTCGTCGCGGGCCTGGGCACGGCCGTGCTCGTCGGGCTGTCCCGGCTCTACCTGGGCGTGCACTACCCCCTCGACGTCCTCGCCTCGTTCCCCGTCGCCTGGGCGGGCCTGGCCGTGGGGTGCGGTCTCGCCAACCACCTGGTGCCCGCGCTCGCCTACGGCTTCGGCTGGCAGCAGGAGGACGCGGCGTGGCACGACGTCGAGCAGGGGCCCGCCGCCGAGGAGAGCCCCGCCGAGGACGCTCGTCCGGACACGGCACGGGTGCCGGTCGTGGCCCGGCGGACGGACCACCACGCCGCCTGACACGCCGCCCGCGGCCGTGGCACCGGGCGCCCCGCCGGGTCTCAGGGCTCGATCCGCCGGTGGAAGGGCCACCATATGGCCCGGCCGATGTCGTAGGTCAGGGCCGGCACCAGCAGCGACCGGACGATCAGCGCGTCCAGGAGCACGCCGAACGCCACGATGAACGCCAGCTGCACCAGGAACATGATCGGGATGACGGCCAGCGCCGCGAACGTGGCCGCGAGCACGATGCCGGCCGAGGTGATCACCCCGCCGGTGAGGGTGAGACCCCGGAGGATGCCAGCCCGGGTGCCGTGCACCAGCGACTCCTCCCGCACCCGGGACATCAGGAAGATGTTGTAGTCGATGCCCAGCGCCACGAGGAAGACGAAGCCGAAGAGCGGGACCGAGGGGTCCGCACCGGGCAGGTCCAGGACGTTGTTGAACACGAGGGCGGAGACGCCCAGGGCCGTGAAGAACGAGACCACGGTGGTGAGGATCAGCAGCACCGGGGCCAGGACGGAGCGCAGCAGCAGCATGAGGATCAGGGTGATGACCACGAGGATCACCGGGATGATCAGCGTGCGGTCGGCGATCGAGGTCTCGTTGGTGTCGATGTTCGTCGCTGTGGTGCCGCCCACGAGGATCTCCGCGTCCGCCGCGCGCAGGTTCTCGCGCAGCTCCCGGACGGTCTGCTCCGCCTCGGGGGAGTCGGCGGCGTCGGACAGCGTGGCCTGGAGCTGATAGAGGCCCTCGGCCTCCGTCGGCTCGGCCCCGGCGAAGGGCCCGGCCGGGGGCGGGGCGTCCTCCCCGAGGGGCAGGGTGCCGGACGGGGAGTCGTTGGCGACGGCGACGACGCCGGCCACGCCCTCCGTGCCCTCGACCGCCTCGACCGCGGCGTCCAGGGAACGGGTCGGGACCAGCAGGACCGCTGGGCTGCCGGAGCCGCCGGGGAAGTGCTGGGCCAGGGCCTCCTGGCCGTCCCGCGCCTGGGACTCGCCGAGCACGAGCTCGCTCTGCTCCACGCCCGAGGCCTCGAACTGGGTGCTGAACCCGGCGAGGGCGAGGAGCACCACAGTGGTCACCACCCAGATCGCCCGCGGGGCGCGGGCCACGAACCGGGCCACCGAGGCCCACACGCCTCGCCCCTCGACGGTCGGGCGGGTGCCGGCCCCGTGCTCGACCACGCGCACGCGCTCCGCGCCCGAGGCGTCGTAGCGGGGCCGGAACGGCCAGAAGGCCCCCCGTCCCGTGGCGTAGAGGACCGCGGGCAGGAAGGTCAGGGCCGCCAGGACGGACATCACGATGCCGACGGAGGCCACCGGGCCCAGCGCCTTGTTCGAGGCGAGGTCCGAGAGCAACAGGCACAGCAGGCCCGCGATGACGGTGGCGCCGGAGGCGACGATCGGCTCGACCGAGCCCTTGAGGGCCGCCCGGGTCGCGTCCGCCCGTCCCCGGTGGTGCAGGAGGGCGTCCCGGTACCGGGCCGTGTAGAGCAGCGAGTAGTCGGTGGCGGCGCCGACCACGAGGATGAACAGGATGCCCTGCACCTGGCCGCTGATGGTCACGAGCTCGTTGGCCGCCAGCCAGTACACGACCAGGATGGCGGCGCTGAGGGCGAAGACCGAGGTCAGCAGCACCAGGACGGGCAGCACGGGGGAGCGGTAGACCACGAGGAGGATCACGAACACCACGGCCAGCGCCACGCCCAGCAGGATCCCGTCGATGCCCTCGAAACCGGCCACGAGATCGGCCGTGAACCCGGCGGGGCCCGTCACGTAGCTCTGCAGGCCCTCCGGCCGGTCCGTCTCGAACCGTTCCGCGAGAGCCTCGACGTCGTCGACGACCTCGCCGTCGGGCAGGGGGACGACGAGCTGGAAGGCCTCCCCGTCCTCGGACGGGATCAGCGGCGAGGTCTGCCCCTCGGCAAGGCCGCTCTCCTGCACCGCCGCGGCGGCGTCCTCCGCCCACGCCCGGTCGGCGGCGGTCAGCCCGCCCTCCCGGGCGAGGAGGACGATCGCGGGGATCGCCTCCGAGTCCCGGAACTCGCCCAGCAGCCGGGTGACCTGCGTGGACTCGGTGGACTCGGGCAGGAAGCTGGACTGGTCGTTGGTCGAGACCTCGGAGATCTTCCCGAAGTACGGCCCGCCCACGCCGGCCACCGCGAGCCACCCGACGATCAGCAGCGCCGGCAGCAGGATCCGCAGCAGCGTGGTCCAGCGGGAGCGCCGCGGGGGTGCGGGGGACCCGGGGGCCTCGGCCCACGGGGCGGGACGGGACGCGGTGGGGGCCGGGGTGGTCATGGCGTGCCTTTCACGAGCGGCAGGAGCAGGTCGGAGCCGCGGCGACCGACGGACCCCACCGCGGAACCGGAGGCGCCGGGGTCTGGGATCAGACTAATATTTCGAAAACAGAAATAAAATCCCGGGCTCAGTCGTAGACGGCCTTGACGCACAGCACCGGGCAGGGGCTCTCGAGCAGGACGCGCTGGGCGGTGCTCGCCATGATGATCTTGCCCACGGGGGAGCGGCGCCGGATGCCCAGCACGATGAGCTCGGCCCCGTGCTCGCGGGCGGTGTCGAGGATGACGTCGGCGGGGTCGCTGTCGTGGTCGGGCTCCCGCAGCTCGTAGCGCACTCCGGCACGGGCGAGCCTCTCCCGCTCCACGTCGATGTCTGCCTTGATCTCCGGCGGCTGGTGGCGCCTCGGCCGCGGCTGCACCACCACCAGGTCGGTGCCGCGGCGCTCTGCCTCGAGGATGGCGGCGTCCAGCGCCGCGTGTCCGGGGGCGGTGGGCATGTATCCGACGACGACGGTCACGGGTTCTCCTGGGGTAGCGGCACGGTGGGGCGGAACGGGTCAGGGACCGCGGTGGGGGTCCTGGTCCGCGGGCTCGTCCTCCATGCGGGCGAGGGCCTCCGGGTGCTCGAACCGCACCTTGCGGCCGAGGAACAGGCGGTCGTAGACGAAGTTGACGATCCACAGGCCCAGCCCAATCAGCAGCAGGACCACGGCGATCTGGTACTCGACGAGGTCCTGTGCCCAGGGCCCCACGAGGTAGGCGCAGGTGATCGCGCCCAGGTAGGGCAGGACCCGGGGGGCGTGGAAGTAGTCGTGGGTGGGGCTGTGGTCCTTGCGCAGGATGATCGCCGCGACGTTGACGATGGTGAACACGCCCAGGAGGAGAAGGGCCGTGGTGCCGCCGAGGGCGCTCGCCGTGCCGCTGCCGAGGATGTTGTTGATGACGACGATCAGCGCCATGGCGAGAAGGCTCGTGAACACGATGGCCGACCAGGGGGTGCGCCGGCCCTGCAGGACGTGGCCCAGGAAGTCCGGCAGCACGCCCTGGCGGGCCATGCCGTAGAGCAGCCGGGAGGCCATGAGCATGTTGATCAGGGCGGTGTTGGCCACGGCGAAGATCGTCAGGAACGGGTAGATCGTGTCGATGGGGATGTTGGGGGCGCCGATCCGGACCATGTCCAGCAGCGGCGTGGTCGACTCCCCGAGCACGCCGATGGGGACGACCGCCACGGTGAAGATCGAGACCAGGATGTAGACCACGCCCGTCAGGCCGAGGCCGAAGAGCATCACGCGCGGGAAGTCGCGGCTGGGGTTCTTGGTCTCCTCGACCATGTTGACGGAGTCCTCGAAGCCCACGAAGGAGAAGAACGCGAGCGAGGTCACCGCGGTGAGGGCCAGGAAGATGCCCTTGTCCTCCGAGGTCTCGAACACCATCGTCTGGCTGAAGTCGGCCTGGCCCTGGAACGCCGCCCAGAACCCCACGAGGATGACGATGAGCAGGCCGGTGAGCTCGATCGACGTCAGCACCACGTTGAACGCGAGGCCCTCGGTGACGCCGCGGATGTTGATGGCGGCGAGGATCGCGATGAAGATCACGGCGATCACGGTGATGGTCGTGGTGTCCACCTCCAGCCCGAAGCCGCGGGCGAAGTTCGAGGCCACGGCCGAGGCCGCCGTCGAGGCGGAGGTCAGGCCCGAGCTGAGCACCGCGAACGTCACGAGGAAGGTGATGAAGTGGATGCCGAAGGCCTTGTGCGTGTACAGCGCTGCGCCCGAGGCGCCGGGGTACTTGGTCACGAGCTCGAGGTAGGAGAAGGCCGTGATGGTCGCCACGAGGAACGCCACGAGGATCGGGGCCCACGCGGCGCCGCCGATCTCTCCGGCGATGTTCCCGGTGAGGGCGTACACCCCGGTGCCGAGGATGTCGCCCACGATGAACAGCAGGAGCAGGCCGGGGCCCATGACGCGCTTGAGCTCCGGCTGGGGGCGGGACCGGGTCCCGGATTCGGCTGACTGGGCCATCGGATGCCTCGAATCGGTGGTGACGGGCTGGCGGGCCCCGGCGTGCGGTGACCGTGGCCACAGCCTATGCCACGCCCCGCGCCCGGCCCAGGTGGTGACGACGAGCCGCCGTGTTCCTAGCCTGGGACCATGACGAGCACAGCGCCCCGCTTCCGGCTGACCGAACTCCGCCTCCCCTTCCTGGGCGCCCCGATGGCCGGCGGGCCCTCGACCCCGGCGCTGGCCGCGGCGGTCACGGCCGCCGGCGGCCTGGGCTTCCTGGCCGCCGGCAACCGTCCCGCGGCGGGCGTCCGCGCGGACGTCGAGGAGGTCCGGGCGCGCACGGACGGCCCGTTCGGGGTGAACCTGTTCGTCCCGCAGGCGGCGAACACCGCGGCCCCCGGGACGGCGGTCGACCCCGCCGTGCACCGGTCGGTCGCGGCCTACCGGGAGGCGCTGGAAGACACGGCCCGCCGGTACGGGGTGGAGCTGCCGGACACGGACCCCGCCGACGACGACGGGTGGGCCGCCAAGCTCGAGCTCGTCGAGGCGCTGCGGGTCCCGGTCGTCTCGTTCACCTTCGGGCTCCCCGCGGTCTCCGTGCTGGCGCGGCTCGCGGCGGTGGGCACCACGACGTCCGTCACGGTGACCTCGGTCCCGGAGGCCCAGGCCGCCGTGCGGGCCGGTGCCCACCTGCTGACGGTCCAGGGCCCGGCGGCCGGCGGGCACCGGGGCACCCACCGCGCGGAGGACGTCCCGGGCGAGGAGCCCCTGGTGGAGCTCGTCGCCGCGGTCCGCGCCGCCGTGGACGTCCCGCTCGTGGCCGCGGGCGGCATCGCCTCCGCGGCGGACGCGGACGCGGCCCTGACCGCCGGGGCGGACGCCGTGCAGGTCGGCACGCTGCTGCTGCGCACGCACGAGGCCGGGACGTCCGCCGCGTACCGGGAGGCCCTCGGCTCGGGCCGCTACACGGAGACCGCCGTGACCCGCGCGTTCTCGGGACGGCTGGCGCGCGGGGTGCGCAACGGTTTCCTCGACCGCTTCACGAATATGGCCCCAGCGGCATATCCCCAGGTCAACCAGATGACCAAGCCCATCCGGGCGGCCGCGGCGCAGGCCGGGGACCCCGAGGCCATCGCCCTGTGGGCCGGTCCGCAGTTCGCGGCCGCACAGGAGGTCCCCGCCGCCGAGGTGGTGCGCGGCATCCTCCGCGCACCGACCGGTCCCTGACGGCGGGTGCCCGGCACGGCCGTCAGCGCACCCCGCGCATCATCCGCCGGATCCAGGGGGACAGCACGAGCAGGGCGGCGCCGACGACGATGGTCACGGCGCCCAGGATCCCGAAGTAGGCGGCCTCGGCCTGCTCGCTGTAGTAGCCGGCCAGCGCGCCGGACAGGGCCGTGCCCAGGGCCACCGACAGGTAGAAGAGGGCGACCATCAGCACGGGATAGGCCCGCGGGGCCAGCCGGGTGGACAGGGACAGGCCCACCGGGGAGACCATCAGCTCGCCCAGGGTGGCGACCAGCAGGATCAGCGCGGCCCACAGGACCGGCACCGAGGACACCCCGACCATGGGCAGGAAGATCAGGAACGCCGATCCCATCAGCACGATGCCGAGGCCGAACTTGGTGGGCGTGCCGGGCTGGCGGTCGCCCAGCTTCGTCCACAGCACCGCGAACACCGGCGCGAGCAGGATGATGAAGAAGGGGTTGAAGGACTGGACCCAGGAGATCGGCATGGTCCAGTCGCCGAGCGCGCGGTCCAGCCGGGTGTCCGAGTAGATCGTGATGACCGTGAACTGCTGCTGGAACAGTGCCCAGAACGCGGCCGAGCCGATGAACAGCGGGATGAACGCCCGCACGCGGGAGCGCTCGTCGTCGTCGACCTTCTTGCTGGTGAGCAGGAGGACGAACAGCGCCACGGCCGCCACCACAATCACCCCCACCACGACGTCGGCGAGGTTGGCCGCGTTGAGCACCCCCGTGAGGGCGGCGGCCACGACGACGGCGATCGCCGCCGCGGCGATCCCCGCCCACTTCCCGTACTGCTCGCGCGGCAGGGGGTTGGGCACGTGGTGGACCTCTGCGGGAAGCCTCCTGCGCCCGAGGGCGTACTGGGCCAGGCCGAAGGCCATGCCCACCGCGGCCAGGCCGAAGCCGAGGTGGAAGCCCCAGGTCTTCTGCGCGAAGCCGGTCAGGAGCGGCCCGAGGAGTCCGCCGATGTTCACGCCCATGTAGAAGATCGAGAAGCCGGCGTCGCGGCGCGGGTCCTGGCGGTCGTAGAGGGCACCCACGAGATTGGTGATCGTGGCCTTGAGCCCCCCGGACCCGATCGCGATGAGGACGAGGCCGATCGTGAGGCCCGCGACGGCGGGGATCAGCGCCAGCGAGACGTGGCCGGCCATGATGAGGACGCCGCTGAGGAACATCGTCCGCTCGGAGCCGAGGAGCCGGTCGGCGACCCACCCGCCCAGGATGGCGAACAGGTAGACGGCGCCGCCGTAGGCGCCCACGATGCCCGCGGCCGTGGCGCGGTCGATGCCGAGCCCGCCCTCGGTGGTGGCGAAGTACATGTACAGCAGGACGATGCCCTGCATGCCGTAGAAGGAGAAGCGCTCCCACAGCTCGACGCTGAACAGGTTCGCCAGCATGCGCGGCTGGCCGAAGAAGGACCGGACGTCGGAGCGGTTGTCGTGGTGGTCGCGCGGGTCGGGGGCGCCGGTGGCGCCGTCCGCCGCGCGGGGGGTGTGGGAAGTCATGCGCACCATGATCGGCCTGCCGGGCGGTCGAGCACCAATCGGTGCGCGCCCGCGGCCGGCGGCCCCGTCGCGCTCACCCCCGGTGGGCGGTGCCGGCGGCGGGACGGGCGACGCCCGGGACCGCGGTGCACCCACCGCGGTCCCGGGCGTCGCCGGGGAAGGAGCCAGGACTCAGTTGAAGTCCTTCGGGTCGGAGCCGATCCGCCCGCCGTTGTCGAGGCCGCTGATCGCCCGGACGTCCTCGTCGTCGAGCCGGACGTCGAGGGCCGCGTAGTTCTCGCGGATCCGCTCCGGCGTGACGGTCTTGGGGAAGACCACGTTGCCGATCGCCAGGTGCCACGCGATGATGACCTGTCCCGGGGTGGCGCCGTGCTTGCGGGCGATCGAGTCGATCACCGGGTCCTTCAGCAGGTCGCCGCCCTGGCCCAGGGGGGACCAGGCCTCGGTCAGGATGCCGTGCGAGGCGTTGAAGTCCCGCAGCGCGGACTGGTTGAAGTAGGGGTGCAGCTCCACCTGGTTCACCACGGGGACCACGCCCGTCGCGTCGATGATCTCCTGCAGCTCCTCCTGCGGGAAGTTCGAGACGCCGATGGACCGGGCCTTGCCGCTCTCCCGGATCTCCTGGAACGCCTTCCAGGTCTCCAGGTACTTCCCGCGCTTCGGGGTGGGCCAGTGGATGAGGTACAGGTCGACGTACTCCAGGCCGAGACGCTCCAGGGAGGCGTCGATGGCCTTCAGCGCGGAGTCGTGGCCGTGGTCGTCGTTCCACAGCTTGGTGGTCACGAAGATCTCGTCGCGCGGGATGCCGCTGTTCGCGATCGCCCGGCCGACGCCCTCCTCGTTGCCGTAGATCATGGCGGTGTCGATGTGGCGGTAGCCGGCCTCGAGGGCCTGGCCCACCACGTCCTCGGCGATGTCGGCGTCGACCTGCCACACGCCGTAGCCGAGCTGGGGGATGGTCCTGCCGTCGTGCAGGGTGAGGGTCGGGGACTGCGTCGTGGACTGCGTCATGGACCGTGCCTTTCGTGGGGAGACAGCCAGGGGCTGACAGGGAGGGCCGGGAGGAGCTCGTCCGGGCCCGGTGTCCGTCGAACAGTCTCCTGCTGTCGCCGCGCGCTGACAAGAAGGACAGCGTGCTTTCTGCTCTCAGCAATCGGCCTCCGCTGCCCAGCCGCAGCGGGAGGCCCCGGGAAGGCGGGGAACGGTGGCCGCAGCCGCAGCCGGCGGCGGGCGCTCAGCCGTCGGCGCGTGGCCGCCGGGCGGTCGGGCGCCGGTCGCCCCACGGGGGCAGGAGGCGGGGCAGGGCCTCGGCGGCGCCGGCCCGGACGGTCCGGTCGGCGTGCGGGGTGAGCGCGGTGTCCTCGGGGTTGATCTCGACCACGGGCGTCCCGCGGCCGGCCGCGATCAGCGGCAGGGAGGCGGCGGGCTGCACGAGCCCGGACGTGCCCACCACGAGCACGAGCTCCGCCTCGGCCACGGCCGCGGCGGCGCGCTCCACGGCGCCCTCGGGCAGCTGCTCCCCGAACCACACGACCGCGGGCCGCACCGCTCCGCCGCAGGAGGGGCACACCGGGGGGCGCTCGCGGCCCGGCTCCTCGTGGTCGGGCTCCTGGGGAGCGGGTGGTGCCTCCGGACGGGCCTCCGCTGCCAGGCCCGGGAGGAGACGCTCCGGGAACGGGGCGCCGCAGTCCGAGCAGCGGAACGCGAACAGGCTGCCGTGCAGGTGGGCGAGGACCGCGGAGCCCGCCCGCTCGTGGAGGTCGTCGACGTTCTGGGTGACCACGTGGACGCAAGCGCGGTCCGCCCACCGGGCGATCGCCCGGTGTCCGGCGTTGGGGCGGAGCCGGCGCACCTGGCGGGCCCGCCAGAGGTACCAGGACCAGACGAGCCCGGGGTCGGCGTCCCACGCCTCGGGGGTGGCCAGCTCCTCGGGGGACCAGCGGGCCCACAGTCCGGTGCCGGCGTCCCGGAAGGTGGGCACCCCGCTCTCGGCCGACATCCCGGCGCCGGAGAGCACGGTCACGGTGCGCGCGGAGCGCGCCAGCTCGAGCAGCTCGGGGTCGAGGTCGTCCATGCCGCCGACGGTATACGCACGGAGGCTCCCGGACCAGGGTGCCCGGGCCGGTGCGGGGAAACGCCCGGGCCCGTTGGTCGATCCGCACGCGCGCGTGGTGGAATGGAAACCATGAAGTTCAACGTCCAGCGCGTGCTGACCCCCGCCTACCTGACCTCCGTCGCCCTCGTCGTGGTCGGAGTGGTCCTCGGTCTGGCGTGGTACCCCGTCGCGGCGTGGCTGTTCGTGCTCGCCGGTCTCGCGCTCAACGCGATGGCCGTGTCCGTCACCGAGATCAACGACGCCCCGCGCCGTCGTCCTGCCCTCGCCCCCCGCGACGGCGACCGCGGTGGCGACGGCGAGCTCGTCGAGGACCGGGACGAGGACCTCGGGGACGCGCTCCCGCCGGAGGAGCCGGCACGCCGCGCGCCCGTCGAGCCGGACGCCGAGACCGCCGCCACCCCGACCGTCCCGCACTCCGGTTCGAGTCCCCTGCGGGAGCGGCGCTGACCCCGTCACCGGCCGGAAGGGCGGCCGGACCGCGCGCGGAGGAGTCACGGGCACCGCAGCACCTCGCCGGGGGCTGTGGTGGCCGTCATGGTAAATTCGGGGCGATGACCAGCCCCAGGAACCACGTCCACGGCCGCGGCCCCGCTGTGCCGCCGGGCCGCGTGCTGTCCTCGGCGGTCCGGTGCGTGTCCAACGGGACGAACGGCTACCTGAACTCCTGGGGGCCGCTGCTCTCCGGATGCCCCCGGGACGCCTGAGCACTCCGGCCGGGACACCGGCCGGTGCGGCCGGTCAGTCGACGGCCGAGTCCACCTCGTTCCCATCCCACCGACCGGACGGTTGCCAGGCGTGTCCCTCCTGATCATTCTTGCTCTCACCACCCTGCTGTGCCCTGCGGCGGCCGTCCTGGGCCGCCGGGCGGGCCGTGACGCCGGCTGGCCGCTCGCCGCGGGCCTCCTCGTGCTCGCCGGTGCGCTGGTCGCGGTGTGGAACGGCCGGGGGGACGCCGACGCGGTCTCCCAGCAGATCCCGTGGATGCCGACCCTGGGCGTGACCTTCCACCTGCGGCTCGACGGGCTCGGGCTGTTCTTCGGCCTCATCGTGCTGGTCATCGGCGCGGTGGTCATCGGCTACTCGGCCCGCTACCTCGCCAAGGGCTCGCACAGCGCCTTCTACACCCTCATGACGTTCTTCGCCGCGGCGATGCTCGGGCTGGTCCTGGCCGACGACGTGGTCCTGCTGTTCGTGATGTGGGAGTTCACCACGCTGTGCTCCTTCCTGCTCATCGCCCGCTCCGGCCCGCACGCCAAGGACCCGGCGATCCGGACCTTCCTGGTGACCATGGCCGGCGGGCTGTGCCTGCTCGCCGCGGTGGTCGCGATGTGGGTGGCCACCGGCACCACGCGCCTCAGCGACATCCTCGTCGACGACGTGTGGTCCACGTCCCCCGGGTTCGCCGCGTTCGTCGCGGTGCTGATCGCCCTCGCGGCCTTCACCAAGTCCGCGCAGTTCCCCTTCCACGCCTGGCTGCCCGACGCCATGGTCGCGATCACCCCCGTGAGCGCCTACCTGCACGCGGCGGCCATGGTGAAGGCCGGCATCTACCTCATGCTGCGCTTCTCCACGGCTCTCAGCGAGGTGCCGGTGTGGAACGTCCTGCTGATCTCCGTGGGTCTGTTCACCGCCCTGATGGGGGCGGTGTTCGCGCTGCAGCGCAACGACCTCAAGGAGCTGCTCGCATACTCCACCGTGAGCCAGCTGGGCTTCCTGACGGCGACCATCGGCATCGGCACCTCCTACGCGGTGGTGGGGGCCGTGGTGCACGTGGCGGCCCACGCGCTGTTCAAGTCGGCGCTGTTCATGTCCCTGGGGGTGGTCGACCACCAGGCCGGCAGCCGGGACATCCGCAAGCTCTCCGGGCTGGCGCGGACGATGCCCGTCACGGCCGTCGTGATGACGCTCGCGGCGGTCTCCATGGCCGGGGTCGTCCCGCTGTTCGGGTTCGTCTCCAAGGAAGCCATGTTCAAGGCCATGGCGGAGAGCCCGGCGCCCACCGCGGCGGTGTGGCTCGTGGGCGCCGTGGCGGTCCTGGCCGCGTCCTTCACCTTCGCCTACTCGGCCCGGATGATCATCACGATCTTCCCCGGCCGCCCCGCCCAGGACCCGCCGAAGGAGGCCTCCGCGGCCTTCCTGGCGCCCGTGGCCCTGGTCTCCGTGGCCGGTCTGGTGCTGGGGCTGGCCGGTGTGCTGGCCGAGCCGCTGCTCGGTGCCGCCGCCGCCGCCGTGGCCGGGCCCGACGCCGAGCCCCACCTGGGGCTGTGGCACGGCCTCGCCCCCGAGCTGTACATGTCCGTGGCGGTCTTCACCCTGGGCACGATCCTGGTGCTCGCCCGGAGGAGCGTGGACCGGCTCCTGGACCGGGAGCTGTCGCCCATCACCGGGGTGGGCACGGTCGAGGCGCTGCGCGGCGGCTCCGTCGCCCTGGGCGCGTGGATCGGCGGCCTCACCCGCGCCGACGCCCCCTACCGGCACCTGGTCCCGCCCGTGGTCGTGCTGGTGGCGCTGACGGTCGTCGGCGTGTTCACGGTCGACGTCCCGCCGCTGCACGGGGACGTGACGCGCCCCCTGGACTGGGTCCTGCTCGGCGTGGTCCTGGTCGGGGTGCTCCTGGCCCTGGGCGTGCGCAGCCGGATCGCCCTCGTGACGATCATCGGCGTGGTGGGCTTCGCGGTCGCGCTGTGGTTCTACGAGCTCGGCGCCGCGGACGTGGCGCTGACCCAGCTGCTGGTCGAGATCCTCACCGTGGTGGTGATCGTCCTGCTGCTCAACCGACTGCCCTCCACCTTCCACCGGACCGGGAAGCGGCGGTCGACCACGGCGGCCGTCGTCGCGGTCCTCGCGGGCACCTCCGCCGCCGTGGCCACGTGGGCGCTCACCGGCCGGCGGGGGCTCTCCGACGCGGGCCAGTACTTCCTCGCGGAGGCCAAGACGGAGACCGGCGGGTCGAACGTGGTGAACACGATCCTCGTGGACTTCCGCGCCCTGGACACCCTCGGTGAGCTGACCGTTCTGGGCGTGGCCGGCATCGCGATCGTCGTGGCCCTGGAGTCGCGGGGGCTGCTGCCCAAGCTGCACAGCCCCATCACGGAGCCGCCCGGGTCGCCGATCAGCGACGCCCGGGACAACACCATGGTCCTGCGGGTCACCGAGCGCCTGCTCGGGCCGGTCATCGTGGTCCTGTCCCTCTTCTTCCTGCTCCGCGGGCACTACCAGCCCGGCGGCGGCTTCATCGCCGCCCTCATCGGTGCCGCGGGCATCTCCCTGGTCTATCTCTCGGCGCAGGACGACCGGGTCAGCCGGCTCGGTGTGCCCTACGTGAAGCTCATCGGCGCCGGGGTCGCCGTGGCGGTGGTCGTGGGCCTCCTGGGCCTGGCCGAGGGCTCGTTCCTGCGCGCCCTGCACTTCGACGTGTTCGGGGTCGCGATCACCACGGCGCTGTTCTTCGACGTCGGCGTGTACCTCGCGGTGGTCGGCGTGATCCTGGCCGCGGTCAGCCGTCTCGGCGTGGAGGAGAAGGAACCACCGCCCCTGCGGCGGGTGGGCTCCACCGCGGTGGACGGTCCCGCCCCCCGCCCGACCCCCACCACGGACGAGCCGCACCACCCCAGCACGGCGCCCATGGACCTCAGCAGCATCCGGGTTCTCGACCGGAGTTCCGGACGGCCTTCCGGGGCGTCCGCCGAGCACCCCGACCGACCCCGAGGAGACGATTCCTGATGGCACTCGCACTGACCGTGGGGGTGCTCATCGGAGGCGGCGTCTTCATGATGCTGCGGCGCGGCATGGTCCGCCTGATCATCGGCTTCGCCCTCCTCAGCCACGGGGTGAACCTGCTGATCATGTCCACCGGCGGCATCGACCGCCGCGGTGAGCCCCTCGGTTCCTCCCCGGACCCGGCGACCACGGCGGACGCCCTGCCGCAGGCCTTCGTGCTGACGGCGATCGTCATCGCGTTCGCCATCACCATGTACATGCTCGTGCTCGCCGTGACCGGCGACGAGGACGACGACACCGATCTCGAGCTCACCGGCCGGGAGATGGAGACCCCTGACCTGATGGACGACCCCGCAGACAGCACCGGAACGCACGGCGCCGCCCCCGCGGACCCGGATCCGGTGGGCACCCGCCCCGAGCGGCGCCCGGGGCGGGGTGGTCGCGCATGAGCGCGGACCTGATCCCGTTCTTCGTCATCGTCCCGCTGCTGGCCGCCGGTCTGCTGGTGCTCGCCGGCGGCTCCGGGCGGATCGGCAAGGCGGGGCTGCTCGCCGTCCTCGGGGCGGACGTGGTGTGGGCCGTGTGGCTCGTGGCCACCCTCCTGGACGGCGGCACCGTGCTGGCCCACCGGATCAGCGGCTGGCCCGCCGGCATCGCCATCCCCTTCGCGGCCGATCTGTTCACCGCCCTCATGCTCACCGCGACCGGCTTCGTGACCCTGGTCAGCTCCTGGTTCGGGGTGGTCTCGGGGCAGGCGGAGAAGCGCTACTTCGGCCCCCTGGTGCTCGTGCTCACGGCCGGCTTCAACGGAGCCCTGCTCACGGCGGACCTGTTCAACCTGTTCGTGTTCATCGAGGTCATGCTCGTGCCGTCCTACGCGCTGATCATCTTGGCCCACCGCGGCCGGGGACGGCTGATGCAGGTCACGTCCTCGCGGATCTACGTGAGCGTCAACCTGCTGGCCTCCACGATCTTCCTCGCGGGGGTGGGGCTCGTCTACGGCACGGCCGGCACCGTGAACCTCGCCGAGCTGGCGGGCCGGGCCGCGGAGTCCACCGCCGTGGCCGTGTCGGTCGCCGTTGCTCTCACCGCCCTGGCCGTGAAGGCGGCGGTGGTCCCCGTGCACGGGTGGCTGGCGCGCACCTACCCCTTCATGTCGCCCACCGTCACCGCCCTGTTCTCGGGGCTGCACACGAAGATCGCGGTCTACGCGATCTACCGGATCTACGCCGTGATCTTCGACGGCGCGGAGCAGTACCTGTGGATCGGGCTGGTGGTCTTCACCGTCTCGATGGTGGTCGGTGTGCTCGGCGCCGTGGGGGAGCGGGACGCGCGGGCGATCCTCGCCTACTCCACCGTGAGCCAGATCGGCTACATCCTGCTGGGCGTCGCCCTGTTCGGGGCCGCCGGACTCACCGCGGGCATCTTCTTCCTGCTGCACCACACGGTGGTGAAGGTGTCCCTGTTCCTGTCCACCGGTGCGGTGGAGATCGCCTACGGGCGGCAGCCGCTGGGCGAGGTCACGGGACTGCTGCGGCGGGAGCCGCTCACCGCCGTGGTGTTCTTCGCCGCCGCCATGTCCCTGACCGGCATCCCGCCGTTCTCGGGGTTCGTGGCCAAGCTGGCGCTGATCCTGGCCGCGTTCGAGGAGCAGCAGGTCGTGGTGGCCCTCGTGGCGGTCGGCGTCAGCCTGTTCACGCTCCTGTACCTGCTCAAGATCTGGGGGAAGATGTTCCTGGGGAATCCGGAGGACTCGTCGAGCGAGGTCGTCGCCGCGGTCGGCACGAAGGAGCGCCGCATCCCGGTGGGCCTCATCGCACCGGCCCTCGTCCTGGCGGTCGTCACCCTCGTCCTCGGTGTGGGCGGTGAGCTGCTGCTGGGCGTCGCCGCCACGGCGGCGGACGGGCTCGTGGACACCAGCGCGTTCGTGGAGGCGGTGGTGAACTCGTGAAGTGGTTGACCTGGCCGCTGCGCCTGATCGGCTTCCTGCTCTGGTACGCCTGGGAGCTGGTCCTCTCCAACGCCGCGGTGACCCGCGACGTGCTCACCCCGGGTCAGGGGTCCTCGCCCATCGTGGTCCGCTACCGGACCCGGTGCCGCAGCGAGTTCGAGACGGTCCTGCTCAGCGTGCTCATCACCCTGACCCCTGGGACCCTGACCCTGGCCACCGTGGCCCGGACCCGTGGCGGCGCGGACGGTCCCGCGGTCGACGTGGGCACGGGGGACGACGGGGCTCCGGGCACGGAGGGCTACGACATCTTCGTGCACGCCATGTACTCGGACGGACCGCAGGACGCCCGGTCGGGCCTGCGAGAGATGGAGACCCACATGCTGAACGGCATCCGACCGGGAGGGGGACCCCGATGATCGGCATCCTCTTCGGCGTGCTGGTGCTCGCCGCCTCCGTCCTCGTCGCGGGGGTGCGGATGTTCCGCGGCCCCAACGACGCCAACCGGGCCATCGCCGCGGACCTGCTGTTCTCCTCCGTGGTGGGGCTCATCGCCCTGTTCGGCGTGCTGGCGATGAGCCCTCCGGTCTTCGACCTGGTCCTCATCGCGACTCTCGTGGGCTTCCTGGCGACCCTGTCCCTGGCACGCGCACTGACCAAGGGAAGGCGGTGACCGTGGACTTCGACCCGATCATGCACGACACCCTGTGGATGAGCGTGGTGGGACAGGCGTTCATCGTCCTGGGCTCGCTGATCTTCCTCAGCGCCACGGTGGGGATCACCCGGTTCCCCGACCTCTACACCCGGTCCTCGGCGGTCGCCACGGCCACGGGCCTCGGCGTCTCGTTCGTCCTCACCGGGGCGTTCTTCTTCCTGCCCGGCGTGGAGAACGCGGTGAAGCTGATCGTCGCGGTGGTCCTGCAACTGGTGACCTCGGCCGTGGGCAGCATGGCGCTGGCCCGCTCCGGGTACCTCATCGGCTCCGCGGTCTACTCCCCGACCCACCACAACGAGCTGGAGGAGCGCACCGAGGACGAGGCCGGCCGCCCCGGCGAGGACGTCCGGCCGTGACCGGACGCGTGCACAGCGTCAACGTGGGACGGTCCGGGGTCAATCCCGCCCGGCCGAACCGCGCCACCGGCATCCGCAAGCGCCCCGTGGACGGACCGGTGGAGGTCCGCGACCCGGGCCCCCGCAGGGGTGGTGTCGGCTCTGGCCTGGCCGGGGACTTCATCGGGGACGGCAAGTACCACGGCGGCACGGACCAGGCGGTGTACGCGTTCGCGCGCGAGGAGCTGGACTTCTGGGCGCAGGAGCTGGGGCGGGAGATCCCCGACGGCTCCTTCGGGGAGAACCTCACGCTCTCGGGCGTCGACGTCGACGACGCGCGGCTGGGCGACGTCTGGCGCATCGGCGGGGTGCTGCTGCAGGTCACGGACGCCCGCATCCCCTGCGGCACGTTCCGCGCGAGCATGGAGGTGCGCGGCTGGCTGCGCCGCTTCACGGAGCGGGGCCGCTCCGGGGCCTACCTCAAGGTCCTGGAGCCGGGCACGCTGCGGGCCGGTCTGCCGGTCGAGCTCACCCGCCGCGCCGGGCACGGGGTGGGCGTGGCGGACGCCTTCCGCGCCCAGACCACGGAGCGGCACCGGATGCCGGAGCTGCTCCGGGCGGGCGAGGACCTGTGCGACCAGCTCCGGCTGCGGGTCGAGAAGGAGCAGCGGGCGGCCGGCCGGCGCGACGAGTGAGCCGCCGCCCTCAGTTGAGGGCTGCGCCCCGGTAGACCTGCGCGACCTGCTCCTCGGAGAGCCGGGTGTCGATCACGGTGGTGCCCTCCGGGTCGTCGCGCAGGAAGCGGACGGGCCCGTGCGAGCCGGTCTCCAGGAGGAGCGCGGCGTCGGCGTCGTACAGGGCCTCCACGGAGGTGCTGAAGCGGTCCCCCCGCACCGGGGTCACGGACAGCTCCAACCGGGCACGGACCCGGCCGCCGTCCGTCGCCGCGTCCGCCGCCGTGCTCCCGCCCGTGCTCCCGCCCGTGCGCCCGGCGGCGGACGCGTCCTCGGCGACCGGCTCGAGGGCGACCTCCCGGACGACGCCCACGCCGTGCTCCACGACGTTCGCCAGGCGGGCGCCCAGCCGGCCCTGCGCGGTGCTGAAGGCGCGCTTGAGCCGGGCCGTCCACCACAGGGCCGTGGCCACCAGCACCACGGCGACGAGGGCGAGGTAGAGCACCGAGCCGGACCGGGACCACTGCTGCCACAGCAGGACCACGGCGAGCGCGGTCAGCACCGGGACCACCAGCAGCAGCGACGTGCCCAGGCGCTCGCCCAGGGAGGGGCGGTCGGGCGCCCCGTCCTCGCCGGGAGCGGTGCGCAGCCGCCGCATGACCTGGACGTCGAAGTCGCGGTCGTCCGCGGGTACGGGCCGGGGCCAGGTGCCGAGGGAGTCCATGGGTTCCATTATGGGGCGCGCTCGGCGGACGCGTTCCCATGAGGCGTCAAGGATCGGCTCGTAGAATCGGGCCATGACCGAGACCCGATGGCTGTCCCCCGAGGAGCGCGAGGCCTGGCTGGCGCTCGTCTCCATCATGTTCACGCTGCCCGGCAGCATCGAGTCCCAGCTGCAGGCGGAGGCGGACCTCAGCCTGGCCGAGTACCTGGTGCTCGCGATGCTCTCGGAGGCCCCCGACCGGCGCCGGCGCATGTCGGACCTCGCGGCGGCCACCAACACCTCCCAGTCCCGGTTGTCCCGGATCGTCGCGCGTCTCGAGCGGGACGGCCTGGTGGTGCGCGCCGGCGGGGAGCAGGACAAGCGGGTGGTGCTCGCGGAGATCACCGACCGCGGCCTGGAGCGGGTCCAGCAGGTGGCCCCGGGCCACGTGGAGCACGTCCGGCGGACGGTGATCGACCGGCTGACGCCGGTGCAGGTCCAGCAGCTCGCGCTGATCGGCCGCATGGTCGACGACGCCGCGGCCGGCCCCACGGCCCGGGGACTGGCCTCGGACCAGCCGTGACACCGGGCCCCCTTCACCAAGAAGCTTGACGCGGAAAGTATCTGCCCCCTACTGTGGTGACATGTCCACAACACAGGTGCCGCAGCGCACGTCCTCCGCCCGTTCCTCCGCCCCCACCGTCCCCACCGCCGACTCCTCCGCCGCGACCCTCGGCCTGACCGTTCTGCGCGTCGTCCTCGGCACCACGTTCCTCCTGCACGGCTGGCAGAAGGTCACCGGGTGGACCGTCGCCGGCACCCAGGCCTCCTTCGCCCAGATGGGCGTCCCGGCGGCCGAGCTCGCCGCGCCCGTCGCGGCCGTCCTCGAGCTCGTGGGCGGGCTGATGCTCCTCCTGGGTCTCGGCACCCGCGTGGTCGCCGCCCTGCTCGCCCTGACCATGCTGGGCGCCCTGGTGCTGGTGCACCTTCCCGCGGGCTTCTTCGCCGCCGACGGCGGGGTCGAGCTCGTCCTGCTCCTCGCCGCCGCGTCCGTCCTCTTCGTCCTGGCCGGTGCCGGCCGCTGGTCGCTGGACCACCTGGTCGCGGCGCGGCGCCGCGGGTCCGCCCGGGCCTGACCCCTTCCCGCCGACGTCCCGGCTGCTCCGCCGCGCCGGAGCGACCCGCCCCCGACCGCAGCACCCTGCGGCGCGGGGGCCCGTCGTCGTCCGGCGTTCCGTCGGCGGGCCGCGGCGGGCGGGCGCGGACGTGTCGGCGCGGCCGCGTAAAATCAGTGGCGGCGCGGCGCGCACGACCACCACGGTGCCGCGCCTGGTGCAGCGCGGGCGATCCCCGCAGATCGGGGTTGGCCGCATGAGCATGCAGAACTCGCCGTACATGGTGCTGTGGCGCACCGTCCAGGGTCAGGACGTCAAGGACCGGAAGATCGACCGGGGCACGCTCCGGCGCATCGTCGTCTTCGCGCGCCCGCACAAGACCAGGCTCACGGTGTTCCTGGTGATCTCGGTGCTCACGGCGCTGCTGGGCGTGGTCACCCCGATCCTGGCCGGCGACGTGGTCCGTGCGATCAACGCCGGGGACGCGGTCTCCGTGGTCGTCTGGCTCGCGGTGGCCATCGCCGCCGTGGCGGTCGTGGACGCGGGGCTGAGCATCCTCAACCGGTGGCTCTCCTCCCTGATCGGCGAGGGGCTCATCCTGGACCTGCGCACCGCCGTCTACGACCACGTGCAGCGGATGCCGATCGCCTTCTTCACCCGCACGCGCACCGGGGCCCTGGTCTCCCGGCTCAACAACGACGTCATCGGCGCCCAGCGGGCGTTCTCCAACACGCTCTCCGGCGTGGTGAGCAACATCGTCTCCCTGATCCTGACCGTCGTCGTCATGGTCTCGATCTCGTGGCAGGTCACCGCGCTGTCCGTGCTGCTGCTGCCGATCTTCCTGGTCCCGGCCCGGGCCATGGGCGGGCGCCTGGCGAACCTCCAGCGGGAGGCGGCCCAGCACAACGCGTCCATGTCCACGCAGATGACCGAACGGTTCTCCGCCGGCGGCGCCACCCTGGTCAAGCTCTTCGGCCGGCCCGACGCCGAGGCCGCCGAGTTCGCCCGCCGTGCCGGCCGCGTCCGGGACATCGGCGTGCGGGTGGCGATGCTGCAGACCGTGTTCGTCACGGCCCTGACGCTGGTCTCGGCGCTCGCCCTGGCGCTCGTCTACGGGCTCGGCGGCGCGCAGGCGATCCTCGGCAACCTGGACGCCGGCGCGGTCGTGACCCTCGCCCTGCTCCTCACCCGGCTGTACACCCCGCTGACCATGCTCGCGAACGCCCGGATGGACGTCATGAGCGCCGTGGTGAGCTTCGAGCGGGTCTTCGAGATCCTCGACCTCGTCCCCCTGATCCAGGAGCGGCCCGGGGCCCGGTCGCTGCCCGCCGGGCCCGCGTCGGTGGAGTTCGACGACGTCCGGTTCGCCTACCCCTCCGCCGAGGAGGTCTCGCTCGCCTCGCTCGAGGACGTCGCGGTGCTCGACACCAGGGGCGGCGAGGAGGTGCTGCACGGGGTGGGCTTCACCGTCCTGCCGGGGCAGACGGTGGCCCTCGTGGGGTCCTCCGGCGCGGGCAAGTCGACGATCGCCCAGCTCGTGGCCCGGCTCTACGACGTCACCTCGGGAGCGGTCCGGATCGGGGGCACGGACGTGCGGGACGCCACCTTCGCCTCGCTGCGGGAGACCATCGGGATGGTCACCCAGGACGGGCACCTGTTCCACGAGTCGATCCGGGACAACCTCGCCCTGGTGAAGCCGGAGGCCACGGACGAGCAGCTGTGGGACGCGCTGGCCCGGGCCCGCATGGAGCACGTGATCCGCTCCCTCCCGGACGGGCTGGACACCGTGGTGGGCGAGCGCGGCTACCGGCTCTCCGGCGGCGAGCGGCAGCGGCTGACCATCGCCCGCCTGCTGCTCGCGGCCCCGCGCGTGGTGATCCTCGACGAGGCCACCTCGGCGCTGGACTCCACCAACGAGGCCTACGTCCAGGCGGCACTGGGCGAGGCGATGGAAGGGCGCACCGCCCTGGTCATCGCCCACCGGCTCTCGACCATCCGCTCCGCCGACCAGATCCTGGTGGTCGAGGACGGCCGGATCGTGGAGCGGGGCCGGCACGCCGAGCTCCTCGCCGTGAGCGGGCGCTACGCGGAGCTCTACGAGACCCAGTTCGCGGACCAGGAGGTCTGACCGGTGCTCGACGACGCCGTGGCGCGCCTCGGCGTGGACGCCCCGGGGGCGCTGGCGGTGGTGGCCTCGGCGGTGGGGATCTACCTGGCGTTCCTGCTCATGGTGCGGGTCCTCGGGCAGCGCGTGCTGTCCCGGCTGTCGACCTTCGACGCGGTCGTGGTGGTCATGCTCGGTGCCGTGGCCGGGCGCGCGGTCCTGGGGGACACGCCCACGCTCGCCGCGGGCGTGCTGGGGCTC
Source organism: Kocuria salina (assembly GCF_013368965.1). Lineage (NCBI taxonomy): Bacteria > Bacillati > Actinomycetota > Actinomycetes > Micrococcales > Micrococcaceae > Kocuria > Kocuria salina. The sequence continues at coordinate 600,242 of NZ_SSSF01000001.1, forward strand.
GGCACGCTGTTCGCGCTCGAGGCGGGCTTCGGCCGGCTCCGCGCGGGGATCCGCGTGTCGGCGCTGATGAACAACCGGGCGGTGCTGCTGATGGCCGGCGAGCGGGTCCTGGAGGCCAACCTCCGCCGGGTCCACGTGGTGGAGTCCGAGCTCTTCGGTGCGCTGCGGGGCGCCGGGGTGCGCAGCCCCGACGAGGTCGCGTGCGTGGTCTTCGAGGCCGCCGGCACGATCAGCGTCCTCCGGCGCGGCACGCCGGTCGACCCCCGGCTGCTCGAGGGCGTCCGGGACGCCCACCTGGTCCCGGCGGACCTCCTGCGGGAGCCGGGCCGGGGCTGAGGACCGAGCACGGCGTCACGGGGCGGCCGGGCCGAGCTCGGTCACCACCTCGCCGGTCGCGGTCGAGTCGTCGCGCAGCATCCAGCCCATGCGCTTGTGGGTCCGCACCCCCACGTCGGACTCGACCACCTGGACCCCCGGCGCGGCGGCCTGCAGCTCCGCCTCCACGTCGAAGATGTCCCCGGGGGTGCGCAGCCAGAGCAGGAAGGTGAGGTTGGTGTCGCCCGTGGTCGAGGCGCACAGGCGCAGCGTCCGGTGGGAGCGCAGGCAGCGCACGGCCGCCTCGAGCTGCGCCGGCGGCACCCGGACGTACCACTGGCAGGACACCGGGTAGCCGGACTGCTGCTGGGCCAGTTCGCAGCGGAGGGCCACCAGGCCGGTCTCGAGCGCCTGGTGCAGGTGCCGGGCCGCCGTCGTCGGGTGGGTCCCGGTCGCGGCGGCGATCTGCGCGGCGGTGGCCCGCCCGTCGGCCTGGAGCACGGCCGTCATCTCCTCGAGGTGGGCGGGGACGGCGCCGTGCGGGCGGTGCGCCTCCGAGCGCAGTGCGCTCACGCGGCGCTGCTGCTCCGGGGACAGCACGTCCAGGCGCCAGTTGCTGCCGATGGCGTGGAGCCGGGTGGCCACCGTGAGCTGGGCCCGCAGGATCGCCGGATCGGCGCGCACCAGCGGCAGCACGTCCCGGGTCATCTGCTCCCAGCTGCGGGTGAGGACGGTGAGCCGGACGTCCCAGGCGCGCGCGGACTCCTCCACGGTGCCGATCTCCGGGACGGCGCACAGCCGCTCCAGCACCTCCGCCCGGCGGCCCGGGCGGCACTCGAGGCCGATGAAGGTGGCGCAGCCCTGCGTGCCGGAGGTGCCCAGGTGGGCGGTGACCCAGCTGCGGCCGTCGGCCCGGAGCCGGTCCCAGCGGGCGGCCAGCGTGGTGGGGTGGCGGCCGAGCGCGGCCCCCAGCTGGGTCCAGGACGCCCGCGGCGCGATCTGCAGGGCGTGCACGAGCTCGAGGTCCTCCGGTGGCAGCTCCATGCTCGTTCCTTCGGTCAAGAGTGCATTCGGTGCAGTTTATTGAAGATCTCCAATGAGAGTGATCGGCGTCACGTCACGCTCGGAGCAGAGATCCGCCGGCGACGGACTCCTCGTGGCCCCGCCTCTCCTTCCCCGCCGATCCGACCACCTCCGGGAGTTCCCATGAACCTGCGCACCGCTGTCGACGGCGCCTCCACCGACATCCTGTCCGTGGCCAACCTGCCCGTGCTGTGGATCTGCGCCCTCGGCGTCTTCGCCGTCATCGTCGTGCAGACCGTCATCTACGTCCGGGCCGCTCGTGTGGCGGCCCCCGCCGCCGGGGTGAGCCCGGCGGAGCTGAGGACCTCCTTCCGCGCCGGGGCGGTCTCGGCGATCGGGCCGTCCCTGGCCGTGGCCTTGGTGGCCGTCGCGCTGCTGACCGTCTTCGGCGCTCCCGCCGTGCTGGTGCGGATCGGACTGATCGGGTCGGTGTCCTTCGAGACCGGTGCGGCCAGCATCGCCGCCGGCACCATGGGGGCCGACCTGGGCGGCCCGACCTACACGCAGGGCGTCTTCGCCGTGGCGTTCATGGCGATGAGCCTGGGCGGGGCGATGTGGATGCTCGCCACGCTGGTCCTCACCCCGCTGCTCAAGCGCGGCGACGTCAGCCTGCGCAAGGTCAACCCCGCCGTGATGACCGTGGTCCCCGGGGCGGCCCTGCTCGGGGCGTTCTTCGCCCTCGGGCTCGGGGAGCTGCCGAAGTCGGGCAACCACGTGGTGGCCTTCCTCGCCTCCGCGGCCGTGATGGCGGTGTGCCTGGGCATCGCCAAGGCCCTCCGGGCGCAGTGGATCCGCGAGTGGGCGCTGGGCATCGCCATCCTGACCGCGCTCGTCGTCACCTACGCCACCGTCGGCGCCGGTGTCTTCCCGACCGCCTGAGACCGATCGTCTGAGACCGACCGCCTGAGCCCGTGCCCGTGCCCGAGACCGTGCGTCAGACCCACCGAAGGACTTCTGCCATGACCACCGTGAACCCCGCCGCCGTCCCCGCCCTGGAGCAGTTCGACGCGACCACCGCCCGCTGGGGCCGGCTGACGATGATCGCCGGGCTGCTCTTCGCCCTGGCCGGTCCCGCCTACTTCGTGCTCTTCTCCGGCCTGGACGTGGACCAGGCCCGGATCTGGACCGCTCTGCTGGCCATCGCCGGCACCTTCGGGGTGCTCTGGATCGTGGAGCCGCTGACCTACTACCCGATCCTGGGCCAGGCCTCGATGTACCAGGCCTTCATGATCGGCAACATCTCCAACAAGCTGCTGCCCTCGGCGCTGATCGCCCAGTCCGCCATCGGTGCGAAGCCCGGCACCCGCCGCGGGGAGCTGGCGGCGGTGATGGCGATCAGCGGAGCGGCCATGGTGCACCTGGTCTCGCTGCTCGTCCTGGTCGGTCTCCTGGGCTCCTGGCTGGTGAGCGTCGTGCCCGCCGACGTCGTCGCCGTGGTCCAGACCTACATCCTGCCGTCGGTGCTGGGCGCGGTGCTCGTGCAGGCCGTCGTCTCGACCCGCAACCTGCGGATGACGGTGACCGCCGGCGTCGTCGCCGCGGCCGTCGTGTTCCTGCTGGTGCCGACCGTGCCCACCCTGGCGTTCTTCGGCACCGCCATCGCGGTGATCGCCACCGCTGTGCTGGCATGGTTCCTGCGCGACAGGTCGGCCGAGGCCGATCCCGTCGCGCCCCAGCCGGAGGCCTCCTCCGACGACCTCCGCATCGGCTAGCACCGTTCTCCCGAAAGGACCCCGCACCATGAGCACCACCACGGACCTCCAGCTGACCGACGACCTGCGCCGGCGGATGCACCTGCTGTACCGCGAGCTGCACGCCCACCCGGAGCTGTCCATGCAGGAGCACGCCACCGCGGCCCTGCTCGAGCAGCGGCTCACCGCCCTGGGCATCGAGAACTTCCGCTGCGGCGGCACCGGGGTGGTCGGGGTGCTGCGCAACGGGGACGGGCCCACGGTGGCCTTCCGCGCCGACACCGACGGCCTGCCCCTGGCCGAGGACACCGGTCTGGACTACGCCAGCACCGCCACCGGGCGGCTGGAGGACGGCACCGAGGTCCCCGTGATGCACGGGTGCGGCCACGACACGCACATGGCCGCCCTGCTGACGGCCGCCGAGCTGCTGGCCGGCGCGCGGGAGGCCTGGGCCGGGACCGTGGTGCTCGTGTTCCAGCCCGGGGAGGAGACCGCCGCCGGCGCCCGGGCGATGCTCGAGGACGGGCTGTGGGAGCGGGCGCCGCTGCCGGAGGTCGTCCTCGGCCAGCACGTGATGCCCTCCCGGGCCGGCACGGTCAGCTGGGCCGCGGGGGACGTCATGGCGATGGCCGACTCCTGGCGGGTCACCGTCCACGGCAAGGGGGCCCACGCGTCCCAGCCGCAGGACGCCACCGACCCGATCGTGCTCGGGGCGCACATGATCACCCGGATCCAGACCATCGTCTCCCGCGAGATCGACGCGCGCCGGGCCGCGGTGGTCACCGTGGCGACCTTCCACGGCGGGCTCAAGGAGAACATCATCCCGGCCTCGGCCGAGTTCACGCTCAACGTGCGCACCTTCGACCCCGCCGTCCGGGACCACGTCCTGGGGGCCCTGCGGCGGATCATCGCCGCGGAGGCGGCGGCCTCGGGGGCCCCGGAGCCCACCATCGAGGAACTCTCGACCTTCCCCCGCAACTACAACGACCCGGCGGCCACCGCTGCTCTCGTCGAGCGCTTCCGCGAGGTGCTGGGGGAGGACAACGTGGTGGAGGTCGAACCGATGATGGGCTCGGAGGACTTCGGGGCCCTCGGCGCGGCGATCGGGGTGCCCTCGGTGTTCTGGATGTTCGGCGGCCACGACGGAGCCGTCCTCGAGGGGGAGGGACCCGTGCCGGTGAACCACTCGCCGTTCTTCGCCCCGGCGATCGAGCCGACGCTCTCCACCGGGGTGCGGACCGCCCTCACCGCGATCCTCTCCCGCGTGGGCGGCTGACCCCTCCCGGGTCCCTGTCTGGGGGTCAGGGGATGATGTGCTCGGTCCGGTAGCGGTCGAAGAGGCCGGTGAAGCAGTCCTGGGTGCGGCGGTAGCCGGTGAACCCGGCCAGCCGGCTCTTGCTCATGTCGGCGACCACCTCGATGGGCCGGCCGAGGTCGGCGTCGGTGTGCCACCAGGAGGCCACGCGGGCGAGGTCGGGCTCCGCGAGCCCGTGCTCGGCGACGATCCGGGCCCAGACGTCCTCGGCGCCGCGCATCTGCTGCTCCAGCGGCCGCGGTGCGTCCTGGTAGCCCTCCCACTCGAGCCCGAACCAGGCGGCCAGCGCCGGCCACATCCGGCGCCAGCGGAAGACGTCGCCGTTGACCACGTTGTAGGCCTCGTTGCCGGCGGCCTCCTCGGTGGCGGCCCAGACCATGTGCTCGGCCAGCAGGGACCCGTCGGTCATGTCGGTCAGGCTGTTCCACTGGACCTCGGAGCCGGGGAACACGAACGGGCGGCCCGTCTCCCGGCAGATCGCCGCCTGCGCGGCCAGGGTCAGCCCCATGTTCATGGCGTTGCCCACCGCGTGGCCGATGACCGTGTGCGCCCGGTGCACGGACCAGCGGAAGCCCTGGCGGCCGGCGGCCGCCCAGAGCTCGTCCTCCTGGGCGTAGTAGAAGTTCTCCACCGGCAGGCGCGGCTCCTCCTCGAGGAAGGGGGTGTCGGGCATGTCCCCCTTGCCGTAGGCCTCGAAGGGGCCCAGGTAGTGCTTGAGCCCGGTCATCAGCGCCACGTGCTCCACCGGGGCGTGGGCCAGGGCGGCCAGGAGGTTGCGGACCATCCCGGCGTTGACCTCGATGTTCTCCTTCTCGGTGGCCTGGCGGGACCAGGCGGTGAAGAACACGTGCGTGGGCCGCTCCCCGGCCAGGGCCGCGGCCAGGCTCTCGGGGGAGCGGAGGTCGGCGCCGAGGTGCCGGGCCGAGCTGCCGGGGACGGGGTTGCGGGAGAGGGCGAGCACGTCCCAGTCCTCGGTGCGGGTCAGCTGCTCGACGATCGCCGAACCGGCGATGCCGCTGGCCCCCACCACCAGGGCGGTGGGACGCTGCGGGGAACGGGTGTCCTGGGCGGGGGCTGTCACGGTGCGGTCTCGTCTCCTCGGTGGGTGCCAACGCTGCTCGCCGGTCCGCACGGACAGGACCGTCCGGGTCGACGGGCTCAGCGTCTCACGGTCAGCACTCCACGACGTTCACGGCGAGTCCGCCCAGGGCGGTCTCCTTGTACTTGTGGCTCATGTCTCTGCCGGTCTCGCGCATGGTCACGATGACCTCGTCGAGGCTGACCCGGTGGGTGCCGTCGCCCCACATCGCCATCTTGGCGGCGTTGATCGCCTTGGCCGCGGCGATCGCGTTGCGCTCGATGCAGGGGATCTGCACCAGTCCGCCGATGGGGTCGCAGGTCAGCCCGAGGTTGTGCTCCATGGCGATCTCCGCGGCGTTCTCCACCTGGGCCGGGGTCCCGTCCAGGACCTCGGCGAGGCCGGCGGCGGCCATCGAGGAGGCGGAGCCGACCTCGCCCTGGCACCCCACCTCGGCCCCGGAGATCGAGGCCTGCTCCTTGTAGAGCACCCCGACCGCCCCGGCCGTGAGCAGGAAGCGGACCACGATGTCCCGCCGGGCGGCCGCGAGCGCCTCGGGGCCCTCCGCGGCGGCGGCGCGGGCGGCGGGGGAGTAGTGGGTGGCGTAGAACAGCACCGCCGGGATGATGCCGGCCGCCCCGTTGGTGGGGGCGGTGACCACGCGTCCGCCGGAGGCGTTCTCCTCGTTGACCGCCAGGGCCACGAGGTTCACCCACTCCGGCCAGAAGCCCGGGTCCCGGTCCGGGTCCTCGGTGCGCAGGCGCCGGTGCCACTCGGGGGCGCGGCGGGCCACGTTCAGCCCGCCCGGCAGCGGGCCGGTGCGCCGGAGGCTGGAGTCCTTGCACTCCTCCATCACGGTCCAGATGTGCAGCAGCTGCTGCCGGATCTCGTCCTCGTCGCGCCAGGTCCGCTCGTTGGCCAGCATCACCCCGCTGATCGGCAGGCCGGTGCGCTCGCAGTGGGCCAGCAGCTGTGCGGCGGTGCGGAAGGGGTGGGGCACCTGGGCGCTGGCGGCGTCCAGCTCGGCCGCGGCGGCGCCCTCCTGGCCCTCGCGGACGATGAAGCCGCCGCCCACGGAGAACCAGGTCTCGTCGGCCAGCACGGCGCCGGAGGCGTCCAGGGCCTGGAAGCGCATGCCGTTGGTGTGCCGCTCCAGGACGGTCAGCGGGTGCTGCACCATGTCCTCGACCCGGTAGGGGAGGTCCTTGCGCTGCCCGAGGGCCGCGCACAGCCGCAGCGTCCCGGTCTCGGCGAGGTCGGCGAGCCGCTCGTCCACCTCGGCGGGCAGCACGGTCTCGGGGTCGTAGCCCTCCAGGCCGAGCAGGATCGCGGTGAAGGTGCCGTGGCCCCGGCCGGTCGCGGCCAGCGACCCGTAGACGTCCACGCGCAGGTCCGCGGTGAGCTCCAGCAGCCCGTCCCCGGTCAGGGTCTCGGCGAAGCGCCGTGCGGCGCGCATGGGGCCGACGGTGTGGGAGCTCGAGGGGCCGATGCCCACGGTGAACAGTTCGAAGACGCTGATGGCCATGACGGTGATGCTCCAAAGGAGGTGGTGCCCCGGTGCGGGGCGGTGGTGGGTGGAACGGTCGTGGTGCGGGCCGGGACCCGGCCCGCACCACGGTCCTCGACGGTACCCGGGCGCGGCCGGTGCTCAGCCCTCGCCCAGGGTCCCGACGTCCTGCTGCGCTCGTGGGGGCGTGCTCAGGCCTGGTCCTCCTGGGCCTGCTCGTACTGCTCCGCGGTGAGCAGCTCGCCCTCGTCGGTGACCTCGACGGTGAACAGCCAGCCGTCCCCGTACGGGTCGGAGTTCACCAGCCCGGGCTCGTCGACGACGGCCGCGTTGACGTCCACCACCGTTCCGGAGACCGGGGCGAAGAGCTCGGAGACGGACTTGGTGGACTCCACCTCGCCGCAGACCTCGCCGGCGGTCACGGTGGAACCGGCCTCGGGCAGGTCGAGGTAGACGACGTCGCCGAGGGCGTCGACGGCGACCGCGGACAGGCCGACCTTCACGGGGGAGGACTCGTCCACCCACTCGTGCTCGGCGGAGTAGCGCAGGTGGGACGGGATGTTGCTCATGATCGAGAACCTTTCAGCAGGAGGGGAGGACGACGGGTGGTGGAACGGGCTGCCGGAGCCGGCCGGGTCACTGCCCGCGCCGGTAGAACGGCAGGGACACGACCTCGAACGGGACCGGCTTGCCGCGCAGGTCGACCTGCACCTCGGTGCCGGGCTCGGCGTGCGCGTTGTCGACGTAGGCCATGGCGATGGGGTAGCCCAGGGTCGGGCTGAGCGCCCCCGAGGTGACCTCGCCGACGACCTCGCCGTCCACGCTGATCGGGTAGTGGCCGCGGGCCGCGCGCCGGCCCTCGCCCCGCAGGCCGACCAGCTTGCGGTCCGTCCCGGCGCCCCTGCGGGCCTCCAGGGCCGTGCGGCCCACGAAGTCCTCCTCCTTCTTGAAGGAGACGACCGGGCCGAGACCGGCCTCGTAGGGGGTGAGGTCCAGGGTGAGCTCCTGGCCGTAGAGCGGCATCCCGGCCTCCAGGCGCAGGGAGTCGCGGCAGGCGAGGCCGCAGGGGACGAGCCCGTGGCCCTGCCCGGCCTCCAGGAGCTTCCGCCACAGGGACACCGCCTGGGCGTCGGGCACGTAGAGCTCGAACCCGTCCTCCCCGGTGTAGCCGGTGCGGGCGAGCAGCACGTCGGTCCCGGCGACGGTGACCGGCGCGGCCGAGTAGTACTTCAGCTCGGCGACCAGCTCCTGCTGCTCGGCGGGGACGAGCTCCTGCAGGATCGCCTGCGCGGAGGGGCCCTGGACGGCGACCAGCGAGGTGTCGGCGGACTCGTCGGCCACGGTGACGTCGAAGCCGGCGGCCCGCTCCTGGAGGGCGGCGAGCACGGTCGGCGCGTTGCCGGCGTTGGGCACCACCAGGTACTCCTGCTCGGCCAGCCGATAGCTGATCAGGTCGTCGATGATCCCGCCCTCGGGGGTGCAGATGAGGGAGTACTTGGCCCGGCCCACGGCGATGGCGGCGAGGTTGCCCACCAGGGCCGTGTTCAGGAAGGCCGCCGCGTCCGGGCCGGTCACCCGGATCTCCCCCATGTGGGAGAGGTCGAACAGACCGGCGGCGGTGCGCACGGCGCGGTGCTCGGCCAGCTCTGAGCCGTACTTCAGGGGCATGTCCCAGCCGCCGAAGTCGGTGAAGGACGCCCCCAGCGCGGCGTGCTCGTCGTGCAGGGCGGTGTGGCGGGAGGTGGTGCTGACGCTCATGTCGTGCCTTTCGTGGCGGTGCGGTGCCGGATCAGTTCTCGAAGGCCTCGGGGGCCGGGCAGGAGCAGATCAGGTTGCGGTCCCCGGCGGCGCCGTCGATGCGGCCCACCGGCGGGAAGTACTTGTCCTGGCGCAGCTCCGGGACGGGGAAGGCGCCCTGCTCGCGGGGATAGCGGCGGTCCCAGTCGCTCGCGGCCACGACCTCGGCGGTGTGCGGGGCGTGGCGCAGGGGGCTGTCCTCGGCGCTGAGCTCACCGCGGGCGACCTGCTCGATCTCCTCGCGGATGGTGGTCATCGCGGTGATGAACCGGTCGATCTCGGCGAGGTCCTCGGACTCGGTCGGCTCGACCATCAGCGTCCCGGCCACCGGGAAGGAGAGGGTCGGGGCGTGGAACCCGAAGTCGATCAGCCGCTTGGCCACGTCCTCGGCGGTCACCTTGGTGCGGGCCGTGAGCGGTCGCAGGTCCAGGATGCACTCGTGGGCGACCAGCCCGTTGTTGCCGGTGTAGAGCACCGGGTAGTGCTCGTCGAGCGCGGCGGCGACGTAGTTCGCCGTCAGGAGCGCGGTCTGCGTGGCCCGGGTGAGGCCGTCGCCGCCCATCATCGCGATGTAGGCCCAGGAGATCGGCAGCACGCCGGCCGAGCCGAACATCGTGGCGGAGATCGGCGCGCCGGACTCCCCGTCCGCCTCGGCGCGGGTGGCGTCGCCGGGCAGGAAGGGGGCCAGGTGCGCGGCCACCGCCACGGGGCCCACGCCGGGCCCGCCGCCGCCGTGCGGGATGCAGAAGGTCTTGTGCAGGTTCAGGTGGGAGACGTCCCCGCCGAACTTCCCCGGCTGGGCCAGCCCGACCAGGGCGTTGAGGTTGGCCCCGTCGAGGTACACCTGCCCGCCGGCGGCGTGGACGGCGTCGCAGACCTGGCGCACGTCGGCGTCGTAGACCCCGTGGGTGGAGGGGTACGTGATCATGATGGCGGCCAGCTGGTCGCGGTGGGCCTCGATCTTCGCCTCGAGGTCGGCGTGGTCGATCGTGCCGTCGGTGGCCGTCTTCACCACGACGACCTTCATGCCGGCCAGGACCGCGGAGGCGGCGTTGGTGCCGTGGGCCGAGGCGGGGATGAGGCACACGGTGCGCTGCTCCTCGCCGCGGGACCGGTGGTAGCCGCGGATGGCCAGCAGGCCCGCCAGCTCGCCCTGGGAACCGGCGTTGGGCTGGAGGGACACGGCCGCGTAGCCGGTGATCTCCTCCAGGCGGCCCTCCAGGTCGGCGATCAGCTCGCGCCAGCCGGTGGTCTGGTGGGCCGGGGCCAGCGGGTGGATCGAGGCGAACTCGGGCCAGCTCATGGCCGCCATCTCGGCGGTGGCGTTGAGCTTCATGGTGCAGGAGCCCAGCGGGATCATCGTCCGGTCCAGGGCCAGGTCCCGGTTCTCCAGGCGCCGCAGGTAGCGCAGCATCTGCGTCTCGGAGCGGTGGGTGGAGAACACCGGGTGGGTGAGGAACTCCGTGGTGCGCCGCAGCCCGGCGTCCAGCTCCGGGCCGCGCGGCCCGGCGGCGACCGCCGCGGCGGCGTCCGCCACGCCGAAGGCCTCGGCGACGAGCACGAGGTGCTGCTCCGTGGTCGCCTCGTCGCAGGAGATCCCCACGTGGTCGGCGTCGACGAGCCGCAGGTTCACGCCGCGGCCCTCGGCCGCGCGGACCACCTGCTCCGCCCGGCCGGGGACCCGCACGGTGAGGGTGTCGAAGAACTGCTCCGCGACGAGCTCGTGGCCGGCGCCCTGCAGCACGGTGGCCAGGGTGCGGGCGAGGCCGTGCACGCGCCGGGCGATGGCCTTCAGCCCCTCCGGGCCGTGGTAGACGGCGTACATGCCGGCCACGACGGCCAGCAGCGCCTGAGCGGTGCAGATGTTGGAGGTGGCCTTCTCCCGGCGGATGTGCTGCTCGCGCGTCTGCAGCGCCAGGCGGTAGGCGGCCCGTCCCGTGGCGTCCTTGGAGACGCCCACCAGGCGGCCGGGCAGGTTGCGCTCCAGGCCGGAGCGCACCGCCATGTAGGCGGCGTGCGGGCCGCCGAAGAACAGGGGGACCCCGAAGCGCTGGGAGGAGCCCACCGCGATGTCCGCGCCCTGCTCGCCGGGCGGGGTGATCAGGGTCAGGGCCAGCAGGTCGGCCGCGACCGTGACCATCGCCCCGCGCTCCTTGGCCTCGGCGATCACCGCGGCGTGGTCGACGACCCGCCCGGAGACCCCGGGCTGCTGCAGGACCACGCCGGTGATCTCGCCCTCGGGCAGGCCCGCCGTCAGATCGGCGACCTGCACGGCGAAGCCCAGCGCCTCGGCGCGGGCCAGCACCACGGCCAGGGTCTGCGGCAGGATGTCGGCGTCGACCACGATCGCGCCGTTGCCGCGGGCCTTGTTGGCCCGGCGCATCAGGAGCACGGCCTCGACCACCGCCGTGGCCTCGTCCAGCAGCGAGGCGTTGGCCACCGGCAGCCCCGTGAGGTCGGAGACCATGGTCTGGAAGTTCAGCAGCGCCTCGAGGCGGCCCTGGGAGATCTCGGGCTGGTAGGGGGTGTAGGCGGTGTACCAGCCCGGGGACTCCAGCACGTTGCGCAGGATCACCGGGGGCGTGTGGGTGTCGTAGTAGCCCTGCCCGATCATCTGCACGGCCGTGGTGTTGCGGTCCGCGAAGGCGCGCAGCTGCTCGAGCACCTCCTGCTCGCTGAGCGCCGCGGGCAGGTCCAGAGGGGTGTTCTGCCGGATGTCGGCGGGCACGGCGGCGTCCGCCAGGTCGTCGAGGCTGGTGCGGCCCACGCGGGCGAGCATGGTCCGGACGGCGTCGGAGCCGGCACCGATGTGCCGGTCGGCGAAGACGGTGGTCGGGGACGTGGTGGCGAGCTGGATCGTCATGAGGAACTCCCGGGTGCTGCACGCCAGGGCGGCGTGGATCGGTTCGAGTTCCTCCCCGCTCTGTCTGGGACCTGAGAGATTCCGCGGCCGTGGAGCCGCTTGCACCGTCGGTGAGTCCGGCGACGCGCGCCGGGCTGCTTTCCAGAGTTGCCGATCCGTGGTGGTACGGGGGCCTGAGAGTTTCCTGGGGAGGAATTGCTCCTACGGCGCCCGCCGGTCCGAGTGCACCGGCGGGACTCTCCCACCACAGCTCATGGGCGTCTTCTGCTCCTAGGATAGCCGGAGCCGGAAAGAGGTGTCCACCGTCACGCGGGGAACCCCGGCCGTGCCGGGGGAGCCGCCCGGCGGATCGGCCCGGCGGCTCAGCTCTTGAGGGACCAGAAGCGGCGGTCGCGGTCCCACTGCACCGTGCCGCCGTGGGCCTTGCGGAACTCCGCGAGGACCTCCTTGCTGATCCCGGTGTGCCCGTTCTCCAGGGTCCGGACCCACTCGGGGCCGAAGGTCCCGGGGATGTCCTGGACGGCCTGGTCCTGGGACAGTCGTCCCTCGGTCCGGATGCGGTCGATCATCCAGGTGGCGATGTCCTGTGCGCTCGTCATGATCCGAGCCTACGCGGCTCCGCACCCGTCGCCGGCACGGGGCCGGACCTTCAGGCCAGCTGCACCACGGTGCGGGCGTCCGCGTCCCAGCGGCGCAGCGCCACGGCGCGAAGCGGCTCGGGGTGCGGGGCCAGGACGTCGAGCGCGGCGGCCACCTGCTCCGGGCGCATCCGGCGCGCCAGGGTGATGTGCGGCGTCCAGGCCCCGGGGAAGGAGGTGCGCGCCTGCCCGGGGACCGAGCCCACGGCGTCGCAGACCCGCCGGTGCAGCTCGAGCAGCTCGGGGGTGGTCACGACCTGGCGGACCACCACGTAGCCGCCCCGGCCCGGACCGAACAGCAGCACGCCCGCGCTGGTCAGCGGCAGGTCCACGAACCCGGCGGCCGCGGCGACCCGCTCGTCGACCCCCGGCACGGTCTCCGGGGCCAGGGACGGGGCGGCCACCAGGGTGATGTGGGGACGGTTGGACTCGGAGCGGTGCCGGCCGGAGCTGGGCAGTCCCGCCTCGGCCAGCCGGTCCCAGTCCGCGCGCACGGCCGCCTCGGCGTCCTCGCCGAGCAGCAGCTCCAGGCTGTGCACCGTCCACCTCCTCGCGCGTCGGCCGGCGGTCCCGCGGGATCCGCCTCCGGTGGACGCGAGTCTAGCGGGGCGTCCGCCGTGCTTGCCTATACTGGCCGGACGGCAACGGGAGGATCTCCATGACCGACATCGCGATCCGTTTCGAGGGCGCCGGCAAGACGTACCCGGACGGGACCACGGCCGTCGAGGCCCTCGACCTCGAGATCCCCCGCGGGTCCCTCACCGTGTTCGTGGGACCCTCCGGCTGCGGCAAGACCACCTCCCTGCGGATGATCAACCGCATGGTGGAGCCCACCTCCGGCTCCGTCACGGTCGAGGGCCGTGACGTCACGTCCGTGCCCGCCCACGAGCTGCGCCGCTCCATGGGCTACGTCATGCAGCAGTCGGGCCTCCTGCCGCACCGGACCGTGGTGGACAACATCGCGACCGTCCCGCGGCTCAACGGCGTGCCGAGGAAGCAGGCGCGGGAGCGGGCCCGCGAGCTGCTGAGCACCGTGGGGCTCGCCGAGGCCCTGGGCTCCCGCTACCCCTCCCAGCTCTCGGGCGGTCAGCAGCAGCGCGTGGGCGTGGCCCGGGCGCTCGCCGCCGACCCGCCGGTCCTGCTCATGGACGAGCCGTTCTCCGCCGTGGACCCCGTGGTGCGCCAGGACCTGCAGCGCGAGCTGCTGGACCTCCAGCGCCGGCTGCACCGCACCATCGTGTTCGTCACCCACGACATCGACGAGGCGATCCTGCTCGGCAACCGGGTGGCCGTCTTCGCCACCGGCGGGCGGCTGGCGCAGTACGCCACCCCGGAGGAGCTGCTGCGCGCGCCCGCCGACGACTTCGTGGCGGACTTCGTGGGCCGGGACCGCGGCTTCCGCTCCCTGACCTTCGACTCGGCCCACGACATCCCCGTGCACCCGGTGGCCACCGTGCGCCCGGACGGCACCCAGGGCGTGGCCGGCACCGGGGACGGGCCCGTCCCCGACGGGTGGACGCTGCGGGTCGACGACGACGGCGCCCCCCGCGGCTGGGTGCGGCCCGGCGCGGAGGACGACCCCGTGGTCGGCGGCACCCTGCACCGGCCCGGCAGCTCCCTGCGCAGCGCCCTGGACGCGGCCCTGTCCTCGCCGTCGGGCCTCGCCGTGGTCGTCGACGACGACGGCCGGGCGGTCGGGATCATGCAGCCGGGGGAGATCATCGCGGCCATCGAGGACGCGCGGCTCGGCGGGCGGACGCCCCGATGAACTGGACGAGCCGGAACTGGCCCTACGTCCTGGAGCTCACGGGCACGCACCTCGTCCAGTCGGTGCTGCCCCTGCTGCTCGGCGCCCTCGTCGCCGTCCCGGTGGCGCGGCTCGCCGCCCGCAACCGCACGCTGCGCCCGGTGCTCGTCACGGGCTCCTCCCTGCTCTACACCATCCCCTCCCTGACCCTGTTCGTGGTGCTGCCCCTGCTCCTCGGCACGCAGATCACCTCGGTGGTGAACGTGGTCGTGGCGCTGACCGTCTACGTCGTGGCCATCCTGGTGCGCTCCTCCGTGGACGCCTTCGAGTCCGTGGACCGCGACATCCTGCAGGCCTCCACCGCGATGGGCTACCGCCCGCTGCGGCGCTTCTTCGCGGTCGAGCTGCCGCTCGCGGTGCCCGTGCTGGTCGCCGGGCTGCGGGTCGCCTCCGTCAGCAACATCTCCATGGTCAGCGTGGGAGCGGTGATCGGCGTGCAGTCCCTCGGCACCCTGTTCACCGACGGGCTGCGCCGGTCCATCCTCGAGGAGATCGCGGTGGGCATCGTCCTGACCGTGGTCCTGGCGGTGCTCATGGACCTCGTGCTGCGGGGGGCCGGCCGCGCCCTGACGCGCTGGCAGCGGGCGGGCACGGCCCCGGTCCCGCGCGTGCGCAGAGGAGCGGTCGCGTGAGCCTCGCCGGCGGCGCCCTGGAGTGGCTGACCGATCCCGAGAACTGGTCCGGGCCCGGCGGCATCCCCGCCCGGCTGCTGGAGCACCTGACGTACAGCGGCGTGACGATGGCCGTGGCCCTGGCCGTGGCGGTCCCCCTGGGCCTGTGGGTGGGGCACACGGGGCGCGGCTCCGGCGTCGTCGTCGGCCTGGCCGGGGCGCTGCGCGCCCTGCCCACGCTGGGCCTGCTCACCCTCTTCACCCTGCTGCTCGGGCTCGGACTGGTGCCGCCGATCATCGCGCTCGTCCTGCTCGCGATCCCCCCGATCCTGTCGGGGGCCTACGCGGGGGTCGCGAACGTGTCCCCGGCCCTCAAGGACGCCGGGGCGGCGATGGGGATGACCGGGAGCCAGGTGCTGACCCGCGTGGAGGTGCCCAACGCCCTGCCCGTGATCCTGGGCGGGGTCCGCAACGCCGCCCTGCAGGTCGTGGCGACCGTGACCGTGGTCGCCTACATCAACCTCGGCGGCCTCGGCCGCTACCTCATCGACGGCCTCGCCGTGCGCGACTACGACCGGATGCTCGGCTCCGTGGTGCTCGTGGCGGTCCTCGCGCTCGTCGTGGACGCCGTCCTGGCCCTGGCCCAGCGGCTGTCCACCTCGCCGGGGCTGCGCCTCGCCGCTCCCTGACCCACCGCTGCCCCTGACCCCCGTCCTCCCGAGCCCCACCGTCCTCCGTGCCACCGACCGACAGGAGAACCACCATGACCACCGCTCCCGCGCTCCGCCGCCGCGCCGCCGCGCCCGCCCTGGGCGCCGCCCTGCTGCTGGGCCTGACCGCCTGCGGCGGCGGCGACCCCCTCGCCGAGGAGGACGGGTCCGCGACCACGTCCTCGGAGACCGTGACCGTGGGCTCCGCCGACTTCCCGGAGAGCCAGATCGTGGCCGAGCTCTACGCCGGGGCGCTGAAGTCCGCCGGGGTCGAGACGGAGACGTCCCTGGGCATCGGTGCCCGCGAGGCCTACGTGGGGGCCGTGCAGGACGGGTCCGTGGACGTGGTCCCGGACTACTCCGGCAACCTGCTGCTCTTCGCGGACCCCGAGGCCACGGCGAGCTCGGCCGACGAGATCATGGCGGCCCTGCCCGACGCGCTGCCCGAGGGCCTGACCGTGCTCGAGGCCTCCGAGGCGGAGAACAAGGACGCCATGGTGGTCACCTCCGGGACCGCGGAGCAGTACGGGCTCACGAGCATCGCGGACCTGGCGGAGGTGTGCGGGGAGCTCGTGATCGCGGGTCCGCCCGAGTTCGCCGAGCGCGCCTACGGCCTCGACGGCCTGGAGCAGAAGTACGGCTGCGTGCCGGAGTCCTTCGAGCCGATCAACGACGGCGGCGGCCCGCTCACCGTCCAGGCCCTCCTCGACGGGGACGTGGACGTCGCCGACATCTTCACGACCACCCCGGCGATCGCCGACAACGACCTCGTGGTGCTGGAGGACCCGGAGAACAACTTCATCGCCCAGCAGGTCCTGCCGCTGGCCGCGGCGGACCGGCTGCCCCAGGAGGCGGTGGACGCGCTGAACGAGCTCTCCGGCAAGCTCACCACGGAGGCCCTCATCGACCTGAACCGCCAGGTCAGCGGCGAGGACCAGGTCAGCCCGGCCGACGCCGCGCAGGAGTGGCTGTCCGCCAACGGGTACTGAGCCCGCGCACGGCACCGGCACGGGCGCCGCGTCCCGGGGTCCGCGATCCCGGGGCGCGGCGTCCGCCCTGCACAGGGTTCTCCACACGCACGGCGTCGTCTCCAGGGGTCCTCCGCGCCCGCCGGGGCGCTCCTGGAGGGAGCCGGCGGGCCTTTCCCCACAGTGTCCCCAGGACTCGTCCACACCTGTGGACAACTCTGTGCACAGGCATGTGGAGGAAGCCCCGGGTCATCCGCTGAAAAGCTGGGAGCGCATCAGTATGCTGAGGGGCGGACCGCTCCCACCCACCGGTGGCAGCTGGTCCTCGACCATCCGAGGGCTCGTCGTCAAGGAGGATCTCGAGTTCGGAGACTGCCCGCCCCGGGGCGGACGACCGAAGGAGCAGTGTGCCGAACACCAGTACGCCCGGTATCCCGGGCCTGTCGCCGGAGAACCAGGCGCGCGTGATCACCGCGTGCGTCCGCCAGCGGGTGCAGGAGGGCCGCCCGGCGGACCTGCCAGGCACGGGGTGGACGGACTTCGACCGCAGGTTCGACGAGCACTTCCCCCGGCTGACGCTGCTCTTCGCCGAGATCTACGGCCACCGCGAGGACTTCCTCGAACAGCTCAGCGAGCTCGGGCTGCAGCTGGCGCGCTCCTGGGCCGAGCGCCCCGACGACCTCAAGGACCTGGACGCCCGGCGCGAGCAGGACCCCGCGTGGTTCGGCGCGCGGCAGATGCTCGGCGGGGTCTGCTACGTGGACCGGTACGCGGGGAACCTGCGGGGCATCCGGGAGCAGATCCCCTACTTCCGGGAACTGGGCCTGACCTACCTCCACCTCATGCCCCTGTTCGAGGCGCCGGAGGGCAACTCGGACGGCGGCTACGCGGTGTCCTCGTACCGCCGCGTGGAGCCGAGGCTGGGGACCATGGAGGAGCTCGCCGAGCTGAGCCGCGAGCTGCGCCGGAACGGGATCAGCCTGGTCCTCGACTTCGTCTTCAACCACACCTCCAACGAGCACGAGTGGGCGCGCCGGGCCGCCGCGGGGGAGCGGGAGTACGAGGACTACTACTGGATCTTCCCGGACCGCACGGTCCCGGAGCAGTTCGAGCGCACCACGCGGGAGATCTTCCCGGACGACCACCCCGGCTCCTTCACGCGGATCGGCGCCGGCGAGGAGGACCCCCGGTGGGTGTGGAGCACCTTCTACTCCTTCCAGTGGGACCTCAACTACACCAATCCCGCCGTCTTCCGGGCGATGGCCGCGGAGCTGCTGTTCCTGGCCGCCCAGGGCGTCGAGGTGCTGCGCATGGACGCCGTCGCGTTCATCTGGAAGCAGCTGGGCACCGCCTGCGAGTCGCTGCCCCAGGCCCACGTGCTGCTGCGCGCGTACAACGCGCTGTGCCGGATCGCCGCGCCGGCCGTGCTGTTCAAGTCCGAGGCGATCGTCCACCCGGACGAGGTCGCCCGGTACATCGAGCCCGGCCAGTGCCAGCTGTCCTACAACCCGCTCCAGATGGCCCTGACCTGGGAGGCGATGGCCACCCGGGAGCCGAAGCTGCTCGCGCAGGCCCTCGAGGAGCGCCACGCCCTCCCGCCCGGCACGGCGTGGGTGGACTACGTGCGCGGCCACGACGACATCGGCTGGACGTTCTCGGACGAGGACGCCGCCCGGCTGGGCGTGCACGGCCACGACCACCGCCGCTTCCTCAACGCCTTCTACACCGGGCGCCACCCCGGCAGCTTCGCGGACGGCGTCCCGTTCCAGGAGAATCCCCGCACGGGGGACTGCCGCGTGTGCGGGACCACGGCGTCCCTGCTGGGCCTCGCCGAGGACCCGGCGTCCGCGGTGGACCGGGTCCTGCTCGCGCACTCCGTGGCGATGAGCACCGGCGGCATCCCCCTGCTGTACCTGGGTGACGAGGTCGGCCAGCTCAACGACCCCGCCTGGAACGAGGACCCCGCGCACGCCGGCGACGCCCGGTGGGTGCACCGGCCGCCGCGGCCCGTCCAGGACTACGAGCGCCGTCACGAGCTGTTCTCCGTGCAGGGCCGGATCTTCGGGGGCATCCGGAGGATGGTCGAGCTGCGCCGGAACTCCCCGGAGTTCGACGGCAACACGCTCCTCCCGTTCGACGCGCACAACCCCCACGTGCTGGGCTACCAGCGCCCGGGCGGCAACACGGTGGTGCTGTGCCTGGCGAACTTCTCCGACTGGTCCCAGTTCGTCACAGGGGAGACCCTCTCGGGGTTCCTGCCCCAGGCCGTCGAGCTGCACGGCAACACCGAGCTCGACCTGCGCCACGGTCTGCTGCTCGACGCCCACGGGTTCCTCTGGATCCGCGTGCTCCCGAAGCGCTGACCCGTGGGTGCGTGGACGGTGCTGGTGCTCTCGGGCGTCCTCGAGGCGGTGTGGGCGTCCGCGCTCGCGGCCTCGGACGGTCTCCGCCGTCCCGTGCCGGCCGTGGTGTTCGCGGTGACGGCCGCCGTGAGCCTGGCCGGACTGTCCTACGCCATGGCCACCCTCCCCACGGGCACGGCGTACGCCGTCTGGGTGGGCATCGGCGCGGCCCTGACCGTGGCCTGGTCCATGCTGACGGGCCGCGAGTCCGCCACGCCCCTCAGGATCCTGCTGGTGCTCGGACTCGTCGGCTGTGTGATCGGGCTCAAGGTTGTCGGCTGAGGCCGGCGCGGCGCGGGCCGAGCGGGACCGGCGCGCCCGTGCCTGGGCGCTGCTGGTGCTCAGCGGGATCCTGGAGGCGGTCTGGGCCACCGCCCTGGGCGCGTCCGAGGGCTTCTCGCGGCCGGGCCCCGGTCTGCTCTTCGCCGTGACCCTGGTGCTGAGCATGCTCACCCTGGCACGCGCCGCCCGGGTGGTGCCGATGGGCACCGCCTACGCCGTGTGGACGGGCATCGGCGCCGTGCTCACGGTCGCGTGGGCGGCCGGCACGGGGCAGGAGCAGATCTCGTGGGCGAAGGCCCTCTTCCTGGCGGGGATCGTGGCGTGCGTCGTGGGCCTGCACGCCGCCGACCGGCCGACCCCGGGGAAGGACCGGTGACCCGGGACCGCAGGCCGGGCGCGCACCTCATGCTGGTGCTCACCGCCACGATGGCCGTGGGCCCGCTGCTGACCCACAGCCTCTCGGCGATGAGCCCCCTGGTGATCGCGGACCTGGAGCTCACGGAGGCGCAGTTCGGGCTGCTCGCCACCACCACCTTCTTCGTGGCGGCCGTCACCGCGGTGCGCACGGGCCGCTGGGCGGACCGGCTGGCCGCCCGCACCCTGCTGGTCGTGATGTTCGGCGGCGCCGCGCTCGCGATGCTCCTGACCGCCGCCGCGCCGGGCTACGCGGTCCTGCTCGCGGCCATGGTGCTCTCGGGGCTCGGGCAGGTCATGGCCAACCCCGCGACCAACCGGCTCATCCGCCTGCACGTGCCCGCTGGGCGGCGCGCGAGCTGGCTCGGGATCAAGCAGGCCGGCGTGCAGGCCTCGCAGCTCGTGGCGGGCCTGACCTTCCCCGCGCTGGGCCTGCTGCTCGGCTGGCGCACCGCGGTCCTGGTGGCTGTGGGCGCGGTGCTGCTCCTGCTCGTGCACGGCTGGTGGACGGTCCCGGACAACCACCCCGGCACCCCGGCGGCACGCCCGTCCCGGACGACGTTTCCGTCCGGGGCGGCATCACGGCCGCGGACAGCGTCCGGGCCGCGGACGGCCTCCCGGTCCGGGACGGGGTCTCCGTCGCCGGCGACGCTGCCGTCCCGGTCCTGGGCGGCCCTCCGGTCGTGGACCGGTCGCCGGACCCGGCGGCCGGAACCGACGAGCCGGCCCCGGACGGCGGGCGCCGCCGCACGGCCGCCGATGCCCGGTGCCGTCAAGGCGTACGCCGCGGCCGCGGCACTGACCGGGCTGGGGGCGCAGGCCGCCAACGTCTACCTGCCGCTCTACGCCCACCGGGAGCTGGGCCTCGACGTCGTCGCCGCCGGGGCCACCGTGTCCGTCTCCGCGCTCGTGGGCATCGCCTCCCGGGTGCTGTGGGCGCGCGTGATGGACCGGCCGGGCACGGACGGCTTCGTGCTGCTGGCCGGCATGGCCCTGGGGGCGGCCGCGAGCGCCGTGCTGCTGATCCTGGCGCCGCTGCACCCCGGCCTCGCGTGGGCGGTGTGGCCGGCGGCCGTCCTGCACGGGGGCGCGGCACTCGCGGTGAGCGTGGTGGTGATGTCCGCGGCGATGCGCGCCGTGCCCGCCGACCGGGTGGGGGCGTCCACCGGCGTGGTGACCATGGGCCTGTACGCGGGGTTCTGCGCCGGTCCGCTCGCCCTCGGCGGACTGCTCCAGCTCACGGGGTCCTTCGCGGTGGGCTGGGGCGTGGTGCTCGTCTGCTACCTGGCCTGCGCGGCGCTCGCCGTCCTCGTGCGCTCCCGTGCACACCGCTAGGACGCCGCCGTCCGGAGTGCTCCCGGCCGCTGCTGCCCCGGTCGGCGGGCCCCCCCGGCTGCCCGCCGACCGGTGCTGTCCCCCGTTCAGGGGGACCGGCCGGCCTCTGTGCGACGCTCCGTGACGTCTTGGCACGGTCTTCTCAACAGCTTCTCCACAGGCGTTGTCCACAGCGTGGATAACTTCCACCGGTGGAATTACGGGACTCCCTGTCCCGCCCACCCCGCGCTGACCTGCAACGGCGCCGCCGGCCGGGGATTGGGTGCACCGGTGCTCGCTCTGTGCACGCGTTCCTCCACACCTGTGGACAACTTTCTCCACCCCCTGTGCACCCGGACGGGCGGGCCCCGCGAGGGCCGATCACTAGAGTAGTTGTGTGCACATGCGAATTGCTCCCGTCCGTGCGCTGCGCGTGCCTGCCCGGGGCGCGGATCCGACCGGGGACCGGAGGACACGATGCTGAAGGGCGCCACGACGTTCCGGCTGGTGGACACGGCCGTGGTCGGGGCCGACCCGGCCCTGGTGGAGCGCTTCCTGCTCGACCCCGGCTGCCTGCGCCGCTGGAACCCCATCCCGGAGCGGAACTACCAGGTCAGCACGGCCGTGCTGCAGCTCGGCACGTCGATCGAGTCCACGGTCCGCGTGGGCCCCCTCCGCTTCTCCTTCGTGAACATCGTCTCCGACCACGTCCCGGGCCGGCGCCTGGGGATGCGCACCACCAAGGGCGTGGTGGACCTGCTGGTGACCATCACCTGGGAACCGGTGGAGGGGGGCACCCGGATCGAGAAGGCCGTGGACGGGCGGTTCACGGAGTCCAAGGCCTGGCTGTGGCGCCTGCTCGAACCGGCCGCACGCCGGAGCGCCCGGAACGCCCTCGAGACGCTGGGGCGGATGATCGAGACGGGGGACTACGAGTTCACGGTCCCGTCCCAGCTGACCCCCCACCCGCCCCGTTGCCCGCTCGAGAGCCCGCCCGACTTCTTCTGAGTCCCCGCGGAGCCTGCCCGGGGCTCGCCGTACGCTGGTGGCGGAACCTCCTTGACCCCTGCTCGCGCGCGGGACGAGGGTGGAACCACACGACAGCACTCGAAAGGACTCTCCTATGGCCGAGAAGTACACCCTTCCCGATCTTCCCTACGACTACGCGGCGCTCGAGCCCCACATCTCCGCGAAGATCATGGAGCTGCACCACGACAAGCACCACGCCACCTACGTGGCCGGTGCCAACACCGCCCTGGAGAAGATGGCGGAGGCCCGCGCGAACGGTGACGGCGCCGCCGCGGCCAAGCTGTCCAAGGACCTGCAGTTCAACCTCGGTGGCCACGTGAACCACTCGGTGTTCTGGCAGAACCTCTCCCCCGAGGGCGGCGACAAGCCGACCGGTGAGCTCGCCGCGGCGATCGAGGACCACTTCGGGTCCTTCGACGCCTTCCGCGACCACTTCACCGCCGCGGCCACCACGATCCAGGGCTCCGGCTGGGCGATCCTCGCCCTCGAGCCCGTCGGCGGCAACCTGGTCATCGAGCAGATGTACGACCAGCAGAACGGCGTGCCCGTCGCCACGATCCCGCTGCTCCAGCTGGACATGTGGGAGCACGCGTTCTACCTCGACTACCAGAACGTCAAGGCGGACTACGTCAAGGCCTTCTGGAACATCGTGAACTGGGCGGACGTCCAGGAGCGCTTCGAGAAGGCGCGCACCGGGGGCCGGTCCATCATCTGATCCCCGATCCGCACCGTCGGGCGCCGCGCGCGCCCGACCCCGCGAGCAGAGCCCCCGGACCACGCGGTCCGGGGGCTCTGTGCCGCCCGGGCAAGGGGCACCGCGGAGGTCCCGGAGCGTCACACGGGCGGGGGAGGGGGCCTGGCGGTGGGGCACAATGGCGGGGACCCTGTTCGCACTCAACGACGAGAGCACGAGGACCCCGCATGAGCGACGAGAACCAGCAGCCCGGCCCCATCACGCACGAGGAGATCTTCCGCTCCCACGAGGGCGGCAAGCTCTCCGTGGTCTCGAAGTCCCCCCTGGCCACCCGCCGGGACCTGTCCATCGCCTACACCCCCGGGGTCGCCGAGGTGAGCCGGGCGGTGGCCGCGGATCCCGACATGGCGGCCACGCACACCTGGGCGGGCCGGCTCGTGGCGGTGATCTCCGACGGCTCCGCCGTGCTGGGCCTGGGTGACATCGGCCCGGCCGCGTCCCTGCCGGTGATGGAGGGCAAGGCCGCCCTGTTCAAGACCTTCGCGGACCTGGACTCGATCCCGATCGTGCTCGACACCCAGGACGTCGACGAGATCGTGGCCACCGTCAAGCTGCTGCGCCCGTCCTTCGGCGCGGTGAACCTCGAGGACATCTCCGCCCCGCGCTGCTTCGAGATCGAGAAGCGTCTGATCGAGGAGCTGGACATCCCGGTGATGCACGACGACCAGCACGGCACCGCCGTCGTCGTCCTGGCCGCCCTGCTCAACGCCGCGACCCTGGTGGGCAAGGACCTGGCGGGCTTGAAGGTCGTGATCGCCGGCGCCGGGGCGGCCGGCATCGCGATCACCGAGATCCTGCTGGCCCAGGGCATCGATGACGTGGTGCTGATGGACTCCCGGGGCATCGTCTCGAGGGAGCGCGACGACCTCAACGCGATCAAGGCCGGCTACGCGGCGCGCACCAATCCGCGCGGGCTGATCGGCGGGCCCAAGGACGCCCTCGAGGGCGCCGACGTGTTCGTGGGTGTGTCGGGCGGGACGGTCCCCGAGGAGTACCTCACCGAACTCGCCGAGGACGCGATCGTGTTCGCCCTGGCCAACCCGGACCCGGAGATCATGCCCGAGGTCGCCGCGAAGTACGCCTCCGTGGTGGCCACGGGCCGGTCGGACTTCCCGAACCAGATTAACAACGTGCTGGCCTTCCCCGGCATCTTCCGCGGGGCCCTGGACGCCGGTGCGCGGCGGATCACCCCGGTCATGAAGCTCGAGGCCGCCCGGGCGATCGCGGCGATCGCCGCCGCGGACGGTCTGACCGCGGAGCACATCGTGCCCTCCGCCCTGGATCCCCGGGTCGCCCCGGCCGTGGCCGAGGCCGTGGCGGCCTGCGCGCGGGCCGAGGCGGCCGTCTGACCCGCTCCGCACCCGCTGACCCGCGACGGCCCGGGCGACCACGGAATGCCGTGGTCACCCGGGCCGTCGCGGGTCAGGGGGCAGCGCGTTCAGGCGTAGAAGCGGTTGAGGAAGGTGGCGACCACGGCGGGCCGCTCCTCGCCCTCGATCTCGATCGTGCCGTCGGCCACCAGGTGCAGGCCGTTGCCCTTGACCTCCTGGACGTCGGTGATGGTCACGGTCATGCGGATCCGCGAGCCGACCTTGACGGGAGAGGTGAAGCGGACCTTGTCGAGGCCGTAGTTGACCTTGGTCTTCACGCCGGTGACGTCGAAGAGCTCGGACCACATCGGGATGAGCAGGGACAGGGTCAGGAAGCCGTGGGCGATCGGGGCGCCGAACGGGCCCTCGGCGGCACGCTCGGGGTCCACGTGGATCCACTGGTGGTCGTCGGTGGCGTCGGCGAACGTGTTCACCTGCTCCTGGGTGATCTCCCGCCAGGCGGAGTGCCCGAGGCTCTTGCCGACGAGGTTCTTCACCTCGTCGAAGGCGACGACGGTCTGGGGCTGGGTCTGTGCTTCGGTCATGGCGTGTCCTTACGTGGTGGCGTCGGTGGTGGATCGGGTGGTGTCGGGCGGGCGGCTCAGACGAACGCGCTCCGGCCGGTGATCGACCGGCCGACCACGAGCGCGTTGATCTCGTGGGTGCCCTCGTAGGAGTAGACGGCCTCGGCGTCGGCGTGGAAGCGGGCGACGTCGTGGGCCAGGGTGATGCCGTTGCCGCCGACCAGCTCGCGGGCCAGCGCCACGGTCTCGCGCATGTGCAGGCTGATCCACATCTTCGCCAGGGCGGAGTCCTCGTCCCGGTAGACGCCGCCCTCCTGCCGCTCGGCGAGGCCGGCGACCATGGTCAAGGACGCGGTGACGTTGCCGAGCATCCGCGCCAGCTTCTCCTGGACGAGCTGGAAGCCGCCGATCGGGCGGCCGAACTGCTCGCGCTCCCGCACGTAGCGCAGCGCGGCCTCGTAGGCGCCGGCCTGGATGCCGGTGGCGATCCAGGCGACGTCGGAGCGCATGGCGCGCAGCATCGCGGCGACGTCCTTGAACGAGTTCACGTTCCCCAGCCGTTGTGCCTCCGGCACCCGGGCCCCGTCGAGGTGGATGTCGGCGTTCTGCATCATCCGCAGGGACGCCTTGCCGTGGATCTTCTCCAGCCGCACGCCCGGGGCCTGCCGGTCCACGAGGAAGCCCTTGACCTGCCCGTCGGCCTCGTCGCGGGCGAAGACGGCGAGGAGGTCGGCGGTGAAGGCGCCGCCGATCCAGCGCTTGGTGCCGGTCAGCACCCACTCGTCGCCCTCGCGCCGGGCCGTGGTGGCCAGCCCGCCGGCGATGTCGGAGCCGTGCTCGGGCTCGGTCAGGCAGAACACCCCCGTCATCTCGAAGGACGTGATCTTCGGGTCCCACGCGGCGAACTGCTCCGGCGTGCCGCCCACGCGGCAGGCCGTGCGGAACAGCCCGGCCTGGGCGGTGTAGAACGTGGCGACCGAGGCGTCGGTGCGGGCCAGCTCGAAGATCCGGAACCCGTGGTACAGGGACCGGGGCTGCCCGCCGTCGGCCGTGAGCTCGGACGGGGTCATGAGGTCGAGGGCGTGCAGGGAGGGGGCGATCTGGTAGGGGAACTCCCCGGCCTCCCAGTACTCGGCCAGCAGCGGCCGCACCTCGTCCTCGAGCACCCGGCGCAGCCGGCGCAGGGGGGCCTTCTCGGCCTCGGTCAGTCTCTCCGCGATCCCGTACGGGTCGCAGTCGGGGTAGAGGCGCCCGGCGTCCGTGCTCATGCCCGTGCCCCGTCGAGGCCGAGCAGGCGCACGGCGTTGTCCTTGAGGATCTTGGGGCGGACCTCGTCCGTGAAGGACTGCTGCTCGAAGGCCCCGAGCCACTTCTGCGGGGTGATCAGCGGGTAGTCGGTGCCGAACAGGACCCTGTCCTGGAGCATCCGGTTGGAGGCCTTCACCAGCGACTCGGGGAAGTACTTGGGCGACCAGCCGGAGAGGTCGATCCACACGTTGGCCTTGTGGGTGGCGATGGAGTTGGCCTCCTCCTGCCAGGGCACCGAGGGGTGGGCCATGATGACCTGGAGCTCGGGGAAGTCCGCGGCCACCGCGTCCAGCAGCAGCGGGTTGGAGTAGCCCAGCTTGATCCCGCCCCCGCCGGGCAGCCCGGCGCCCATGCCGTTCTGCCCGGTGTGGAACAGGGCGGGGACGCGCAGGTCCTGGATCGCCGCGTAGAGCGGGTAGAACCGCTCGTCCGAGGGGTCGAAGCCCTGCAGGGAGGGGTGGAACTTGAAGCCCTTGACGCCGTGCTCCTCGACGAGCATCTTCGCCCGCTCCACCGCGGCGGAGCCCTGGAGCGGGTCCACGGAGCCGAAGGGGATCAGCACGTCGTTGTTGCGGGCCGCGCCGGCGGCGATCTCCTCGATGGAGTTCGGCTCGTGGCCCAGGGCGGTGGTCGCGTCGACGGTGAAGACGACGGCGGCCATCCGCCACTCGCGGTAGCGCTCGGCGATGGTGTCCAGGGACGGGGACCGGTCCTCGGCCTTGAAGTACTTGGCCGAGGCCTCGGTCAGGGCCGCGGGCAGGGACGGGTGTCCGTGGTCGGAGCACTCGATGTGCACGTGCATGTCGATCGCGTTCAGCGACGCGAGGTCGAGACCGTACTCGTAGCGCATGGTGGTCCCCCTAGGACTGCTGGGTCGCGGACTCGGGCTTCAGTTCCTCCGGCAGCGGGGGCAGGGTCTC
Organism: Kocuria salina; assembly: GCF_013368965.1. Classification (NCBI taxonomy): domain Bacteria; kingdom Bacillati; phylum Actinomycetota; class Actinomycetes; order Micrococcales; family Micrococcaceae; genus Kocuria; species Kocuria salina. Next base: position 626,942 of record NZ_SSSF01000001.1, read on the forward strand.
GCCGACCGGCTGCAGGCTGCCCTCGAGGATGGCGGGGAGCTGCTCGCGCAGCGCCTCGAAGGTCCAGCCGCCGTTGCGGTACTCGGTGGCCACGGGGCGGGGGTGGCTGAAGACCTGCAGGCGGTCCCCGCCGGCGCCGATGGCCTGGCCGGTGACGCCCGCGGCGTCGTCGGAGGCGAGCCAGGCGATCAGGCCGGCGACGTCGGCGGCGTTGCCGAAGCCGAGGTCCTTGCGGAAGAAGTCCGGCATCGGCTCGCCGCGGCGGTCGGCCTCGACGGCGGAGCGGAAGAAGGGGATGGTCTCGGTCATGGCGGTGGCGGCCACGGGGATGACGGCGTTGGCGGTGACGCCGGCCTTCTTCATCTCCAGGGCCCAGGTGCGGACCATGCCCACGATCCCGGCCTTCGCCGCCGCGTAGTTGGTCTGGCCGAAGTTGCCGTACTGGCCGGTGGGGGAGCCGATGGTGATGATCCGCCCGGGCACCCCGTTCTCCTTGAAGTACCGGTAGGCCTCGCGGGCGCAGGTGAAGGTGCCGCGCAGGTGCACCTGGATGACGAGGTCGAAGTCCTCGTCGGTCATCTTCAGCAGGGACTTGTCGCGCAGCACCCCGGCGTTGGTGACGAGGACGTCGAGGCGGCCGAAGGCCTCCACCGCACCCTGCACCAGGGCGGTGGCGGTTTCGGTGGAGCCCACGGGGGCGACGACGGCGACGGCCCGCCCGCCGGTCTCGGTGATGGAGGCGACGGCGTTCTCGGCGATGGCCTGGTCGACGTCGTTGATGACCACGGCCGCGCCCTGGCGGGCGAGCTCCTGGGCGTAGGCCAGGCCCAGACCCTGGCCGGAGCCGGTGACGACGGCGACCTTGCCGGCGAGAGGGGTGGTGCTCGGGGATGCGGTGCTGTCCTGTGCCATGGGGTGGCTCCTTCGCTGACGGATCGGCGCTGACGGATCGGCGCTGACGGATCGGCGCTCGTGGATGGGCGGACGGGGTGACGCCCGTCACTGCTGCGGGTTCGTCCCTATTCCACCGCTATTCGTTGAGAATGTCAATGGTTAAGAACCTCCATCTATGCTGGGGGCACGGATTCCGTAGACTGGGGTCCCCGGCCCCAGGAGAGACGCTATGACCACGCCCACCGACCCGTCCGCCGGTCTCGAGCGCCTCCTCGAGGCGGAGCTGACGGCGGAGCCGGTCTTCCTGATGGCCCGCGCCGCCTCGACGGGCTCCTCGGCGGCCAATCGGAGGCTGGCGGAGCTGGAGCTGAAGGTGCGCCACTACTCGGTCCTGGCGCTGGCCTGCGGCGAGGAGCAGCTGACGCAGCGCGAGCTCAGCCAGTTCCTGGTGCTGGACCCCAGTCAGATCGTGGCCATCCTCGACGACCTCGAGCGGCGCGGCGCGGTGGAGCGCCGGACCGACCCGCGGGACCGCCGCTCGAAGATCATCGCCCCCACCGCCGCCGGCCGGGAGCTGTACGCCCGGGCCAGGGTCCTGGTGGAGAACTCCACCGCGGAGTCGCTCTCCCCGCTCTCCCCGGCGGAGCGGGAGGAGCTGTCCCGGCTGCTGAAGAAGGTGGCCTTCTGACGGACCGCTCCCCCGGCCCTCGACGACGCCGAGCCCCCGCCCCGCCCCCTCTCCCCGGTCGAACGGGGAGGGCGGTGACGAGGCGGGGGCTCGGTGCCGCAGGTGCTCCGCAGCGGGCGGCGTCAGTGCTCGTGGGTCTCCAGGTCGAAGTCCTTGGACTCACGGGTGAGCAGGATGAACACCGCGCTGACCACCGCCATCCCGGCCAGGTACCAGACCACGGGGGCGATGGCCTGCCCGGAGGAGGCGTAGATCGAGGCGAGGATCGTGGGGGTGAAGCCCGCCCCGATCAGGGTGGCGAACTGGTAGCCCAGTGACGCGCCGGTGTAGCGGGACGACGTGCCGAACTGCTCCGAGATGAAGGCCGCCAACGGTCCGTAGATCGCGGCGTGGCAGGCCAGCCCGATGGTGAAGGTCACGAAGATCAGCAGCACGTTGCCGGTGGCCAGCCAGGAGAACATGGGGAGGATGAGGGCGATGAACAGCACCAGCCCCACGACCATGACGGGGCGCCGGCCCAGCTGGTCGGACAGGCGGCCCATGCCGACCACGAAGAACACGCTGAGCACGGACGCGAGGGCGAAGGCGTAGAGGACCGGCTGCCGGTCGGCGCCGCGCTCGACCGCGTAGGCGACCGCGAAGGTGGCCAGGAAGACCTGGAGGGCGAACCCGGAGGCCCCCGCCAGCATCGTGTAGACCAGGGCGCGGGGACGGCGCAGCACCTCGACGATGGGCACCTTGCGCTTGGCGGTGGGGCCCTCCGCGGCCTCCTTGGCCAGCGCGGCCTGGAAGATCGGGCTCTCGGACACCTGCGAGCGCACGAAGACGCCCACGGCCAGCAGCAGGACGGACAGCAGGAACGGGACGCGCCAGCCCCACGAGAGGAACTGCTCCTCCGGCATGGCGGCGAACAGGCCCAGGACGAAGGTGCCCAGTGCGGCGCCGGTCGGCGCGCCGGCGTTGGTGAAGGACGCGGCGAACCCCCGCCTGCCCTTCGCGGAGTGCTCCAGGGCCATCAGTGCGGCCCCGCCCCACTCGCCGCCCACGGCGATGCCCTGGCACACCCGCAGGAGGATCAGGATGACCGCTCCCCAGGAGCCGATGATGGCGGCGCTGGGGATGAGGCCGATGAGCGTCGAGGCGATGCCCATGATCAGCATCGAGATGATGAGCATCTTCTTGCGGCCCAGGCGGTCGCCGAAGTGGCCGAAGACCGCCCCGCCCAGCGGGCGGGCCAGGTAGCCGGCGGCGAAGGTGCCGTACGCGGCGATGGTGCCGGCCAGCGGGTCGAGGTCGGTGAAGAACACGTAGGGGAAGACCAGGGCGGAGGCCGAGGCGTAGAGCAGGAAGTCGTAGAACTCGATGGTGGAGCCGAGGTAGCTGGAGAAGATGACCTTGCGCGCCTCTGTGTTCCTGGCGCGGGCGTCCAGGGACGCCAGGGTGCCGGGTGCTGCTGACATGGCGGTTCCTTGCTCTGGGGCGGAGAGAGTGGGTGTGCCGCCGGGACGGGGCTCCGGTGCGGCGGGCGGGCCGGCCCCGGTCCTCGGGTGCGTCCGGGCGGTGGTGTGGGCCGACTCACAATGTGACCATTGGAACAGCAATCAATTGAAGATGTCAACCATTGAGAAGATGACATAAGTGGGAAAGTCGCGCGGGGTCGGGTTCGCCCGGGGGCCTGGACAATGTGATCCAGCTCTCTCTACGCTGGGGGCTAATAGTGGAACTTTTCAACTATTGGCTTTGACGACTGTTTGAGGAGACGATCGCATGCGCAATCAGGGACTGGGATCCTGGCTCGTCCGGAGGCTCGAGAAGTCCGGGCCCAGGACGGCCGTGATCCACGGCGAGCGCACGCTGACGTACCGGGAGCTGCACGACCGGTCCCGGCGCCTCGCGACGGCCCTGTCCGGCCGGGGCGTGGGCCCCGGGGACCGGGTGGCGTTCCTCGGGGAGAACAGCCCGGCCTTCCTGGAGGCGATGTTCGCCGCAGGAGCGCTCGGCGCGGTGCTCGTTCCCCTCAACACGCGCCTGGCCGTCCCCGAGATCCGCTACCAGCTCGAGGACGCGGACGTCTCGGTGCTGATCCACGACGCCGCCCTGACGGGCCTGGCCGCACCGGCCGCCCGGGACCTCCCGGACGTGGTCCGCTGGGTCGTGGCGGGGGAGGACGCGGCCGAGGAGGACGCGGACGGGGAGGACGCGGACGGGGTCCCCGCCCTCGGGACGGTGATCGCGGCGGCCGAGCCCTGGACGGAGGACGTCCCGGTGGGCCTGGACGACCTCGCCGTGATCCTCTACACCTCCGGGACCACCGGCCGGCCCAAGGGCGCCTGTCTGACCCACGGGAACTTCACCTGGAACTGCTTCAACGTCCTGGTCGACTACGACGTGGCGGCCGACGACGTCGCGCTCATGATCTCCCCGATGTTCCACGTGGCCTCGCTCGGGATGGGGGTGCTGCCGACGCTGCTGAAGGGCGCCACGCTGGTGCTCGAGTCCAAGTTCGTGCCCGGCCGGGTGCTGGAGCTCATCGTGCGCCACCGCGTCACCTGGCTCTCCGGGGTGCCGACCACCTACCAGATGCTGTGCGAGCACCCGGACTGGGACACCACGGACCTCTCCTCCCTGCGCAAGCTCACCTGCGGCGGCTCCGCGGTGCCCATGCGGGTCCTGGACGCCTACGAGAACCGGGGACTGGCCTTCACCGCCAGCTACGGCATGACGGAGACCTCCCCGGGCGCCACCAACCTCCCCGCCGCGAAGTCCCGCGAGAAGGCGGGCTCCTCCGGGCTGCCGCACTTCTTCTCCGACGTGCGGATCGTGGACGCGGCGGGGGAGCCCGCGGCTCCCGGCGAGGCGGGGGAGATCCTGCTCTCGGGGCCCAACGTCATCCGGGAGTACTGGAACCGCCCCGACGCGGCGGGGTCCTTCGAGGGGGAGTGGTTCCACTCCGGGGACCTGGGCTACCTGGACGAGGACGGCTACCTGTTCGTCGCGGACCGGATCAAGGACATGATCATCTCCGGCGGGGAGAACATCTACCCGGCGGAGGTCGAGGCGGCCATCCTCGAGCTGCCGGAGGTGGCCGCTGTGGCGGTCATCGGCGTGCCCGACGAGAAGTGGGGCGAGGTGCCGCACGCCGTCGTCGTCCCCCGGGAGGGGCGGGAGCTCACCGCGGGGACGATCCAGGAGCACCTGGCCGGCCGGCTGGCCCGCTACAAGGTGCCCAAGACGCTGAGCCTCGTGGACGAGATGCCCCGCACCGCGTCCGGCAAGATCCGCAAGAACGTCCTGCGCGAGCAGGCCGCCGGCTGAGGCGCGGGACCGGTCGCGCGCCGTCCGGGCTGGACCAACGACCGGCTGCAGACCTCCGCCGCGGAGCTGGACCTCGTCGCGGAGACGGTCACCGTGGCCACCGCGTCGTGGGAGTGCGTCCAGGAGCTCACCGGCGCCGTGGCCGTGCAGGAGCGGCGGACGACGACGACCGCCCGGGCGGACCTGGTCGCCACCGTGCAGCGGAGCTCGGTGACGGGTGCCGTCACGGGCTTCGAGCTGCAGGGCTTCGCCGAGGACGCCGTGTCCGTCTCCGTGGTCGAGGGCCCCGACCTCGACGCCTGCCCGGGGAACGGGGGCGGGGACCAGGACGGGGCGTGGTCCCGGGTGCCCCGGTCCACCGAACGGGCGCAGGCGCACGAGGGGCCTGCCCTGGAGGTCGTCCACGACGGGGTGGCGCACCCGGTGCCCACCGAGCGGGAGGAAGCGGCCTGAGGGGCGCGCTGCGCGGCACCGCATGTGTCGCCGCAGGTCGGACAGGGGGTCACAGATGGGTCACGCCGCTGGATCGGCCCCCCGTGCCTGCATTAGCGTTCGGAAAAACGATCCGGGAGCGCGTCCCCGGTGTCGGGGGACAGGGGATTGGGGAAGCACATGCACAAGGTCATCGTGGTACTGGCGGCTCTCGCGGCGGCGGGGGTGTCGATCGGGCTGGCGGCGCCGGCCTGGGCGGCCACGCAGCTCCACGAGGACGGCACCGGCTTCGTGACCGCCGCCGACGCCCGGGCCGCGCTCGGCTGGGACGACGAGACGCTGCAGGCCAACGCGGCCTCGCTCGAGTTCGTGGCGGAGACCGAGTCGGTGACCGAGATCTCGTGGGAGTGCGTGAAGCCGGGGACCGCCGAGGTCCTGACGCGGCGGACGGACCTGGTGATCACCGAGACCCGGGGGATCGCGAGCACGCCGAGCACCCTGTGGTGGCGGACGGTCGTCGGCTTCCGGCTGGAGGGCTTCGACGGCCGGGGCGCCTCGAGCGCGGTTCCCGAGGGCCCCGCGCCCCACTCCTGCCCGGACCCCTCCTGGGTCCTGGTGTCGGAGAGCTCGCGGAGCGCAGAGCAGAAGGGCGAGCCGGTCCTGGCTGTCGTGCACGCCGGGGTGCAGCACCCGGTGCCGGTCGCGCTCCCGGTCCCGGTCGGCTGAGCGCGTTCAGCCGCGCGCCGCGACCAGCCGCTCGACGACGTCCCGGGCCGCCGCCACGATCCCGTCCACCTGTTCCGGGGTGACCTCGGCGGACAGCGTGAACCGGACCGCGGTGGTGGCGACCTCGGCGGGGAAGCCCATGGCGGTCAGCACGTGGGAGGGCTCGGTGTCCCCGGCCGCGCAGGCCGAGCCCGAGGAGACGAGCAGCCCGCGGGCCTCCAGATCCACCAGGACCGTCTCGCCGTTGACGCCGGGGAAGCAGAACGAGGCGTTGCCGGGCAGCCGCGCCGCCGGCCGCTCCCGGGGGTCCGGACCGGTCAGCACGGCCGACGGGACCGCGGACAGGATCCCGGTGATCAGCCGGTTCCGCAGCTCGGCCAGGCGCACCGACTTCGCCGCCCGCTCCTCGGCGGACAGCCGCAGGGCCGTGGCGAGGCCGACGGCGCCGGCCACGTTCGAGGTCCCGGAGCGCCGGCCGCGCTCGTGCCCGCCGCCGCTCAGCAGCGGGCGCAGGGGGGTCCCGCGGCGCAGGAACAGCACCCCCACGCCCTTGGGCCCCCCGAGCTTGTGCCCGGCGAGGCTCAGCGCCGCCACGTCGAGCGCTTGTACGTCCAGTTCCAGCGACCCGGCCGTCTGGACCGCATCCGTATGGAACGGGACGTCCCGCGCCCGAGCCACCGCAGCCAGGTCGGCGATCGCCTGGACCGTACCCGTCTCGTTGTTCGCATGCATCACGGATACCACTGCGGTGCCCGGACGAACAGCCCTCTCCAGGGCGGCGGGGTCCACGAACCCCTCGGCGGACACGCCCAGCTCGGTGACGTCGAAGCCGTCCCAGCGGGCCAGGTCCCGGGCGGAGTCGAGCACGGCGTGGTGCTCGACGGCGCTCGTCACCACGTGCGTGCGCGCGGGGTCCCGGTCCCGGCGGCCCAGGGCGATGCCCTTGACGGCCAGGTTGTCGGCCTCGGTCCCGCCGGACGTGAACACGACCTCGGCGGGCCGGCAGTTCAGCACCTGCGCGACCGTCCCGCGGGCCCGGTCCAGCCCGGCCAGCGCCCGCCGGCCCGCCTCGTGGTGGCTCGAGGCGTTGCCGAACTCCTGCGTGAGATAGGGCCACATGGCCTCCAGGACCTCCCGCCGGACGGGGGTGGTGGCGGCCGAGTCGAGGTACAGCACCGTCATCCCGTCCCGGTGCCGTGGCCGCTGCCGAGCCCGATGTCGAGGCCCAGGTCCAGGTTGCGGGCGGAGTGGGTGAGTGCGCCCACCGAGATGACGTCCACCCCGGTGGCCGCGATGTCCCCGACGGTCTCCAGGCTCACGCCGCCGGAGGCCTCGACGGTCGCCCGGCCGTCGATGATCGCCACGCCGCTCACGAGGTCGTCCAGCGAGAAGTTGTCGAGCAGGATCGTGTCCGCGCCGCCGGCCAGGACCGCCTCGATCTGGTCGAGCCGGTCCACCTCCACCTCGAGGTGCACCGTGTGGGGGAGACGACGGCGCAGCTGCCGCAGGGCGCCGGTCAGGTCGGTGCCGTCGGCCGTGAGCAGGGCCAGGTGGTTGTCCTTGGCCATCACGGCGTCCGAGAGGGAGTGCCGGTGGTTGTGCCCGCCCCCGCTGAGCACGGCGTGCTTCTCGAGCGCCCGCAGCCCGGGGGTGGTCTTGCGGGTGTCGGCCACTCGGGTGCGGGTGATCGTGCCGGACGGGAGGTTCGCGGCCTGCTCCACGCGGGCGACCGTCTCTTCGACGGCGGCGACGTAGCGGGCGGTCAGGGTGGCGATCCCGCACATCCGCTGGGTCAGGTTCAGGGCCACGCGCTCGCCGGTCAGCACGGCCCGGGCGGGACCGGTCACCACGGCCAGGGTGTCCCCGGCCTCGAAGCGGTCGCCCTCGGCGGAGACCAGCTCGACGGCCACCGCGGGGTCCGCGGCGGCGAACGTCGCGGCGAAGACCTGCCCGCCGGAGAAGACGCCGGCCTCGCGCGCCACGAGCTCGGCCCGGGCGGTGGTGCCGGCGGGGATGAGGTGCTCGGAGGTGATGTCGCCCCAGGGCGCGTCCTCGGCGAGCCCCCGCTCCACGACCTCGGTGATGGCGGCTCGGGTCAGCATGCGGGGATCCTCTCCGGTAGGTCGAACATGTCGATGGAAGTATGTGCCCTGGTCGGCGCCGGTTCGACGACCCCATCCGGGGCCGGCTCCAGCCGCCAGAACGTGCGCCGCGCGTGGGCGGGATCGAGCGCCGGGAAGTCCTCCCGGAAGTGGGCGCCCCGGGACTCGGTGCGGTGCAGGGCAGCGGCGGTCACGGCGCGTCCCACGGTCAGCAGGTTCTGGTCCTCCACTGCACGGCGGGAGAGACCGGCGGACGGGCGGAAGCCGGCCAGCCGCCGGGCCAGTGCCTCGAGCCGCGAACGGTCGCGCAGGACACCGGCGCCCGCCCACATGGCGTCCTGGAACTGCCCGCGGTCGAACGGCACGGCGTCCCTGTCGAAGGACACAGTGCTCCGGGACCGGGCGGCCGCGATCCTGGAACGACCGGCCGCTGGCAGGATCTCGGCGCGGTCGGGCAGGACGAGGCGCGCCGGGGCGTCGTCGGCCGCTCGGCCGGTTCCCGGCGCGTCCGTGCGCAGCGAGTCCGCCTGCAGTGCGTCGGCCACGCGGGCCCCGAAGACGGCGCCCTCCAGCAGCGAGTTGGAGGCCAGCCGGTTGGCGCCGTGCACGCCCGTGGCTGCGCACTCGCCCACGGCGTAGAGCCCCGGGACGGTGGTGCGGCCGAGGCCGTCGGTGGCGACGCCGCCCATCAGGTAGTGGGCCGCCGGGGTGACCGGGACCGGTTCGCGGGACCAGTCGAGGCCGTGGGCCCGCAGGGCGGCGTCGATCGTGGGGAAGCGCCGGGCGAGGAACTCGGCGGTCGTGCCGCCTCCGTGCGGGCCGGACGGCCTCAGCGCGGTGCAGTCGAGCAGGACCGGCCGGCCGCCCTGGGCCAGGGACCGGCGGACGTTCTCGCGGGCCACCACGTCGCGGGGGGCTAGCTCCGCGCGCGGGTGCACGTCCTCGAGGTAGCGCCGGCCCGTGCTGTCCCGCAGCACCGCGCCCTCCCCGCGGACGGCCTCGGAGACCAGGAAGCAGCCCGGGGCGGCGAGGGCGGTCGGGTGGAACTGCACGAACTCCAGGTCCGCCACGGCGGCGCCCGCCCGCAGGGCCGCGGCGATGCCGTCACCGGTGGCCACGGCCGGATTGGTGGTGTGGGGGTAGAGCTGTCCGGCCCCGCCGGTCGCGAGCACCACGGCGTCCGCGACCAGTTCGTGGAGCCGGTCCCCGGGACCCGCCAGGACGAGGGCCCCGGCCGCGCGGCCGTCGGGGGCGAGCACGACGTCGACCAGCATGGTGCGCCGCAGGACCGTCAGGCGCCCCGCGGTCTCGGCCGCCAGCGCGGCGGCGAGGAGGGCGCGCTGGATCTCGCGGCCGGTCGCGTCGCCGCCGGCGTGCAGGATCCGGGGCACGGAGTGGGCGCCCTCGAGACCCTCGAGCCAGGGGGAGTCCGGTCCGGCCGCGCGGTCGAGGGCCACACCGCGCGCCACGAGCTCGTCGATCGCGGCCGCCGAGTCGCGCACGAGGACGCGCACGGCGTCGTCGTCGCACGTCCCCGCCCCCGCGGCGAGGGTGTCCTGGACGTGCAGCTCCTCGGAGTCGCGGGGCTGGCCGGCCGGGAGCGCGGCCGTCATGGCCGCGATCCCGCCCTGCGCGCGGGCCGTGCCGGTCTCGTCCAGGGCGTCCTTGCTCAGCAGCGTCACGTCCAGACCGTGGCCCGCGGCGCGCAGGGCCGCGGTGAGGCCGGCGATGCCGCTGCCCACCACGAGCACGCGCGGTGCCGGGTGCGTGCTCACCGCGGCAGCGCCGCCAGCATCCGCTCGAGCGCCACCTCGGCGTCCCGGGCGGTCGCGGCGTCCACGGAGATCCGGTTGATCACGCGCCCGGCCACGAGCTCCTCGAGCACCCACGCGAGGTAGCCGGGGTGGATCCGGTACATCGTGGAGCACGGGCAGATCACCGGGTCCAGGCAGAAGATCGTGTGCTCGGGGTGCTGGTCGGCGAGCCGGTTGACCATGTTGATCTCGGTGCCGATCGCGAAGGTGCTGCCGGGCCCGGCGGCGTCGATTGCCTTGCGGATGTAGTCGGTGGAGCCGTTCTCGTCGGCGGCGTCGACCACGGGCATGGGGCACTCGGGGTGCACGATCACCCGCACGCCGGGGTGCTCGGCGCGGGCCTTGTCGATCTGGGCCACGGTGAAGCGGCGGTGCACGGAGCAGAAGCCGTGCCAGAGGATCACCTCGGCATCCTGCAGGTCCTGCGCGGTGTTCCCGCCGAGGTCCTTGTGGGGGTTCCACATCGGCATCCGCTCGAGCGGGATCCCCATGGCCTTGGCGGTGTTGCGGCCCAGGTGCTGGTCCGGGAAGAACAGCACCCGCCGACCGCGCTCGAAGGCCCACTCCAGGACGGTCGCGGCGTTGGAGGAGGTGCACACGATGCCGCCGTGCCGGCCGCAGAACGCCTTGAGCGCCGCGGAGGAGTTCATGTACGTCACGGGGACCACGGTCTGCCGGCCGTCGTCGTCGGTCTCCCCGAGGACGTCCATGAGCTGCTCCCAGGCCTCCTCGACGGAGTCCTCGTCGGCCATGTCCGCCATGGAGCAGCCGGCGGCGAGGTTGGGCAGGATCACGGACTGGTGCTCGCCGGAGAGGATGTCGGCGGTCTCGGCCATGAAGTGCACGCCGCAGAACACGATCGCCTCGGCCTCCGGCCTGCTCCTGGCGGCGCGGGCCAGCTGGAACGAGTCGCCGAGGAAGTCGGCGTGCTTGACGATCTCGTCCCGCTGGTAGAAGTGCCCGAGCACCACCACGCGCTCGCCGAGGGTCTGCTTGGCGGCGGTGATCCGCCGGTCGAGCTCCTCGGCGGAGGCGTGCTGGTACTCCTCGGGGATCACGGGCTGGGCGGGGGCGCCGGCGGGCACCACGTCGTCCTCGGAGGCCCCGGGGCCGTAGCCGGCGGAGACGGCGGGTGCGAAGTCCCAGGGGTTCGCGGAGAGGTCGGTGCTGCAGGTGCTCGGGGCCGGGGCGGTTCCCGGCAGGCCGGCCGGCTTCTCGGTCAGCAGGTCGATGCGGGTGGCGACGGAGGTCATGTCTGCTCCTGGGTGCTGCGGCCGGCCGGGGTGCGGTCGGCGAGGTCGAGGTCGTGGTTGTAGCGGTAGAGCCGGGGCGGGCGATGACGCGTGCCCTCCAGGCGGGTGCCGGTGTCGAGGACGGCGCCGGACGCGAGCACCTGGCGCCGGAAGTTGGCCGGGTCCAGGGGGGTGCCGAGGATCGCCTCGTGCACCTCACGCAGGGCGGCGAGGGTAAAGGTCTCGCCGAGGAAGGAGTGGGCCACGCGGCTGTAGGTGATCTTGTTGCGCAGCCGGTAGAGGGCGTAGTCCACGATGTCGCTGTGGTCGAACGCCAGCGGCGGCAGCTCGGAGGTGCGCATCCACGTGACGTTGAGGTCGGCGTGCAGGTCGGAGGTCTGGTCGGTGCGGATCGAGGCCCAGTAGACGATCGAGACGACGCGCTCCTCGGCGTTCGCCGAGCGGGTCAGGCCGCCGAAGGCGTAGAGCTGCTCGAGGTAGCCGGGCTGCAGACCGGTGGTGAGCTGCAGGGACCGGGCGGCGGAGGCCTCGAGGTCCTCGTGCGGCTGGAGCGGTCCGCCGGGCAGGGCCCACATCCCCCGGAAGGGGTCGCGGATGCGGCGGACGAGGGGCAGCCAGAGTTCCTTGCCGCCGTCGGGGCCGGTGTCGCGGGCGGCGAAGATGACGGTCGACACCGCCAGTTCCACGTTCTGCGCGGTCATCGTCACCTCCCTCACGTCCAGTGCCTTCTGGTTGCAGCGACTATAACACTGTTCGAGTCGGAGTGACATTAACGAAGTCGTGACCATGGTGCCGCTGACCAGGCCCCATGAAAACGCGGGTTTCGGCGTGTCCACAGGGGTTGCTCCCGCACAGTGGGGGGCGCTTACCATCTGACCCATCCAGCCGGCCCGTCCGGCCGTGGCAGAGCGAAGCGGGGAACTTCATGGTGCGATCCAGCCCAGTCGGCACGGTGGTCGGGGGCGTCGCCCTGGCGGCACTGCTCCTCACGGGATGCGGTCCCGACGACGACGGCGCCGCGGCGTCCCCCTCCAGCACCGCCTCATCGGCTGCGGCGAGCTCATCGGAGCCTGGTCCGGACGCCACTCCCGCCGACTACGTGCCGGCCTCGCTCGACGGGCCCGCGCAGAACGTGCCGAAGCCCGTCATACCGGACCTGGCGAAGAAGGAGTCCCGGGACGGGGCGCAGGCCTTCCTCGACTACTGGTCCGACGCCATGTGGTACGCGAATCAAACGGGCGACACTTCTTACATTCGAGAAGTTGTTAGTGAGGCATGTGAACTGTGCGGCGACCAATTTGCTGTAGTTGAAGATGTTTATGCCGAAGGTGCCTGGTTTGTGGGGGGCAGGGAGAATATTATTCTGCAGGAATCGACTCTCTCATTGACGGCCGACGGCATTTACAAGCCAATTGCGCTGTCAAATTCAGAAGGAATTAAGCTCATCGAAGACGGGGAAGTCACGTATGAGGCCCATCCGCGCACAGGTGAGGGAGATCCATTCCCGGTATACTTGGATTACGAGAATGGCAAATGGGTCTACATAACAGCAGCCAATATGCCAGGTACTGGTATGAAAAATGGCTAGCAGGGCACGCGTGGTCGCACTTTTATGCGCACTAATTTGCATTCAGACACTTCCGGCTTACGGCACGTCTGACGATTCATCGCGGCTTGCCGATCGAGTAGCTGGCGTGGGAAGTGGACATTCCGTTCCCAATCAGCGCAATGCCGATATCTCGAAGTCGACGACTGCTGTCGCAGACGGGGACAAGATGAAACTGGAGGTCCGGCTCGATGAGGGGCCGCCAATTGTGGTCGGCAATGACCACCAACAAGGTTCAGTTGCCGTGGGTGCAGCCCCGGTCGACTACGACCCGGACGAGGACCCCGCTTTTCAGAAGGCGCTCCGCCAGTACCTGAGCGACCAGGGCGTCGACCGGCCGTTCAACCCGGACACCATCGCGCAGTCGAAGCAGCAGACGTTCGGCCTGCAGAACCCGTGCACCAACCGGACGGGTGACATCCTCGAGGACTGCCTGGCCGAGCGGGACTGCACCACGGCCGACGGTGGGGAGGGCGTCTACATGAACGTCGTCGTCCGGCAGGGGGAGGGGCCCAGCACGCCGTGGGGCGAGCCGATGTGCGTGGCGGTCGCCGAGGCGGAGGGCGGCGAGGAGGTCGTGGAGCTACCGACCTTCACCCTGCAGGACTTCAGGACGCTCGCCGTCGCGCCCGCGGCCAGTGCCGTCCAGCCCGCGCCCGACACGCTGCGGGGCATGCACACCAACGTCTGGGCGGAGGCCCGGCCCCAGCAGTTCAGCACCGAGCTGGGTGGCTTCCCGGTCGAGGTGCGCGCCGTGCCGGTCCAGTACGCATGGGACTACGGCGACGGGACCGCGCTCGGGCCGACCGAGCTCAGCGGCGCCCCGCTCGCGGAGGGGGCGTGGGACGTGGAGACCGACACCAGTCACGTCTACACGGAGACGGGTGACTACGCCGTCTCGCTCACCACCTGGTTCTCCGGCGAGTACTCCGTGGCGGGTGGACCATGGCTGCCCGTGGCGGGGCTCAACGACGTCGCGAGCGCGTCCGTGCCGATCAGCGTCTGGCGCTCCACGGTGCGCAACTACGCGGACGACTGCCTCGAGAACCCGCAGGGCACCGGCTGCTGATTTCCGCGCCGGCCGGTACGCCGTCGGATCCTGGTGGGATGATCGCTGCACATGGTTCTCCGGCTCCCGGAGCACCCGGTCAGCGGTCCCGCCGGTGCTCGTGCGCCGGGCGAGGAAAGGGGCGGAACAGTGACGATCTCCGGTCCGTGGGTGCTCCACTTCAGCTGGGGCTGCACCGACGACTACGGCAGGGTGGGCCTCGTGTTCGACCCGGACGGCACCTTCTCGGGCGGGGGGTTCTCCGGCGCCTGGCGGCAGCAGGACGGCACCCTGCTGCTCCGCTTCGCCGACGGCCCCGCGCAGTACGGCGGCACGGTCACCGGCACCGCGGGAGCAGGAGCGATGTCCTCCTTCGACGGCTCGCCGGGCGGCTGCTGGTACCTGGCCAGGCAGGGAAGCGCCGGCGGGCCGGGATCCGCGGACAGCAGCGCCGGGCAGCCGGCGGACGTCGCCGGGCGGAGGCTGGACTCCGCGGGGACGGCGCCCGGTGCGCCGGACGGCCCGGGGACGGCGCCCGGTGAGCTGGACGCCGCGGGCAACCGGATCTGATGCGGAGGGGTGGGGAAGCGATGACCACGGACCACGGACACCGGCACGGAGCGTTCTGCGGGGTGATCCCGCCGTACGTGCACGAGCAGATGGCGGTGCACGGGGACGAGCAGACCCGCCGGAACGCCCTGGCCGCGCTGGCCGTGGACACCACGGTCCGGGCGGAACGGCTGATCGCGGACCTCACCGCTCGGGCCGTCGCGGCGCAGCCGACCGCCCACAGGGAGCGGAAGGTCCACTCGGCCGGCAACACCGCGGAGCTCCCGGGGACGCTCGTGCGCTCGGAGGGAGCCCCCGCCAGCGGGGACCCCGCCGTGGACGAGGCGTACGACGGGCTGGGCTCCACGTTCGACCTCCTGCAGGAGGTCTTCGGGCGCAACTCCCTCGACGACGCCGGCATGCCCCTGCTCGGCACGGTGCACTACCAGGAGAAGTACAACAATGCGGCCTGGGACGGCCGGCAGATGATCTTCGGGGACGGCGACGGCCAGTACTTCAACCGCTTCACCGCCGCCGTGGACGTCATCGGGCACGAGCTCGCGCACGGCATCACCACGCACGAGTCCGACCTGCTGTACATGTACCAGTCCGGGGCGCTCAACGAGCACTTCTCCGACGTCATCGGGGCCATGGTCAAGCAGTACGTGGCCGTTCCCCGCCAGACGGCGGCGGACGCCGACTGGATCATCGGTGCAGGCCTGTTCACGAGCGCCGTCAACGGGGTGGGCCTCCGCTCGATGAAGGCACCCGGCACCGCGTTCGACGACGACGTGCTCGGCAAGGACCCGCAGCCGGACCACATGTCCCGCTTCGTGCACACCCTGGACGACAACGGCGGGGTGCACATCAACTCCGGCATCCCGAACCGGGCGTTCTGCATCGCGGCGACCGGACTGGGCGGCCACAGCTGGGACAGGGCCGGCCGGATCTGGTACGCCGCGATGCGTGATCCCGAGCTGCGGCGCCTGCGGTGGGTCGCGCAGTTCAAGGACTTCGCGGGCCTCACGATCGAGCACGCCGCCGCCCTGTTCGGACCCGCGGAGCAGGCCGTGGTGGCGGACGCCTGGCAGCAGGTGGGGGTCGCTCCCGAGGCGGCCCGGTCCGTGGGCGCCCTCGCGGACGAGTGGGTGCTCCAGTACAGCTGGGGCTGCACGGACTCCTCCGCGCGGGTGCATCTGACCTTCCACGACAACGGCTCGTTCACCGGAGAGCTGTCCGGCCAGTGGCACCAGCAGGACGGCACCCTGCTCCTGTCCTTCGACGCCGGTGCGGCCCGGTACGCCGGCACCCTGGTGGGCGACGTCGCCACGGGCGCCATGACCACGTTCGACGGAGCGGACGGGTGCTGGCGCCTGACCCGGAAGGGCGCCGCGGGTATAGTCGGGAACTGATTCCTCACCGGCCCCGCCGGTCCCCGCGCGGGCCCGGTCTTGGCCATCCGCGTCCGACGGAGGGACGGTGCCGTCCATGGCGAGAGTCAGCTACCGCCTCGAGGGAGGCCTCGCGTACTTCCCCGGGCTGGCCGCGGAGCGGAGCTTCGAGACCGAGTCCCTGCCCCGGGCGCAGCAGGACGCGCTCCTCGACCTCTTCGAGACCGTCCTGGCGCACCGGCTGGGATCGACCGCCCCGACGACCCGCCAGGGAGCGGCCGACCAGCAGTCCTACGTGATCGAGGTCCAGGAGAGCTCCGGCGTCCGGCGCCTCGTGGTGAGCGAGTTCGACCAGGACCCGGCGGCGCAGGAACTCGTGGCGCGGCTGCGCGACTGCGCCGACCGGTGCGAGCCCGGCGGGGGTCAGTGAGGCGGACCCGGAGCGGCACCCGCAGGACGGCACGGCACGGATCGCCGGACCGCCCGGAGGTCATCCGGGGACATTCCCGTCGCCGACATGCGCCTGGGGTGCGGCGTTAGCCCCCGCAAAGACATCGCCCCTTATCAGAGGGGTCTTGCGTGGCTACAATCGGCCGGACTTCACCGCCGCGCCCACCGCCAGGAGTCCCAGATGTCCCACCGATCGCGTGCTCGTTCCGTCACCCTGCTCACGGCGGCCGCTCTGGTCGTGTCGGGGGGCCCGGCCCTCGCGGTCGGGCCTCCGCGGGTGCTGCAGCAGCCCGGTGCTCCTCCCGTGGTGCCTGCCGCCGAGCAGGTGGCGGCCACGGCCGAGACCTACCCGGAGGCGGACACGAACGTCTACACCGTCTCGGTCACCCGCAACGGAGTTCCCGAGGAGCGCGACAGCTTCGCCCCGGACGTGCAGGAGGTGGTCGACGCCGCGCTGGACGACCTGAAGTCCCTGGGCTCCTCTCCCGAGGCTCCTCTGCTCGTCCTCAACCCCTTCGGCACCAACACCACCGGCGTGCACGCCCAGTTCGAGACCGAGGGCAGCGGCACCCTGACGTACACCGTCAGCTCTCCCGGCACCGAGGACTTCACGCGCGTCGCCAAGGACCACGACCCGAGCGCCGCGTCGTTCGAGGGGCAGCTCATCGGGGTGGTCCCGGGCGCCGAGAACACCGTGACCACCACCTGGCAGCCCGACGACGGCGGGCCCACGGAGTTCTCGTTCACCATGACCGCTCCGCCGAGCGCGTCGGGCGACCGCACGACCCTCGACCGGACCGTGGTGGGGAACGCCGAGGAGCTCACCGACGGGCTGTTCGCGGTCATGGGGCTGAGGCGCCACATCGACTACACCCTGCTCTACGACAACGCGGGGGTGCTGCGCGCCGAGTTCGACCTCGACGGCTACCGCACGGACCGGCTGGAGTTCTACGGCGACACCATGGTGACCACCGTCGGGACGGACAAGGTCGCCCGGATCGACGGCCTGGGCCGGGTCGTGGCCACGCACGTCCTGGCGGGCTTCGAGATGCACCACGACTTCGACGTCACCGACGACGGCAAGCTCGTGATCCTGGCGACGGAGACCGCCAAGGGCAGTGTGGAGGACGTCCTGGTGTCCCTGGACCTCGAGACCGGGACCTACGAGAAGACGGTCGACTTCACGGAGCTCCTCGCCGATTACAAGTCCCGCACCCAGCCCTACGGCCCGGGGTTCTACGGTCCGGGTGAGGTGGACGACTGGCTGCACCTGAACTCGGTCGACTGGTCCCCGGACGGCGACTCCGTGATCGTCAGCGCGCGCGAGAACTCCGCGATCCTGAAGGTCGACGACGTCCACGGGAACCCCACGGCCGACTACATCATCGGCCAGCGCGAGGTCTGGGCCGGCACCGGGGCCGAGGACCTGCTCCTCGAGAAGACGGGGGACTTCCCCGACACCGGTGGGCAGCACTCGGTGGTGCGCCACGACGACGCGGCGCTGGCGGACGGCCAGTACTACCTCACGATGTTCGACAACTCGTTCTGGAGCATGAGAAGCCGTCCGGACTACACGGCCCCTGTGCCCGTCGGGACTTCCCCGGTGCCCACGGCGGACCCCTCCCTCCGCTCGGAGTACCGGAAGTACCTCGTCGACGAGAACGCCGGGACCTACAGCGAGGTCGAGACCGTCCCCGTGCCCTACTCCGCGATCGTCAGCAACGTGCAGGACCTCGGCGGTCCGCTGGTGGTCAACAGCGGCCAGGCCCTGACGTTCGCCGAGTACGACGCTCAGCGCCAGGTCATCGCCCGCTTCGACTACGCCCTCGCGGGGACGACCGAGGACGACTTCGCCTACCGGGTGCTGAAGTACGGGTTCGACGACTTCTGGTTCGCCGCGCCCTGAGCCGGCGCGCTCGCGCCGGCGGGCACGGACGGCACCACCGGCACCACCGAGCCACCGCCCAGGAAGCCTGCTTCAGCTCGTGTTCAGCAGGAGGTGGTTGGCTGAGCAGCGCGAGGGGGCATCCCCGGGACACAGGGAGAAGCTGACGGTCCCGGTCGAGGGTTGGAGAGCCGCGACCGGGACCCGTCCCGGAGGCCGGACCCCGTGCGCGTCCGAGGAGTTCGCGCGCGGGGCCCGGACCCTCCGCGACGCCTCATTCCTGCCCCATGGACTCCGCCCACTCGGCGACCCGGGCACTGCTCTGCTCCTCGGAGAGGTCCTCGACCCGGGTCATGACCGACCAGCGGACGCCGAACGGGTCACGGATGCTGCCGTAGCGGTCGCCGGAGACGAACGTGCTGACGGGTTCGCGCACGGTGGCGCCGGCGGCGACGGCACGCGCCACCACGTCATCGACGTCCGGGACGTAGAGGCCCAGCGAATAGCAGTCGTCGTCGCCCGCGGGCGGGGCCACGAGGTGGAAGTCGGGGTTCACCTCGCCCAGCTGGAGCCGTCCGTCGCCGAGATCGATGGTCGCGTGCACGACGACGGGGGTCCCGTCCGGCCCGGGCATGTCGGTGCGGTCGACGAGGGCGGCCCCGAAGGTGCGGGTGTAGAAGTCGAGCGCCGCGGCCGCGTCGACCACCGCGATGAACGGGGTCAGGGACGTGAACCCCCGGGGCGTCCCGTCGGTGGTGTGTGCTCCGGTGACCCCACGGAGGTTCTGCTCTGTGCTCATGCTCCGAGCCTAGGCAGCCGGTGCCGGCCGGTCTTGAAGATTCCCGCCACCCTCGGGTGGTTACGCTCGTGCCATGAGCGAGCCGCCCACCACGCGGGGCCACCTCACCCCGGGACCGCACGCCACGGTCGTGCGCCTGCCCGCGCCCGACGACGTCGCCCACCTCGTCCGGCAGCTGTGGATCCCCGAGTGGGACCTGCCGGCGGGGGAGCGGGCCGAGCAGCTGGTGCTGGGCTATCCGGCGAGCAACGTGGTGGTCGAACCGGACGGGGTGGCGCTGCACGGGCCCACGAGCCGTGCGTCCACCCGGGGGCTCACCGGCCGGGGCTGGGCGGTCGGCGCGCTGCTGCGCCCGGCGGGGGTCCTGCTGTTCACGGAGCACCCGGCGGACCTGCTCGACGGGTCCGCGCCCGTCAGTGCGCCCGGGTTGCGCTCCGCCGTCGCGGAGGCCATGGCGGGGGTCGGCCCGGCCGGGCGGCGGGCGCGTCCGGCGGATCCGCTCGGCGGAACGGAGTCCGTCAGCGCGCCCGGGCTGCGCTCTGCCGCCGCGGGGGCTGTCGCGGGTGCCGACCCGGCCGGCCGGCACCTGCGGGCGGCGGCCCTGCTCGCGGACCACGTCCGGACGCTGGCGGCGCCGGTGCCCCCGTCCGCGGCGCGGGACGGCGCCCTGGCCAATCGCATGGTCGACCTCCTCGAGGCGGGGACCGTCGCGCGGAGCCCGGCCGACCTGGCCCGGCAACTGCACGTGTCCGAACGCTCGCTGCAGCGGCTCGCGGCCCGGTTCGTGGGGATGCCGCCCCAGCTGCTGCTCCGTCGTCGTCGGCTCCAGGAGGCGGCCGAGCGGATGCGCGCGGACCCGGCCGCGGACCTCGGGGCGCTCGCCGCGGAGCTGGGCTTCGCGGACCAGTCCCACCTCACCCGGGAGTTCCGGTCGGTGCTGGGCGCCACTCCGCGCGGCTACGGCCGCGCCCGGTCCGGCCGGGAGGGCGGATGAGGAATCCCGGGACCCGGGGCGTGGCCCGTGCGATACACCTGCGCGGTGCTGGTGGTTCACCGCGTGCCGTTGGCGTCCAAGGGGTATCACTGTCGCCAGCTGTGAGGAACGAGACAGCCGGAGCGCAAATAACTCCGGGGAATCTCCTGTTGACACGGAAAGAACCAGTTCCCTGATGAAAGGTCTCCCCGTGCCGCACTCCACCCTGTCCACCCCCGTCACCCTCGGCTCCCTCGAGCTGCCGAACCGCCTGGTCATGGCGCCGCTCACCCGGATGCGCTCCGGTCGGGACGGCGTCCCCGGCGAGCTCAACGTGGACCACTACACCCAGCGCGCCTCGATGGGCCTCATCGTCACCGAGGGCACGTACCCCGACGTGGTGGGGCAGGGCTTCGCCTACCAGCCCGGCATCGAGACGCCCGAGCAGGTCGAGGGCTGGCGCCGGGTGGCCGAGAGCGTCCACGCCGCCGACGGCCGCCTGTTCATGCAGGTCATGCACGCCGGGCGCGTGACGCACCCGGACATCAACGGCGGCTCCCAGCCGGTGGCCCCGAGTGCTCTCGCGATCGAGGGGAAGACGCACACCTACCAGGGCAAGGCCGACTACCCCGTGCCGCACGCGCTGACCGCCGAGGAGCTGCCGGGCGTGGTGGAGTCCTTCGTCCGGGCCTCTCGCAACGCGATCGAGGCGGGCCTGGACGGTGTGGAGATCCACGGCGCGAACGGCTACCTGCTGCACGAGTTCCTCGCGCCGGGCGCCAACCAGCGCACCGACGAGTACGGCGGCTCCCCCGAGAACCGCGCCCGCTTCGTGGTCGAGCTGGTCCGGGCCGTGGCCGAGGCCGTCGGCGCGGAGCGGGTCGGTCTGCGGATCTCGCCGGAGCACAACATCCAGGACGCCTGGGAGACGGACCACGAGGACGTCCGGGCCACGTACGCCGCCCTCGTCGACGGCATCGGGGGCCTCGGCCTGGCCTACCTCTCCGTGCTGCACAAGGAGCCGGCGGGGGAGTTCGTCCAGGGGCTGCGCACCCGCTTCGGCGGCGCCTTCCTGGCCAACAGCGGCTTCAGCGACGTCCCGACCACCCGGGAGGAGAGCGTGCAGCTGATCGAGGAGGGCGTGGCGGACGGCGTCGTCGTCGGGCGCCCGGCGATCGCGAACCCGGACCTGGCGCGGCGCTGGGCGGAGGGTCTGCCGGAGAACGTGCCGGACCCGCGGACCTTCTACACGCAGAGCGCCGAGGGCTACACGGACTACCCGTTCGCGCAGGCCTGAGCCACTCCTCGCGTCCCGCCCGGCTCTGCCGGGCGGGACGCGGGGACCCTCGGAGGTGGTCCGGGTCACGTCTTAGCGTGTCGGATCCGGCGGGGACCATGAACCATGGCCGCCACCGCCGTTCCGCCGCGAAGCCTGGAGGACGCCCTCCGGGAGGAGACGGACCTGGCCGAGATCGGCGAGGAGTTCTCCGCCGGCGTGCGGGCGCTGGTCGAGGAGTCCCGCGCGGAGGCCCGGGCCGCGGGGCGCCAGTACCGGCTGCTCCACCGGCTCTGGCAGCTGCAGGAGGAGGCCCGGGAGCAGCGCTGGATGGTGGAGGCGCTCTGGATGCGCCCCGAGGCGGACCGGCTGGGCCCGCACTCCCTCGAGCCTGCTGAGCAGACGGTGCGGGACGTGGCCGATGAGATCGGTCCGGCCCTCCGGCTCCCCGCGGGCACCGCGCTGCGCCGTGTCGAGGACGCCGTGCTGCTCGCGGAGTCCCTGCCCGAGGTCCTCGAGGCGCTCGAGCAGGGCCAGGTGGGCTTCCGGCAGGCGGGGGTGCTCGTCGAGCTGTGGCGCGAGCTGGTGTGGGACGCCGCCGGTCTCCCGCCGGAGCAGCGGGCGCCGGTCCAGGCCGTCCAGCGGATCGTCGACGAGCTGCTCCTCCGGGCCCCCGGCAGCACCGTGGCCCAGCTGCGCGCCCTCGCCCGCCGACGCCGCGCAGGTCTGCTGCGGGAGACCGAGGAGCAGCGCCACCGGCTGGCGCTGCGGGACCGGCGCGTGTGGGTCGAACCCCGGGAGGACGGCATGGCGCAGCTGTGCGCCCTCCTGGACGCGGCCACCGCGCACGCCATCCAGGACCGCCTCGACACGCTGGTCGACCGGGCGGTCCCCGCGGTCCCGCCCGAGGTCCTCCCCTCGCAGGTCCTGGCCACGGCGTCGCCCGCGTCGTCCGCCGCGGGCGCCCCGGACAGCGGACCGTCGGATCCCGCCGCCGGGGCTCCGGAGCGCCGCACGGTGCCCCAGCTGCGCGCCGACGTGCTAGCGGACCTCCTGCTCGACGGCGAGCCCGCCGACCTGCCCGACCGTCTTCGCGGCATCCGCGGGCACGTGACGGTCACCGTGCCCGCTCTCGCGCTCCTCGAGAACGCCGGGACGCTGCCCCCCGGTTCCATCGAGGGCCTGCCGCGCACTCCCCGCTGTGCGGAGCTGGAGGGCTACGGGCCCATCCCGGTCGGTCTCGCGGAGCGGATCGCGGCACGCGCGCCCTCCTGGTCACGGATCCTCACCCATCCCGTCACGGGGACCGTCCTGGACCGGGACCGCAGCACCTATGCCGTGCCCGCCGATCTCAAGCACCGGCTGCGAGCCAGGGACGGCACGTGCCGCTTCCCGGGCTGTCGACGCCGGGCGTCGCGGTGCGACCTCGACCACACCGTCGCCTGGGCGGACGGCGGCCGGACCTCGGCGGACAACCTCGCACACCTGTGCCGGCACCACCACCTGCTCAAGCACCGGGACGGTCCGCTGGGCCGGTGGCGGGTGGAGCACGTGGCCCCCGAGCGCCCGGCCCCTGAACTGCACGACCACGGGGTGCTGGAGTGGACCTCGCCTGCAGGGCAGGTCCACCGGACCTATCCGCAGGAGCACCACCATCCGGTCCCGGAGCGCGCACCGTACTTCCTCGCGGTCCCCGCTCCGCCCTGTGCCCCGCGCGCCGCTCCTCGGCCTGGTCCGGCCGACGACCCGCCGCCGTTCTGACATCCTGGAGGCGGGGCCCGGCCCCTGGACCCTAGACCTCGGTGAGACGGAGGAGCTGCCCGTGACCACCCCGTCGCCCAGCGAGGTGCGCTCGGTGCTGCTCGACCTGGTCCGCCGCCGCGGGTCCGGGAAGACCGTGTGTCCTTCCGAGGCCGCCCGCGCTCTGGCCGCCGAGGGCTGGCGGGACCTGATGGAGGACGTGCGTCAGGAGGCGTACCGGATGGCCGACGCCGGGCTCGTGGACATCACCCAGCAGGGCCGCGTGGTCGACGGCCGGACAGCCCGCGGGCCGATCCGCGTCCGACTCCGCTGAGCAGGGCGCGCGCCCGGGTAGCGTGGGGGTCATGACGTTCCCACCCATCAGCGCCCTCCTCGGGTCCGCCGCCCGGGCGCCGTTCGTCCTGCTCAAGCAGTTCCGGCCCCAGCGGCCCATCCACTCGGAGGGCGTCGGGCTCGAGGGCGTCCTGATCCGCACGGGCGGCGGCACCAGTGGCATCCACTGGATCGACGAAGCCGGGGAGGATCCCGTGCGGGCCCGTTTCTCCCGCTCGATCGGCTTCCCGCAGGGGTGGCCGGACATCCTGGGCCTCGCCCTGCGCTGCCCCGTTCCGCCCTCCGGGCAGATGGAGGGCCGCAGCGACGGCCGGGCCGACATCCTCCTCGCGACCGCCGGCGAGGGGCGGTTCTCCCGCTTCGTCCCGACCTTCCACCGGCACGTGCCGGACAGCGCATTCGCCTCCTTCATGCCCTACCGGGCTCTCGGCGGCCCGGTGCTGGTCGCCGCCCACCCCGAGCCGCGCACGGAGCGCCTGCCGGCCCGCCCCGACCTCTTCCGGGCGTCGGTCGCCGCCGAGCCCTGGGTTCTCGGTCTGCACTGGGCCACACCGCTCGGGCCGTGGCAGCGCTTCGGGACGGTCGAGCTCGGTCCCGGCGCGCCGTTCGGGGACGACGAACGGTTCGACCCCCTGCTCAACGTCCCCACGGGCGCCGAGAACTACGGGTGGACCTACCGGCTGCGGGAACCGTCCTACACCCTGGCCCGCGCCCCGCGGAGGCCGCTGGGCCGGGCGTAGAATCGGCCCATGGCACTGAGACTGAGCCCGGCGCCCACCACCGCGACCGTCCGGCGTCACGCCGTGGTGGAGTCGCCCATCGGCCCGCTGGCTCTCGTGGAGGAGGCGGGGGCGCTCGTGGCCCTCTCCGTCGAGGGTGCACGCCAGGGACCGGTCCCCACCTCCTTCGGGGCGCGCGACGACAGCCTCCTCCCGCACGTCCGCGAGCAGCTCGGCGAGTACTTCGCGGGACGGCTGCAGGAGTTCGACGCCGACGTCGTCCTCCACGGGACACCGTTCCAGGTGCGCGTGTGGAACGCCCTCGCGCAGATCCCGTACGGCACGACCGGCACCTACGGGCAGGTGGCCCGCGCCGTCGGGGCACCCCGGGCCGCCCAGGCGGTCGGGGCGGCCAACGGCCGCAACCCCGTCAGCCTGCTGGTCCCGTGCCACCGGATCATCGGCGCCAACGGGCGGCTCACCGGCTACGCCGGCGGCATGGAACGCAAGGAGTACCTGCTGCGCCTCGAGGGCGCGCTGCTCTGAACCCGCACCGCTGACGCGCCACCAGGAGGACCCATGACCCGCCTCGACGACCTCGCCACCGCCAATCTCACCAAGGCGCGTGCCTCCGGCGCCGGGCGCAGCGCGGAGCTCGTGGTCCACGACGGCGTGCTGCGGCAGACGATGATGGCGCTGTGCGCCGGCAAGGAGCTCGCCGAGCACGTCTCCCCGCCCGCCGCCACCCTCCAGCTGCTGCGCGGCCGGGTCCGGGTGCTCAAGCGCGGTCAGCTCGCCGAGGAGCTCACTGCCGGGGAGCTGCTGTCCCTCACCGACTCCCGCCACTCGGTGGAGGCGCTGGAGGACTCGGTGTTCCTGCTGACCACCGTCTCCCGGCCGTCGGACGGCTACGACCCCCGGGTGGCGTGACCCGCGGGCTCCGGCTCAGAACGCGTAGCGGACGTCGCAGTACGGCAGCTTCTCGTGGAGCAGGTCCAGGAACTGCTCCAGGTACCGCTGCTTGTCCCGGAACCGGTACCGCACGTTGAGGGCCCCGTTCTGGGAGCGCTTGGTCTCCTGGAGATCCGGGCGCCACAGCACCTCCTCGGCCTTGGGGTGCCACTGCGTGTTGACCTCGTGGAGCTGGGCGTTGTGGGTCAGGAAGATGACCTCCGAGGCCAGCTGGTCCTTGGCCGCCGCGCTCAGGCCGTCGTCGAGCTGCTCGAAGAGCTCGGCCCAGTCCTCCAGCCACGTGTCCGTGACGATCACCGGCGAGAAGTTCACGTGCACCTCGTAGCCGGCCGCCACGAAGTCGTCGATGGCGGCGATCCGCTCCGGCACCGGCGTGGTCCGGATGTCCGTGAGCTTGGCCAGGTGCGCCGGCATCAGCGAGAACCGGACCCGGGTCCGTCCCTGCGGGTCCCAGTCCAGCAGCTCCCGGTTGACGTACTTCGTGGCGAAGGACGCCTTGGCGGTGGGGTGGCGGCGGAACAGGTCCACGAGGTCCTGCACGTTGTCGCTGAGCAGGGCGTCCACCGAGCAGTCGCTGTTCTCCCCGAGGTCGTAGACCCACGCCTCCGGGTCGCACTGGTTGGGCTCCGGCTTGGTGCCCTGCCGGCCGATGTGCCGGTCCAGGTAGCCGGTGATCTGCTCGATGTTGGCGAAGACCGTCACCGGGTTGCTGTAGCCCTTCCGGCGCGGGACGTAGCAGTAGGCGCACGCCATGGCGCACCCGTTGGCCGTGGACGGCGCGATGAAGTCCGCCGACCGGCCGTTGGGCCGCGCCGCCAGCGACTTCTTGACCCCCAGCACCAGGGCCTCGCGCTTGATCCGCACCCACCGCCGCGCGTTGGTCTCGTCCCCGTGCAGCTCCGGGATCTGCCAGTGGCTCGGGACCTCCACCAGGGTGGCGTCCGGCCACCGTTCGAGGACCTGCCGCCCCCGGGGCAGCTCGGCGGCGGCCGGTTCGTAGTAGATGCGGGTGATGTCGACCATGGACGGTTCCGGGGGCATGCGGACGAGTCTAGGAACCGCCACCGACAGCGGGCTCGCGGAGTCCTCCCCGGGAATGGACAGTGGACTTCACACCTGATGGCCGACAGGATGGCACCAAAGTGCGACCGCAACGACCACTCCGGCAGCAGCGACCACGAGGGAGTTCCTCCATGAGATCCGTATGGCTCGACACGTACGAGGTGCCGTCCACCGCGACGGACCGGTTCGTCCCCGGCGCGCACTACGACACGGTGGTCGCAGGTGCCGGGCTGACCGGGCTGACCACCGCGGTGCTGCTGGCGCGTGCGGGCCAGCGGGTCGCCGTGCTCGAGGCGCGTTCCGTCGGGGCCGTCACCACGGGCAACACCACGGCGAAGCTGTCCCTGCTGCAGGGCACCACGCTCTCCCAGATCCACCGGCACCAGTCGGACGAGGTGCTGCGTGCCTACGCGGACGGGAACCGCGAGGGGATGGACTGGCTGGTCCGGTTCCTCGAGGAGCGCGGGGTCCCGTTCCAACGCCGCGACGCCTACACCTACGCCACGACCTCGAAGGGCGCCTCCGCGCTGCGCAAGGAGCTCGAGGCCGCCCGCATCGCCGGGCTGCACATGAACTGGACCCGGGACACCGGCCTCCCCTACAAGGTCTCCGGGGCCATCACGATGCCGGACCAGGTCCAGTTCCACCCGATGGAGGTGCTCGGCGCCCTCGTCGCCGAGCTGAAGGAGCACGGCGGCACGCTCGTGGAGGGGGTCCGGATCACCGGGGCCGGTGTCCGCTCACCCCTCTCGGTGCAG
Organism: Kocuria salina; assembly: GCF_013368965.1. Taxonomy (NCBI): domain Bacteria; kingdom Bacillati; phylum Actinomycetota; class Actinomycetes; order Micrococcales; family Micrococcaceae; genus Kocuria; species Kocuria salina. Next base: position 653,748 of record NZ_SSSF01000001.1, read on the forward strand.
ACCTCGCACGGCCCGGTGCGGGCCGACCGGCTCGTGCTCGCCACGGGCACCCCGGTCCTGGACCGCGGCGGGTACTTCGCGAAGCTCTCCCCGAACCGCTCCTACGCCCTGACCTACCGGGTCCCCGGGGCGCCGGGGTCCGTCCCGGAGGGCATGTACATCACCGCGGACAGCCCCACCCGCACGCTGCGCACCGTGCCGGTCGGCGGGGAGGAGCTGCTCCTGGTGGGCGGCAACGACCACGTGGTGGGACGGTCCGCCTCCCCGCAGGCGGCCGTGGACGACCTCGAGTCCTGGACGCAGCGCTGGTTCCCGGGGGCCGAGCGCACGCACGTGTGGGCGGCCCAGGACTACGAGTCGGTCAACCTCATCCCCTTCATCGGCACCCTGCCCCGCGGCGGCGGCAGCATCTATCTCGCCACCGGCTACAACAAGTGGGGGATGAGCAACGCCGTCGCCGCCGCGATCGCGCTGAACGCCGAGATCCTCGGCGGCAGCGTGCCGTGGGCCGAGACGCTGGGCCGGCGCATGACCTCGCCGTCGGACATCCTCACCGCCCTGCGCGTCAACGCGGGGGTGGGCCTCAACGCGCCCAAGGACTGGCTCAGGGCCGAGCTCAAGGAGCTGCCGGCCGGGACGCCCGCGGAGGGGCAGGGTGTCGTCGGACGCGAGCACGGCCGCCCCGTGGGCGTGTCCACCGTCGACGGCACCACCTGCAAGGTCTCCGGCGTCTGCACGCACCTCGGCGGCGTGCTGCGCTGGAACGACGCCGAGCGCTCGTGGGACTGCCCCCTGCACGGCTCCCGCTTCGCCGCCGACGGCTCCCTGCTCGAGGGCCCTGCCGTGAAGGACCTGCCTCGGGCCAGGCGCTGAGCCCGGTCCCGGACACGGCGGCGGCCCCCACCCGCAGAAGGGTGGGGGCCGCCGCGGCGTCCGGGGACGCGCTGTCCCGGGGACCTACTTCTTGGAGGAGGTCTCCTCGAGCTTCAGCGCGACGCCGATCGCGAAGAAGGTCGGCGTCCACTCGCCCACGAACAGGCCCCAGCGGTCGGCCTGGGGCTTGGACTTGCTCTTGCCGAGGCTGGCCGCCCAGGAGAGGACGGACAGGCCGATGGAGGCGAAGCCCGCCGCGTAGGCGTGCTCGCTGCGGACACCAAGGTTCTGGATCGTGCTGATCATGGACGTACCTCTTTCCTGTGGTGGTCACCGTGAACGGTGAACTCCTCGAGCGGTGTCCGCCCAGTCTCACACGAAACGGAGCAATACGAAAGCAGGCTGACTATAAAGTTGGCCGGGTGCGTCGCCGGCCGATGTGGGCGGATGTGGGGTCGTCCGAACGGCCATTAACGGATGCAAAAAACTGTTTCCTCATGCAAACTGATCCATACCCGACCCGGTGGTGACCACCGCGGCGGGGTGGACGTCGAACCGGTCGGGGGGCCGGTGGCGTCATCGACCCGGAGCGAAGGAGCTTCCGGGCCGGGCCGATCATTCCTGGGGGGAAAAAATGCTGCCATCCGTCGTGGGTGCTCTGCTGAGCACCGTCGTCCTCGTCTACGTCCTGTCGAACGCCGCCTACACGCGGCACAAGCGGTTCATCGCCGGGGCCAGGTCGCTGCGCCAGGCCATCGTCGCCGTGTACGCGGTGCTGCTGGTGCTCAACCTGTGGTGCGCCACGATCATGCCCGTGACCCTGGTCTGCGACGCGATCGCGGTGGCCACCCTGGTCGCCACCGGGGTCTTCGGCTTCGTCATCGCCGAGCGGCGGATCCCGGCCACCACCGTGGTCGAGCGCCGGAAGGTGCTGGCCGTGGGGGCGCACCCGGACGACCTCGAGCTCGCCTGCGGGGCGACCCTGGCCAAGCTGGTCGACACCGGCCACGAGGTCCGCGGCCTGGTGATGAGCTCCGGGGAGGTCGGCGGCAACGTGGGGCTGCGCCCGGCCGAGGCCCAGCGCGGCGCCTCGTTCCTGGGGCTCACGGGCCTGCGGGTGCACGACTTCCCGGACACGAAGCTCGAGACCGTCAGCAACGACATGGTCCGGGCCATCGAGGCCGCGATCCGGGAGTTCGAGCCGGACGTGATCTTCACCCACTCCGCCCACGACCAGCACCAGGACCACTACGCGGTGCACCAGGCCACCCTGCGCGCGGCCCGGGCCCACCACTCGATCCTGTGCTTCGAGTCCCCGTCGGTGACCCGCGACTTCGACCCGTCCGTGTTCGTGGACATCGACGGCTACGTCGACGTCAAGGTCGAGGCCGTGCTCTCCCACCGGGACCAGGCCGGCAAGCCCTACATGACCCCCGGGCGGGTGCGCGGGATGGCCGCCTTCCGCGGGGCGCAGGCCAAGAACACCAACGCGGAGGCCTTCGAGCCGGTCCGCCTGCTCGGCTCCGCGATCGGCGACCTCTAGCCCCCGGGGCGCCGGGCGGCCGGGCGGCCGGGGCGTTCCCGCGGACGCCCGGCGCCCGGCCGCGGTCCGGCCGGTGCCGCCGCTCAGACGGGCCCGGAGCTGCCGGCCGGGTACTCGAGCAGCGGGACCCGGCCGTCCTCGAAGGCGGCCAGCACCTCGTCGACGATGCGCCACCCCTGCTCCGCCGCGTCCCCGCGGACGCCGAAGGTGTGGTCGCCCTCGAGGACGCCCCGCAGCACGCTGCCGTAGGCGGTCAGGCCCGGCCTGGCCATCCCGGACGAGAGCGTCACCCGGGTCATGCCCCGGGAGTCGAAGGGCCCGCCCACGTTCAGCTCCAGGGTCAGCTGCTCCTCCTCGAGGCCCATGCGCAGGACGTTCGGCGCGACGTCCCCCGAGCGGGGCAGCTGCTCGTAGTCGTGCGGCGGGCGGCGGAACGTGATGGCGATCTCCTGGCGGGGGTTGCCGATCGCCTTGCCCGAGCGCAGGGTGACGGGCACGCCGTTCCAGCGCCACGTGTCGACCTCGAGGACCACCTGCGCGAACGTCTCCGTCCCGCGCTCCGGGTCCACTCCGTCCTCGGCCGCATAGTCGGGCAGCTCACGGCCGTCCACGCTGCCGGCGGTGTAGCGGCCCCGGGTCGCGGCGCCCGCCGCGTCGCCCTGCCAGAGCTTCGTGGCCCGCAGCACGTGGCTGGTCAGCGTGGGGATCTCCACCTGGTCGAAGGAGGAGGGCGGTTCCATCATGACGAGGGCCATGACCTGCAGCAGGTGGGACTGGATCATGTCCCGCAGCGCCCCCGTGGCCTCGTAGAAGCCCGCGCGGCCCTCCAGGCCCAGGGTCTCGTCGAAGACGATCTCCACGGACTCCACGTGCTCCCGGCTCATGAGCGGCTCCAGCAGCCGGTTGGCGAAGCGCAGCCCCACGAAGTTGAGCACCGCCGGCATGCCCAGGAAGTGGTCCACCCGGAAGGTCCGCTCCTCGGGGACGAGCCGGCCCACGAGCCGGTTCAGCTCCCGTGCGGTCCGCGTGTCGGAGCCGATCGGCTTCTCGAGGGCCAGCACCAGGTCCTCCGGCAGGTCCAGCCCGGCCATGACCTCGCACGCCTGCGCGGTGACCGCGGGAGGCAGGGCGAAGTACAGGCAGACGGGGCCCTCGACGTCGTCGAGCAGCCGCTCGAGGTCCCCGGCGTCGGTGACGTCGCCCGCCACGTAGCGGGCGGTCTCCCGGGTGTGCGCGGCGGCGGGCCCGCTCGCGCCGACGGAGTCGAAGGCCTCGGCCACGACCTGTGCCCAGTCCTCCGCCGGTTCCCGCGAGGAGCCGACCACGTCGATGCGCAGCTCCGGGGCCGAGCTCAGGAGCGTGCCCAGGCCCGGCAGGAGCAGGCGGGACGTGAGGTCGCCGGTGGCGCCGAAGATGATCAGGGTCCTGATGCTTGTCATGCCAGCACGGTACCCCGGGCCAGGGGGGCGCACACCCGCGCGCCCCCCTGGCCCGCGCCGACCGGACGCCCGACCGCGGCTGGTTGAATGGGCGGATGAACGACGACGCGAACCGGCCCCCGTCCACTCCCCTGGAGGACTACGCGCTGCTGTCCGACCTGCACACCGGGCCGCTCGTGTCCCGGGACGGCAGCGTCGACTGGCTGTGCTTCCCCCGCTTCGACTCCCCGTCGGTCTTCGCGGCCCTGCTGGGCACGCCCGAGGACGGACGCTGGAAGCTCTCCGCCGTCGACGGCGTGGTCACGTCGCGCCGCTACCTGCCCCGCACCTTCGTGCTGGAGACGACGTGGCGCACCCCCACCGGGACCGTGGTGGTGACCGACTTCCTGCCCCCGGTGGCGGCCCGGGACGACCACCCGGACCACGCCGACCTCGTCCGGCGGGTCGAGTGCGTCTCGGGAACGGTCGAGGTGGAGCACGACCTGCGGATCCGCTTCGACTACGGTCGCGCCCTGCCCTGGACCCGGCGGGTCGACATCGACGGCGAGGGCACGTGCGGACACCTGTCGATCGCCGGTCCGGACGCCCTGCTCCTGACGGGGCCCATGCTGCACCCCGAGGACTTCCCCCGCGCCGACCCGCTCGAGAGGACCGATCCGGAGGAGCCGGGACACGCCGACGACGAGGAGGGCGCTGTCGCCGACCGGCTCGGCGGGCGCTTCCCGCTCTCGGCGGGGGAGTCCCTCGACTGGGTGCTGACCTGGCACGAGTCCCACCACGGGCTGCCCGTCCCCGTGGACCCCGCCGCCGCCCTCGACCGGGCGGTGTCCTTCTGGACCGAGTGGTCCTCCCACGTGAGCACGCACAAGCGCCACGAGCAGGCGGTCCTGCGCTCGCTGCTCGTGCTCCGGGCCCTCACCCACCGGGGCACCGGAGGGATCGTGGCGGCCCCCACCACCTCGCTGCCCGAGGAGTTCGGGGGCAGCCGCAACTGGGACTACCGCTACACCTGGCTCCGGGACGCCGCCCTGACCATCGAGGTGCTCGTCGCCCACGACTTCACCGACGGCGCCCTGCACTGGCGCAACTGGCTGCTGCGGGCCGTGGCCGGGGACCCCGACCAGATCCAGATCATGTACGGCCTGGCGGGGGAGCGGCAGCTGCCCGAGAGCGAGCTGGGCCACCTCGGCGGGTACGAGGAGTCGACTCCCGTGCGGATCGGCAACGGCGCCGTGGGCCAGTACCAGGCGGACGTCGTCGGGGAGGTCATGCTGGCGCTCGCCGCCCTCCGGGACGCGGGCGTGGAGGAGGACCGGTGGTCGTGGGGGCTGCAGAAGAACCTGCTGCGCTTCTGCGAGCGCAACTTCGACCGGGCCGGCCACGGGATTTGGGAGATGCGCGGGCCCTCCGCGTTCTTCGTGCACGGGCGCGCCATGATGTGGGCGGCCTTCGACCAGGGGGTGCGCGCCGTCGAGGAGCACGGGCTCTCCGGGCCGGTGGAGCGCTGGCGGGAGCTGCGGGAGCGGCTGTGCGCCGAGATCATGGAGCACGGCTTCGACGCGGAGCTGAACACGTTCACGCAGACCTACGAGAACACCGAGGTGGACGCCTCGCTGCTGCAGCTGCCGCACACGGGCTTCGTGGCCTACGACGACCCGCGGATGCTCGGCACCGTGGCCCGGATCGAGCGGGACCTGCGGGGCGAGCACGGGCTGGTGCACCGCTACCGGACCGCCTCCGGCCTGGACGGTCTGGAGGGCGACGAGTACCCGTTCCTCATCTGCACGTTCTGGCTCGTGGAGCAGTACGCGCGCAGCGGCCGGGTGGAGGACGCCGGCGAGCTCCTGGAGCAGCTCGCGGGCTACGCCAACGACCTCGGCCTGTACGCGGAGGAGTTCGACCCCGTCAGCGGGCGGCTCGCCGGGAACTTCCCCCAGGCGTTCAGCCACCTCGGGTTCATCCGCGCCGTCGACGCCGTGGTGCGGGCACGGGCCGGCGTGGACCTCACGGACCGGCTCCGGCCCTAGGCGGGACGCGGCGAGGCACCGGCCGGACGTCGGCCGGGCGTCGGCGCGGCCTCGCCGCGGACCACGGGCACGGAGCAGGACCCATCGACCAGGACGGACAGCATGAGCACCTTCGACCGGGCGGCCGATCTGCCGCACGACCTCACCGACGACCTCCTCGACGGCCTCGGGGCGGAACGGGCCACCCCGCTCGGCGGCGGCGACACCGCGGCGGCCTTCCGCCTGGAGACGGCGCGGGGACCCCTGTTCGCGAAGACCATGGCGGACCCGCCCGCCGGGATGATGGCGGCGGAGGTCGCCGGCCTGCACGCCCTGCGGGAGCACGTGCCGGAGTTCCTCGGGGTGCCGGAGGTCGTGCGGTGGACGGACGACGGCATCGTCCTCGAGTGGATCGACGAGGCCCCGGGCCGGCGCCCGTCCGGGACCGAGGTGGAGTGCGGGCGCGGGCTCGCGGCGCTGCACCGGGTGCGGGGGAAGGCCTTCGGCGGGCTCGACCCGGCGCTGCCCGGGCGGATCGGGTCCTTCGCGGTGGACCTGTCCCCGACCCAGGACTGGGCGGCGTTCCTGCTCGACCGGCGGATCCGCCCGCTGCTGCGGGACGCCCTCGGGGCCGGCCGGATCGCCCCGCACGCCGCGGACCTGCTCGAGGAGCTCGCCCCGCGGGCCGAGGAGCTCGCGGGGCCGCCGGAGCCGCCCACCCTGGTGCACGGCGACCTGTGGGCCGGGAACCGGCTCGTGGACGTCCGGGGCCGGAACTGGCTGATCGACCCGTCGGCGCACTGGGGCCACCGCGAGGTCGACATCGCGATGATGCTGCTGTTCGGCGGCTTCGGCGAGGAGTGCCTGGCCGCCTACGACGCCGAGCACCCGCTCGCGCCCGGCTGGCAGGAGCGGGTGCCGTGGTACCAGCTGCCGCCGCTGCTGGTGCACGCCGTCCGGTTCGGCGGCGGCTACGGGGACGCGGCCGTGCGGGCGCTCCGGCAGCTGCGCGGCTGACCGGCCGCGCCGGGAAGCGGCGGCGGGAGCAAGGTCCTCAGCGCTGCTCGCCCACCGCCCGGTCGTCCACGGCCCGGCCGGCCCGGCGCCGCTCGGCCCGGCGCCGCTCTGCCTCGTGCTGGTCGGCATCCTGTGTGCCGGTGCCGGCACCGGCACGGCGGCGGAGGTACGCCGTGGCCAGCACCACCAGGATCGCGGCCGCGGCCGCGCCCCAGGCCACGATCATGGACCGCGGCTCGTCCGTGGCCCGGCCGATCGCGATCCAGGACAGCCCCCACGCGGCCGCGGCGGCCACGGCCCAGCGGCCGCCGACCCGCCGCTGGATCGCGGCGACGACCACGGCGAGCACGAGCACGACGACGACGCCGATCCACTCGGCGCCCCGGCCCTCCTGCGACACGCCCGAGGCCACGAGGGCGGCCGCCACGTTGGCCGCCGTCGCGACGGACACCCAGCCCAGGTACAGCCCGAAGGTGCCGTCGACCACCACCAGGTCGAGCGGGCCGCGCCGGCCGGGGACGCGCGTCAGGCGGTCCACCAGCAGGCCCAGGATCAGGACCAGGGCGACGATGACCCCGACGCTGGCCCAGATCCAGCCCTGCTGGGTGACCAGCAGCCAGCCGGCGTTGAGGAGCATGGAGGCCGCCGCGAGCCAGCCCGTGGCCCGCGCGCGGGGGTCCGTGGTCCGGGAGGGCAGCCACTGCCAGACGGTGTAGGCGAGCAGCCCCAGGTAGATCACCGACCAGATCGAGAACGCCGTGCCGGCCGGCGCGAGCAGGGTGGAGTCCGCGGACAGGCTCCCGCCCGAGGACTCCTCCACCTGGGTGCCGATGATGCCGGCTCCGATGAGCGGTCCTGCGAGGCCGAGGATCTCGCTGACGGTGACCACGACCTGGCGGACGCGGTCGGCGGTGGTGGGCCGAGGGTCGGCGCGGCGGGTGCCGGCGGAGGGTGCGGGGGAGGTGGTCACGGCGAGGCCTTTCTCGCATGCAGCGGGTCGGGTGGCAGGAAGTGCGAGGTGTGCGGGTCGAGGAGTTCCGGGCCGGAGGCTCAGGGACGCAGAGGCGGGGCCCCTGAGCACCACGGTAGGCCCCGGACCTGACCGCCACCAGGGACGGTGCGGCGCCCGGACGCCGAGCGTGGACGCATGCTGGTCGGTGCTCCGGCGTCCGGCCGGACCGTTCCCCTAGAGTGGCCGGATGGAACCCCAGCAGAACTCCCGGCCCGTCGTGGGCCTGCTCGGCGCCACCGGCATCACCGGTCGCACGGCGCTGGCCCATCTCCTGGCGCGGGCGCCCGAGGCGGGGGTGGACGTCGTCGTCGGCGCCCGGGACCCCGAGCGCGTGCGCGCCCTGTGCGCCGAGCGCGACCTCCCCGTGCCCGAGGTCCTGCACGCCGACATCGCGGACCCCGGCTCCCTGCGCGCGTTCGTCCGCCGGGCCGACGTGCTGGTCGATCTCGCCGGGCCCTACACGCGGCTGGCGCCCCCGGTGCTCGCCGCGTGCGTCGCGGAGGGCACCCACTACGTCGACGTGACGGGCGAGTCCCAGCTCGTGCACCGGACGGACCGGGAGCTGCACGGGGCCGCGCGGGCCGCCGGGGTGGCCCTGGTGCACACGGCCGGCTTCGAGGCTCTGCCCGCCGACGTCCTCGTCGACGCCGCCCGCCGGCACGCCGCCGCCCGCGGCGAAACCCTGCGCACCGCGGACCTCGTGACCTCCGTGCGCACCCCGCCGGGGACCGGGTTCTCGGAGTCGGTCTCGGGCGGGACCGTGCAGAGCCTCGTCGAGGTGCTGCGTGACCCCGACCCGGCCCGCACCGGGGACGTCGCCGCCCGCCTGCCGGACCCCGCGCCCGGCAGCGGGACCGCCGCGGACCCCGACGCCGTCCGTGCGTTCAGTCCCCTGCGCCTGCGCGCCCGGACCGCCGACGGCCGGGTGCTCGCGGCCATGAGCCCGCTCGCGGCGATCAACCCCCCGGTGGTGCACCGCACCCAGGCCCTCAGCCCCGTTCCGGGGGCCGCCGCCCACCCCGTGGCCTTCCGCGAGGCCATGGCCGTCGGCCGCTCGGGCGGGCTCCGGGGCGCCGGACGCCTCGCCGCGGCGCAGGCGGTAGCCGCCTTCCAGGCGCTCGCCGGGCTCGCCACCGGCCTGCCGCACCCGGTGCGCGCGCGGCTCGCCGGCGTCCTGTCGGGAGTCCTGCCCCAGGTCGGCACGGGCCCGGTGGGCGACGTGCTCACCGGCTGGTCCTGGACCACCCGCGGGGTGTTCACCACCCACGAGGGCAGCAGCTTCCCCGCCGTGCTGGAGGCGCAGGGCAACCCCGGCTACGGCACCACCCCGTGGCTGACCACGGAGCTCGCCCTGCGCATGGCGGTGCGCGGCGTCCCGGCCGCCGCCCTCGGCTCGAGCACGCCCGCCCTGGCCCTGGACGGCGACCTCGACGCCCTGCTCCCGGCCCGGGTGTGCATCACGGTCGGCTGAGCGCCGTGGACCGGACACCGTGGACGGCGCGCGCCGGCCCCCGTCCCTCACGAGGGACGGGGGCCGGCGGCACGACCGCTGTGGGCGGGGCTACGGCTTGAGCACCACCTTGATGCAGCCGTCCTCCTTCTTCTGGAACTTCTCGTACATCTCGGGCGCCTGCGCCAGCGGCACCTGGTGGGTCGCCAGGTCGAGCACGCCCAGCGGGTCCGAGGGGTCGTCCACGAGCGGCAGGAGCTCGTCGATCCAGAACTTCACGTTGCACTGGCCCATGCGCATCTGGACCTGCTTGTCGAACAGCGTGAGCATCGGCATGGGGTCCTTCATGCCGCCGTACACGCCGCTGAGCGAGATCGTCCCGCCGCGCCGGACGGCGTCGATGGCGGTGTACAGCGCGTCGAGCTTGTCCACCCCGGCCGTCTCCATCGCCTTGCGGCCCAGCGGGGACGGCAGCAGTCCCACCGCCTTGTGCGCCACGCCGGCCACGTGGGAGCCGTGCGCCTCCATCCCGACCGCGTCCACCACGGAGTCCGGACCGCGGCCGTCGGTGAGGTCCTTCAGTCGCTCGGCCACGTCGCCCGAGGAGTCCAGCGTCTCGATGCCGTGGCGCTCGGCCATCGCCCGGCGCTCGGCGACCGGGTCCACCGCGAGCACGCGGTAGCCCAGGTGCCGGCCGATCCGGGCGGACATCTGGCCGATCGGCCCCAGGCCCAGCACGGCCAGGGAGCCGCCCTCCGGGGGAGCGGCGTACTTCACGGCCTGCCACGCGGTGGGCACCACGTCGGAGAGGTACAGGTACCGCTCGTCCTCACCGGTCTCGGGGACCTTGATGGGCCCGTAGTCGGCGTGCGGCACCCGGAGGTACTCGGCCTGGCCGCCCGGCACCGAGCCGTAGAGCCGCGAGTAGCCGAGGAACGCCGCGCCGCTGTTGTACTCGCGGACCTGCGTGGTCTCGCACTGCGACTGCAGCCCCTGGTTGCACATGAAGCAGTGCCCGCAGGAGACGTTGAACGGGATGACCACACGGTCCCCGGCCTTGATGTGGGTGACGGCCGAGCCGACCTCCTCGACGATGCCCATCGGCTCGTGGCCGATGATGTCGCCCTTGTCCATGAACGGGCCCAGCACCTCGTACAGGTGCAGGTCCGACCCGCAGATCCCGGACGAGGTGATCCGGACGATCGCGTCCGTGGGCTCCTGGATCTGCGGATCCGGGACCTCCTCGACGCTCACGGAGCGCTTTCCCTGCCATGTCAGAGCCTTCATCGATCCTCCTTCTCAGGGCCGTCCCCTCCGGGCCGGATGGACAGCCTGCTGATCTGTTCGGTCGGCCCCAGCCTACTCGGCGCTCTCCCGGCCCGCATAGTGGCCGGTCCCGGACCCCGGTGCGGACCCCGGTCCGGGCTGCGAGGCAGCCTCTGATCCGGCCGCGGCCTCGCCCCGGAGGAAGTACGCCCCGACGGAGCCGGCGAGGGTGGCGAAGACGGCCACCGAGTAGAGCGCCAGCACCACCTCCAGCACGCGGGGGAAGCCTCCCTGCGCCCCGAGCTCCCGGCCCGTGACGGTGGACATCGCCGCGTCGGACAGCGCCGGGCCGTATCCCGCGTAGTGGCCGAGGACGTACAGCAGCTGGCTCGAGACCAGCACGACGACGCCGGTGACCGCCGCGAGCCAGCCGATCCTGCTGGACAGCAGCTTCCCCGCCGAGCGGGAGCCGCGCACCCCGGCCGAGAGCACGCTCCCCGCCCGCGTCAGGCGGGTGAGCCGGAGCAGCCGGGCGGCCTGCAGCGCACGGACGAAGCGCAGGAAGGGCAGCAGCAGGAACAGCACCTGCCACCAGTTGCGCTTCCAGAACCGGGCGGAGAACCCGGCGACGTAGGCCCGGAGCAGGAACTCGCCGACGAACACGGCCCAGAAGAGCCAGCCGACCACGTTGAGGAGGGCCACGAGCCCGGGGTCCTCGGCGAGCAGCTGCCCGAGCACCACGAACAGGAACAGCACGCCCAGCACGCCCATCGGCCGGTCGAGCCGGCGCGCGAGCCCCTCCGCGAGGCCTAGCTGCTCGGCCTCGTCGACCGGCCGCCGGTGCTCGTGCCGGGTGCCGTCGTTCCTCGCCACTGCTGTCCTCTCGGTCGCGCCGGTCTGCTCCTGGCCCACGGTAGGGCACGGGCGCGCGGACCCTGCCCGGGGCGCGGGCGCAGGCCCGTCCGTCCGTCCGTCCGCGGGGGAGTGCGGAGGGTCAGTCCGTTCGCGTCACGGTCGCGTCGACGAGGATGAGCTCCTCGCCGCGGTCGACGTAGAGCTGCGCCGTCTCCTCGTCGGCGACCGCCTGCAGCGCCTCGTAGTCGTCGACCGTGAAGACGTCCCGCTCCTCCACCGTGCCGGTGGCCTCGACCTCGTCGCCCACGGACAGCCCCTCCGGCAGCTGGTCTGCGAGCACGAGCGTGTCCTCCGCGCCGATGGCGATCACCTGATGGGCCAGGACCTCCTGCACCTCGCCGGTGAGCGTCATGGCCTCGCCCACGAGCTCCTCGGTGGGCACGCCCGACTGGTCGGCGCGGGTCAGCTCGGTCTCCTCGGCGCAGCCGGCGGCGGTGCCGGCCAGGAGGAGCGCGGCCGCCGCGGAGGCTGCGGTCCGGGGGAAGCGGTGCATGGTGGTCTCCTCGTCGTCGTGCTGTGCTCGGTGCCGTTCCGGCAGGACGGGGACGACCGTACGCGGGAGGATCACCGTGCGGCCACCCCCGAGGGCCCTCCCGCAGGGTTCTCGCCGCGGATCGTGACCCGGTCGTGATCCTTCGCCCCCTCCATTTCCCGCGGTCGGCGTTCCGGGCGGGCCGCGTCCGGTGTGGCACGTTGCACACAGTGCAATGTTGCACGGAGTGCATGGTTGCACCTAGTGTCAGCACTCGTGACGAACCTGCCCGCCGAGCCCGCCCGGCACCACCCCCCGGAGGACCGGCGGGAGGCCGTGAAGTACCACAACCGCCGCGCCATCATCGACGCCGCCGCGGCCCTGGCCGCGGAGCGCGGACTGGGGCGCTTCACCGTCAACGACCTCGCCGATCGGGCCGGGGTCTCGCGGCGCACCATCTTCAACCACTTCGCCTCCGCGGACGACGCGGTCTACGCGCGCTTCAGCGAGCTGCTCGGCGTGTTCGTCGACAACTTCGCGCGCGTCGTGGAGGCCACCCCGCCGCCCGCGAACCCCAGCCCCGGCGCCGTCCTCGAGCAGCTGGCCGACGTCATCGAGCGGACCGAGCTCGTCCCCGCCATGTGCCACATCGCCCACCTGATGGGCGCGAGCGGGGACAGCCCCATCACCGCGATGTGGGCGCACGAGGTGTTCCAGACCCTCACCGCCCGGCTGGCCGCCGAGATCACCGACCGGGTCCCCGGCGCACCCTCCTTCACCGTGGACCTGCTCGCAAGCCTGCTGCTCCACGCCCTGGCCGTGTCCTTCGAGCGGTGGGCCGAGGAGACCGGCGCGGTGGACACCCCGGACAGCCGCGAGACCTGGCGCCGGCTGCTGCGCACCGCCGTGGAGCGCCTGCGCCACGGCTTCGCCGACTGACCCGACCGACAGAGCACGACCCCCAGAGCACGACCCACGGAACACGACCGACAGAGAAGAGACATGGCACATCTGCTGTACCGACTCGGGCGCTTCGCCGCCCGTCGCGCCTGGGCCGTGGTCGCGGCCTGGGCGGTGGTCCTGCTCCTCGCCGGCGGCGCCTTCGCCGCCTTCGGCGGGCAGCTGACCAACGCGATCACCGTTCCCGGCACCGAGACCCAGCGGCTGGCCGACCGCCTGCAGAGCGAGCTGCCCGACGCCGGCCACGGCACCGGCCGGATCGTGTTCCAGACCGAGGACGGCGACCCGTTCACCGCGGACCAGCGCGAGCAGATCGGGAAGGCGCTCACCGAGGCGGAGGAGTCCCCGGGCGTCGACGGCGTCCTGGACCCGTTCGCCGCCCAGGACGAGCGCGAGGCGCAGGAGCAGCAGCTCGCGGACGGGCGCGAACAGGCCGCCGACGGCCGCGCGCAGCTCGACGCCGCCGAGGACACGCTCGACGAGAACCAGGAGAAGCTCGACACCGCCCGGGAGCAGGCCGAGCGGGCCGACGCCCCCGACCAGGTCCTCGACGAGCTCGACGAGCGCCAGGAGGCCCTCGACGACGGCCGCGCGGAGCTCGAGCGCAACCGGGAGCAGCTCGCGGACGGCCTGCCCGAGCTCGACCGCGGCGAGCGGATGATGGCCCTGGCCGAGGAGACCCGCACGGTCTCCGCGGACGGCACCACCGCGATGGCCGTGGTGACCTTCACCGCCGAGCAGCAGGCGGTCACCGCCGAGGAGAAGGAGTCCCTCCAGGCCGCCGTGGACGGCACGGAGATCGAGGGCGTGCAGGTCGACTACTCCCTGGAGATCGCCCAGGACATCTCCCAGCTCGTCGGCCCCGCCGAGGTGATCGGCGTGGTCATCGCCGGGATCGTGCTGCTCGTCATGCTCGGCACCCTCGTGGCCGCCGGCCTGCCCATCCTGATGGCACTCACCGGCGTGTCCGTCGGCGCCCTCGGCGTGCTGTCCTTCTCCGGGGTGCTGGACATGATGTCGGTGACCCCGATGCTGGGCGTCATGCTCGGACTGGCCGTGGGCATCGACTACTCGCTGTTCATCCTCAACCGGCACCGCCAGCAGCTGCTGGCCGGCACGGAGCTGCACGAGTCCATCGGCCTGGCCACCGGGACCTCCGGCAACGCGGTGGTCTTCGCCGGGCTGACCGTGATCATCGCCCTGGCCGCGCTCAACGTCACCGGCATCCCGTTCCTGGGCGTCATGGGCACCGCGGCGGCGGTCTGCGTGGCCGTGGCCGTGCTGGTCGCCGTGACCCTCACCCCGGCGCTGCTGTCCCTGGTGGGGGAGCGGCTGCTCTCCGCCCGCGCCCGGACCCGCGCGGCCCGCCGGCCCGCCCACCTCGGGGAACCCCGCCCCGGGGTGGCCACCCGCCACCCGGTGCTGACCCTCGTGGCCGGTGTGCTCGCGCTCGTCGTCGTCGCGCTCCCCGCGGCCTCGATGCGCCTGGGCCTGCCGGACGCCTCCTCCGAGCCCGAGGACTCCACCCAGTACCGCACCTACCAGGTCCTCGACGAGAAGTTCGGCGCCGGCGCCAACGGCCCGCTGCTCGTGGTCGCCGACCTGCCGGAGGGCACGGACGAGTCCGGGGCCGCCGATCTGCAGCTCGCCGTGGGCGAGGAGCTCATGGCGGAGGACGACGTCGTCTCGGTGGTCCCGGCGGGGCTGTCGGAGGACCACCGGACCGCCGCGTTCCAGGTCGTGCCCGTGGACGGCCCGGCCGCCGAGTCCACCGAGCGGCTCGTCAACGACCTGCGCGCCCTGTCCCCCGCCCTGGAGGACGAGCTCGGAGTGAGCATCGGCGTCACCGGCCAGACCGGCGGCAACATCGACGTCTCCCAGCTGCTGGCCGACGCGCTGCCGCTGTACCTCACCGTGGTGATCGGGCTGTCCCTGGTGCTGCTGGTGCTCGTCTTCCGCTCGATCCTCGTGCCGGTCGTGGCGACCGCCGGGTTCATGCTCTCCCTCTTCGCCGCGTTCGGCGCGGTGGTGGCGATCTACCAGTGGGGCTGGCTGGGCGGTCTGCTCGGCGTGCACGCGCCGGGCCCGGTCCTGAGCTTCCTGCCCACCATCCTCGTGGGCGTGCTGTTCGGCCTGGCCATGGACTACCAGCTGTTCCTCGTCTCCGGGATGCGGGAGGCGTTCGTGCACGGCCGCTCGGCGCGGGCCGCCGTGCAGGAGGGGCTCCAGGCCGGCCGGGCCGTGGTCACCGCCGCCGCGATCATCATGATCTCGGTGTTCGCCGGCTTCATGTTCTCCCACATGGCGATGATCCGGCCCCTGGGCTTCGGGCTCGCCTTCGGCGTGCTCGTCGACGCCTTCGTGGTGCGCATGACGCTGATCCCCGCGGTCATGCACCTGCTCGGCGACCGGGCCTGGTGGCTGCCCCGCTGGCTCGACCGGATCCTGCCGAACGTGGACGTGGAGGGCGACTCCCTGCGCCGCGACCGCACCCCCGCCCCCGAGGACCCGGCCGCCGCGGCCGACCCGAGCGGCTGGGGCGACGCGGCGCCGGGCCCGGACGCCGAGCGCGAGCTGGTCGGCGCCGGCCGGCGCGACTGACGCGGAGGTCCCCGGCGAGGACGGCGCGCCCCGTCACCCGCAGCGGGTGACGGGGCGCGCCGTCGTCGGTCCGGTCCGCTGCGGTCAGGAGATGCCGTTCTCCTGCAGCCACATCTCCAGCAGGCCCAGCTGCCACAGCACGTTCGAGCGCAGCGGCGTGTGGTGCTGGTTCGGGTCGGCCAGCAGGGTCTCCACGACCTCCGAGTTGTAGAGCCCGCGCCGCACCGCCGCCGGGTCGGTCAGGGCGGCCTCGACCCGGTCCAGGGTCCCGCCCTCGAGGGTGCGGATCGCCGGGACCGGGAAGTAGCCCTTCTTCCGGTCGATCACCTCGTCCGGGACGATGCCGCGCGCCGCGCGCTTGAGCACGCCCTTGCCGCCGTCGGCGAGCTTGAGCTCCGGCGGGATGCGCCCGGCGAACTCCACGAGCTCGTGGTCGAGGAACGGCACCCGCGCCTCGAGGCCCCACGACATGGTCATGTTGTCCACGCGCTTCACGGGGTCGTCCACGAGCATCACCGTGGAGTCGGTGCGCAGGGCGGCGTCCACGGCCGTCTCCGCGCCGGGGCGGCCGAAGTGGCGCTCGATGAACGCGGTCGGCGCGTCGTGGGTCGCCATCCACTCGGGGGAGAGGACCTTCGCGAGCCGGGACCACGGCCGGTCGAAGAACGACTGGGAGTAGGTCTTCCGGGCGTCGTCGCGCGCGACGTCGGCCAGCGGCGGGTACCAGTGGTAGCCGCCGAGCACCTCGTCGGCGCCCTGCCCCGACTGCACCACCTTGACGTGCTTCGAGACCTCCTCGCTGAGCAGGTAGAAGGCCACGCAGTCGTGGCTGATCATGGGCTCGCTCATCGCGGCGACGGTCCGGTCGATCGCCGGGACCAGGCGGGCGTCGTCGATCGCGATCTGGTGGTGGTCGGTGCCGAAGCGGCGGGCCACGAGGGACGAGAACTCGAACTCGTCCCCGGACTCCTCGCCCCGGGACTCGAAGCCGATGCTGAACGTCTGCAGGTCCTCCTGCCCGCTCTCCGCGAGCAGGGCGACGACGAGGCTCGAGTCGATGCCGCCGGAGAGCAGCACGCCCACGGGGACGTCCGCCACCATGCGCCGCTTCACCGCGGTGCGCAGCTTCTCGACGAGCCCGTCCTGCCACTCCTGCTCGGACCAGCCCGAGCGGTCCTCGTCGCGGGTGAACTGGGGGTTCCAGTACTCGTGGTCCGAGGCCGAGCCGTCGGGCTCGACCGTGCGCACGGTCGCCGGCGGCATCTTCCGCACGCCCTTGAGGATCGTGCGCGGGGCCGGGACCACCGAGTGGAAGGTGAGGTAGTAGGACAGGGCCGTGCGGTCGATCGAGGTGTCGACGTCCCCGGCCGCCAGCAGCGCCTGCACCGTGGACGCGAACCGCAGGCGCGCCCCCGTGTGGTCGACGTAGAGCGGCTTGATGCCCAGCCGGTCGCGGGCCAGGACGGTGCGCCCGCTCGTGTGCTCGGTGATGGCGAAGGCGAACATGCCGTGGAAGTGGTAGACGCACTCCCGGCCCCAGCGGTGGTAGGCCTTCAGGGCGACCTCGGTGTCCGAGGTGGAGAAGAACTCGTAGCCCATCCCGCGCAGCTCCTCGCGCAGCTGCCGGTAGTTGTAGATCATCCCGTTGAACACGATCGACAGCCCCAGCCGGGAGTCGACCATCGGCTGCCCGCCCGAGGGGCTCAGGTCGACGATCTTCAGCCGGCAGTGGCCCATGGCCACCGGCCCCTGGGCCCAGGCGCCCTGCCCGTCCGGGCCGCGGCCGGCCTGGGCGCACGTCATGCGGTGGATCGTGCCCGGGTCCGCGCCGGCGCCGTCGAACCGGACCTCACCGGCGATGCCGCACATCAGCGCTCACCTCCGCTCCGGGGCCGGGACGGGATCGGAAGAGAAGGTCCGTGGAGGGAGAGCATCCTCCAATGCTACGGGGGCACGCCGCCGAGCGCCCTTCCGGGGACCGGAGCCCGGCGTACGGTGCCTGTATGACCACCGACCCCACCGACCCCTGCCGGCTCTCCGCGCGGGAGCTCGCCGCGGCCGTCCGGGCCCGCACGGTCTCCGCGCGGGAGGTGCTCGACGCCCACTTCGCCCGGATCGACGCCGTGAACCCCGCCGTGAACGCCGTGGTCACGCAGGTCCGCGAGCAGGCGTACGCGGCCGCCGCCCGCGCCGACGAGCTCACCGCCGCCACACCCGCCGCCGAGCTGCCGCCCCTGCACGGGGTGCCGATGACGCACAAGGACACCCACGCCACCGCCGGGATCCGCACCACGTCCGGCTCCCCGGTGTTCGCCGAGCACGTCCCGGGGCACGACGACCTGATCGTCGCCCGGTTCACGGCGGCCGGGGTGATCAGCACCGGGAAGAACAACGTGCCCGAGTTCGCCGCGGGCTCCCACAGCTTCAACGAGGTCTTCGGGACCACGCACAACCCCTGGGCGCTCGACCGCAGCGCGGGCGGGTCCAGCGGCGGGGCGGCCGCGGCGATCGCGTCCCGGATCCAGCCCCTGGGCGACGGCTCCGACATGGGCGGGTCCCTGCGCAACCCGGCTGCGTTCTGCGGCATCGCCGGCTTCCGACCCTCCGCCGGGGTCGTGCCCTCGGCCCCGGCCGGCAACGCCTGGGAGTGGCTGGGCCGCTCCGGTCCGCTGGCCCGCAGCGTGGACGACCTCGCCCTGGCCATGTCCGTGCTGGCCGGCCCCGACCCGCGGATCCCCCTGGACTGCCCGGCACCGCGGACCGGGTTCCGGGCGCTCGCGGCGGAGGACCCACCCGACCCGGGGGCCCGCCCCCTGGCCGGCGTGCGGATCGGGCTGAGCGCGGACTTCGGCCTCGGCGTCCCGGTGGAGCCGGAGATCGTCGAAGTGCTGGTCGCCCAAGCGCGGGTGTTCGAGGAGCTCGGTGCCGTGGTCGAGGAGGCCGTCCCGGACCTGCGCGACGCCGACGAGGTGTTCGACGTGACCCGGGCCTTCGACATGGCCGTGAATCTGCGCGAGGTGGTCGCGGAGCACCGCGAGCTCGTGAAGCCGGAGATCGTGTGGAACGTCGAGAAGGGCCTGGCGCTGACCGCCGAGCAGCTCATGGACGCCGCCCTGGCGCGCACGCGCCTGCACGAGGCAGTGCGCGCGTTCTTCGGCCGCTGGGACGTGCTGCTGACCCCCACCTCCCAGGTGCTGCCGTTCCCGTCGGCGGAGCGCTGGCCCCGCACGGTCGCGGGTATGCCGATGCAGACATATGTCGAGTGGATGCGCTCGGCGAGCCTGATCTCCGCCACCGGCTGCCCGGCCGTCTCGGTGCCGGGCGGCTTCAGCCCCGGCGGGCTGCCCGTGGGGCTGCAGCTCGTCGCCGCGCACGGGCGCGACGTCGAGCTGCTCCGGACCGCCCGCGCCTACGACCACGCCACCCGGCACGCGGACGCCGCGCCGCGCCTCTGAGGTGCGGCGCGACGCCGGCACGTCGTACCGGGGCGGCCGATCCTGCTCAGGCCGCCGCCTCCAGCTCGAGCAGCGCCGCCTTGGCCTCCAGGCCGCCGACGTACCCGCCCAGGCCGCCGTCCCCGCGCAGCACGCGGTGGCACGGGACCACCACGGGCAGCGGGTTCGTGGCGCAGGCCGTGCCCACCGCCCGCACGGCCTGCGGGCGCCCGACCGACCGGGCCACCGCGCCGTAGCTCTCCGTGCGGCCGTAGCCGATCTCGGGCAGGTGCTCCTGGACCAGGCGCCGGAACCCGTGCGAGAGCGACCGGTCCAGCGGGAGGTCGAAGCGGGTGCGCGTCCCGGCGAAGTACTCCTCGAGCTGCCGGACGGCCGGTGCCAGGCGGGCCGGGGCCCGCAGCACCCGCGGGCTGATCCGGCGGGCCAGGTCCTGCAAGACCGCCTCGTGGTCCTCCCGCGCGTAGGCCACCCGCACCAGCCCCTCCTCCGTGGCGGCCAGCAGCAGCACGCCCACCGGGGTGCTGACGGTCGTGAACGCGACGTCGAGCAACCCCGCCCGGGCGGCCCCCTCCTCCAGGCGCCGGTGCAGACCGCGCAGCACGGTCTCCGGCACGGGGTCGGCGCGGAGGCTCCGCAGGGGGGAGCGCGGGGTCGAGCCGAGGGTGTTCGTGGTCATTGGTCCTCTCCTGTCCGGTCGAGCTGGGTGTGGTGCCCCGTGCGGTTCCCGGCGCGGTTCCCCGGGAGAGCCTTGGCGTGGTTCCCGGCGCGGGTTCCCGTGCCGTTCGCGGGGGCGGTCGTGATGAGGGCCTTGCGGAGGGCGGCCACGCCGTCCGAGGCGGCCCGGCGGGCGGCCTCCGGGGTGCCGCCGAGCAGCTCGGCGATCTGCCGGTAGGGCAGTCCGCCCAGATAGCGGTAGGCCACGGCGTGCCGCTGCTTGGGCGGCAGGGCGGCCACCGCCGCCCACAGCGGGGAGTCGTGCTCGTGCGGGGCGTCCCGGTGGGCCGGTGGCTCCGGGAGGGTGGCCACGGGCACCGCCGCCCGGCACCGGGCCCGGACGACGTCGACCGCCTTGCGGTGGGCGATCGTCACCAGCCACGCCTGCACGTTCGCCGTGGCCGGCAGGTCCGGGTACGCCCGCAGCGCGGCCAGGAACGTCTCCGACCACGCGTCCTCGGCGTCCGCGGACGTGCTCAGCACGGCCCGGCAGACCCGCCACACCACGGGGCCGTGCCGAGTCACCAGTGTCTCGAAAGGCTCTTTCGTCTCCATCACCCCGTAGACGGACGGACCGGCCGGAATGTGAGGTCGGCGCCGGGACCTTCCTCCCATCCTGCCGGACCGGGTGCCGAGAGAGCCGTTCACTGCCCCGGCAGCACGTCGTCCGGGTGGATGTGCCGCAGCGCCCCGCCCCGGGACTCTTGGGGCGGGGCGCTGCGGCACGCGGTGGGGCCGGGGGCTACACGTCCCGGCGGGCGCGGTTGACGATCTTGGACCGGACGGTCAGCGCCAGCACGATGAGGAGCAGGCTGTAGATCACCAGCGGGATGGGACCGGTCACGAAGACCGAGTAGTCGCCGTTGGAGGAGAGCAGGGCGTCGCGCATGCTGGTCTCGGCCAGCGGGCCCAGCACCATGCCGATCATCAGGGGAGCCAGGGGCACGCCGTGGCGGCGCATCGTGAAGCCGACCAGGGCGATGCCCAGCAGCAGCAGCAGGTCGAACACCGACCCGGAGGTCGCGTAGACGCCGAGACCGCAGAACACCGTGATCCCGGCGTAGAGGTAGGGCTTGGGGATCAGCAGCAGCTTGGCCCAGTACTGGGCGAACGGCAGGTTGATGATCAGCAGCACGATCATCGCGATGAAGAAGCTGGCCAGCAGCGCCCACACCAGCTCCGGCGCGCGGTCGAACAGCAGCGGGCCCGGCTGGAGACCGTACTGCTGGAAGGCCGCGAGCATGATCGCCGCGGTCGCCGAGACCGGCAGGCCCAGGGCCAGCAGCGCGCCCATCGCGGTGCCTGTGGTGGCGTTGCCGGCGGCCTCGGGTGCGGCCAGACCGCGAATGGCGCCCCGGCCGAACATGGGGTTCGGGCGGCGGCGGTCGAGGCGGCGCTCGACGTCGTAGGAGATGAAGGTGGGGATCTCCGCGCCGCCGGCGGGGATGACACCGAAGGGCAGGCCGATGGCGGTGCCGCGGGCCCAGGCCGGGGCGGCCTCCTTGAGCTCGGCGCGGGACAGGAACGGGCGGCCTCCCGCGGAGATCTGCATCGAGGCGGGGTCGCGGCGGATCCGGGAGGCCACGAAGAACACCTCGCCGAGGGCCAGGATGGCCACGGTGACGGTGACCAGGGAGATGCCGTCGAACATCTGCGGGACCCCGAAGCTGAAGCGCTCGGTGCCGGAGATGGAGTCGATGCCCACGGTCGCGAAGCCCAGGCCCAGGACCAGGGCAGCCAGGCCCTTGACCGCGGAGTCGGAGACCACCGAGGAGGTGGCGATGAAGGCGAAGATCGCCAGGGCGAAGAATTCGGCCGGTCCGAAGTTCGCGGAGAAGTCCGCCAGCGCCGGGGCGAGGAAGACGACCAGGCAGGCCGCGACCATGCCGCCGATGAAGGCGCCGATCGCCGCGGTGGCCAGCGCCTGCGGGGCCCGGCCGTCCTTGGCCATCTTGTGGCCCTCGAAGGTGGAAGCGATCGCAGACGCCTGCCCCGGGGTGTTCATCAGGATGGCCATGGTGGAGTCGCCGAACATGCCGCCGAAGTAGACGCCGGCGAACATGATGAAGGCCGCGGTGGGGTCCAGCGCGAAGGTCATGGGCAGCAGCAGTGCCACCGCCATGGAGGAGCCCAGGCCCGGGAGCACGCCCACGGCGGTGCCCAGGAGGCAGCCGATGAGCACCCACAGCAGGTTCATGGGGGTCAGTGCCCCGGCGAAGCCGCCGGCGAGCAGTTCGAGTGCTTCCATGATCAGAAACCGCCTCCCAGGATGCCGGACGGGAGGTTCAGGCCCAGGCCGACGGAGAATGCCAGGTAGATCGCACTGGACAGGACCAGGGCGAGCGAGATGTCGAACAGGGGCCGGCGGCTGCCGATGCCGTGGGCCACGGCCCAGAACAGCACGGCGGCGGCCAGGATCCAGCCGAGGAACTCGATGGTCAGGGCGAAGACCAGGAACCCGGCCACGGACCAGATCACCGCGGACCAGTCCGAGTGCGTCCGGTACGTGCTCTCCGAGAGCTCCTCGGGGTGCTCGGGGGAGCGCAGGTAGTGCAGCACCAGCAGGGCGGCCAGGAGATAGCCCGCCACCATGAGGATGCCGGGGAAGAACTTGGGGCCCGGGAAGTCGGTGCCCTCGGGCACCTCCATGGTGAGGATGCCGATCAGCAGGTACGTGCTGAAGGCTGCCAGGAGCAGCGGCACGACCAGCCCGCTGCGCCCGTGCATCCGTCCTCCGCGAGGCGGCACGTCACGGCCGGCGGGGACGCCGCCGTGGCCGTCGTCCGCGACCTCGGCGGACGGGGTCGTGGGAAACGATGTGCTCACAGGTCCAACTCCTCGATGAGGGCCTCGATCTCGGCCCGGTCTTCCGCGATGAAATTCTCGAACTCCGGCCCGGTCAGGTAGACGTCCTGCCACTGGTTGCGCTCGAGGGCCTCGCGCCACTCCGGGGTCTCCACGGTCTCCGCGATGATCGCCTCCAGCTCGGCGAACTCCTCGTCGGTGATGCCGGGAGGCGCCACCATGCCGCGCCAGTTCGTCAGCTCGACGTCGTAGCCCTGCTCCTTGAAGGTTGGGGCGTCGAAGCCCTCGAGCCGCTCGGGCGCGGCGATCCCGAGGATCTTCAGGCGCCCGGCCTCGACCTGGTCGGCGAACTCGGTGAAGCCCGAGGTGGCCGCCTTGGCGGTGCCGGAGGAGATCGTCTGGATCGCCTCGCCGCCGGAGGTCTTGGGGATGTAGGTGAGGTCCGCGGGGTCGATCCCGGCCTGCAGGGCCAGGTCCGCGATGATGAGGTGGTCGATCGACCCTGCGGAGCCGCCCGTGAACGGGAAGGCCTTCGGGTCCTTCTTCCAGTCGGCGATCAGCTCGTCGAGGGTGTCGTACGGCGAATCGGCCGGCACCACGAGCGCGTCGTACTCCTCCGCCATGCGGGCGATCGGCCGGACGTCGTCGAGACCCACCGGGGAGTCGTTGAGCGCGACGCCGCCCAGCATGACCGTTCCGGTGGACATGATGGTGCTCGCCTGGCCCTCCATGGTGGTGAGCTGGCCCAGGCCGATCGTTCCGCCCGCGCCCGGGATGTTGACCACCTGGGCGTTGTTGACGATGTTGTTGGTGCGCATTGCCTGCTGCTGCTCGCGCACGAACGTGTCCCAGCCGCCGCCGGCGCCGGCCGGGGCGATCAGGGTCATGTTCGCGCGCAGGTCCGACCCGCCGCTCGCGGCCTGGATCGAGGTGAACGAGGCCAGGCCGATCACGGCGGCGGCGACGACGCCGTAGACCGTCATGGCGACCGGGTGCCGGCGTCGCGTGCCCTGCTGGGCCTGATCTGGTGGTGAACTCACGGGGATCCACTTTCCTGGGTCGGAGGGTGCGGGTGCATGGCTCGGTCCGAGCCTCTCCCGACGACGATAAGTGACCCGGGTCACGCGCCGGCCGTTGATCCATCTTTCGTGCGTACTGATCGTTGTGCTGGTTCTGCGCATTCTGCTCACGCCGGAAGAGACGTCCCTCACACGTTCGGCCGTAGGGTGGACCTCGTTTTGTACGCCCCTTTCCCACCACCCGATTTCCCCACCCCACCGCGGAGGCTCCCATGACCGTCGTCGTTGCCCGAACCAGCACCCCCGAGGGCGAGGCCGCGCTCGCGGCCGCGGTCGAGGAGGCCGGACGCCGCCAGGAGGACCTGCTGGTCTTCAACCTCGAGGGCGCCCAGCTCGACCCCGAGGGGAGCGAGCTGAACGGCGTGCCCGTCACCTTCCGCACCCCCGACACCCGCAACCGCGACGCCGTGGGCGAGCTCCTCGACGCCGCGGAGCAGGTCAACGCCTCCGCCGTGGTGATCGGCGTGAAGCACCGCAGCCCCGTGGGCAAGCTGCTGCTCGGCAGCGCCGCCCAGCAGGTGCTCCTCGAGGCCAACGCCCCGGTGATCGCGGTCAAGCCCCGGCGCTCCTGAGGCATGGCCTCGACCGCTCCGAGGGCCCGGTCCGGAGCATGGCTGTGGTTCCTCGTGGCCGGGGCCCTGCTCACGCAGACCGCCCTGAACCTGGTGCGCCCGGTCACCACCTACAAGCTGCTGTCCCTGGACGCCGACTCCGTGACGGTCGGCCTGGTCACGGCCGCCTACGCCGTGGTCCCGCTCGTCACGGCCATGTGGCTGGGCCGGATGACCGACCGGGTGCGGGACCTGCGGACCATGGTGGTCGTCGGCGCCCTGGTCCTGGCCCTCGGCGCGGGGGCGCTGGCCCTGGCGCCCAGCGTGGCGCTCGTCGCCGTGGCGAGCGCCCTGCTGGGCATGGGGCACCTGGTGTTCACCATCGCCGGGCAGTCGGCGGTCGCCCGCTTCTCCCCGCCGGACCAGCTGGACAAGGGCTTCGGCTGGTTCACCGCCGCCTTCTCCGCCGGGCAGCTGGTGGGCCCGCTGCTGGTCGGGGTGCTCCTGGGCACGGGCAGCGACGTCGCCTCGCCCGAGCGGGTCGCCGACATCACCCTGTCCCTGTGGATCGGGGCAGGGCTCTCGGTCCTCGTGGTGCCCGTCATGCTCCTGCACCGGCCGGCGTCCGGGGCCGCCGGGGCGCCCGCCCGGAACGACGACGCCGCTGCCGCGGAGCAGGCGGCTCCCGCCACCGGTGAGCTCGAGGTGGTCCCGGGAACGGCGCCGCGGGCATCGATGCTGCGGATCCTCAAGGTCCCCGGCATCCCGTCCCACATGCTGGCGTCCCTGGCCCTGCTCGCGATGCTCGACATCCTCACGGCCTTCCTGCCGCTGGTGGGGGAGCGGGCCGGGGTCTCCCCGGCGTGGATCGGCGTCCTGCTGGCCGTGCGCGGCGGCGCCTCGATCGTCTCGCGCGTCCTGCTGCCGTGGCTCGCGCACCGGATGTCCCGCCGGGCGCTGCTGCTGGTCAGCCTCTACGGCGCCGGCATCACCCTGGCCGTCCCGCCGGCCGTCATCACGGTGCCGTGGCTCGCCGCGGTGCTCCTGTTCGTGGGCGGCTTCTGCCTGGGCCTGGGCCAGCCGATCACCATGACCCTGGTCTCCACCGCCGTGCCCACCTCGTGGCGGGGCTCGGCGCTCGCCGTGCGGCTGGTCGGCAACCGGGCGGGGCAGGTCGCCATGCCCCTGCTGGCCGGCCTGGTGGCCGCGCCGCTCGGCCCGGCCGGGGCGATCTGGTCCACGTGCGCGGTGCTGCTGGTCAGCGGGCTGGAGAAGACCGTGCGGCGGTAGCCGGGGCCGGGACCACTTCGACAGCCCCGGCACAGGGACGCCACAACGGCGGCACAATCCCGGCTGGTCAGCTGGAGGACGAGAAGGACCGAGAGGTCCGGGCCGGCGGGCGGGAGCTCGTCGGCACGTCCGACAGAAGGAACCCGCCGCCATGGTCAACGTCCACCACCCTGCACCCGGTGCACGGTCAGCAGATGAGGACCCGGTCCTGCCGCTGGTCCGCAGGCGCCGGCTCGTGGGGGTCGACGCCGCCCGGGGCCTCGCCCTGGTCGGGATGATGTCGATCCACATCCTGCCCGCCTGGAACCCCGAGACCTACGGGCCCACGCTGCAGTGGGAGCTGTTCGCGGGCCGCGCCGCGGCCCTCTTCGCGCTCCTGGCCGGGGTGGGCCTGGCCTTCTCCTCCGGCGGGCGCACCCCGCACCGGGGCCGGACGATGACCGCGGACCGCGTGGGGCTGCTCGTCCGGGCCGTGCTGATCACCGGGCTGGGGCTGCTGATCAACCAGGTCATGCCGGCGGACCCGCCCGCCTACGACATCCTCGTCTACTACGGCATGTTCTTCCTGCTCGCGATCCCCTTCCTGCACCTGCCGGCGCGGACGCTGTTCGGTCTCGCCGCCGCGGCCGCCGTGGTGGGGCCGGTGCTGATGCAGGCGCTCCGGGGAGCGCTGCCCGCGCTGGAGGTGTACAACCCGACCTTCGCCGACGTGCTCGCCGAGCCGGGGACCGTCCTGGCCCAGGTGCTGTTCACCGGCACCTATCCCGCGGTCCCGTACCTGGCCTACCTGCTCGCCGGGATGGCCATCGGCCGGCTGAACCTGCGGGCCGTGCGCGTCCAGGGCCGGCTGCTGGTGGCGGGGCTCGCCCTGGCCGTGGGGGCGTGGCTGGTGTACTGGGTGCTGGTCCTCCAGGCCGGGGGCTACGACCAGCTCATGAGCTCCACCCCGTGGCTGAGCGAGGACCTGATCGACGAGATCATCGTCTGGGGGCCGGACCCGGTCCTGCCCGACACCTCCTGGTGGTGGCTGCTGATCCCCGGCCCGCACACCAACACCCCGGTGGCGATCCTCCAGGACCTCGGCTCCGGCGCCGCCGTGCTGGGTCTTCTCCTCCTCGTGGCCCGGCGGGCCGGTGGCTGGCTGCTGCCGCTGAGCGCGATGGGGTCGATGACCCTGACGCTCTACTCGGCGCACCTGCTGGCCCTGGCCGCCATGCTCCACTACGAGGTTCCGCTCCTGTGGTTCCTCATCCACGTGGCGGTCGCGGCGCTGTTCGCGGCGGCCTGGCAGCGCGCCTTCGGCCGGGGCCCGCTGGAGCGGCTCCTGGCCCGGGCCGCCGGCGCCGCCCGCGGTCTGGCCCTGGGCGCCGGTCCCCGCGCGGCGGCGGGCCGGTGACGTCGTCGTCCGGCCGCGGAGACGGGCCGCGGGCTCAGGTGGTGGCCAGCTCCGCGGGCCGGGCGGGGACCTGCTGCAGCCGGGCCACGCGCTGCACGGACCAGCACAGCAGGACGACGAGCAGCACGTTGCGGGTGGTCAGCACGGCCGCCATCGCCGGGTGCGCGTGGATGAGCGGGGTGTAGAACAGCGGATAGATCACGAACGTGGTGACCGCGATGCCCATCAGCAGCGCCGCCGGCGTCCGCCACCGCTGCCAGTCGTGCACCAGCCCGGCCACGACGACGGGGGCGAGCCAGATCATGAACTGCGGGGACCCCACCTTGTTGAACACGATGAAGACCGCGGTCATCATCAGCGCCCCCTCGTAGAAGAGCTCCTCCCGCTCGGCCCCGCGCTTCAGTGCACGGACCAGCAGGACGGCTCCTGCGAGGACGGCGAGCACGAGCAGCGGCTGCATCAGGAACGCGACGATCTCGGTGCCGGGCCCGTAGACCTCGGTGGAGTTGATGGCCACGTTGTCGGCCATCCGCGATCCGGCCACGTCGAAGACGCTCGCCCACACCCACGGGGTGGAGAAGGTGGCCTCCAGCTGCATGCCGCGCTTCCCCTGGTTGACCAGGAAGTCCGCGATGTGCGGCAGGCCGCCCGTCAGGTACGTGCCCAGCACCACCACGGCGGTGACCCCCACCCCGGTGGCCACCACCTGGACGCGCTGCCGGCAGGCGATGAACAGGGCGAGCAGGACGGCGGCCGGCCACACCTTGATCCACGTGGCGACGCTCAGGAGCACGGAGCCGAGCACGGGCCGCTCGGACGCGTACAGGAGTCCGATCAGCACGATCGGGGCCGCGATGCCCTCCACCCGGGCGAAGCTCAGGTAGCCCAGGAACACGGTGAAGAACAGCCACCACCAGGCCGGGGCGATGCCCTGCCGGGCCCGCCGGCCCCGCGTGAGGCAGACCAGGGCGACGGCGTTGAGCACGGTGACGATCAGCGTCCAGACCAGCAGGTAGGGGCCGTGGCCGGCGATCCCCGCCAGGTGGATCGGGATCTGCGCCAGCACCGGGTACACCCACGGGCTGATCCCGTCCCCGGCATCGGCCGGGTCGTACCCGGCCATGGCCCACTGGCGGTACTGCTCGGTGTCGCTGAAGGCATCGCCGTGGATGACGAAGGACATCATCCAGCCCAGGAAGTACAGGTGGACGACGGCGAAGCCCCACCACACGCCGGCCGGGCGGGCGAACCAGGCCACGGCGCGGGCGGGCAGGACGGCGTCGCGGACGCGGGTCAGCCGGTCGAAGAAGGGGGCGGAGATCTCAGGCCTCCTTCGCGGCGGGCGCCGGCGCGGCGGGGGCGGGTGCCGTAGCGGGCGCGCTGGCGGGGCGCCGGGAGCCCAGCTGGTACAGGCGGCGCACCGACCACCACAGGAGCACCACCAGCAGGGCGTTGCGCAGGGTCAGCACGAGGGCCATCCACGGGTCGTTGTGACTCAGCTCGTAGTAGAACATCGGGTAGACGAGGAACGTGGCCACGGCGATGGCGATCAGCATGACCGCCGGCACCCGCCACGCCTTCCAGTGGTGGGTCAGCCCCACGGCCACGGCCGGCGCCAGCCACACCATGAACTGCGGGGAGCCGACCTTGTTGAACACGATGAAGGCGGTGACCATGGTCAGCGACCCCGCCAGCAGCAGCTCGGTCCGGTCGGTCTCGCCGGACCGCTCGCCGTTGCGCAGGCCCCGGGCGATCAGGAGGGTCACCGCGGCGGCGGCCACCAGCAGCAGCGGCTGCATGAGCACGGCCATCGTGGCCGTGCCGGGGCCGTCGACCTGCATGGAGTTGATCTCCGTGTTCATGTACATCCGGGACCCGCCCACCCCCAGCACGGACGACCACAGCCACGGGGTGGTGAACGTGGCCTCCAGCTGCATGCCCCGGTCCCCCTGCTGGGTGAGGAAGTCGAAGAGCCTCGGCAGCGCACCCATGGCGGCGGCGACCCCGGCCGCGGCCGCGCTGACCAGCAGGCCCGCGACGACGACCGCCACCCGCCGGCGCACCACGGTGACGAGGGCGAGCACGACCGCCGCCGGCCAGACCTTCATCCAGGTGGCGACACTGAGCAGGACCGAGGCGGCCACCGGGTGCGCCACGCCGTAGACCAGGGCGACGAGCACCAGGGGGGCCGTGAGCCCGTCGACGCGGGCGAAGCCCAGCCACCCCATGAGGAAGACGAAGCCCAGCCACCACCACGCGGCGGGGACGGCGTGCCGGGCGCGTCCCCAGTCCGTCAGCTTCCCCACGGCCCAGCCGTTGAGCACGGTGATCATCAGGACCCACAGGAAGAAGAACGGCCCCGGGCCGGCCGCGCCGGCCAGCGCGACGGGCACCAGCGCCAGCACCGGATAGACCCAGGGGGTGGGCTCCCCGTTCAGGTTCTGCTCGTCGAAGCCGGCCTCGGCCCACGCGCGGTAGATGTAGGTGTCGCTGAAGGCGGCGCCGGACAGGGACAGGGACAGGGCGAATCCCAGGAACACGAGGTGCACCAGGACGAAGCCGGCGAGCAGTCCGCGCGGGGATCTCGACCAGGCGTGCCACCGCGGGGTCGCGAGGCGGTTCCGGAACCGGGTGAGCATGCTGAAGGTCGTGTCCGTGGACATGGGTCAATCCTCGTCAAGGGGGTGGGGTCGCAGGACCACAGGGCCGCTGCCCCACCATGCTACGTGGCCGGGCGCGGACCGCCCGGAACCGGGCGTCATGATCCGTGCGCAGCGACCCCGGGCCGGAGGGCGCGGCGGCGTCCCGGGACGCCGGGGCGATGAGGTGGCATCATGGCTGGAACACGCTCCTGGAGAGCGCTCAGCACACCTGTCCGCCCGGCAGCGACACACATAGGGGATCAGCGCACGTCATGACGGCAGGGGGTTCGCATCCGGAGGGGCCGCGGAGCCGCGGGGGCCGGGCCGTCAGCACCGTCCCCTTCCGCCAGGACACGCCCGGCGCCCACCCGGACCCGCGCGCGCACGTCGCCGTCCTGCAGGGGTTCGTCGGCTCCCTGATGATGCTCGTCGGCTCGGTCGGCACCGGGTGGATCGCCAACGGCTCGCCCATGGTCCGCCACCCCCTCGTCATCGCGCTGCGGGTCGAGGGATGGGGCGTCTACGCCTGCACCGTGCTGCTGACCGTCGGCGCCATGCTGCTGGTGCGCTCCTGGCTCCGGCTCGGGCAGCGGCTCCAGGGCGGGCCGGCGGGCGCCCAGCGCTCCGTGGTGCTGGCCGTGTGCGCCTGGTCGCTGCCGCTGTTCTTCGCCGTGCCCATCTTCTCCCGGGACGTGTACGCCTACGTCGGCCAGGGCCGTCTGATGCTGGCCGGGCAGAACCCGTACACGACCGGCATCTCCGCCCTGGAGAACTGGTTCATGCTGGGCACGGACCCGACCTGGGCCGAGGCCCGGACGCCCTACGGGCCGTACTTCCTGTGGCTGGCGCGCGCGGTCGTGGCCCTCACGGGCGCGCAGCCGGATCTCTCCGTCCTGCTCTTCCGGATCCTGGCCTGCGCGGGTGTCCTCCTCTGCGTCGTGTACGTGCCCAGGCTCGCGCGGCTGCACGGGGTCGACCCGGCCCGTGCGCTGTGGATCGCGGTGGCCAACCCGCTGTTCCTCATCAGCTTCGTGGCCAGCGCGCACAACGACGCGCTGATGCTCGGACTGGCCGTGGCGGGAACGTACTTCGCGGCCACGGGCCGCCCGGTGACCGGGGTCCTCCTGGTGACCGCCTCGATCGGGATCAAGCCGATCACCATCCTCCTGTTGCCGTTCATCGGCCTCCTGTGGGCGGGGCCGAGAGCGTCCTGGCGGCGGAAGTTCGCCCTGTGGGCGGCCACGGCGGCGATCAGCTTCGGGGTGCTGCTGCTGAGCGGGCTCCCCTACCAGCTGGGCACCGGGTGGGTCTGGGCGCTGGTCGACCCCACGCCGGGGTACACCGGGTACTCGCCCTCCGGCTTCCTGGGCCAGCAGGTCCGCGACCTCGCGAACGCGGTGGGCCTGCCGGGCACGGCCATGGCCTCCGTGCTGCGCGATGTCCTGCAGTACGCCGCCATCGGCCTGGTCCTGCTCCTGATGTTCCGCGGCGACGACCACCAGGTGGTCCGCCGGCTCGGCCTGGCGTTCGCCGCCGTGGTGCTGCTCTCCCCGATCATCCAGCCCTGGTACATCCTGTGGTTCCTCCCCTTCCTCGCCGCGACCGGCATCAGGGACAACTGGCAGATCCGCTCCCTGTACATCGTGATCACCTTCTTCGTGATCTTCGGCGCCCAGGACCAGCTCTCCGTGTGGCCCTTCATCGAGCTGACGGTCGACGCCTCGACGATCGCGTTCGTCACCGCCCTGCTGTTCACCGCCTACCTGATGCTCCTGGACCCCCACACCCGGCACCTGCTCGTCCACGGCGGCCCGGCGGGCTGGCTCGGCCGCCGACGACGCCGTCGTCGTCGGAGCTGAGGCGCCCGCGGCCGTCGGTCACCGGGGCGCGGCGGGCACCGCTGCGCCGGTGCCCAGCGGGAGCCGGACGGTGAAGAGCGTGCGGCCCGGGCGGGACTCCACGTCCACCGTGCCGCCGTGCGCCTGCACCACCGAGCGGACGATGGACAGGCCCAGGCCGGTGCTGCCCTCCCGGGTCTGCCGGGAGGTGTCCAGGCGGCTGAAGCGCTCGAAGAGCCTGGCCTGGAACTCCCGCGGGATGCCCGGGCCGGCGTCGAGCACGGAGGCCTCCGCCCAGCCGTCCCGGGTGGCCCGCACGGCGGCGGTCACCGCGGTGCCGGGCGGGGTGTGCTTGCGGGCGTTGGAGAGCAGGTTGGCCAGCACCTGGTGGAGCTGGGCGACGTCCGCCCGCACGGGCACCGGCTCCGCCGGCACGTCCAGGGCCCAGTCGTGGTCGGGGCCCGCGGCCGAGGCGTCGGTGAGGGCCTCGAGCACGAGCTCGCCGAGGTCGGCGTCCCGCAGCTCCGGGGGGCGGCCCTCGTCCAGGCGGGCGAGCAGCAGCAGGTCCTCGACCAGGGCGGTCATCCGCAGCGTCTGCTGCTCCACCCGGGCCAGCGAGGCGCGGCCGGTGCCGGTCAGCGGCTCGGTGAGCTGCAGCATGTCGGTGTAGCCGCGCACGGCCGCCAGGGGGGTGCGCAGCTCGTGGGAGGCGTCCGCCACGAAATCGCGCAGCCGGGTCTCGGAGTGCTGGCGCGCGGCCAGGGCCGAGTCCACGTTCTCGAGCAGGGAGTTCAGGGCGCGGCCCACCTCCCCGACCTCCGTGCCGGGGCGAGCCAGCCCGGCGGGGACGTGCTGGTCGGCCAGGGAGACCTCGCCCGAGGCCAGCGGCAGGCGGGCGACGCGGGACGCCGCCGCCGAGACCTGTTCCAGCGGCCGCAGGGCACGGCGCACGACGACGGTCCCGGCCACCGCCGTGGTCACCAGCGCGAGCATGCTGCCCGCGGTCATGGTGGTGACGAGCTCCGCCACGGTGTCGTCGACCGACGCGGTGGGCAGCCCGGTCACCAGCACCTGGCTGCCGCTGCGCCCGTCCCGGGCGACCGACTCGACCCGGTACTCGCCCACGGACAGGTCCACGTCGGAGAGCCGCCCCTGCTCCGTGCCCGTGGAGCGCCGGGGGTCCCCGAAGCCGCGCTCGTCCGGGCTCTCGGCCGCGAAGGCGCCCGCCTCCCGCAGGGCCGCGACGTCCTCCTCGGGCAGCGGCGCGGGCTCCCCGGACTCGGTGCGGTAGGACGCCGTGACCACCTCGTCCTCCCGCAGCACGGCCACCAGGACGCCCACCGGCTGGCCGGGGGCGTCGAGGGGGTCCCGCTCCGGGGCGGGGTCCCCCCGGGTGAAGGTCAGCGCCCGCCCGGTGGCCTGGCGCAGCGATCCGTCGAGCCGCTCGACGAGGTCCTGGCGGGTGAGCTCCACGATCGTGGCGCCCAGCACGAGGAGGACCACCGCCAGGAGGACGAGCACGCCGGCGATGAGCCGGGTGGCCAGGCGCAGGCGGCGCGCGGGGAGCGGGCCGTGCGGCATCAGGACGCGGGCTTGATGACGTACCCGGCGCCGCGCACGGTGTGGATCATGGGGGCGCGGCCGGCGTCGATCCGCTTGCGGAGGTAGGAGATGTAGAGCTCCACGATGTTGGCCTGGCCCGAGAAGTCGTAGTGCCACACGTTGTCCAGGATCTGGGCCTTGGACAGGACCCGGCGCGGGTTCTCCATCAGGTAGCGCAGCAGCTCGAACTGCGTGGTGGTCAGCTCGACCGGCTCCCCGGCGCGGGTGACCTCGCGGCTGTCGATGTTGAGCACCAGGTCCCCGACCACCAGGGTGGCGCTGTCCTGCGCGGCGACCCCGGAGCGCTGCACGAGCCGGTGCAGCCGGATGAGCACCTCCTCGATCGAGAACGGCTTGGTCACGTAGTCGTCCCCGCCGGAGGCGAGCCCCTCGATCCGGTCCTGGACCGTGTCCTTGGCCGTGAGGAACAGCACCGGCACCTCGGGATAGGACTGGCGGATCCGGGCCAGGACCTCCAGCCCGTCCAGGCCGGGCAGCATCCGGTCCAGGACCAGCACGTCGGGGGCGAAGTCCCGCGCCTGCTGGACGGCGTCGAACCCCTCGTGGGAGATCCGGGCGTCCCACCCGCACATGCCCGTGCCCATGGCCACGAGATCGGCCAGCGCCGGCTCGTCGTCCACCACCAGCACCCGGATCGGCGAGCCGTCAGGGTGGGTCAGGCGAGGCAGGACCTCGGTGAGGACGGAGAAGCTGGAGGAGTAGGACATGGGAGCTCCCGGTGCCGGGCGGACGTGACACTGCCACTGTTGCGCACCAGATTAGGCGCACGTCCTGTGGAAGCTGTGCGCAGCCTGTGCCGTGCCGCCGGGATTCTCAGACAGGCCGGGGCGGTCGGCACAGCTCCGGCACAGACTCCGGATGGACAGTGGAACCACTCGAGCCAGCCACCCACCGGACACCCAGGAGCGGACATGCGCACCATCACCATCACCGACGCCGTCGAGGCCGCCGCCCGCGCCCAGTACGAGCGGGCCGCCCACCCCGGAGCACCCCGGTGGGAGGACTGCGCCGAGTCCGACCGCGCCGTCTACCGCCACGCGGTGCGGCCCCACGTCGAAGCGGCCGCCCCGTTCATCGCCGCGCGGTCTCTGCAGGACGCGGCCACCGCCTTCGCCACCACCCGCCCCAGCGAGTCCGCCCGGCGCAGCCTCGAGTACCCGGTGGTGGAGCTGCGGGCCATGGCCTACCGGCACACGGCGGCCCAGCGCCCCGTCGGGGTGCCGTCGTCGTCGGCCCCGGTCGCGGCCCCGGTCACCGCTCCCGCTGCGGCGCCGCGCCGGGTGCGCGCCGTCCTCGGCGCACTCCGGTCGTCGAGGCGCCCCGAGGCCGTGTAGACCTCGGGAGGTCCTGCGGCCCGTCGCCCGCCGGACCGGTCGCGTGGCCCGCGTCACAGCAGAAGCACAGCATTCCGAAAAGCCCACCACATGTGCGCCAGCAAAGGTGGGGTGTGCACCGGTCCTCCGACCGGTCCGGCGGGCAGGGGGTCCGCCGTCCTGCCGCGCTGAGGGGGCCGCTGCCATGACCGATTCCCGGGGCCGCCCGCCGAGGACCGTGCCGTGGGCGCCGGTCCCCGCGCGGCCGGCGAGCACTCCGCCCGCGGACGAGCCCTCCACCGGCCGCGCGACGGCCGACCCGGCCACGGGCTCGGCCACGAGCTCCACCGCGAGGTCCACCGCGAGCTCGGCCGCCGCACCCGCCAAGCGCCGCCTCGTCGGGGTGGACGCCGCCCGCGGCCTGGCCCTGATCGGGATGATCGCGATCCACATCCTGCCCTCGTGGGACCCGGAGACCTTCGAGCCCACCGCGCAGTGGACCGTCTTCGCCGGCCGCTCCGCGGCGCTGTTCGCCCTCCTGGCGGGCGTGGGCCTGGCCTTCAGCACCGGTGGCCGGACACCGCACACCGGCCGGGCGATGACCGCCGACCGGGAGGGGGTGGCCGTCCGCGCGCTGCTGATCGCGGGCCTGGGGCTGGCGATCAACCACGTGCTGCCGGGGAGCACGATCGACGAGGTCCCGGCCGTCAACATCCTCGTCTACTACGGGGCCTTCTTCCTGCTGGCGATCCCGTTCCTGCGCCTGCCCGCCCGCGCCCTGTTCGTCTGGGCGGGGGTCTTCGCCCTGGCCGGTCCCGCGCTGGTGCACCTGCTGCGGGACGTCCTGCCGGTCGTGGAGCGCTACAACCCGGACTACCTCGATCTCGTCGGGGACCCCGGGGCCACCGCGGCCCGGCTGCTGCTGACCGGGACCTTCCCCGCCCTGCCGTACCTGGCCTACCTGCTGACCGGCCTGGCCATCGGCCGGCTCGACCTCGCCGGGATCCGGGTCCAGACCGGACTGGTGCTGGGCGGGGCACTGCTGGCCGCCGGGGCCTCGCTGGCCTCCTGGGTGCTCGTCGACCGGGCCGGCGGCCTCGACCAGCTCGTGACCCGCACCCCCGGCGTCGACGAGGAGCTCGTCACCGAGGTCATCGTGTTCGGCCCCGACCCGACGCTGCCGACGACCACGTGGTGGTGGCTGGCGGTCGGCGGCCCGTACACGAACACCCCGCCGGCCCTGCTGCTGGGCCTGGGCTCCGCGGTGGCCGCCCTGGGCGTGTTCCTCCTGCTGGCCCGCCGCTGGGCCTCCTGGCTGCTGCCGCTGAGCGCGATGGGCGCGATGACCCTCACCGTGTACTCGGCGCACCTGCTCGCGCTGGCCGCCGAGGTGCACTACGACCAGCCGCTGTGGTTCTGGATCCACGTGGCCGTGGCGATGGCCTTCGCCCTCCTCTGGCGCCAGGCCATGGGGCAGGGCCCCCTCGAGCGGCTGGTGGCCGCCCTGGTGCGCGCCACCCGCCGGCGCGTGCTCGCCCGCGAGCAGCGCCCGGGCTGAGCGCGCGGGCCGGGCGGCGCACGGCCGGGCGGCGCCGGGCTGGGCAGTGCGGCCCGAGCAGCACCCGGGCGGAGCGCGCGGGTAGGGCAGTGCGGCCCGGGCAGCGCCGGGCTGGGCGACGCGGCTCGAGCAGCGCCCGTGCGGACCGCGCCCAGCGCTCCGCCCGGAGGGCGGGTGCTACCGGGTCTCGGCCGGGGCGTGGCGGCGCCGCAGTGCGGCGTAGCCCAGGATGAGCAGTCCGGCCGCGGCCAGTCCGACGCCCACCCAGGCGGGGGAGCGGTAGCCCCAGCCGGCGGAGATGACCACGCCGCCGAGGAACGCGCCCACGGCGTTGGCCAGGTTGAACGCCGCGTGGTTCATCGCGGCGGTCAGGGACGGGGCGTCCTTGGCCTCGCGCAGCAGGCGCACCTGGAGCGAGGTCGTGAAGATCGAGCCCATGATGCCGATCCACAGCGCGCCCAGGACGGCAGCCACGGGGACGTGGACGAACAGCGCGAAGAACGCCAGGGCCACGCCGGACACGGCGCCGGCGCCGAGGGCGGTGCGCTCGATCGAGCGGTCGATGAGCGGACCGGCCAGCAGCGAGCCCACGGTCATGCCCACGCCGAACACGGCCAGCACCCACGGCACGGTGCCGATGTCGAGGCCGGTGAGCTCGGTCAGGGTCGGGGAGATGTAGGTGTAGACCGCGAACATGCCGCCGAAGCCGATCGCCCCGGCGAGCAGCGTCAGGGCCACCTGGGGCCGGGCCAGGGCGCGGATCTCCTGGGCGGCCGAGGCCATGCCCTCGTTGCGGGTGCGCGGCACCCACAGGGCCAGGGCGACGATGGTCAGGGCGCCCAGGAGCACCACCAGGAGATAGGCGGAGCGCCAGCCGAGGGCCCCGCCCAGGGCCGCGGCGAAGGGCACGCCCACGATGTTCGCGATGGTGAGCCCCAGCATCACCCGGGCCACGGCCGTGCCGCGCCGTTCGCGGGCCACCAGGGAGGAGGCCACCACCGCGGCGACCCCGAAGTAGGCGCCGTGGGGCAGGCCGGCGAGGAACCGGGCCACGTAGAGCCACTCGAGGGAGGGCGCGGCGGCGGAGAGCCCATTGCCCACCACGAACGTGAGCATCAGCGCCAGCAGCAGGGTCTTGCGCTCCACCCGGGCGGCGAGGGACGTGATGAGCGGCGCCCCGACCACCACGCCCAGGGCGTAGAGGGAGATGGACTGGCCGACGGCGGGGATCGAGGCGCCGAAGTCCTCGGCGATGAACGGCAGCAGGCCCATCGAGGCGAACTCGGTGGTGCCGACCCCGAAGCCGCCCATCGCCAGGGCGAAGATGGCGAGGCGGGTGCCGGCGGGACCGGGGGCGTTGACCACCTGGAGCAGGGCGGTGCGGGGTGCGGACACGGCGGGTCCTTCCGGGGAGGGCGCAGGGACGGGGAACGAGCACGTCGTCGAGCCCGAAGGAAAGGGGAGGGACAGCTTTCGATGCTACGCGCGTTCGCCCCGGTCTCCCATGCCTCCCGGTGTGATCTTCATCAGCCCGCCCGGCAGGCGCGTGCTCAGCGGAAGGCGGAGTGCCCGGTCAGCTGCTGGCCCAGGATGAGGGTGTGCACCTCGTCGGTGCCCTCGTAGGTGCGCACGGACTCCAGATTGTTGGCGTGGCGCAGCGGCGAGTGCTCGAGGGTGACCCCGTTGCCGCCGAGCATCGTGCGCGCCTCCCGGCACACCTCGATCGCGATCCGGCAGTTGTTGAGCTTGCCCACCGAGATCATGTGGTTCTCCAGGCGGCCCTCGTCCTTGAGCCGCCCGATGCGCAGCGCCAGCAGCTGCCCCTTCTGGATCTCCAGGGCCATGTTCACCAGCTTCGCCTGCGAGAGCTGGTAGGCGGCGAGCGGCTTGTCGAACTGGATGCGCTGCTGCGAGTAGGCCAGTGCGGCGTCGAAGCTGTCGCGGGCCGCGCCCAGGGCGCCCCAGACGATCCCGTAGCGGGCCTCGTTGAGGCACGAGAACGGTCCTCGCAGACCGGGGTTGTCGGGCAGGATCGCGTCGGCGGGCAGCCGGACGTCCTCGAGGGCGATGTCGCACTGGATGGAGGCGCGCATGGACAGCTTCGGCTCGATCGGCGTGGCGGTGAACCCGGGGGTGTCCGTGGGCACGAGGAAGCCGCGGACGCGCTCCTGCCCGCTCTCGTCGACGGCCTTGGCCCAGATCACGGCCACGTGGGCGATCGAGGCGAGCCCGATCCAGCGCTTGGCGCCGTTGAGGACCCACTCGCCGCCCTCGCGCACCGCGGTGGTCGCCATGGTCGAGGGGTCCGAGCCGGCGGTGGGCTCGGTGAGGCCGAAGCACCCGATGATCTCGCCGGCGGCCATGCCGGGCAGCCAGCGCTGCTTCTGCTCCTCGGAGCCGTGCTTGGCGATCGCGGACATCGCCAGCGAGCCCTGCACGGAGACGAACGTGCGCAGGCCGGAGTCCCCGGCCTCGAGCTCCTGCATCGCGATGCCGTACTGCACCGCGGACTTCCCGGCGCACCCGTAGCCCTGGATGTGCATGCCGAGCAGTCCGAGCTGCGCCATCTCCGGGACGATCTCCTGCGGGAAGACGGCGTCGGCGAACCACCCGGCGATGTTCGGCCGGATCCGCCGGTCCACGAACTCGCGGACGGTGTCCCGGGTCTCGAGCTCCTCGGCGCTGAGGTCTGCTTCGACGTCGAGCAGGTCGGTCGCGGCGGCGTTCATGGGTCCTCCTGGGGATCGGGGTGCGCGGATGCCTCTGACGAGGATGACGCATGCGTGACCTGGGCAACACCGTTCGCCACATATTTGAGCTTTAGGTATCACTGAACTGCACATTAGGTATTTGAAGTTTCACAGTGGGTCGTGGGAATGTGATCTGCACGACATCCATCCACCCCTCGGAGGACTCCTGTGACCCGATCGTCCCCCCGTGCCGTCGACGTCCCGCCCCGGGTGCGCATCGAGCGCACCGGTGCCGTGGCCGTGCTGACGCTCGACGACGAACGACGCCGCAACGTGCTCGGCCCCGAGCTGCGCACCCGGCTGCGGGCCGCTCTGGCGGAGCTCGCCGCGGACCCCGGGATCGGCGCCCTGGTGCTCACCGGCGCGGGAGGCTGCTTCAGCGGCGGCGGCGACCTCGCCTCCATGCCGCCCGCCGGTCCGGTCGAGTCCGCCGCCCGGATGGCCGAGGTGGCCGGGCTCGTGCAGGAGCTCGCGCAGCTGGAGAAGCCGGTCGTGGCCGCGGTGACCGGGCCCGCCGCCGGCGTGGCCGTCGGCCTGGTGTGCTGCTGCGACGTGGTGGTGGCCGGCGAGAGCGCCCGGTTCCTGTTCCCGTTCACCCGCCTGGGCCTGGCCCCGGACGGCGGGCTGGTGCACTCCCTGGTCCAGCGCACGGGTGCGGCCCGCGCCCGGCGGATCCTGCTGGAGGCCGCCCCGGTGGACGCCGCCACCGCCCTGGACGCGGGGCTGGCCGACCACGTGCTGCCGGACCCGGACGTGCTCGGCGCCGCGGTCGCCCGCGCCGCGGAGCTCGCCGGCCGGGCCCCGCTCGCCGTCGCCGCCGTGAAGCGGGGGATCCGCGAGGCCTCCGGCTCTCTCGGCGAGGCCCTGGACTTCGAGCGGGACCACCAGCCCGCGCTCTTCGGCACCGCCGACTTCCTGGAGGGCAAGCAGTCGTTCTTCGAGAAGCGGGTCCCCTCCTTCTCCGGGCGCTGAGCGCCCCCACCGCACGTCGAAAGGTCATCATGAGGACAACGAAGTCACGGCTCGCCGCTCTGGGCGCCGTCGCGGTGCTGGGTCTGACCGGCTGCGCGAGCGCCGAGGGGGACGAGCCGGTGGGCCCCAACGGCCTGCCGCAGCAACTGGTGTGGTCCACCTACAACGTGGGCACCGGCACCTACAACGACCTCGCCGCCATCGCGAACACCCTCACCAACGAGGAGGGCGTGCAGGTGCGGCTGATGACGGCCGACACCGGCATCGGCCGGCTGGCGCCCCTCGTGAACGGCACCGTGGACTACTCGCGGGCCGGGGACGAGTACTACTACGCCTTCGAGGGCGACTACGAGTACGCCAGCGAGGAGTGGGGCCC
The DNA here is from genome assembly GCF_013368965.1 of Kocuria salina. Taxonomy (NCBI): domain Bacteria; kingdom Bacillati; phylum Actinomycetota; class Actinomycetes; order Micrococcales; family Micrococcaceae; genus Kocuria; species Kocuria salina. The sequence continues at coordinate 693,664 of NZ_SSSF01000001.1, forward strand.
CCAGGACATCCGCATGGTGTGGGCGCCGCTGGGCAATTACGGCCTGCTGGTGCGCGAGGACAGCGGCATCGACTCCTTCGCGGACCTCGAGGGCAAGCGGTTCCCCGAGCTGACCGCCAACACGTCCATCAACAACAAGATGGAGGGCTTCCTCAACTACGGCGGCCTGACCGGGGACGACGTCCAGAAGGTCCCCATCTCCTACGGCGAGCAGATCGCCGGTCTCGAGGCGGGCCAGATCGACGCCCTGTACCAGAACGTGGTCGGCTCCAACATCGACGAGCTCGCGTCCTCCACGGACGTCAAGTGGCTGGGCTTCGACGACCCGGACCCGGCCCGCTACGAGACCTGGGAGGAGCTCATGCCCATGGTGTCGGTCGGCGAGGTCACGAACGCCGCCGGGATGGACGAGGGCGAGAGCGCCCGCGTCCTCGAGTACACGATCCCGCTGACCACGATGGGCTCCCGCGACGCGGACGAGGTCTACCACCTCGTGAAGTCGATGGTCGAGAACTACGAGCACTACGAGGGCACCACCCCGGACACGAAGCAGTTCGCCTTCGACGCCGTGCTCAAGGAGCCGCTGGTGGTCCCCTTCCACGAGGGCACCGTCCGCTACTTCGAGGAGCGCGGCGTGTGGACCGAGGAGCTGGAGCGGAAGAACGACGAGCTGATCGAGCGCGGCGAGCGGATGCGCGAGGCCTGGCCCGGCGTCGTCGAGTCCTCCTCCTCCGCGGAGGAGCTCGAGCAGAACTGGACGGACTGGAAGACCGACGAGCTGGACGGCGAGGAGACCGACGATGCGAACTGAGACCCGGGTGACACCGTTCTGGCGGACGGTGGTGATCGTGCTGACCGTCCTGGGCGTGCTGCTGGCCATGAACCAGGTCTTCTTCTGGAACGTGGGCGGGCTGTCCCTGCTGACCAACTCCTACCTGTACCTCATCCTGGCGGTGTTCCTGCCGGTCGTGTTCATCGTCAACCCCCTGCGCAAGATCCCGCTCGCCCAGCAGGTGGAGGCCCAGCAGGAGCACGGATCCGGCGGCAGCACCGCCCCGGTCCGCGAGCGCCGGGTCCAGTGGTTCGACGTCCTGCTCATGGTCGTCGCGGCGGCCGTGTGCGGCTACTTCGCGGTCAACGGAACGCGGATCAAGGACTTCGGCTGGGAGTACATGGCGCCCACCACCGCCACGGTCGCCGCGTTCGTGCTGTGGCTCGTGGTGCTCGAGGCCCTGCGCCGCACCGGCGGGCTGACGGTGACGGTCATCGCGCTGCTCTTCTCCCTGTACCCGCTGGTCGCCGAGAACCTGCCGATCGGCGTCCTGCAGGGCGTCACCTACGACCTGCCGACCCTGGCGCAGGTGCACATCATGGGCGCCGAGGGCGTGCTGGGCCTGCCCATCCAGACCGCGGCGACCATCCTGATCGGCTTCCTGGTCTTCGGGGTGGCCCTGCAGCACACCGGCGGCGCGGACTTCTTCCACAACCTCTCCATGTCGATCTTCGGCCGGTACCGCGGCGGCGCGGCGAAGGTGTCCGTGGCCAGCAGCGCCGCGATGGGCATGATGAGCGGCAGCGCCGTCTCCAACGTCCTGACCACCGGGCCCATGACCATCCCGGCCATGAAGCGCTCCGGGTTCAGCCCCACCTACGCGGGCGGCATCGAGGCCACGGCGTCCTCCGGCGGGTCCATCACCCCGCCGATCATGGGCACCGCGGCGTTCCTCATGGTCTCCTTCGTGGGCGTGCCCTACACGGAGATCCTGGTGGCCGCGACCATCCCCGCGGTCCTCTACTTCCTCGGCATCTACCTGCAGGTGGACGGCTACGCCGCCCGCAAGGGGCTCAAGGGCGTGCCCGTGGCCCAGCTGCCCCGGGCCCTCGCCACGCTCGTCCGGGGCTGGCCCTACGTCCTGGCCCTGGCCCTGCTGACCGGGCTGCTGTTCCTCACGAACTCCGAGACCCAGGTGCCGTACTGGGTGATCCTGGTGCTGCTGGTCGTGGCCGTGCTGCGCCCGGGCCAGAAGTTCGGGCTGCGGGAGTTCGCCGACTTCCTCGTGGAGTCCGGCCGGACGCTGGGCAACATCATCGGCATCATCGCCGGCGTGGGCCTGATCGTCGGCGGCCTCACCGCCACGGGCGTGAGCCTGTCCCTGGCCCGCGAGCTGGTCTCGCTGGTCGGCGACAACGTGGTCCTCATCCTCATCGCCGGCGCCGTCACCTGCTTCATCCTCGGCATGGGCATGACGATCTCCGCGGCCTACGTGTTCCTGGCGATCGTCATGGTCCCGGCGGTCATCGACCTGGGCGTCAACCCGCTCGCGGCGCACCTGTTCGTCATCTACTGGGCGTCCGTCTCCTACATCACCCCGCCGGTGGGTCTCGCCGCCTTCGCCGCGGCGGGCCTGGCCAAGGCTCCCGCCATGGCCACCAGCGTGGCGGCCATGAAGCTCGGCGCGGTGAAGTACATCGTCCCGTTCGGCTTCGCCCTCAACCCCGCGCTGGTCGCCCAGGACTCGCCCGGCCGGATCCTGCTGGCCTTCGCCCTGAGCATCGTGGGCGTCTACGCCCTGGCCTCCGCCATCGAGGGCTGGACGGTCGGCTTCGACCGCCGGATGCCCGTCCTGTTCCGGGTCGCGGCCGCGGTCGGCGGGTTCCTGCTGTTCCTGCCCACGCCGCTCAGCGCCGTCGCCGGCCTGGTCCTCGTGGCCGGGAGCGTGCTGCTGACCTTCCTCACCGTGCGGACCGGACCCACGGACGACGACGACGCCGCTCCCGCCCCGGCCCCTGCGCCCGCCACCGCCACCGTCTGACCGGAAGGACCCGCCATGACCGACACCACCACGGACACCACCACCACGCCCGGCAACAGCACGAGCACCGCCCTCGACACCGGGACCGGCACCGTCACGGCCGAGCTCAGGGGCAGGGTCGCCGTCGTCACCGTGAACCGCCCCGAGGTGCGCAACGCCCTGAACGTCGGGGTGCTGGACGGGATCGAGGCGGCGCTCGACGCGCTGGAGCGGCACGAGGACGCCGGCGCCGTCGTCTTCACCGGCGCGGGGGAGAAGGCCTTCGTGGCCGGGGCGGACATCTCCCAGCTGGTCGGCTACACGCTGCGGGACGGCCTGCGGGCCCGGATGCAGCGCCTCTGGGACCGGATCCAGGACCTCGAGCTGCCCACGATCGCCGCGGTCAACGGCTTCGCGCTGGGCGGGGGCAACGAGCTGGCGATGTCCTGCGACATCCGCGTGGCGGCCGCCGGCGCCCGGTTCGGACTGCCCGAGACCAACCTCGGCATCCTGCCCGGCGCCGGCGGCACCCAGCGGCTGTCCCGGCTCGTCGGGCTCGGCCGGGCCCAGGAGATGATCCTCACCGGCCGGATCATCGACGCGGAGGAGGCCCTGCGCATCGGCCTGGTGACCAGCGTGGTCCCGGCGGACGAGCTGATGGACGCGGCGCTCGCCACCGCGGACTCGATCCTCGCCAAGGGCCCCCTGGCGGTGCGGCTGGCCAAGCTCGTGGTGCGCAACGGCGCCGAGACGGACCAGCGCACCGGGCTGCTGCTCGAGCGGCTGGCCCAGTCCCTGCTCTACGCCTCCGACGAGAAGGCCGAGGGCGCGAGCGCCTTCCTGGAGAAGCGCCCAGCCCGCTTCCGCGACGACGACTGACCACCGGCCCCAGCCCCGAACTCCGCGGCCCCGCCGACGGGCCCCACCACAACCTCCGAGGAGCAGACATGAACCCCCAGCCGAGCATCGACGCCGTCCGAGACGTCCTGGTCGTGGGATCCGGTGCCATGGGCACCCAGATCGGGGCGGTCTTCGCCCTCGCCGGCTACACCGTCACCACCAGCGACCTCGACCCCGCCGCCCTCGAGCGGTCCCGGGACGAGGTGCGCCGCCGCCTCGGCCGGCTCGCCGAGAAGGGCAGCCGGAGCCGGGCGGAGGTCGACGCCGCCCTCGCCCGGATGGCGTACACGACCGACTCCCTCGAGGCGGCCCGCACCACCGACTTCGTGCTCGAGGCCGCCGTGGAGCGCCTCGACATCAAGCGGCAGCTGTTCGCGGACCTGGACGAGGCCGCCCCCGAGCACGCGATCCTCGCGACCAACTCCTCGACCATCCCCTCGTCCCTGCTCACGGACGCGACCGGCCGCCCGGACCGGGTGTGCAACATGCACTTCTTCAACCCGGCGCTGGTCATGGCCTGCGTCGAGGTGGTGCGCAACCCGCAGACCTCCGACGCCACCGCGGAGACCACCACGGAGCTCGCCCGCCGGCTCGGCAAGCAGCCCGTCCGGCTCCACCACGAGGTCCCCGGCTTCGTGGCCAACCGCCTCCTCGGAGCCCTGCGGGACGAGGCGCTGCGCCTCGAGGCCGACGGCGTGGCGAGCTTCGAGGACATCGACGTGGCCGCGCGGACGGCCCTGGGCCATCCCATGGGGCCGTTCGAGCTCATGGACCTGGTCGGCATCGACGTGGCCTACCTGATCCGGCTGGCCCAGCACGAGCAGAGCGGGGACCCCGACGACCTCCCGCACCCCTCCGTGGAGAAGCTCTACGAGCAGGGCCGGTACGGCCGCAAGACCGGCCGCGGCTGGTACGAGTACGCCGGCTGAGCCCGGACGAGACGCGACGACGAAAAGAGAGAACATGAGCCAGTTCGAGGACGCCCACGACCTGCAGGAGATCTTCGGCCGCCCCGGCACGGGCCCGCTCGCCGGGGTGGTGGTGGCTGATCTCAGCCGCGTGCTCGCCGGCCCCTACTGCACCATGCTGCTGGCGGACATGGGCGCGACCGTCATCAAGATCGAGAGCACCGCCGGGGACGACGCCCGCGCGTGGGTCCCGCCCCACCGGGACGGCGAGAGCACGTTCTTCCTCTCGGTCAACCGCAACAAGCACTCCATCGCCCTGGACTTCGCGGACCCCGAGCAGCTCGCGGTCGTGGAGCGGATCATCGCCCGGGCGGACATCCTGGTGGAGAACTTCAAGCCCGGCGGCCTGGTGCGCTACGGCCTCGACTACGAGAGCGTCAGCGCCTGGCGCCCGGACCTCGTCTACGCCTCGATCACCGGCTTCGGCACCGCCGGCGGCGCCGACCTGCCCGGCTACGACCTCCTGGCCCAGGCCCTCTCCGGGATGATGAGCCTCACCGGCAGCCAGCACGGCGAGCCGTACCGGGCCGGCGTGGCCCTCTTCGACGTCATCACGGGCCTGCACGCCTCCACCGGCATCCTGGGCGCGTTCCACGAGCGGCAGTCCTCCGGGACGGGCCAGCACGTGGAGCTGAACCTGCTGACCTCGGCGCTGTCCGGGCTGGTCAACCAGTCCGCCGCCTACGTGGCCGGCGGCAGCATCCCCACCCGGATGGGCAACGAGCACCCGAGCCTCTACCCCTACGAGCCCTTCCCCACCCGGGACAAGGACATGGTCATCGCGGTGGGCAACAACGGGCAGTTCGCGCGGCTGTGCCGGTGCCTCAGCGCGCCCGAGCTCGCCGAGGACGAGCGGTTCGCCACGGTGTCCGCCCGCAACGCCAACCGGGTGGAGCTGCGCCGGCTGATGATCGAGCGGCTCGCCGCCCGGGACGCCGAGGACTGGTTCGAGCTGCTCAAGGCGGTCAAGGTGCCCTGCGCCCCGATCCTGGGGGTGGACGAGGGCGTCCGGTTCGCGGAGGGCCTCGGCCTGGACCCGGTGGTGCTGGCCGGGACGGGGGGCCGGGAGGTCCCCACGGTCCGCCACCCGGTCGACTTCAGCCGCACCCCGGTCGACTACACGCAGGCCCCGCCGCTGCTCGACGCGGACCGGGACCGAGTCCTGGCGTGGCTCGAGCGCGGCGAGCCCGCGGTCCGGCAGGCGTCGTGAGCGCCGTGCACACCACCGTGCTGCCCGTGCGCTGGTCCGACCAGGACCTGAACCGGCACGTCAACAACGCCCGCGTGGTCACCCTGATCGAGGAGGCGCGGCTCTCGGCGGTCGCCTCCTGGCTGGGGGAGGACGGCGTCCCGGACCCCGCCCGGCCGCGCGTGGTGGTCTCCCTGACGCTCGACTACCTGCGCTCCATCGACCACGGCCCCGAGCTCACGGCCCGCGTCTGGGTCTGCCGCCTCGGCCGGTCGTCCTACACGGTGGCCTACGAGCTGGTCCAGCACGGGCAGGTCGCGGTCCGCGCCCGGACGGTGCTCGTGCAGAAGGACCCGGCCACGGGCCGCTCCACCCCGCTGCCGGCGTCGGTGCGGGCCGCCCTGGAGGGCGTCGTCGTCCCGGAGCCGGAGCCGGACTCCGTGACCGTGCGTGCATGACCGCGTTCCGGAGGGGCCGGCCCGCCCTGCGGGCGCGGCGGATCGCCTATCCGGCGCTGCTGGCCACCACGGCGATGGGCACGATGTCCTCGAACGTGATCAACGCGCCGCTGTACGTCATCCAGACGGACCTCGGCATGACGGCCCAGCAGTCGGTGCTGGCCGTGAGCGCCTTCACGGTGGCCATGGCCACCGCCGTCCCGCTCGCCGGCTGGCTCGGCGACCGGCTCGGGGTCAAGACCTTCCTGATCTCGGCGCTGGGCGTCATGGTCCTCGCGGAGCTCACGGCGGCCGCGGCGGCGGGCATGGAGTCGCTCGTGCTCGCCCGGATGGTGCAGGGCGCGGCGTGCAGCGCGATCCCGCCCTGCGTGCAGGCGGCCCTGGTCACCACCTGGCCGGAGCGGACCGCGCAGACCATGGGCGCGTGGGCCTCCGCCATCGGCGTGGGCCAGGCTGTGGGCCCGCCCTTCGGCGGTGTCCTCACCGAGGCGCTGAGCTGGCGCTGGGTCTTCGTGGTGCACGCCGGGCTGGTGCTCGTGCTGATGGTCCTCCTGGTGGCGTTCATGCCCCGGATCGGGCGGCGGCGCCCGCCGATGCACGTGGCCGCGATGGTCTGGCTCGTCCTCGGCGGCGGCTCGACGGCCGCGGCCGTGGTGCTGGCCGGGCAGTCCGGCCCCTGGTCCTGGGCGGCGGCGAGCGCGGTCTGCGCGGTGCTCGGCTGGTGGCTGTTCGCCCACCTCTGCCGGCGCCGGGCCCGGCGGGCCGCGTCCGGGGCGACGTCCCCGCGGCCCCTGCTGGACCCGGCCCTGCTGCGGGACCCGGCCTACCTCACGGCAGCGGCCGGAGCGGGGCTGGCGATGGGGTCCATGGCGGTGGCCATCGTGGCCGTGCCCCTGTTCCTCGCCTCGGACCTGGACCTGGGCCCGGCCCGGATCGGCGCCGTGGTCTTCACCCTGGCGCTCGCCATGACGGCGGCGGGACCCGTCGCGGCGCGGGTGGGCCGCCGGCACGGCAGCGGCGTCCAGCTCGGCCGTGGGGTCCTGATCCTCGTGGTCGCCGCCCCGGTGGTCACGCTGGCCATGGTCTCGTCCGGTCTGGGAGTGGCCCACTGGGTGATCGTGTCCCTGGTGGTCCTGGGGCTCGTGCTCGCAGGGACCGGCATCGCCTTCGCCCAGAGCGCGGCGGCCACGGAGCTCCTGCTCTCGCCCGCCGGGGGCTCCGGGACCGCGATCGGCATCCACAACATGGTCCGCTTCCTCGCGATGGCCGTGGGCTACTCCGGGGTCTCCCTGGCGTGGGCCACCGGCGCCTCGCTCCTCGTCTTCCCCGCGGTCGCCCTGACCGCGCTGGGACTGCTCGCGATCCTGCGGGCCACCCGCCGGGAACGCCCGGCACCACCGACCACTCCGACCACCGCGGGTCCTGGGACCCGCCGACGAAAGGACCGACCATGACCACCATCTCCAGCGCCCCCTCGACCGAGGCCCCGGCCGCCGTCCGCGCGGGCGCCGCGACCTCCGACTACTTCCGGCTCGACGACGACCTGACGCCCGAGGAGATCGCGATCCGGGACCGGGTCCGCGAGTTCGCCCAGCAGCGCGTGCTGCCCGTGATCAACGACTACTGGGAGCGCGCCGAGTTCCCCTGGGAGCTGGTGCCCGGGCTGGCGGAGCTGGGCATCATCGGCACCACGATCCAGGGCTACGGCTGCCCTGGGATGTCCCGCAAGGCCGCGGGCATGGTGGCCCGGGAGATGGCGAGGGCCGACGGCAGCATCAACACGTTCCTGGGCGTGCACGGCAACCTGTGCATGGGGGCGCTGAACATGCTGGGGTCCGAGGAACAGAAGCGGCGCTGGCTGCCGGCGATGGCGCGGCTGGAGAAGACCGGGGCGTTCGCGCTCACCGAGCCGGAGCACGGCTCGGACTCCGTGGCCCTGGAGACCTCCGCCCGCCGCGAGGGCGAGGAGTGGGTGATCGACGGGCACAAGCGGTGGATCGGCAACGGGGACGCGGCCGACGTCGTCGTCCTGTTCGCGCGCAACACCGAGGACGGGAAGGTCAACGCGTTCGTGGTGGAGAAGGACGCCGAGGGCAACCACCCGGCCGGGTACCGGCCCGAGGTGATCACGGGCAAGGTCGGCAAGCGCGCGATCCAGCAGGCCGACATCGTGCTCGAGGGCCTGCGGGTCCCGGCGGGCAATCGCCTCGAGAACTGCCGGTCCTTCAAGGACGTCTCCCGGGTGCTGCAGGCCACCCGCGGCGGCGCCGCGTGGGAGGCGGTCGGCCACGGCATGGCGGCCTTCGAGATCGCCGCCGACTACGCCGCGACACGGCAGCAGTTCGGCCGGGCCATCGGCGGCTACCAGCTGGTCCAGTCGCGGCTGGCCAACATGCTCAGCGAGCTCACCACCATGCAGCTGCTCTGCGACCGCATGGCCGAGCTCGCCGACCGCGGTCAGCTGTCCAATGCGCAGGCCTCGATGGTGAAGATGGCCACGGCGCAGAAGGGCAAGTGGATCTGCAACGAGGCCCGGGACCTCCTGGCCGGCAACGGGCTGCTGCTCGAGAACCACGTCGTCCGGCACATGACGGACATGGAGGTCGTCTCCACCTACGAGGGCACCGACTCCATCCAGGCGCTGCTCGTGGGCCGGGACATCACCGGCGTCTCGGCCTTCAGCTGAGCACCCCCCCTCGGCGAGGGGGCGGGGGTCACGGAGTGCCGGTCGCCGGGGCGGGCAGCGGGCCCCCGGGCGCGGGGAACACCGTCTCGGAGATCTCGATGACGGACTGCAGCGCCGGGTTGGCGTCCCCGCGGCGCCACAGGAGGCGGACCTCGACCGGCTTCTGCTCCTGCGTCAGCGGCTTGTAGACCACGCCCCGGGACGGCACGTTGTCCCGGACGCTGGAGAGGATGAGGGAGATGCCCATCCCGGCGCCCACGAGGACCACGAGCGTCCAGGAGTCCGGGGCCACCTGGACGATGCGCGGGACGAACCCCGCGTTCATCGCCAGGGTGTTGAGCCGGTTGGGCAGCGTGGCCCCCGCCCCGCCGGGCAGCACGATCCACGCCTCCCCGGCGAGGTCCTCGACGTCGACCGTCTCGCGGACGGCCAGCGGGTGGCTCTCCGGGAGGGCGATGAGCAGCTCCTCGAGCGCGACCAGCCGGGAGCTGATCTCCGCGGGCAGGAAGTCCCACCGGCCGATCACGATGTCGAGGGAGTCGTCCAGGACCTTCTCCAGGCCCAGGTAGGAGAACTGCGAGCTGTAGAGCTCCAGGCTGATCCCGGGGCGACGGCGCCGGACCTGGCGCGCCAGCTCGCCCACCGCCTGGTTCACCGAGGCCCCGGCGAAGCCGAGCCGCACCCGCCCGGTCTCGCCCGCCTGGGACTTCCGGACCACGTCCTTCATGCGCTGCGCGAGCATCACCAGCTCCCGGGCCGGCTCGAGCAGGGCCTCGCCCTGCGGCGTCAGGGTCACGTGGCGGGTGTTGCGCTCGAACAGGGTGGCGCCCAGCTCGGACTCCAGCTGCCGGATCAGGCGGCTGAGGGGCGGCTGCGCCATGTGCAGGCGCTTTGCCGCGCGGCCGAAGTGCAGCTCCTCCGCGACGGCGAGGAACGCCTGGGCCTTGTGGACTTCCATCCGGCCAGACTAGGTCGTGCGCGAGGGGCAGCACGGGAGTGCCGGCGTCGCAATTGTCATTTGTGGGGCTTGCCCGCCCGTCCGTGGCATGCTTCGTCTCGTTATGAGGATCGTCATGCTCCGGAAACACGACGTGCCCGATGCAGTAACACGCACTTCCTACCGTCGGAGCTGAACCGCTCGCCCCGCCCCCAAGGAGCAGCCCATGACCGAGCACGCCGGACCAGGACCCGCGCCCGTGGTGCCGCACGCCCGGCGGCCGGTCCTCCGGGTGGTCGGCGGCACCGCTGCCGCCCCCGCCCGCCCCGAGCCCCTCCGCGCCGAGCCGGACCCCGAGGACGCCGCCCGGGCCCGCGCCGCGGCCGCGCGGGCCGCCCACCCCTCGTCCGGCCTGGGCGTCCCAGGCCTCCAGCGCCCGCAGCCGGGGGGTCCCGCGCAGGACGGACGCCCGGCGGCCGAGACCCCCGCGGCACCCCCGGCGGAGGAGGGGCACGACGTCCCCGCCCACGACGTCCCCGCCCTCGACGGGCTCGGCCCGCACGTGGTCACGGGCCCGGTGCTCCTGCCGGCGGCCCGCTCCGGAGACGCGCTCAAGGTCGAGGTGCTCCGGGTCGCGGACCCCGGCGCGTCCGGCGCTCCGCTCGGAACCGGGTGCACCGCCTACCTGCCGGTCCGTGCGGACGGGGCCGCCTTCTGCCCCCGGGAGCTCCACCGGGCCCTCGGCGCGGCCGGGCAGCCCCTGCGCGGCACCTTCCGGGTGACCGTGTGCCGGACCGGCGCCCAGGACGTGCCCGCCGTGGCGCACCGGCAGCCGTTCGCCGAGACCGACGAGCACTGGATCGTCGTCGGGCGCTCCGGGACGGAGGACGCCGACGAGCAGACGTTCTGCCTGACCGCGGCCATGCAGCAGGCCGTGCGGGCCGGGGTGGACTTCCTGGCCCGGGACCGCGGCATGGACCGGCCCATCGCCCACGCCTATCTCTCCAGCGCCGCGGAGTTCGCCGTCACCCGGCTGGAGGACAGCTCCGCGGGCGCCCACGGCCGGATCCGCAAGGCCGACTTCCGCTGAATCAGCACCTCGCCACGGGTTCCGCCGACCCGCCCCGATCGATGTGCATTCGTAACCGTCATATTTCGCATGGGACATGCCGGACCCCCCGGTAACCCCTACTGTGGGTGACGCAGGTCACGCGGGCGTCCGTGCGCGGTCCCGACAACGAGGTCGGGCTGTCGCCGCCGGTAGCACCACGGCCGGGGCGCCCGGTGACCTGTCCAACCCCCGCTCCCGCCCTCGGCGCTCGCCGTCACGGCCCGGAAACACGGGGACCCCGAACCGGAAACACGCTCTCCCTATGGTCGTAGGCGTTCGAGAAAGCCGCCCCTGACCGCAGGAGACACCCATGAGTGAGCACTTCGCCCGCCGCGCCGCCGACGAACTCCAGCGGGGTCTGGGGCGGCGCACCTTCTTCCGGGCGGCCACCGCCGTGGCCGCCGCCGGTGCGGTCACCGGCACCGGGGTCGGCGCGGTCTCCGCGGCCGTCCCGATGGGCGCCCAGCACCCGAAGGGCGGCCGCCCCGGCTTCCGGGGCTCCGTCCTGCAGCCCGGGAAGGGCAGGATCCCCGGGGACCACTACCTGCCCTCGGACGTGGACAGCGTGCTGTGGGGCTACGTCCCGTCCGTGGACGCCGAGCCCTCGCTGCGCATGCGCTCGGGGCGCACGGTCACCATCGACGCCGTCTCCCACGAGGGGATCCTCGAGGACCAGGGTCGGGACCCGGTGGAGTTCTTCGGCGCGCAGGGGGTCTCCCGCGCCCGGGTCCTGGACGACGCGGTGGAGATCGCCCGCGACTACGACCGCACCGAGCGGGACTTCGACCGGGACGGCCCGCACGTGGTGACCGGCCCGGTGTTCGTCGAGGAGGCGCGGCCCGGGGACGTCCTGAAGATCGAGACCCTGCACGCCGACCTGCGCGTGCCGTACGGTGTGGTCTCGAGCCGCCACGGCAAGGGCGCGCTGCCGGGCCCCGCCCGCGGCGGGCCGGTGGCCGACATCCTCGTCGAGGACGTGCTGCCGGCGGTGGGCACGGACGGCCGGTCCACGGGCAACCCGCAGGAGTACGGCAACGTCTCCACGTTCACCCCGGTGGAGCACGGTCAGGGCGTCATGGCCGGCGGGGCCGTGCGGTTCCCGCTGCGCCCGTTCATGGGCATGATGGGCGTCGCATACCAGCAGGGCTCCGGGCCCACCGACGACCTGCTCAACTCGATCCCGCCGACGCTGGGCGGCGGCAACATCGACATCCGCCACCTCGGCGTGGGCTCCACCTTCTACCTGCCCGTGCAGACGGACGGCGCCCTGTTCTACGTGGGGGACCCGCACATGGCCATGGGCGACGGCGAGGTGGCGCTCACCGCGATGGAGGGCTCGCTGCGCGGCACGTTCCGGCTCACGGTCTGCAAGGCCGGGGAGGGGGACGCGCCCTCCGTGGCCCACTCCTACCCGTTCGCGGAGACGGACGAGCACTGGATCCCGATCGGGCTCTCCGACCCGGACGGCGCGGCCGGCGGGGAGCAGAACTCCGATCTCGACGTGGCGATGCGCCGGGCCGTGCTCAACGCCCTCGACTTCCTCGAGCAGGACAAGGGCATGGAGCGCGCCGTGGCCTACGCCTACCTCTCGGCCGCCGCGGACTTCGCCATCTCCCAGGTGGTGGACCGCACCGTGGGGGTGCACGGGCTGATCCGCAAGGCGGACTTCGACCGCGCCTGAGCCCGCCCTGCCGATCTGCGTTAATCTGCGGGCATGACCTCCTCCGCCCGGCCGGCAGCACCGGCCGCCTCCCTGCCGCGCACGATCGCCCGGGTGCTCCTCGGGCTCGTCCTGCTCGGCGCCGGGATCAGCCACCTCACGGTGGCCCGCCAGGAGTTCACGGCCCAGGTGCCCGAGTGGCTGCCCGTGCCCGACGACGCCGTGGTGCTCGGCTCCGGGGTGGCGGAGATCGTCCTCGGCGCCGCGCTGGTGGTCCTGCCCCGGCGGCGGGTGCTGCTCGGGTGGCTCGCCGCGGCGTTCTTCGTGGCCGTGTTCCCGGGCAACGTCTCGCAGTACCTCACGCGCACGGACGCCTTCGGCCTGGACACCGACCGCGCCCGGGCCTTGCGGCTGCTGTTCCAGCCGCTCCTCGTGCTGTGGGCCCTGTGGTCCACCGGGGCGTGGCGGTCGTGGCGCCGCTCGCGCCGGGATCAGTCCCGGCGGTCGGCGTAGCGCTCGGCCCAGCGGTCCCGCACGCGCCGGTACAGGGTGAACGTCCCGAGGTAGGCGAGGGCCGCGAGCACCACGACGGGCAGCCACTCCTGGGCGTCCACGGTGGTCAGCAGCGCCCCGGCCGAGGTCAGCACCAGGGCCAGGACGAGCAGGGTCGCGACGATCGACTTCACGGGCGTCCTTCCGGGGCGCGGCGGCGTTGCGGGGCCCTTCCAGCGTAGCGGCCCGGCACGCGCGGCCAGGAGGCTCAGCAGGCCTCGGCGAGCGCGCGGCCGGTCCCGTCCGCGGGAGAGGTCGCCGGAGAGTTCGCGGAGGAGTTCGCGCGGGCGTCGGCGGGGATGTCGCCCAGGTGCAGCAGGTCCACCACGTCCGCCTCGTCGAGGGCCGCCTCGCGGGCCAGGAGGGTGATCGGCACGCCGTGGCGCACGGCCAGGCGGAGCTCGTCGCGCAGGGACTCGAGGGCCTGGTCCAGCCGCCAGCGCTCGGCCTCGAGACCGGCCTCGAAGGCGCACAGGCGCCGGGCCTGCTCCTGGGCGTCCGGGGCGGCGAGGGGCCCGGCGTCCGCCAGGGCCTGGTCGAAGGACCACTCGGCGTTCTCGACCCGTCCGGCCGCGGCGAGGACCCTCCGGGTGAAGAACGGGCGGAACAGCATCGTTTCGCCGTCGGGGACGATCGAGGGCACCGTGCCTCCGGGGGCCGACGTCTCCTGCAGGAAGCCGCAGGCGCAGGCGTGCACCCGGCGGCCGTCGATCGCCGCCTGCGCCACGGCGTGGTTGACGTGGTCCTGCACCTCGGCGAAGTCCAGGGTGCGCACCGGCATGGGCTCGCCGCAGTGCACGGGGGCGGCGGGAACCGCCCCGGGGTCGTTCCGGACCGCCCGGAGGGGGGAGTGCTCTGTCGTCTCGACGGTGGATCCGGGGTGCAGCTGCTGGCTCATCTTCCGACCTCTTCCTCACGTACCCTGCGGTGTTCCTCTGCGACGGCGTGCGCTCCCTCACAGGACCACACGATCCCATCGAACAGCAGTATTACTAGATTGTCTAGTTATCAGTTCATCTGATTTGTAGATCACCTACACTGGACGCATGACCGCACATCCCCGCACCTCGTCCGGCTACTGGTACGCCGCCGAGGGCGACCGTCCTCCGGCCGTGCAGGTGCTCGAGGCCCTGCGGGCCTACCGGGCGGCCGAGTCCGCCATGCGGCTGCGCACCCGCGACTCCATGGGCATGGGGGAGAAGGACGTGCTGGCCCTGCGCTACCTGCTGGAGGCGGACCGCGCCGGGACCCCCATGAGCCCCCGGGACCTGGCGAGCAAGCTGGGCATCTCCTCGGCCTCCACCACCACGCTGCTGGACCGGCTCTCCCGCAGCGGCCACGTGGCCCGCCGCCCCCACCCCACGGACCGGCGGGCGCTGGTGATCGTGGCCACCCAGGAGGCCGACTGCGAGGTCCGCTCCACCCTCGGTGCCATGCACGAGCGGATGCTCCGTGCCGCCCGGGATCTGTCCGCCGAGGAGGCCGCCACCGTGACCGCCTTCCTGCACGCGATGGCCGAGGCGGTCGAGGCCGTCGACGAGCGGCAGCTCCACGAGCACGTCGAGGACTGCCGGCACCCCGGACCCGGGGGCGCCTGAGCCGGCGCCCGCAACATCGGCGACGGCCTCAAGAACTGACCGGGCCACGACGACGCCGGTCCCCGCCCTCCGAACCGAGGGCGGGGACCGGCGTCGTCGTGGCCGGGACCCCCGGCGGGCCCGTCAGTGGGTCGGGAAGCCCATGTTGATCTGGGACTCCGAGGGCTCGGGCCAGCGCGTGGTCACGAGCTTGCGGCGGGTGTAGAAGTTGAACGCCTCCGGCCCGTACATGTGGGTGTCGCCGAACAGGGAGTTCTTCCAGCCGCCGAACGAGAACGCGCCGATCGGCACCGGGATGGGGACGTTGACCCCGACCATGCCGACCTCGATCTCGAACTCGAACTGCCGGGCCGTCTTGCCGTCGCGGGTGAATACTGCCACCCCGTTGGCGAACTGGTTGGTGTTGATCAGCCGCACGGCCTCCTCGTAGGTGTCCACCCGCACCACGGACAGGACGGGTCCGAAGATCTCCTCGTCGTAGGCCTTCATCCCCGGCTTCACGTGGTCCAGCAGCGAGACGCCGGTGAAGAACCCCTCGCCGTCGAACTCCTGCTGCGTGCCGTCGACGACGACGGTCGCCCCCTCGGCCTCCGCCCCGGTCACGTAGCCGTTGACCCGGTCCAGGGCCGCCCTCGTGATGAGCGGGCCCATCTCGGAGGCCGGGTCGGTGCCGTCCCCGATGGTCAGCTTCGCGATCCGCTCCTTCAGCCGCTCGATCAGCGGGTCGGCCACGTCCCCCACGGTGACGAGCACCGAGACCGCCATGCAGCGCTCCCCGGCGGAGCCGTAGGCGGCCGAGATCGCGGCGTCGGCTGCCCCGTCCAGGTCGGCGTCCGGCATGACCACCATGTGGTTCTTCGCCCCGCCCAGGGCCTGGACGCGCTTGCCGTGCTGCGCCGAGGTCTCGTAGATGTACCGGGCGATGGGGGTGGAGCCCACGAAGGACACGGCCTTGACCAGCGGGTTCGTCAGCAGCTCGTCCACGGCCTCCTTGTCCCCGTGCACCACGTTGAGCACCCCCGGGGGCAGCCCGGCCTCGGCGAAGGCCTCGGCGATCCACACCGCCGCCGAGGGGTCCCGCTCGGAGGGCTTGAGGATCACGGTGTTCCCGGCGGCGATCGCGGTGGTGATCATCCACAGCGGGACCATGGCGGGGAAGTTGAACGGGGTGATGCAGGCGACCACGCCCACCGGCTGGCGGGTCTGGTGCACGTCCACCCCGGTGGCGGCCTGCTCGAGGAACTCCCCCTTCATGTGGTGCATCAGTCCCGCGCAGAACTGCACGTTCTCCAGCCCGCGGGCGACCTCGCCGGCCGCGTCCGAGAGGACCTTGCCGTGCTCGGCGGTGATGATGGCGGCCAGCTCCGGGGTGCGCTCCCGGATGATGTTCTCGACCTTGAACATGATCGCCGAGCGCTTCGACAGTCCGGTGGCCCGCCATCCGGGCAGGGCGAGCTCGGCGGCCTCCACCGCGGTGGCGACGTCCTCGGCGGAGGCCAGCAGCACCTGCTTGGCCACCTGCCCGGTCGCGGGGTTGTAGACGTCCGCGGTGCGCCCGGGCCCGCCGTGGCGCTTCCCGTCGATGAAGTGCTCGATGACCGCGCCGGTGGTCCCGGGGTCCTGGGCGCCCCGCTCGGCGTCCTGCTGCGCGCGGGCCTCGGCGTCCTGCTTGGTGTTCTGCATGGTGTCCTCCTCGGTCGTGGTGGTCTCTGCGCCGTTCAGGCCTTGTCCGGGTCCCAGCCCGGGATCTTCCCGTCCGGCGCGGCGTACTTGGTGATGAGGGAGCAGTCCTTGTCCCCGAGCCCCTCGTCGATGAGCTGCTGCAGCCTCTCCGCCACGAGCTCCGCGGCGGGCAGCTCCACGCCGGTCTGCTCGCCCGCCATGAGCGCCAGGCCGGCGTCCTTGGCGGCGAGGGCGGCGCTGAAGGTGGCCTCGAAGTTCTTGTTCGCCGCGGCGGAGTCCACGATGCCGGGCACGGGGTACCAGGTCTGCAGCGCCCAGGAGTTGCCCGAGGACACCGAGGCGATGTCCCAGAACACCTGCGGGTCCAGGCCCAGCCGGTCGGCGAGCACGGAGCCCTCGGCGCAGGCCTCGAGGCAGATGAACAGCATCATGTTGTTGACGATCTTGGCGGCCTGGCCCGTGCCGGCGTGGCCCGTGGCCACGATCTTGCGGGCCATGGGCTCGATGAACGTCCGGGCCTGCTCCACGACGTCGGGCTTCCCGCCGACCATGAAGGTCAGGGTGGCCGCGGCCGCGCCGCTGATCCCGCCGGAGACCGGCGCGTCCACGAAGCGGAAGCCGGCGTCCTCGGCGGCCCGGTGGAGCTCCTCCGCGGTCTCCACGTCGATGGTGGAGCTGTCGATGAGCAGCGCGTCCTTCGGGGCGAGCGCGATCACGCCGCTGTCGCCGAGGTAGACGGCGCGGGCGTGCTCGCCCTTGGGCAGCATCGTGAACACGACGTCGGCGCCCTGGAGGGCCTCCTCCAGCGTGTCGAAGGTCTGCACGCCGCGGTCGCGGGCGGCCGCCATGGCGTCGGCGCTGACGTCGTGGCCGCGGACGTCGTGGCCCGCCCTGGCGAGGTTGGCGGACATCGGGTTGCCCATGTGGCCGAGGCCGATCCAGGTGATGGTGGTCATCGGGGAGTCCCTTCTGCAAGGTGTCGAGGGTGTCGGGAGCTGGGGGTCGTGCACAGCGCGCCCAGCGGCGGACCGGGGGACCGGTCCGCCGCTGGGCGCGGGTGGGTGCGGAGGTCGGGGATCAGGAGGTCCGGTCCTCGGCGGACTTCTCCTCGGCGAGCCGGCGCCGGTCCTCGGCGTCGATGTCCTGCAGGGAGATGCCCTTGGTCTCGCGCAGCGTCCACACCGCGAAGAGGGTGATGAGGCAGGCGATGGCGATGTAGATCGCGATCGGCACCCAGGAGTTGAACTCGCGCAGCAGGGCGGTGGCGATGATCGGGGCCAGCGAGCCGGCCACGATCGAGGTCACCTGGTAGCCCAGGGAGACGCCCGAGTAGCGCATCCGGGTGGGGAACATCTCGGCCATGATGGCCGGCTGCCCGGCGTACATGAGCGCGTGGATCATCAGGCCGATGGTGATGGCCGCCAGGATGATGAAGCTGTTGTCCGTGTTGAACATCGGGAACGCGATGAACGCCCAGAACGCCCCCAGGACGGCGCCGGCCGCGTACATCGGGCGGCGGCCCACCTTGTCGGTGGCCCGGCCGACGAGCGGCACGCAGATCGCGTGGATCACGTGGGCGATCAGCAGCAGGAGCAGGATCCGGCTGGTGTCCACGTCCCGCTGGGTCGACAGGTAGGTGATCGAGAAGGTGACCACCACGTAGTAGAGGATGTTCTCCGCGAAGCGCAGGCCCATGGCGCCGAAGACGCCGCGGGGGTAGCGGCGGAAGACCTCGCCCACGCCGTAGGCGGCCGACTTCTTCTCGACGACCTCCTGCTGGGCCTCCTTGAAGATCGCGGCGTCCGTCACGTGGGTGCGGATGTAGTAGCCGATGGCCACGATGACGACCGAGAGCCAGAAGCCCACGCGCCAGCCCCAGGCGAGGAAGGCCTCCTCGGAGAGGGTGAAGGACAGGGAGAGCAGCACGATGGTGGCCAGCAGGTTGCCCAGCGGCACGGCGGCCTGCGGCCAGCTGGACCAGAAGCCGCGCTCCTTGTTCGGGGAGTGCTCGGCGACGAGCAGGACGGCCCCGCCCCACTCACCGCCCACGGCGAAGCCCTGCACGAAGCGCAGGACCACGAGCATGGCCGCGGCCCAGTACCCGATCTGGTCGTAGCCGGGCAGGCAGCCCATCAGGAAGGTGGCGGCGCCGACCATCACGATCGAGATCTGCAACAGGTGCTTGCGCCCGTACTTGTCGCCGAAGTGGCCGAAGACGATGCCGCCCAGCGGGCGGGCGATGAAGCCGACCGCGTAGATCAGGAACGCCTTGAGGATGCCGTCCAGCGGGTTGCCGGTGTCCACGAAGAAGAGCTGGCCGAAGACCAGGGTGGACGCGGTGGCGAAGAGGAAGAACTCGTACCACTCCACGACCGTGCCGGCCATCGAGGCCGCCACGACCTTCTTCAGCCCGCCCCGGTTCTCGGGGGAGTCGTTCGGGTCCGCCGACGCGGCGACCCTGTCCTCGGTGCTCATGTGGTTCTCCTCCTGCTGGGGAAACGGTGACGGTGGTCACAATGTTTGCCTACAGTGTGCGGATATGTGGTGCGCTTCACAATGACCATGCGCTCGCGGCGCCTGTGCAAAAATGCACATGCCGCCCGGACGTGTGCGTTCCCCCGGGCCGGTCCAGCCCCCGGGAGGAGAAGCCCCTTGTCGCACGGTGCCGACGACCTCCTGCTGCTGCTCGCGGTGGTCCGCCACGGCTCCTACGCCGGCGCCGCCGCGGACCTCGGGCTCAGTCACACGACCGTGTCGCGGCGGATGGCGGCGCTCGAGAAGACCGTGGGCGCCCGGCTGCTCGTGCGCACCGGGGAGATGTGGGAGCCCAGCGAGCTGGGCCGGAAGTTCGTGGCCGCCGGCGAGGAGATCGAGGCGGCGCTGGGCTCCCTCCCGCTCGGCGCGGGCGGGCGCGGCAGCACCGTCAACGGCGTGGTGCGGGCGCTGGCCCCGGACGGCTTCGGCGGCGTGGTGATGGGCGCGGCCATGCGGCGGCTCATCGAGGAGCACCCCGGGGTGCGGCTGGAGATGATCAACGCGGCACGGCGGGCGCAGACGAATCCGGTGGGCATCGACCTGGAGGTGGTCGTCGGGCGTCCGGAGGTCTCCCGCAAGGAGGCCTTCCACCTGGCCGACTACTCGCTGGGCGTCTACGCCTCCCGGAACTACCTGGCCGCCCACCCGGCCATCCGTACGCCCGACCAGGTGCAGGAGCACCCGCTCATCTACTTCGTGGACTCCATGCAGGACGTCGCGGAGCTGGACATCCCGCGCCGGCGGTTCCCGCGGATGCGCCAGGGCGTGGGCGCGACGTCCTCCGTGGTGCACGTGGAGCTCACCCGGGCGGGCGCCGGGGTCGGGCTGCTGCCCTGCTATCTCGCCGAGCGGGCCGGGGACCTGGTCCGGCTCTTCCCCCAGGAGCTGTGGTTCCCCGTGGAGTACTGGGTGGTCTCCCGCGCCGACCTGCTGCGCCGGCCCGCCGTGCGGGCGGTCATGACCGCGATCCGCGCGGCCGTGACCGACATGAAGGACGAGCTCATCGCCGCCCCGGCGGCGGGCGCGGACTGAACCGCGCCGCCCGCCGTCCCCGCGGAGCGCGCCCTACCGGGAGCGGAGGATGTCGAAGACCGAGGAGTCGTCGTGCCGGCCGTGGCCCTCGCGGCGGCCGCGCACGTAGAGCTGCTCGGCCGCCGAGGCCAGCGGCACCGGCTGGGCGACCGCCCGGGCGGCGTCCGTGACCAGGCCCATGTCCTTGACGAAGATGTCCAGGGCGGAGCGGACCTCGGCCTGCTCGCCCTGCAGCATCCGCGGCCCGCGGTCCTCGAACATGAAGGACGTGGCGGCCCCGGTCGAGAGGACCTCCAGGCACTGCGCCGGGTCCAGGCCCATGGAGTCCGCCAGGGCCAGCGCCTCGCCCGCCACGGCGATGTGCACCCCGCACAGCAGCTGGTTGACCACCTTGAACCGCTGCCCGTCGCCCACCCGGGGGCCGACGAGCGGGGCGTTGGCGGCCATCGCGTCCAGCAGCGGCCGGACCGCGGCGACGTCCTCGTCCGCGCCGCCGACCATCACGAGCAGGTCCCCGGTGGCGGCGCGCGCCGTGCCGCCGGACACCGGGGCGTCGACGACCCGCCGGACACCGCGGCCCTCGAGGCCCTGCACGGCGGACTCCACGGCCTGGGGGCCGACGGTCGCCATCACGAGCAGGACCGTGTCCGGGTCCAGGGCGTCGGCGATGCCGCGCTCGCCGAACAGGACGTCGTGCAGCTGCGCCCCGGTCGCGACCATGACGACGACGACGTCCGCGCCGGCCGCCGCCTCCCGGGGGTCGGCCAGCAGCTCCAGGGCGTCGCCCACCACCTCCCCGGCGCGGGGGGAGACGTCGAAGCCGCGGACGGGGAAGCCGGCGCGGGCCAGGGTGAGGGCCATGGGGGCGCCCATGGCGCCCAGTCCCAGGAAGCCGACGGACAGGGGTGTGCTCATGACGGGTTCTCCTGGGAGTCAGAGGTGCGGGTGTGTGCGGCGGCCCGGTCGAGGACCTCCACGACGTCGGCGAGGGCGCTCTCGGTGCCCACGTTGCCGGGGAAGACCACGTAGGGCCCGCCCCGGGTGGTGTCCGGGGCGTCGGTGGGCTGGAACATGGAGATCTGGCCGGGGAAGAACTGGCCGGCCACGGTGGCCCGGCGGATGCCGAGACCGCGGTGGGCCACCTCGTGGGAGGTGATCCCGCCCTTGGCCACGACCCACGCCGGGCGGGCCTGCGCCACCCCGTGCACGACCTCCACGAGCGCGTCGGAGACCGAGCGGGCGATGGCCAGCGACTCGTCGGGGTCGTCCGTGCGCACGAGCTCGCGGCTGGTCCACACGACCGCGTCGCTGGTCCGCAGCGCCTCGGTGATCCGCTCGACGGCGTCGGCCACGTAGCCGGGGCGGGCGTCGTCGTCGAGCAGGGTGGGCACGTGGAGCTCCACCTCGAAGAGGTCGCGGCGGGTCCGCAGCTCGGCGAGCTGGCGGTTGGTGAGCCCCACGTGGGAGCCGACCGCCACGAGTCCGTGCGGCAGCCGCCCGGGGCCCACCACGATGTCCTCCGGGCCGAGCTCGCGCGAGCCGGTCAGCCCGGCCAGGGGGCGCACGAAGGACGGGCCGCACCGGGTGACGAACGTGCGGCCCTCGGCCTCGAGGACGGCCAGGGCCTGCGCCACGGTGTCGAGGTCCGCGTACTCCGTGGCGTTGACGACCACCCAGGCCCGGTCCCGGGCCCGGCGCAGGATGCCGGCGACCGCGTCCACGCCCCCGGAGCGGATGTCCGTCAGGCCGATGGAGAGGATCGCGTCCCGGTCCAGCGTCCCGCCGGAGCGCTCCACGAGGAAGTCCTTGAGGTCGGAGGAGGAGTAGCCGAAGGTGGCGTCCGCGGCGAAGTCGGTCTCCCCCACGGGCATGGGGCGGCCCTGCAGGACCGCGTAGTGGACGTCGTCCTCGGTGTAGCGGCCGGCCTCGAGCATGGCCGGGGCGAGGAGGAACCCGTCGACGGCCACCCCGTGCCGGGCGAGGACGTCGGCGAGGGCCGTCGGCTCGGCGATGACGTGCCCGCGCAGCGTGGAGTCGCTGCGGGAGACGAGGTGGGGCAGGGGCAGGTGCTCGGCGGCGAGGGCCTCCAGCACCGCGGAGACGAGCTCGGTGTTGATCGCCACGGCCTCGGCCTCGGGCCGGGCCCGGCTGTTGGTGAGCACGAAGCAGGTGCGCCCGGGGTGCCGGACGACGTCCAGCACGGGGGCGGGGTCGAGCTCGAGGACGACGTCGACGTCGTGGACGCACTGGGAGCCGGTCGGGTCGTCGTCGAGCACGAGCAGGGTCCGGGGAACGGTCATGCGGGGACTTCCTCTCGGGGAGCGGTCAGGACGGTCCTCAGGTCCCGGTCGGTTCCAAACCGACACTCCACCTGTAAGATGTCAGACATGCTATGTGTCGTGTGACACGTGGTCAACGGCAGGGATGCCGCGCGCGGCGGGGGAGTCGTCCCTCGGCAGCTCGGACATCTGACATTCGCTGGTTGATAGGATCCCCTGTCACGGGCGGAGCGCGCAGGAGCTGCCCTTCGCCGTCCACCTCACCGCAGAGGAGCACCATGGCCCGCCCGTCCCTGGTCGACCAGGTCGCCGACGCCCTCCTCGACCGGATCGTCGCCGGGGACCTCCCCCCGGGCTCGGTGGTGCCGGGTGAGATCGACCTCAGCGCGGAGCACCAGGTCAGCCGCATGACGGTGCGGGAGGCGGTCAAGACCCTGGGCGCCCAGCGCATCCTCCGCGTGGAGCGCGGACGCGGGACCTTCGTGAACCCCGTGTCCCAGTGGGCGTCCCTGGACGCGGTCATCCGGGCGGTCTCCGAGGGGCAGGACGACGCGGCGGCCGCCGTGCAGCTGATCGAGCTGCGCCGCTTCCTGGAGGCCGGCGCCTGCGAGCTGGCGGCCGGACGGCTGTCCGCCGCCGAGCTGGCCGGGCTGGCCCGGGACGCCGACGCCATGGAGGACGCCCACCGCGCCCAGGACGTGGCGGCCTTCGTGCGCGCCGACCTGCGCTTCCACGAGCGCATCCTGCAGGCCTCCGGCAACGTGTTCATCGCCGTCCTGTTCGCACCGCTGCACCGGGTGCTGGAGGAGCGGCGGGCCCAGACCTCCCGGGTGCCCGAGATCCAGGCCCACGCCATCGCCGAGCACCGCAGGATCGTCGCCGCCCTGGGCTCCGCCGACCCGGTGCGGGCCCGCCAGGCCATGGACGAGCACATGCAGCAGACGCTCGCCGACCTGAAGACCTACGTGCTCGGGGACCTCTCCCCGGCCGACCGCTGAACGACACCTGACGAAGGACTGTGCCCGTGCGCGCCAACCTGCTCGACGTCGTCACCTCCGCCCTCGACGCCCGCACCGCCGTGCCGGCGCTGAGCACCTACGACTTCACCACGGCCCAGGCCGTGGTGGCCGCCAGCGAGCGCGCGGACCGCCCCGTGATCCTCCTGGTCCCGCCGAAGGCGGCCGCCGGGAGCGGGGGCCGGCGCCTCGTCACCGCCCTGCGCCACCTGGCCGACGACGCCGCCACCCCCGTGTGCGTGCAGCTGGACCACGCCGTCGACCTGGGGCTCGTCGAGCAGGCCGTGGCGGCCGGTGCCGACGCCGTCCTGGCCGACGGCTCCGCCCTGCCCCACGCCGAGAACGCCGCGTTCGTCGCCCGCGCCCGCGAGCTGGCGGGCCCCGACGTGGTGGTCGAGGCGGAGCTCGGCAGCCTCCCCGGCGACGAGGACACGGCCCGGACCTCCGCGGCCGGCGCCATGACCGACCCCGGTGCGGTCCCCGGCTTCCTGGCCGCGTCCGGGGCGGACCTGCTGGCCGTGAACGTGGGCAACGTGCACGGGCACTACCAGGGCACCCCGCGCCTGCACTGGAGCCTCCTCGAGCAGATCTGCGAGGCCGCCGACCGGACCCCCCTCGTGCTGCACGGCGCCTCCGGGATCCCCGAGACCATGCTGGTCCGCGCGCCCCTGGCGGGCATCGGCAAGATCAACATCAACACCGAGCTGCGCGCGGCGGTCCTCGCCGCCCTGGCGGACCGGCTCGAGGAGCGCCGGCACCAGGGCCTGGACCTCTGGGCGCTCCTGGGCGACTGGACCGGGACGGTGCGCGAGTTCACGGCGCTGGCCCACGGGCTGACCACCGCCGAGGCCCGGTCCAGGAATTCCTGAGCACCAGTCCGTCGTTGTGCCACACCGTGCCCCGGGGCCCGGCCCGCCGACCGTCTCCGGAGCACCGGCAGGCACCACCAGCACCGATCACGACCAGAGGAGTTCCCCCCCATGGAGTACACCCGACTCGGCAGTTCCGGCCTCTACGTCTCCCGGCTGGCCCTGGGCACCATCCCCTTCGGCTCCGGCGGAGGGTTCGAGAAGATCGCGGGCCTCGGCCCGGACGAGGCCCGCCGCCAGGTCGACGAGGCCCTGGACCGCGGCGTGAACTTCATCGACACCGCCAACCTGTACTCCGCCGGGGACTCGGAGCGCGTCCTGGGCGAGATCCTGGGGAGCCGGCGGGACGACGTCGTCCTCACCTCCAAGGCGCGGACCCCCACCGGGGACGGCCCGAACGACGGCGGCGCGAGCCGCCTCCACCTCACCCGCGCGGTCGAGGACAGCCTCGAGCGGCTGCGGACCGACCACCTGGACCTGCTCTACATCCACCAGTGGGACGGGCAGACCCCGATCACCGAGACCATTGCCACCGCCGACGAGCTGATCCGGGCCGGGAAGATCCGGTACTGGGGCGTGTCCAACTACAACGGGTGGCAGCTGGCCAAGACGGTCTACGAGGCCCGGGCGGCGGGGCTGCAGGGCCCGATCGCGCACCAGGCGTACTACACGCCGGAGGCCCGGGAGATCGAGTACGAGATCGTCCCGGCCGCCCGGGACCTCGGGATCGCGACCTTCGGCTGGAGCCCGCTGGGCGAGGGGCTGCTCAACGGCAGGGTCCGCCGCGGCGCCGAGACCCCGGCCGACACCCGCCAGGGCACCGGCTGGCCGGAGCCCCACGTGGTGGACCGGGACCGCGCCTACGACCTGATCGAGCTCTTCGGCGAGATCGCCGGGGAGCTCGGCTGGACGATCCCCCAGGTGGTGATCTCCTGGATCCTGGGCCGCCCGGGCATCGACGGCACCGTGATCGCCGCGCGGAGGTTCGAGCACCTCACGGAGGACCTCGACGCCGCCGAGCTGACGCTGCCGCAGGAGGCCCGGGACCGCATCACCACGGCGTCGCAGCTGCCCGCCTACTACCCGCTCTGGCACCGGCTGCTCAACGGCCAGGACCGGCCCGAGCCCGCGGAGGCGGAGTTCTACGCCGAGCAGCGGGGCCACGTCTTCGGGGAGGAGCAGGCCTGATCCCGGGGCGCCCCCCGTCCACGGCGATGGACCCACCGGCCTCCACCTCGGGGTGGATTCCCTGGGACGGCCCGAGAACTACCCTGTGGACATGACCTCGTACCCTCCGCCCCGGCCGGCGCCCTGGCAGACCGGTGCCCCGTCCGCGGACGCCCACCGGCACGGCGGACCCCCGCGCCCCGGCGGTCCGACGACGACGGCGCCGCTCACCCACTCGGAGTTCTACCGGACGCCCCGCAACCGCTGGTGGAAGGGCCTCGTCAGCATCCTGACCGTGAGTGCGGCGATCCTGCTGATCTCGGTCGTGGTGTCCTTCGGGGCCGTGGCGATCGAGCTCCTGCGGGGCACCATGAGCACGGACGAGCTCGCGAGCGGACAGATCGGGATGACCCCGGTGCTGCTGCTGGCCACCAACCTGGCGCTGATCGCCTCGGCCGCCGTCGCGGTGGTCCTGCACCGGTACCTGCACCGGCAGCCGGTCGGCACCCTGCACGCGGTGGAGGGTCGCTTCCGGTGGGGCTGGCTGGGGCGGGCCGCCGTCGTCGTCCTCCCCCTGTTCGTGGCCTACGCGGCGGTGGTGGCGCTCCTCGAGGCCCCGGGGCCGCTGGCCCTGGACGCGACCGCGTGGGCCTT
Organism: Kocuria salina; assembly: GCF_013368965.1. Lineage (NCBI taxonomy): Bacteria > Bacillati > Actinomycetota > Actinomycetes > Micrococcales > Micrococcaceae > Kocuria > Kocuria salina. Next base: position 719,750 of record NZ_SSSF01000001.1, read on the forward strand.
CCTCGCGATCGTCCTGCTCACCACGCCCCTGCAGGCGGCGGCCGAGGAGTACATGTTCCGCGGGGTGATCCAGCGCGCGGCGGGCTCGTGGGTCTCCGGGGCGGTCCCGTCCCTCGTGCTCGGCACCCTCGTGAGCGCGGCCACCTTCTCGCTCGCGCACTTCGCCTCGGACGGGTGGCTCATCGCGTACTACTTCGTCTTCGGGGTCGCGATGTCGCTGCTGACCCACTTCACGGGCGGGCTCGAGGCGGCCGCGCTCGTGCACGCCGCGAACAACGTGGTGCTTTTCCTCGTCTCCACGCTCACGGGGCAGATGAGCGAGGCGGTCGACCGCTCCGCCGGCGTGGGCGGGCCGTTCATACTGGCGCCGATGCTCGTCATCGCCGCCGTCGCGGCCGTCCTGATCCTGCTCGGCCGGCGGCGGGGACTGCAGCGCCGGGCAGTGCCGCCCGCGACCGCCTGAGACCCTCCCACCGGCCGTGGCAGAGCAGGACCGGTGGGTGAGGCCCACCGGTCCCGGTGAGGGGACTAGGACATGTCTCCTTATAGGTCGTGGAGCCAGAGGGTGACCGCGCGCAGCACGACTGCGCCCCGGTAGGTGATCGCCAGCTTGTCGTAGCGGGTGGCCAGTGCGCGCCAGTGCTTGGTGATGTTGAAGGAGCGTTCGACGACGTTGCGGCCCTTGTAGTCCTCGGCGTCGAAGTTCGGGGGTCGTCCGCCGGCGCACCCGCGTCGTCGGCGGTGGGCGGCCTGGTCGTCCTTCTCCGGGATCACCGCGGTGATGCCCCGGGACCGCAGGTGCTCGCGGATGGCCCGGGAGGAGTATGCCTTGTCCCCGCGCAGCTTCTGCGGGCGGGTCCGGGGCCGGCCGGGCCCACCCCGGTGCACCTTCAGGTGGGCCATGAGGGGGGCGAACATCGGGGCGTCCCCGCCCTGGCCCGGTCCCACCAGCACCACCATCGGCCGCCCGGCCCCGTCGACCAGGGCGTGGACCTTGGTGGAGAGCCCTCCGCGGGAGCGGCCCACGGCGTGGTCAGCGGGCTCGAGCAGCGGATTCGTGTAGTTCGGCCGGTCCCCCTGTGTGGCGGGAGAGGTTGGTGGCGTGCTGGTGGGCGCGGTTGATGGTGGAGTCCGCCGACACCGCCCAGTCGATCAGCGCCATCTTCTCGGCTTCGCCCAGCAGCGCGGCCAGGACCTTGTCCCAGGTCCCGTCCGCGCTGTAGCGGCGGTGGCGTTTCCACACCGTCTGCCAGGGCCCGAACTGCTCGGGCAGATCACGCCAGGGGATCCCGCACCGGTAGCGGTAGATGATCCCCTCGATCACCGTGCGCCCCTCCCGGAACGGCCGGCCGCGCTTTCCCGCCGAGGACGGCAGCAGCGGCTCGATCAGTTCCCACTGGTCATCGGTCAGCACAGCAGTACGCGACATGCCTCCAGCGTCTCAGAACCGCTGACCTGATTAAATAGACATGCCCTAGAGCTCGCGGTCCTCCACGACGTCGAGGTCGTGGAACACGGGCTCCCCGTCCATGAGCTCGCGCATCCTCCCGGCGTACTCCTGGGTCTGCGGGAGCTCGGAGTTCTCCATGGCGGACTCGTAGGAGTCGAAGGAGACGATCTCGTAGTAGCGGCTCGGGTCCTTGCGGTCTCGCGTCAGCAGGACGCGGCGGGCCGTGCGCGTCCCCTGCGAGGCCTGCTCCCACTCCGCGACGACCCCGGCCACCTCCTCCGGCTTCGAGGTGGTGTATTCGATCAGCTGGATGAAGGCCATCATGCACGCTCCTTGGAATGCGACCCCCCCCGGGGCCACCAGTCTAGGCCGGGGCGGGCGGGCCACCCAGGGCGGCGGACAGATGACGGAGCGGGACTCCGCCGCCGGGCAGAGGGCGGGACAGCGCTACTCGGCGCCGGGCTCGCCGGCCCAGGCCTCCGCGTAGAACGGCGCGGAGCGGGAGTCCAGCAGCTCGGCGTAGAGCTCCGGCTCCATGGCCTGCGCCGAGTCCTCCGGGACCGTCGGGGCGAACGCGGACACGCCCAGCCCGGCCGCACGGTCCTGCAGGGTCAGGCCGGCGGCCTCCAGGAGCGTGGGGTACATGCTCAGCTGGTCCACTCCGGGGCGCGGCGTGCTGCCCCCGTCCACACCCGGGACCCAGATCCGGTTGAAGATGGTGCGGTTGTCGTGGTGGTCGAGCTGCTCGTGGAAGGCGTCGCCGGCGCTCATGTGCTTGAGGTGGTCGCCCATGATCACCACGGCGGTGTCCTCGAGGTAGCCCTGCTCCTCCATGTGCTCGACGAATCCGGCCACCTGGGTCATGGAGCAGAAGAACGCGGAGGTGACCTCGTTCTCCGTGTCCACGGTGCAGTAGTCGTAGATGTGCACCGGCTCGTGGGTGTCCAGCGTCAGCACGGAGAGGTTGAACGGCCGGCCGGTCTGCTCCGCCTCGGCGTGCAGCTCGTCGATCTTGTCCGCGGCGTGGGCCATGAGGCGTCCGTCGCTCAGGCCCCAGTCGCCGCGGAAGCTCTCCTCCGGGTCACCGGCGGCGCGCCAGTCGGAGAGGTCCTTGACCTCGTCGTAGCCGTGGCTGCTCAGGAAGGTGTCCTTCGCGGCGAAGGAGGCGTTGGCGCCGCCCAGGAAGACGCTGCGGTATCCGTGCTCGTCCAGGACGTCGCCCAGGCAGGTGGTGCCGCCCAGGTAGGTCTCCACGTCCCCGCCGAGCTCGTTGAGGGCGCCGCTGTCCGCGGCGGAGCCCATGCCCTTCAGCGGGATGCCGCACTGCGTGGCGGTGAGACCGGCCATGGTCCAGCCCCCGCCCCGGTACTGCTGGAGGTCCGCCACGCTCTGCCAGCCGTCCGAGGCCTCGGTGACCTCCTTGAGCGGGGCGAAGGCGTCCTTCTCGAAGTGCTCGTCGTTGGCGAGGGTCTGCTCGCCGGACTCGAGGTAGATCAGCACCAGGTTGCGCCGGTCCTGATCCCCGGTGACGGCCGGCGCCGTGTAGTAGTCGCCGAGGTCGTACTCGGAGTTCCCCGCCCTGATGTAGTCCCGCACGCCCACCGTGGTGGCGAAGGCCGTGGTGCCGCCGATGACCAGCGTGCCCACCACAGCGGTGGTGAGGGTGCGCATGATCCACCGGGTGCGGCGAGGGCGCGGGTCGTGGCCGTGGTGGTGGCGCCTGCGGCGCCGGACGTGCTGCCACAGGGCGATCCCGGCGGTGAGGAGCAGGGGGACCACGCCGATCCCCAGAATGCCCATCCAGACGATGGCTCCGCCCCCGCCGTCCATCTCCACGGAGACGAGGTTCAGGAGCATCTGGCCCACGGAGATCTCGCCCCAGTAGTACCGGATGCCGGCGGCGGCGATGAGCAGCGCGAGCCCCGCCCAGATGAGGACGTAGACCAGGACGTGTCCCAGGACAGCGCCGACCCGGCGGATCACGTGAAGATTTCGATCGGACATGGCACCACCTCGCGTTCCAGGTGCGCGCGTGGTCGCCGAACGCCCTTGACATCAAACGGTTCTCGGGTGCATAGAACCCTAGTACCGATTCGTAACCTGTTCAACAGTGATTCACCTGGGAGCGAGGAGTCGTTCACCTCAGCGTGCGCCGCACGGCCGTCCGTTCAGGGGAGGCAGGCTTCGCGGACTTCTCCGAGACGGCCCGCGATCCGACCGGTGCCCAGCAGGGGCACGGCCGGCTCGCGGGCCGTCTCGGAGAAGTCCGTGGACGCTACCGGGCTGTCCGGTGAGCGGTCAGCGCACGGCCTTGTTGCGCCCGGCCACGCCCTCGGCCACACCGATGAGCAGCACCGCGGCGACGACGGCCACGATGAAGCCCAGGATGTTCAGCTCGAAGATGTCCCCGGTGCCCAGCGCACTGGCGATGACGCCGCCGATCACCGAGCCGGCCAGGCCGAGCAGCAGCGTGGCGATCAGGCTGAGGTGCTGCTTGCCGGGCTTGATCAGGCGGGCGAGGGCGCCGATGACGAGGCCGGCAACGATGAATCCGATCATGGGTGATGTCTCTTCTCTGTCGTGGTTCCCGATGAGGACGGGACGGGGGGAGGGTTCTCGGGGCAATGTCGCCCATCGATCCTACGCATGCTCAGCCGACTGTCGAACTGGCCCTCGAGAGCCGCGTCCGCGGCGGGGCGAACGGGCGCACGTCCTCGATCATCGGAGAGTCGGGCGGTACGGTGAACGGCGTCACACCCGTGCACCGATTCCGGAGGTCGTCGTGAAGATTCGTGGAGCCGTCCTGGAGACCATGGAGGCCTCCGCCCCGTACGCCGAGTCGCAGCCGCTGCGCGTCGAGGAGCTCGAACTCGGCGAGCCCGGGCCCACCGAGCTGCGGGTGCGGATCACCGCCGCCGGGGTGTGCCACTCCGACCTCTCCGTGGTCAACGGCAACCGGCCGCGGCCCCTGCCGATGCTGCTGGGACACGAGGCCGCCGGCGTCGTCGAGCACGTGGGCGCCGAGGTCACCGACCTGGCCGTGGGCCAGCACGTGGTGATGGCGTTCCTGCCGCGCTGCGGCGAGTGCGCCGCGTGCAAGACCGAGGGGCTGCTGCCGTGCACGGTCGGCTCGAAGGCCAACGCCTCGGGCACCCTCATCGAGGGCTCGATGCACCTGCGCTCCGAGACCCGCGGGAACGTCTACCACCACCTGGGGGTCTCCGGGTTCGCCACCCACGCGGTGGTGGACCGGCGCTCCGTGGTGCCCGTGGGCGAGGACGTTCCGGCCGCAATCGCGGCCGTGATGGGCTGCGCGGTGCTCACCGGGGGCGGGGCCATCATCAACGCGGCGCAGGCCACCCCCGACGACGCCGTGGCCGTGGTCGGCCTCGGCGGCGTGGGACTCGCCGCGGTGCTGGTCGCCAAGGCCGTGGGCTGCCGCCGGGTGATCGCCGTGGATGCGCTGCCGGAGAAGCTGGAGCTCGCCAAGGAGTTCGGCGCGGACGAGGCGCTCACCCCGGACGAGCTCGTGGCGCTCGAGGACAAGCCGCGCGTGGTCATCGAGGCCGCCGGGCACCCGCGCGCGTTCGAGACCGCGTTCAACGCCACCGCCGTGGGCGGGGTGACCGTCACCGTGGGCCTGCCGGCGCCCGGTGCCATGTCCCAGATCGAGCCGCTGAAGATCACCGCCGAGGCCCGCCAGATCATCGGCAGCTACCTCGGCTCCGCCGTGCCGGCGGTGGACATCCCCAAGTACGAGCAGATGTGGCGCGACGGCGCGCTGCCGCTGGAGAAGCTGATCACCTCCCACATCACGCTGGACCAGATCAACGAGGCGATGGACGAGCTGGATGCGGGCCGGGCGGTGCGACAGGTGATCGAGTTCTAAGCCCCGCCGTCCGCGGCTCTAACTGAGAGGCGCTACCGTGCTCGCGGCCGAGAACACGGGGGACGGCATCGGACGGCGCAATTTCCAAATAATCGACATGGGTTTGGACCCTTCGTGCGACACATAATCGACAGGTCCCAAAAAGACGTACGGCGAGGTGCCGGCCTCCTGAGTCGGGGACTCACGGACAAACAGCATGATGTGGCTGTTCTGTACGGTGTGGTGTTGATAACGCTGTCCCGCTGCGGATTCCGGAGTCGTCTGGTTCTGCGACTCCCAGTGGAAGAGCGTCTCGGAGACGGCGTAGTCCTTGTACATGGTGTTGGGCGAAAAGTCCTTCTCCGACTTATGGAGCGTGACGAGAAGCGCCTCGCAGCGTGATGACGGAATCCAGGACACGCCTTCGCGCACTGTGCCGGGAGTGCGCTGCCCTTCTTCTCCCATGCCCAGACCGGCCAGAAGTTCCTCCCGGGTGTAGTGCGCATGTGTCTGCAGGGGAATGTCGGCGTAGTCCTGTCCCAGTGAACGCGGCAGGTTGCGTGCGCCGTCGGCGGTGACGTCGATGAGCTGCGTCAGCTCGTTCCGCAGGATGGCGTGCGACCGGAGCAGCTGGAGGCCGCTCTCTAATTCGCCCGGACCGCCGCTCTTCCGACCCTGTGGCCAGAAGGAGTAGTAGAGCATGCGCGCTATTCGCTGCTCTCTGAGCGGCAGAGACAACACCGGCGGGGCATCAGGGCGAAGCAAATCCTCGTAGCACCGTAGCCGGGCGGGGTCATCCACGTTCAAAAACGCCTTGGCGCGCTGTAGCAAAACGAGGACCTCCGTCTCCTGATCCTCGGCGGGCCACAGAACATCGGGGACCAGTCCACCGGCACGACGCAAGGTGTTCCAGGTCGTCGGCCGACCGTCAAACTTGTTCCGTCGGTAGATGTCTGATGCCTCTGAGAGGGAATCTGTCAGGTACTGACGCAGGGTGTACGACTCGGGCGACGGCTGCTGCGCCGCCAAATCCCTAATCTCGTCGACCACTTGCCGGGTCGTCAGGCGCAGTTGACGCTTCACGTTGTCGAGCACCACGGATTGGGCGACAGTATCGAAGACGACCTGCGTTCCGGAGGGGAGGAAGGAAAAACCCTCCTCCAGGTCCTTGGCCAGGCGCGTCCGGCTCGATCCCGTCACGGCACGGTATTTCAGGTCGAACCGGAACTCTCGGTGCTGGAATCCGATGAAATCCAGAACGGTTAGTACGGGTTTATCGGGAGCTAGCCGCAGGCCGCGTCCCAGTTGTTGCAGAAACAGCGTGGAGGACTGCGTCGGCCGGAGCATGAGAATGGTGTCGACCTGCGGAATATCAAGGCCTTCGTTGAACAGATCGACGGCAAAGACGGCACGCAGTTCTCCGAGCTGCAGCGACTTGAGGGCAGTCCGCCGCTCGTCGCTGGAACTCTCCCCGGACAGTGCCGCGGACGGCAGCCCGGCCGCCGTGAACTTCCGTGCCATATATTCCGCATGTTTGACGGAGACGCAGAAGCCAATGGCTTTCATGCGATGCGGATCGAGCACCTTGTCGTTGAGAGCCTGCAACACCTTGGCCGTGCGTGCGTCATTGCCCGTGTAGACGGCATCCAGTTCTTTGTCCTCGTACCGACCCCGCCGGAACTGAAGTGAAGACAGGTCGACGCCATCTGAGACGCCGAAATAATGGAACGGCGTCAGCAACTGCTGATCGAGGGCATCCCACAGGCGCAGTTCGCTCGCAATGCGGCCTCCAAAGAACTTCTCTGCGACGTTGACGCCGTCGCCGCGCTCCGGAGTGGCGGTGAGTCCGAGGAGTTCCTGAGGCTGGAAGTGCTCAATGATCTTGCGGTAGGTCGGAGCATCGGCATGGTGGAACTCGTCGATGACTACCACGTCAAACGACTCAGGGGCGAAGCGGTCCAGGCTCTTGGCGTTAAGAGATTGAATCGACGCAAAAACGTGTTTGCCTCTGACTGGCTGATAGCCGTCGACCATGAGCTCACCGAAGGCGCCGTCACGCAGAACTGTGGCATAGGTCTGGCGTGCTTGCTCGAGAATTTCTCGGCGGTGGGCCACAAAAAGCAGTGATAGCTCACCAGGGGTACCGGCCTGCAGCCTGCGATAGTCCAAAGCCGCGAGGATGGTTTTTCCAGTGCCCGTCGCGGCGACCACGAGATTCCGGTGGCGGTCGTGAATAACACGCTCCGCCTCCAGCTCCTGGAGCATTTGAGCTTGGTAGGGATAGGGCTGGACATCTAGGTGCGCAATGGAGACCTCCGAAGACACCCGTCCGCCTCCTTCGGCGAGCGCCCTCGCCAGGCGCTCGCCGTCATCATCCGGGTTGTAGGACTCAAAGCTCTCCGACGCCCAGTAGCTCTCGAAGGTCGCCTCGAACTTATGGAGGAGTGCCGGCGTCGCGACGGAGGACAGGCGCACGTTCCACTCGAGCCCGTCCAGCATGGCGGCGTGCGACAGATTCGAACTGCCGACATAGGCCGTGCTAAAGCCGGTCTTGCGGTGGAACATCCACGCCTTGGCGTGCAGGCGCGTATTGCGGGTTTCGTAGCTGACTCGAACTTCCGCGCCGTACTTACGCGCCAGCGCGTTGATTGCCTTGGCATCGCTGGCACCCATGTAGACGGTGGTCAGGACGCGGAACGGAATGCCGCGGTCCTTCAACGACTGGAGCTCTTTGTCCATGACATGCAGACCGGACCACTTGACGAAAGCAATGAGAAGATCCACACGATCGGCGCTTTCGAGCTCCTTGGCGATCTCGCGTCCGACCTGCGGCTCATGCGGTGTATTGGTGAGCAGAGCAGCGTCAGATAGTGGCGTTGCTGGCTTTCGTGCTGCGGCGCCAACCCTCGGCGCAATCGCCACGAGCTGTCGCGGACCTTCGCTGATGCACGCCGGATTCCGCATTCCATCGTTAACGGCTGCCAAGATGCGATTGGCTTCGTCCACACGGTTAGCAGCGGGTACGGCCTCTAAGTGGAACAGGATGTGGTCGTTGAGATACCGCGCGAGAACGTGAGGGGTGTCAGCTGGGTCCACAGTATCGAGAGCGGCAGTGCCTTCCGGCAACTCCGTAAGTTCCATCGCCAACACGGAGTCTTCCAGGAGCTCATATAAGCCGGGGGAAAGACGGTCGACGTTGGCATTTTGCGATTGACCCATAGTGGCAGCCTAAGGTCGCCGACGTCATGGAATGATGAGCGCCGCATCTGTAGACGTGACGCGTCGCGCCGAAAGTTGCGTCGACCTGCCAGGTTGCGTGGCTTGGAGCTTTGGCAGGGCAGGGCAGGGCGTTTGAGTCCTACGGAACGGCGCCCACATGTGCACAGAAGTATCAGCGTACGCCGGATTAATCGACTAGTGGCCCGCGTCACACCTCCGTAGCGTTGAGGACATCGTGCACCGGCCGACCGCTCTTCAGCTCGCCAGGTGCCTCCCGCTTGGTGTCCACGAAGGAGTACCCGCATGTTCGGCATGCCCCGCCGCCTGCTCTTCGGCTATCTCGCCCTCGCCATCTTCATGACCGGTGATGGTTTTGAGCTCACGTTCCTGTCCCGCTTCCTCGTCGAGAACGGCTTCACGCCCACCCAGGCCGGCCTCGTCTTCACCGTCTACGGCCTGGTGGTCGCCATCTCGGCCTGGACCACCGGCGTGCTCGCCGAGGTTGTGGGCGCCAAGCGCCTCATGGTCCTCGGCGGCGTCCTCTGGATGGTGCTGCACGTCCTGTTCCTCACCGTGGGGCTGGAGAGCGTGGTCGGCACGATCCTGATCTACGCCCTGCGCGGGGTCGCCTACCCGCTGTTCATGTACTCCTTCGTCGTGCTCATCGCACAGTCGGTGCACCCCAGCCGCCTGGCCTCGGCCATGGGGTGGTTCTGGGCGTCCTTCTCGCTGGGCATCGGGGTGATGGGCGCCTACGTGCCCAGCCTCCTGGTCCCCGTCATCGGCGAGTACGCCACCCTCTGGGCGTCCCTGCCCTTCGTGGCGGCCGGCACCCTGATGTGCGCCTTCCTGGTCCCCGGCGCCCCGCCCGAGACGGACCTCTCCCAGAAGCTGCACGGCGCCGAGCGCACCCGCGAGCTGCTGCGCGGGGTGACCATCCTGGTGGAGAACCGGCAGATCGCCCTCTCCGTGGTCATCCGGGTGCTGTGCAACCTCACCCTCTATGCGTTCCCCATGATGATGCCGCTGTACCTGACCACCGGCGAGATCGGCGGCGAGTCTTGGTTCACCCTGCCCGAGTGGATGATGCTCTGGGCGATCATGAACACCATCACCATCGGCGCCAACATCGTCTGGGGCCGGCTCGGGGACCGCTACGGCTGGATGCGCCAGATGCGCTGGTTCGGCTTCGGCGGCATGGCCCTCGCGGTCCTCGCCTTCGCCTACGTCCCGGTGTGGTTCGGTCCCAGCTTCCCGGCGATGGTCGGGGCCGCCGTGCTCTTCGCCCTCTCCGTCACCGCATTCGTCCCGATGGGCGCGATCTTCCCGGCCCTGGCCCCCGAGCACCGCGGCGCGGCGATCTCCGCCCACAACCTCGCCTCCGGGCTGACCACGTTCCTCGGCCCCGGCATCGCCACCCTGCTGCTGCCCGTCCTCGGCCCGATCGGGGTGTGCTGGGTCTTCGCGGCCCTGATGCTCCTCGGCACCCTCACCACCTTCTTCATCCACCCGCCCCAGCCCGGCCTCACCACCGAGGACGGCCGGATGCTCCCGCGCCGCGACCGCCTCGCCATGGCCGCCTGAGAGGACCTGAGATCATGAACCCCACCACGCTCACCACCCCGAACCCCACGACCACCGCCGCGAAGCCCCCGAGCACCCAGGAGAGCACCATGGACGCCGTCGTCCTCGAACGCCAGCACGAGATCCAGGTCCGGCCCGTCCCGGGGCTGCGCCCGGTGGGCCCCGGCGAGGTGCGCATCGGCGTGCACACCGTGGGCATCTGCGGCAGCGACGTCCACTACTTCACGCACGGGCGGATCGGCCCCTACGTCGTCGAGAACCCCATGGTCCTCGGCCACGAGGCCTCCGGCACGGTGCTGGAGGTGGGGGAGGGCGTCGACCACCTGGCCGTGGGGGACCGGGTCTGCATGGAGCCGGGCATCCCCAACCCGCGCTCCCGGGCCGCGCGTCTGGGCATGTACAACGTGGACCCGGACGTGCAGTTCTGGGCCACGCCCCCGGTGGACGGCTGCCTGCAGCCCGAGATCATCCATCCCGCCGACTTCACCTACAAGCTCCCCGAGCAGCTCTCGCTGGAGGAGGGCGCCCTGATCGAGCCCTTCGCCGTGGCGGTGCACGCGGTGACCAAGGCAGGCCTGGCGCCGGGCGACGTCGTGGTGGTGGTGGGTGCCGGCACCATCGGGGTGCTCACCGCCATCGCGGCCGCCGCGAGCGGGGCGTCCCGGGTGTACATCTCTGACGTGGCACCGGAGAAGTTCGCCAAAATCGAGGCCTATCCGACCATCCACGCCGTGGACGTCTCTCGCCAGGACCTCGGCGAGGCGGTGCGGGAGGCCACCGGCGGCTGGGGCGCGGACGTGGTCTTCGAGGCCAGCGGCAGCCCGCACGTCTTCGGGAACCTGTGGGAGATCCCCGCGCCCGGCGGCACCGTGGTCCTGGTCGGCATCCCCGTGGACCCGGTGCCGCTGGACGTCGCCGCCGCCCAGGCCCGGGAGCTGCGGATCGAGACCGTGTTCCGCTACGCCAACTCCTACCAGCGGGCCATCGAGCTCGCCGCGTCCCCGGCCGTGGACCTGGGCGCCCTGATCAGCGCCACCTATCCGTTCGAGGACGCCGTGGCCGCGTTCGAGCGCGGCGCCGAGGGCCGGCCCACCGACACGAAGATCCAGATCCGCGTGGCCGGAGCCTGACCGTGGGTGCCGCCGCACGGAGCACGACGCCGGAGGACGCCACCTCCCCGGTCCGGGAGCTGGTGATCCCGGACCCGTCGAGCTCCGTGCGGTGGCACGAGCACGACTGGCCCCACCCCCTGGCCCGCTGGCACTATCACCCCGAGGTGGAGGTGCACCTGATCCGGGAGTCCTCCGGCACGGTGATGGCCGGAGACTGGGCCGGGCCCTTCGGCCCCGGCCACCTGAGCCTCATGGGCTCCTTCCTGCCGCACAACTGGATCTCCCACCGCGACGACGACGCCGTGGTCCGCAACCGGGACGCCGTGCTCCAGTTCGACCAGGAGCGGTTCTTCGCCGCCGCCGGGACGCTGCCCGAGCTCGAGGCCCTGCGCCCGCTGCTGGAGGCCGCGGCCCGGGGCATCGAGTTCACCGGCCGCACCGCCGTCCAGGGCGCGGCGGCGATGGAGGCGGTGAACGGCACGTTCGGCCTCCGGCGGCTGGCCGCCGTGGCCGAGCTGCTGGCCGTCCTCGCCGAGTCCCCGGAGAGCGAGCGCCGCTACCTGGACAGCCGCGGCGGCTCCTACCGCCTGGACGCGGCCGAGGCCGAGGTCTTCAATCGGGCGCTGGGCTACATCACCGAGCACCTGGACGGCCGGATGCTCGTGCCGGAGGTGGCCGAGGCCGTGGGCCTGAGCCGGGACGCGTTCTCAAGGCTGTTCGCCAAGGCCACCGGAGTGGGCTTCAACCGCACGGTCACCCGGATGCGGCTCACCGAGGCCTGCCGGCTGCTGCGGGGCACCGATCTGCCCGTCTCGGACATCTGCTACCGGGTGGGCTTCACCAACCTCTCCAACTTCAACCGGCACTTCCGGGCCACCACCGGCACCACGCCGTCCCGGTACCGGCGGATCGACCAGCTCTGAGGCCGGCCGGAGACGCCCGGCAGGACGTGCTTCAGAGCGCCTGCAGCAGGACCAGCACGGCGCCCAGCGCGGAGGCGACGAGGCCCACCTGGCGGACGATGCGCCGATTGATCCGCGCGTTGACCGCTCCGGACACCGCGAAGCCCAGGACCATGGCCGGCAGGAGAGCGGCCGCGAAGAGCACCGTCCGGCGGTCGATCGACCCCACCACGGTCAGCGCCACGAGGGCCATCACGGCGCCGACCAGGAAGAAGGCGCTCATCGTGCCGCGCATCCGGGCCCGCGAGGACCCGTGCCACACGAGCGCCATGGGCGGACCGCCGATGGACGTGGCCGTCCCCAGCAGACCGGAGGCCGCCCCCGCGACGACGACGGCCGCGGGCCGGGGCCGCGGCCGCCAACCGCACACGCTGAGCAGCACGGCCAGCAGCACGGTGCTCGCCAGGACGAGGGCCAGCGTCCGGGCGGACAGGGCCGCCACCAGCAGCGCTCCCGCCACGGTGCCGGGGACCTGCCCCGCCACTGCCCAGCCCGCGTCCTTGACGTCCACGGCGGCGCGGTCCCGCAGCATGCCGAGCGCGGTGAGCCCGGTGACCACCAGGAGGAGGGAACCGGGCAGCAGGGTGGGGTCGAACAGGGCGATCACGGGAGCGGAGAGCAGGGCCACACCGAAGCCGATCGCGCCCTGCAGACAGGACGCGATGCTCACCACGAGCGCGACGACGGCGAGCTCCAGGCCGGTCATGCAGCACCTCCCGGTCGCGAGCAGGGGATGGGTGAATTGTTCCACCTCCGGAGGCCGCCCGGAGATCGTGCCCCCGGCGAAGACGGCGCACGTCGCGCCGCTCCTCGTCCGGCTTCCCTGACGGCGGCGGACGTGAGGGCTGTTCCCTCGCCCGCGCTGCCCGGATAGCCTCGACATGGGCGGTGCTGCTCACGCATCGCCTGTCCTGGTGACCCGGTGCCGTTGACGGCCCGGTCACTCGAAACTGGGAGGTCAACATGACTGATGCACAGCAGGATCCGAACCAGACGGAAGGGCCCGCCGACGGCGGAGCCTTCGGTGCTCCGGGTGTTCAGGACGGCGGTGCCGATGGCGGCGCCGACGGCGGCGCTGACAACGGCGCCGAGGGCCCGGCCGACGGAGGAGCGGCCGGCACCCCGGGCGTGCACGACGGTGGCGCGGACGGCGGTGCCGACGGCGGTGCTGACAACGGCGCCGAGGGCCCGGCCGACGGTGGAGCCGCCGGCACTCCGGGTGTCCACGACGGCGGCGCGGACGGCGGCGCCAAGGGCCCCGCTGACGGTGGAGCGACCGGCACTCCGGGGGTGCACGACGGCGGCGCGGACGGCGGTGCCGATGGCGGCGCCGACGGAGGAGCCGGAGCACGAGGCCTCTGAGCGTGGACGTCGTCCGCACTGACGGGCAGGACCCCGGCGCCCGGAGCGGCGCCGGGGTCCTGGAGACCCGCCTGATCGACATCGGCCGGGAGCGGTTCGCCCGTGACGTCTGGGGCCGGGCACCGCTGCTCACGCGCCGGGCGGGCGGCTTCGCCGACCTGTTCTCCGCCGACGCCGTCGACGAGCTGATCTCGCGCCGCGGGCTGCGCACGCCCTTCCTGCGCGTCGCCAAGGACGGGTCGACGTTCCCCGACTCCACCTTCACATCCCCCGCCGGGGTCGGCGCCACCATTGCGGACCAGCTCGACGACACCGCGCTGTGGCGGCAGTTCGCCGACGGCGCCACGCTGGTGCTGCAGGCGCTGCACCGCACCTGGGAGCCGGTCGCGGACTTCAGCGCCGCGCTGAGCGGCGAGCTCGGGCACCCGGTGCAGGCCAACGCCTACATCACCCCGCCGCAGAACCGCGGGTTCGACGACCACTACGACGTCCACGACGTCTTCGTCCTGCAGATCGAGGGGACCAAGCGCTGGGTGCTGCACGAGCCGGTGCACCCGGACCCGCTGCGGGACCAGCCCTGGACCGACCGCCGCTCCGCCGTGGCCGAGGCGGCGAAGGGCGAAGCGCATCTCGACGTGGTGCTCGAACCCGGCGACGCCCTCTACCTGCCGCGCGGCTGGCTGCACGCGGCCCAGGCGCAGGGGGCGGTCTCCATCCACCTCACGCTCGGGATCCACACCTGGACCCGCCACGGCCTGGCCGAGCAGCTCGTCCAGGAGGCGCTGGCGCTGCTGGCCGAGGACCCGCAGATGCGCGGGTCCCTGCCCCTGGGCGTCGACGGACCGGGCGGGGAGCTCGACACCGTCCGGGAGCGCCTGGTCGCCGCACTGGCCGCGGCCGATCCCACACCGCGGTTCCAGCGCACCCGGCGAGGGCAGGGGCGCCCGGCCCCGCTGGGGCCGCTGGCCCAGCTCTCGGCCGTCCAGGACCTGGGCCCCGGGTCCCCCGTGCGGCTGCGCGGTGCCCTGGAGGCACGGCTGGAGGGCCCGCGGCTGAGCACACGTGTGGGGTGGCTCGACTTCCCGGAGACCGATCTGCCGTCCGTCTCGTGCCTGCTCGACGGCGAGGTCCACACCGCCGGCGAGCTCGGGATCGAGCTCGCCGAACGACTGCTGCGGGCGGGGGTTCTTGTTCCCTGTGACCAGTGACCCCGCCGCCGTGAATGCCTCGTGCCGCTTCTGGTGCGCCGACGGAGCCCGGGGGCGCGGCGACCCGATGGCGGGCACCGCGCCGCGCGGGCTCGTCTGGGTCCTCATCGAGCACCGCGGCGGATGGCCGGTCAACGGGTTCGACGGTCTCGAGCTCGAGCCGGAGACCAAGGCCCTCGTTTTCTCCGCCGCGCAGGCGGCGAAGGCCCGAATCCTTCTGGTCCGGCGACACGGCCGCCGTAGCCTTGAGGGCCCCCGCCGGTGGGCCGTGCTGCGCCACGACGACTCCGGCGACGGCCGTCAGCACTGGGGCACGTGGAGCCGCGACGAGGACCTCGCGGGAATCGCCACGGCCCTCGGCGTGCCGGGTGAAACCGGCCACCCACCGGTCCTCCTGGTCTGCGCCCACGGTCAGCACGATCCCTGCTGCGCGGTGCGCGGACGGCCCGTGGGACGTGCCCTGAGCGAGCGCTGGCCGGATTTGGTCTGGGAGTGCTCGCATGTCGGCGGTGACCGGTTCGCCGCCAATGTCGTCGTCGTCCCCGACGGCGTCTACTACGGAGGGCTCGACGCGGAGTCCTCCGTCACCACGGTCGAGGAGCACCTCGCCGGCCGGGTGCACGCGGAGCACCTGCGCGGGTACACCGATCTCTTCCCACCGCAGCAGGCCGCTGTCGCGGCCGCGCTCGAACGCTTCGGCCCGGCCGGCCGCCACGACTGGACGGTCACCGAGTCGGCTCGCGACGGCGACCGCTGGCGGATCCGTCTCGCCGGCCGCCCGCCCCGGCCGGGCCTCGTCGACGTCGAACTGCGGTCCCACACCGCCCCGCCGCATCAGCTGACCTGCCACGGACCGGCCACGAGCACGGCCAGGGTCTACGAGCTCACCGCGGTGCGCGTCGTCTGAAGGACGGGACGACCCGGAGCATCGTGTCGGGGGAAAGTTTCCGGTGACCGGCCTACACCCGGCCGTCCCACCGCGCTACGCTCGAACTCCAGACCCGAGCGACGATTCCTGCCGGCCCCGCCCCGGGCTCGCACCGGTGGAGCGGCCGGGGCGTCGTCCGCCCTGGGGACCCACTGATGTCAGGAGATCCTGATGGCCCCCGAGACCTTCGACGAGCTGCTCACCCGCCAGGTGGGCCACGAGTTCGCCGCCTCCCACCAGTACATCGCCGTGGCGGTCTGGTTCGACAGCCAGGACCTCCCGCAGCTGGCCCGGCACTTCTACCGGCAGTCGCTGGAGGAGCGCAACCACGCCATGATGATCGTCCAGTACATCCTGGACCGGGACCTGCCGCTGACCATTCCCGGGGTGGGGGAGGTGCGCAACGACTTCACCGACGTCCGTGAACCCCTGGCCCTGGCGCTGTCCCAGGAGCAGGAGGTCACCGAGCAGATCAAGGCGCTGTTCGCCGCCGCCCGGGCCGAGGGGGACGCGCTGGGGGAGCAGTTCATGCTCTGGTTCCTGAAGGAGCAGGTCGAGGAGGTCGCCTCGATGACCACCCTGGTGAACGTGGCCCGCCGGGCCGAGAACCTCTTCGACCTGGAGAACTTCGTGGCCCGGGAGCACGTGGGCGACGGCGGGCACGGCCACGACTCCGGGGCCCCGGCGGCCGCCGGCGGAGCCGCCTGACCTGGCAGCAGTCCCCGTCACCCGCCCCGGGCGGCGGGCACGGGCCGGCGGGATCAGCCGACCGGGACGAGCTCCGACCGCAGGGCGGTCAGGAACGCGTCGACGTCCTCCTCGGTGGTGTCGAAGCTGCATACCCAGCGGACCTCGCCCTTCGCGGCGTCCCAGTCGTAGAACCGGAACCGCCGGCGCAGGCGGTCCGCGATGCCCGCGGGCAGGGTCGCGAAGACGGCGTTCACCTGGGTCTCCTGGGTGAAGGCCACGCCGGGCATCGACCCGTCGGCGATGCCCGCCTCGATGCCGTCGCGGAGCCGCCGGGCCATCGCGTTCGCGCGGCCCGCGTTGCGCAGGTACAGGTCGCCGTCCAGGAGCGCGAGCAGCTGGGCCGAGACGAACCGCATCTTCGAGGCCAGCTGCATCTGGTTCTTCCGCAGGTAGACCAGGCCCTGGGACGCGGCCTCGTTCAGGACCACCAGCGCCTCGGCGCCGAGGGCCCCGTTCTTGGTGCCGCCGAGGGCGAGCACGTCGACGCCGACGTCGGTGGTGAAGGCGCGCAGGGGCAGTCCCAGGGCGGCCGCCGCGTTCGCGAGCCGGGCCCCGTCCAGGTAGACGGACATGCCGTGGGCGTGCGCGTAGTCCGAGACGGCCCGGATCTCGTCCGGTGTGTACAGGGTGCCGAGCTCGGTGGACTGGGTGAGGTAGACGACGAGCGGCTGGGCGCGGTGCTCGTCCCCCCAGCCCCAGGCCTCCGCGGCGATCAGCTCGGGCGTGAGCTTGCCGTCCCCCGTGGGGACGGGAAGGAGCTTGATGCCGGCGGACTTCTCGGGCGCGCCGCCCTCGTCGACGTGGATGTGCGCGGTGTCCGCGCAGATCACCGCGCCCCAGCGCGGGAGCATCGACTGGAGTCCGACGACGTTGGCGCCGGTGCCGTTGAACATCGGCCACACCGAGGCGCCCTCGCCGAAGTGCTGCACGATCACGTCCTGCAGCCGTGCCGTGTACTCGTCCTCGCCGTAGGCGATCTGGTGACCGCCGTTGGCCTCGACCAGGGCGTCCAGCACCTCCGGGTGGACCCCGGAGTAGTTGTCCGAGGCGAAACCCCTCAGCTCGGCGTCGTGGGACCTCTTCATGCGGTGCCTCATCCTTTCTCCTGGAGTTCGATGGTGGAGTCGTTCAGTTCCGGGGCCTCGGCCTCCCAGAGCCCGGCGTAGGCGTTCGCGAGCCGGTCCTCCAGACCGGCCAGGGCCTTCACCCGGAAGATCACGGCCGCGGCGCGCAGCGGCTCGCCGGCCTCGCGGGCGGACTTCGCATATCCCTGCGCCACCGCCCGGGTCCACGCCTCGCTCGCGGCCTTCACCGCGGCGTAGTTGGCACCGCCCGCCAGCGGACGGTTCACCGCGGTCGCGGATACGATCGCCAGCCGGCCCGCCGGCGAGGCCCGGAGGTCGTCGTCGAAGGCGCGGCTCAGGTGGCGCAGGGCGGTGAAGGAGGTCTCCAGCATGCGGTAGTCCTCCTCCGTCTGCCCGGCGAGCCCACCGCCGCCGCGCCATCCTCCGACGAGGTGGAGGATCCCGTCGACCGGCCAGCCGCGGTCGTGCAGCCGGCGAGAGAGGTCGAGCACGGCGCGCTCGTCGGCGAGGTCCGCCGTCTCCGTGTGCGCCCCCAGTGCTGCGAGGGGGACGAGCTTCTCCGCGTGGCGCCCCGTGGCGACGACGCGGGCCCCGGCCGAGGTCAGGGTCCGCGCCGCCGCCAGACCGGACGCACTGGTGGCGCCGGCGATCAGGACGGTGCGCCCGGTCAGGTCGGTCATCGCTCAGGCGTCCGTGGCGCGGATGCCGGCCGTCGACGCGATGACGCCCTTCATCTTCTTGTCGAGCGCCTCGAAGAACATCGACAGCGGGAACTCGTCGTCCAGCACCAGGTCCGTGTAGCCTCGCGGCGGCCCGGCCAGCACCTCGCGGGGGAGCCCCTCCGCCCACACCGATGCGGGGTTCGGAGGGACCACGGAGGCGATGAGCTCGTACGCCTTCATCCAGTGCACCGTCTTCGGCCGGTCGATCGACTCCCAGTACAGCTGGTCGATGGCCTCGCCGAGCTCGACGACCGCGTCCGCGACCCGGTCCCAGTCGAAGCTGAGCTCGACGTCACGCCACTGCAGGACGTGCTTCCGGTGGAGCCAGGCGAACAGCAGCTGCCCGCCCAGCCCGTCGTAGTTGCGCACCCGCGAACCGGTGATCGCGAAACGGAAGATCCGGTCGAAGATCACCGCGTACTGCACGAGCTTCCCGTGCCGGCGGGTCTGCTCCTCGATCTCGGTGAGCTCCTCGCCGGCCGCTCGCCGCGCCGTGAGCGCACGCTCGATCGTCACCGACTCCCGGAACGCCGTCAGGTCGCAGCGCAGCTCCTCCAGGGAGTACAGGAAGAACGGCATCCGCTGCTTGATCATGAACGGGTCGAACGGCAGGTCGCCGCGCATGTGCGTGCGGTCGTGGATGATGTCCCACATCACGAAGGTCTTCTCGGCGAGATCCTGATCGGCGAGCAGCGCCGCGGCGTCCTCGGGCAGGTCCAGCTTCGTGATGCCGGCGGCTGCGGTGACCACGCGGCGGTAGCGTGCCGCCTCACGGTCCTGGAAGATGGCGCCCCAGGTGAACGTCGGGATCTCCCGCACGGCGACCGTCTCGGGGAACAGGACCGCGGAGTTCGAGTCGTAGCCCGGGGTGAAGTCGATCAGCCGCAGGGACACGAACAGCTTGTTGCCGTAGTGCCCGGCCTCGAGCTCGGCGATGAACTCCGGCCAGATCGCCTCGACGATCAGGGCCTCGACGTGCCGGTTCGCCGAGCCGTTCTGGGTGTGCATGGGGAACACGACGAGATGCCGGATGCCGTCCACGCGGTGCTGCTGCGGCTGGAACTCGACGAGGGAGTCGAGGAAGTCCGGCTCCCCGAAGCCGCCGTCCGCCCAGCGTGCGAAGTCGCGGGGCAGGGCCGCCAGGTACGCCGCGTCGTGCGGGAAGAGCGGGGCGAGCTCGGCGATCGACGCCACGATCACCTCGACGTGCTCGCGCGCCGTCGGGTGGTCGGCGAGCTCGGGGATCGACCCGTCCTTGACCTGCAGGGCCTGCAGGGCGGTGGCCGCCGACCGGAGCCGGAGCCAGGCCGGGCTCGACTCCACGGTGCGGGCATCCTCCACGACCTCAGGTTCGCCGATGATGGCCTGCACCGCCTGCAGAGACGTGGACATTGAAACCCTCCTGTCGTAGATCAGCGGAAATTTTCCGGTGATGATGATCACATACAGGAACATTCACATGTGGTCGTGAGGCTGTCAACCCTCTCGGCGGGATCAGCTGGTAGCGTTCGGCCCATGGACGACCCCATGGATGTGCGACTGGCAACCGAGGTGTCCCACGACCCGCGCGCCACCCTCGCCCAGTTGTCCGAGCGGGTCGGCCTCTCGGTCTCGGCCGTGCAGGCGCGCCTGCGCAAGCTCGAGAGCAGCGGGGTGATCGCCGGGTACCAAGCGATCCTCGACCCCGAGGCCATCGGCAAGCCGCTCGCGGCCTTCATCGAGATCACGCCCCTCGATCCCCGCCAGCCCGACAACGCCCCCGAGCTCCTGCAGTCGATCACGGCGATCGAGGCCTGCCACTCGGTGGCCGGGGACTCCGCCTACATGCTGTTCGTCCGGGTGGCTTCGCCGAAGGCGCTCGAGGCCCTCGTCAACGAGGTGCGCCACGTGGCCTCCGTGAACACCCGCACCACCGTGGTGCTGCAAACCTTCTACGAGCACCGGCCGATGCTCTCCCCTGTCGAGGCCTGACGCAGCTCTCAGAGGTCCCCCCTGTCCCGGGAGTCGTCCCCAAAAGTGTGACCACAACACGTTGCATGTATTTGCAATAGCGATGCCAGGATGGAGTGACGCCCGCGCCGGCGCCTCATCCCCCTTCCTGGAGGCCCCCGATGTTCCTCAGCATGCTCTTCCGTGCCCGCCCTTCCGGCGACGGCTCGCCCACTGTCGGCGGCCCGCTCCGGACTGCCGCGGCATCGGTGGTCGTGGCCGGTCTGGTCCTCGTCGGTGGTGCTATGCCCGTCGAGGCGGCGACGACCTACAGCGCCTCGTTGCGCACCGCAGTGAAGTCCCTGCCCGTGGCCGGGGAGAACAACGTCGGCTATGACCGGGCCAGGCAGTTCGGCGACTGGAACGACGCCAACCGCGACTGCCAGAACACCCGCGCCGAGGTGCTGCAGAACGAGTCCAGGGCGAGCATCAGCTTCACCACCAGCAAGCGCTGCACCGTCAAGGGCGGGCGCTGGATCACCACCTGGGACGGGAGGGTGCACACCTCGGCCACCACGGTGCAGATCGACCACACGGTGCCCGTCCACGAGGCCTGGGGCTCCGGGGCGCGGTACTGGACGAAGGCCAAGCGCGTGGCGTTCTACAACGACCTCGGCGACCACCGCACGCTCAGCGCCCAGACCTCCGCGCTGAACTCGGCCAAGCAGGCCCGGGGCCCCGAGGCCTGGATGCCGCCGCGGAACCGCTGCGGCTACGTCGGGGAGTGGGTGGCGGTGAAGATCCGCTGGGGTCTCAAGGTCGACAGCACGGAGAAGGCCGCCCTGACCCGGATCGCCGCCTCCTGCCCCAACGTCACCCTCACCGTCAGGAAGGCCTGAGCCGGGCGGACGGATCCCGGGCGGGCGCGGCGCGGAGGAGCGGCCGGGTCGTGCAGAGGGGTTGCTTCGATCCTGCCCGGGTGCAGCGGGCGCCGCAGCGCCACGACGACGTCGTCGGGAACGGCGTGCTGCCCGTCCTGCTCGAGCCGGCTGTGGCCATCCGGGCTCGCCCCGGCGAGCATGGGGTCATGACACCACTGGGACGAACCCGCACCGCTCTGGTCACCGGCTCCACCAGCGGCATCGGTGCCGCCACCGCACGGACACTGGCGGCTCGAGGGTGGTATGTCGGCGTCACGGGCCGTGACCGCGCCCGCGGGGACGGCGTGGTGGCCGGGATCCGCGACCGCGGAGGGCGGGCGGACTTCATCGCCTCCGAGCTCACCGCCCCCGCGGACGACCTCCGGGCCTTCGCCCGCGCGGCCGCGCAGACCCTGGGCGGTCACGTCGACACGCTGGTCCACAACGCCGCCGTGTGCCCCGCCGTGGACACCCTCTCCCTCACCGACGCGGATCTCGAGGCCGCGCTCGCCGTCAACGTGCGTGCCCCGCACGTGCTCACGGCCGCCCTGGCGCCGGGGATGGTCGAGAACGGCAGCGGGGCAATCGTCGTCATCGGCTCGTGGATGGCCCACGTCGGCAGCCCTGTCGTGGGGCTGTACTCGGCGACGAAGGCGGCGCAGATCCAGCTCGCGCGCAGTTGGGCGGCGGAGTTCGGGTCGCACGGTGTGCGGGTCAACACCGTCTCTCCCGGAGCGACGCGGTCCCCGGTCAACGCCCCGGCCGACGACGTGATCGCCCGGATCACGGCCGCCACTCCCGCCGGGCGTCCCGGGACCCCGGAGGAGATCGCCGCCGCCGTCGCCTGGATCGTCTCCGACGACGCCGCCTACCTCCACGGCGCCGAGATCCACGTGGACGGCGGCATCACCAGCACCCGGCGGATCTGAAGCCGGCCGGTCCTCGGCCGCGCGGAGGGCCGACGACGTGCCGGGCGGGCGGCGGCCTCGCCGGCGATTCCGGCCCGTGCGCAGGGAGGGCCCCGCCGGTGCGAAGATGATCCGCATGAACTGGAGTCCGCGCGCCCTCGCCCGCTCGATCGACGGGCCGGGGTCGCGCCGGCTGCCCCGGCGGCTCGTGCAGCTCTTCGCCGGGCTGGTGCTCTACGGCATCACCATGGGGATGCTCGTGCGGGCGGAGCTCGGTGTCATCCCGTGGGACGTGCTGCACCAGGGGCTGTCCCGGCAGTTCGGGCTGAGCATGGGCACGGTGGTCATCGTGGTCAGCGTGCTGCTGCTGCTTCTCTGGATCCCGCTGCGCGAGCGGCCCGGGCTGGGCACCCTCAGCAACGCCGTGGTGGTCGGGCTGGTGCTCGACGCGACCCTGGCGGTGCTGCCTCCGGTCGAGTCCTTGCCGCTGCGGGTGCTGCTCGTGCTCGCCGGCGTGCTCCTCAACGCCGTGGCGACCGCCGCCTACATCGGGGTGCACCTGGGCGCCGGCCCGCGGGACGGGCTGATGACCGGCCTGGTCCGGCGCACCGGGGGATCGGTGCGCGTGGTCCGCACCTCGATCGAGGTGGTCGTGGTGCTCGCCGGGTGGGTGCTCGGCGGCACCGTGGGGCTGGGCACGGTGCTCTACGCCCTGGCCATCGGCCCGCTGGTCCAGGTCCTGCTGCCCCGGCTGAGCGTCCGCCTCCACCGCTGACGCCAGGCCCCGCTCTGCACGCCCGCACCGAGGTGGCCCCGGCGTCGGGGTCCGGAGCCGCCCGTCGCTGGTGAAGGGTCAGGCGCGGCGGTGGGCTCGGACCGCGGCGGAGGCCAGGCGGCGGCCGACCTCGATCGGTGAGCGCGGGGTGCCGCGGAGGAAGGCGGCCAGGGTCCCGCCGTAGGCCAGGAGGACCTCGTCGGCCAGGTCCTGGGCGCGTCCCCCGGCGAGGGGCCGGGAGAGGTGCAGGAGTCGCTCGGTGAGGAGGGCGGTGTCCGCGGCCAGGACGGCGCCGATCTCGTCCGCGGCCTCGGGAAGCTCGGTGGCCGCGGCCAGGAAGGCGCACCAGCGCGCCGGGTGGGGCTGGTCCCGCCGGTAGGAGGCCAGGGCATCGAACACCGCGAGCAGCCGCGCCGTGTCGTCGGCGGCCGCGACCACGTGCTGGTCCCAGACCGACCGCCAGTCCGCCAGCCGGACCCGCAGCGCCTCGGCCACCAGGGCGTCCTTGCTGCCGAAGTGCGTGTACAGGGTGGCTGCCGAGACCTCCGCCTCGCGCAGCAGCTCGTCGACGGGCGTGGCCCGGATGCCGCGGTCGAACAGCACGCGGTCAGCCGCCTGCAGCAGCCGGGTGCGCGCGGGGAGTCGCGGGACGGTGGTCACCCCACCACTGTATCGATCCCTCGTTCCAGAACGAGCGTTTTGGTGTAGCGTTACGATCGTTCTGGTAAGCGACGTGCGAGAGGGAGTTCCATGCGAGCTCTGGTGATCAGCGGGATGGCACTGATCGCGGCGACCTACGGGCTGGCGCGCTTCGGCTACGGCCTCTTCCTGCCCCGGTTCACCGAGACCTTCCAGATGGGCTCGGCCGTCTCCGGGCTCATCCAGGCCGGGAGCTTCCTCTCCTTCTGCCTCGCCGCGGTGCTCGCCTCGCGCCTGGCCGCCCGCCCGCGCCTGGTCGTGGTGTGCGCGGGGGCGACGGCCACGCTGGGCACGGCAGGCGTGGCGGCCTCGCCCACCGCGGTCGTCCTCGCGGTGAGCGTGGTGCTGGCCGGGGCCGGCGCCGGGTTCGCCACCCCGGGCCTGGTCACGCTCATCGAGCGCAACCTCGCTCCGGAGCGCCAGGAGAGTGCCCAGACGGTCGTCAACGCCGGCACCGGGGCGGGCATCGTCGTCGCGGGCGTCCTCATGCTCCTCACGATCGGCCAGTGGCGCCTGGGGTGGGCGGCCATCGCCGTCCTGGTGGCAGCGGCCACCGTGGCCACCCTCCGGGCGGACCGGTCCGCGCACCGGGCTCCGGCCGCGGAGCGGCCCGCGCGGGTGCGGGTCCGTGATCTGGTGCCGCTGGCCCTGCCCATCGCCGCGGCGGCGCTCGCCGGTGCCTCGAGCGCCGCGATCTGGACCTTCGGGCGCACGGCCATGGCCGAGTCCGGCACGGGCGAGGAGTCCTATTCCATTGCGGCCTGGATGGTCCTGGGGGCGTTCGGCGTGCTGGGCGCCGCCGCCGGGAAGATCGTCCAGGTCTGGAGCCTGCGGACGGCGTGGGTCTCGACCGCGGTGGCCATGGCCGGCGCGACCGTGGTCCTGGGCGCGGCGCCGGGGGCGCCGCTCGCCGCGTTCGTCTCCGCGGCCGTGTTCGGGGCCGGCTACACCGCCCTGTCCGGTGTCCTCATCGTCTGGGCCGCGCGGGTGATTCCCGATCGCGTGTCCGAGGGCACCGCCGTGCTGTTCATCGCCCTCGCCGTCGGTCAGGCGGCCGGCTCGGTCCTCCTGGGCGTCCTGTTCGATCCCGCCGCCCCGGTCCTGGCCTTCGCCGTGGCCGGTGCGCTCGGGATCCTCGCGGTGCTGCCCGCCCTGAGCGGCCGGTCCGGGGCGCGGTCCTCCCGCACCACGCCGGCCCCGCACCCCGAGGGGGCCGGCAGCCCGCGGGCCTGATCAGGCGCACGCGGGCCACGAGGACGAGCACCGGGCAGCTCGATCCCCGTCCGTCCGGCGAGGCCCGCCAGGCGACCGTCCGGCGGACCCGTCATGGTGCGGGGAGCGGGACGACGGTGCGGTACTTGCCGCCGGTGCTCTGCTGCGGTGCCTCCGGGGCCCGGTCGACGGCGACGTGCCCCAGGCCCAGGTCGCCGAGCAGATCGGTGACGGCGCTCAGCGCGGCGGCCCACACCTGCTCGGGGTCCTCGCCGGCCGCCGGGAGCAGCCGCACCCGCAGGCCGGCAGGGGCGGTCTGCACGACCTGGAACAGCTCCACGCCCGGGACGCGGTCGATGACGGTCCCCAGCGCGAGCGGGGGCACCGCGACCAGGCCCCGCCCGTCGTCGTCGGGGAAGGCGAGGACGTCCGAGGCCCGGCCCTGCACGCGCAGGGCCGGGGCCGGGTTCCCGCAGCCGCACGGTTCCGGCTTCATCAGGACCCGGTCGCCGACGTCGTAGCGGATGATCGGCTGGACCCGGTTGGCCAGGTTCGTCATCAGCACCGTGTGCGAGACGGTCCCGGGCGGGACGGGACGGTGCTCGGCGTCGACGGGTTCGAGAACGACCCAGTCCTCGACCAGGTGCAGCCAGCCCCGGGCGCAGCTCGAGGCCGCGTAGCCGATCTCGGTGCACCCGTAGACCTCCCGCACGGGCGCCCCGAAGGCCCGCTCGATCCGGGTGCGCTCGTCCGGCGGCAGACCCTCGGCGGTGCTGAGCACCAGCACCGGGCGCAGGCGCAGCCGCCCGGCCTCCTGCTCGGAGGCCAGCAGGCGCAGCACACTGGCGTAGGCGCCGAGCATGAGCGGGCCGAAGGCGTTGAGCTCGGCCACCAGCTCGGGCAGCGGCCGGTGGATCGAGAGGATCCTGAGCCGGCGGTGGCGCCGCGGTCGCTCCCGCATCTCCCGGGTGCTGGTGGCCACGGCCAGGAAGTGCCCGCCGGTGGCCACGACCGCGGCGAACCGGCCCCCGCGCACCGTGAGCCGCACCAGGTCCCGCCCGGACAGCCAGCCCGCGGACAGCCGGGCCATCATCCCCGAGGTCACCGCCCGGTACCGGTCGTCGAGCACGAAGAGACCCCGGGTGCCGGTGGTGCCGGCGGTGGTGGCCACCAGGTACCTCCCGGCGAACCGCTCCCCGATCCGGGCCGGGTCCGCCACGAACTCCTGGACCGCCGCCAGGGTCACGGCCGGGTCCGTGGCGACCTCGTCGAAGTGGGCCATCAGCTGCCGCTTGTCCGTCACCGGCAGGGAGGTGACGTCCTCGACCCGCTCCGGCAGCCCCTGGTAGAGCCGCCGGTAGTAGGCGGAGTGCTCCCGCGCGAAGGCCACGAGCTCGGCCAGCCGCTCCCGCTGCCGCCGGCGCAGCGCCGCCGGACCCTTCCGGTGGGCCCGGCGGGCGTCCCACCACACCCAGGTCGCGCTGGCCCCCCGGGCGCCCGCCGCCGCGCTCCGTCGTGTCCCCATGGCACGACTCTAGGAATCCGGCGCCGGGGGAGACAGGGCCGCCGGGCAGGTGACGGAATCGGTCACCGGTTCCCCGGACGGGCGGCAGCCGGCCGGGGCGCACCGTCCCGCGGCGTGCTCCGTGAAGGTTTGGCGAAGATTCCCGCGCTGACCGCCCCCGGGCGCCGCCGCCCCGCGGCGGGGGAGGACACTGAAGTCATGAATCCTGGCACTGACGCGGCGGCCGGGCGGGTGCTGGTGGTGGACGACGAGAAGCCCCTGGCGCAGATGGTCGCCACCTACCTGACCCGCGGCGGCTACGAGGTCGCCACCGTCCACACCGGCCCCGACGCCGTGGAGGCCGCCCGCGACCGGAGCCCGGACGTGGTGGTGCTGGACCTGGGGCTGCCGGGGATGGACGGCATCGAGGTGTGCCGCAGGATCCGGGGCTTCTCCGAGTGCTACGTGCTGATGCTCACGGCCCGCGGGGACGAGGAGGACAAGCTGGCCGGACTGGCGGCCGGGGCCGACGACTACATCACGAAGCCCTTCAGCGTCCGCGAGCTCGTCGCCCGGGTGGCCGCGGTGCTGCGCCGGCCCCGCACCACGGTGGCCCCGGTCGAGCCCGCCCGGGAGTTCGGCGAGCTGACCGTCGACCTCGCGGCCCACGAGGCACGCGTGGGCGGGGAGGCGGTGGCGCTGACCCGCACCGAGTTCGAGCTGCTGGCCGCCCTGACGGCCCGGCCGCACGAGGCGCTGACCCGCCGCCGGCTCATCGACACCGTGTGGGGGCCCTCATGGGTGGGTGACGAGCGGATCGTGGACGTGCACATCGGGCACCTGCGCCGGAAGCTCGGGGAGGACCAGGCCGCCTTCGTCGACACCGTGCGCGGGGTCGGCTACCGGATGGTGGCGCGATGACCCGCCGACGACACCCCCGCGGCCTGGCCTCCCGGTTCTTCCTGGCCCAGGCCATCGTGGTGGCCGCCAGCATCCTCGCCGCCGTGGCGGTCGCCTCCCTGGCCGGACCCGCGATCTTCCACGAGCACCTGATCATGGCCGGGCACGCCGAGAACTCCCCCGAGCTGCTCCACGTGGAGCGGGCCTACCGGGACGCCGGTCTCATCGTCCTGGGCGTGGCCCTGGGCACCGCCGTGATCTGCGCCGCGGCGGTGACCTGGCTGTTCACCCGCCGCCTCCGGCGGCCCCTCGCCGCGCTCACCGAGGCGGCGCGGGGCGTGTCCCGCGGCCGCTACGACACCCGGGTCCCGGCCCTCGGCGCCGGCGTCGAGGTGGACGCCGTGGCGGCCTCGTTCAACACCATGGCCGAGCGGCTGGAGCGCACCGAGGAGCTCCGGCGGCGGATGCTCTCGGACCTCGCCCACGAGATGCGCACCCCGATCTCGGTGCTCACCGTCTACTGCGAGGCGCTGCAGGACGGGGTGGCGCAGTGGGACGAGGCCACCGGCGAGCTCGTGACCGACCAGCTCGGACGCCTCACCCGGCTGGTCGAGGACATCCACGACGTCTCCCGGGCCGAGGAGGGCCGGATCGACCTGGACCGCGCCTCGCAGCCGGCCGGCGACCTGGCCCGCTCTGCCGCGGAGGCCCACCGGGAGGCGTACGCCGCCAAGGGCGTGCGGCTCGTCCTGGACGTCGACGACGACGCCGGGGTGGTGGACGTGGACCGGCAGCGGATGGGGCAGGTGCTGGGCAACCTGCTCACCAACGCCCTGCGCCACACACCGCCCGGCGGGCAGGTCTCCCTCGGCGTCGTCCGGCGGGGTCCGGGGCAGGTGGCCGTCACCGTTGCCGACACCGGCGACGGCATCGCCGCCGAGCACCTGTCCCGGGTGTTCGAGCGCTTCTGGCGCGGGGACAGCGCCCGGGACCGCGACCACGGCGGCTCCGGGATCGGCCTGACCATCTCCCGGGCCCTGGTCGAGGCCCACGGCGGGACGCTGACCGTCACGTCCCCCGGGCCCGGGGCCGGGACGGCCTTCACCGTGGAGCTGCCCTCCCGTCAGCGGGCGGGGCCGGAGCCGGCCGGGATCACCCGATGACACACCTTGCCTTATACCCCCTAGGGGTATATACCTAGGAGGAGCAGGCCCACCTCGGTCCCCACCGAGCGGACACCAGTTCTCGCAGGAGGAAGATCATGCGCTCCCCGCACCAGGACCACGGCCGCCCCGCCGCCCCGGAGCAGCCCGCGGACGCCCACGGCCACGAGCAGCACGCCGATGCCGGCACCCACGGACAGGCCATGCCGCACGAGCACGCCCACTCGGCGGTGGACGAGGACCACCAGGTCCACACCCACGGCGAGCACGCCGGGCACTCCACGGCGATGTTCAGGAACAAGTTCTGGCTCAGTCTCGTGCTGGCGGTCCCCGTGGTGGTCTTCAGCCCGATGGTCGGGCACCTGCTGGGCTACTCCGTCCCCGGGTTCCCGGGCTCCACCTGGATCCCTCCCGTGCTGGGCACTGTCATCTTCGTCTACGGCGGGGCGCCGTTCCTGAAGGGCGGACTCACCGAGCTGAGGAGCCGGCAGCCGGGGATGATGCTGCTGATCGCCATGGCCATCACCGTCGCCTTCGTCGCCTCCTGGGTCACCACCCTGGGGATCGGCGGGTTCGACCTCGACTTCTGGTGGGAGCTGGCCCTGCTGGTGGTCATCATGCTGCTGGGCCACTGGATGGAGATGCGCGCCCTCGGCGCGGCGTCCTCCGCCCTGGACGCCCTGGCCGCGCTGCTGCCCGACGAGGCCGAGAAGGTCGTCGACGGCGACACCGTCACCGTGCCCGTCGCCGAGCTGGCCGTGGGCGACGTCGTGCTCATCCGTCCCGGCGCCCGGGTCCCGGCCGACGGGGAGATCGTCGCGGGGACGGCCGAGTTCGACGAGTCCATGATCACCGGCGAGTCCAAGGCCGTCAGCCGGGCACCCGGCGACACGGTGGTCGCCGGGACCGTGGCCACCGACACCACCGTGCGCGTGCGGGTGGAGGCCGTCGGCGCCGACACCGCTCTGGCCGGGATCCAGCGGATGGTCGCGGCCGCCCAGGAGTCCTCCTCCCGGGCCCAGGCCCTGGCCGACCGCGCCGCCGCGCTGCTGTTCTGGTTCGCCCTGGCCGCCGGCATCCTCACCGCCGTCGCCTGGACGCTGCTGGGCAGTCCGGACGACGCGGTGATCCGGACCGTGACCGTGCTGGTCATCGCCTGCCCCCACGCCCTGGGCCTGGCGATCCCGCTGGTCATCGCGATCTCCACCGAGCGCGCGGCGAAGGCCGGGGTGCTGATCAAGGACCGGCTGGCCCTGGAGCGGATGCGCACCATCGACGTGGTGCTCTTCGACAAGACCGGCACCCTCACCGAGGGCGCGCACGCGGTCACCGGCGCGGTCCCGGTCCCCGGCACCTCGAAGGGAGAGCTCCTGGCGCTCGCGGCGGCGGCCGAGGCCGACAGCGAGCACCCCGTGGCCCGCGCCATCGTCACGGCGGCCGCCCAGGACCCCGAGGCGCAGCGGCTGGGCCTGCGCGGCACCGACCTCCGGTCGGCCACCGGCCGCGGCGTCCGCGCCACGGTCGACGGCGCCGAGATCACGGTCGGCGGACCCAACATGCTGCGCGAGCTCGGCCTGTCCACGCCCGCGACGATCACCGGGACCACCCGTGAGTGGGTGGCGCGCGGCGCCGGGGTGCTCCACGTCCTCCGGGACGGAGCGGTCATCGGCGCCCTGGCCCTGGAGGACAAGGTCCGCCCCGAGTCCCGCGCCGCCGTGGCCGCTCTGCAGGACAGGGGGGTGCGGGTGGCGATGATCACCGGCGACGCCCGCCAGGTCGCCGAGGCCGTGGGCGCCGAGCTCGGCATCGACGAGGTCTTCGCCGAGGTCCTCCCGCAGGACAAGGACACCAAGGTCGTCGAGCTCCAGTCCCGGGGGATGACCGTGGCGATGGTCGGCGACGGCGTCAACGACGCCCCAGCCCTGGCCCGGGCCGAGGTCGGCATCGCCATCGGCACCGGCACCGACGTGGCCATGGAGTCGGCCGGGGTGGTCCTGGCCGGCAACGACCCCCGGTCCGTGCTGTCGATGATCGAGCTGTCGCGGGCCAGCTACCGGAAGATGATCCAGAACCTGGTCTGGGCCGCCGGCTACAACGTCGTCGCCGTGCCACTGGCCGCCGGGGTGCTCGCCCCGATCGGGATCGTGCTGTCCCCGGCCGTGGGCGCGGTGCTGATGTCGGCGTCCACCATCGTGGTGGCGCTCAACGCCCAGCTGCTGCGCCGCCTCGACCTCGCCCCGGCCCATCTGGCCTCCGTCGGCACCGAGGACCGCCGGGCCCCCGAGCAGGCCGGCACCGTCCCCGCCCGCTGAACCACCCCGACCCCCCGAGACCGAACCCCCGAACCCCCGAACCGAAGAGAAGGACACCCACCGTGAAGCGTTCCACCACCCTCACCACCCTCGCCCTGGCCTCGGCCCTCGCCCTGGCCGGCTGCGGCACCAGCGGCGCCCAGGAGGGCGCCGGCACGGACGCGGAGACCGCTGCCCCCGCGGCCTCCGCCCCTGCGGCCACCAGCACCGGTGCGGCCTCCGGCGAGCCGATCGCCGCCGAGCACAACGACGCGGACGTGATGTTCGCCCAGATGATGCTCCCGCACCACGAGCAGGCCGTGGAGATGAGCGAGATGTTGCTGGCCAAGGACGACGTCCCGGCCGAGGTCGCCGAGTTCGCCCAGAGAGTCATCGACGCCCAGGGCCCGGAGATCGAGCGCATGAACGACATGCTCACCGCCTGGGAGGCCGAGCCCCTGGCCGACGCCGAGGACATGGACGGCATGGACCACGGCTCCGGGGCGGGCATGAGCGGGATGATGAGCGAGGAGGACATGTCCGCCCTCGAGGACGCCCAGGGCACCGGGGCCGCCCAGCTGTACCTGGAGCAGATGACCGTCCACCACGAGGGCGCGGTCGAGATGGCCCAGGAGCAGATCGAGCAGGGGCAGAACCCGCAGGCCGTCGAGCTCGCCCGCCAGGTGGTCGCAGACCAGGAGGCGGAGATCGCCGAGATGGAGCAGATGCTCCAGGAGCTGCCGGACGGTTCCTGACCGCCCCGGTGACCGGCGTCGTCGCCCACGGGCGGCCGCCGGCAAAAGCCGACCGACCGATCGAAGGAGGACCGCGATGATGTGGGGCGACGGCATGGGAGGGGGCATGGGCTGGATGTGGATCTTCTGGCTCCTGCTCGTCGTGGGCACGGTCGTACTGGTCGTCGTGCTCGTGAAGCTGCTCACCGGGAACTCGGGCGGCGGGACCCGGCAGGGCGGTTCCGCGCCGCCGACGGGTGCCGGCCCGCGCCGGTCCCGGGAGATCCTCGAGGAGCGCTACGCGCGCGGGGAGATCAGCACCGAGGAGTTCCGGGAGCGGCTGCGGACCCTGGAGGAGGGCGACCGGTGAGCCCGCTGACCCGCCGGCAGCTGCTGGCCCTGGGCGCGGCCGGCGCCGGCGCCGCGGCCGTGGGCGGGGCCGGGCTGTGGTGGACCGGCGGCGGGGGTGAGGCCATCGGCGGCGGCCGGGAGCTGCTGCAGCCCGAGGTGCTGTCCAGCCGGGACGGGGCCCTGGACCTGGCCCTGGCGGCGGCCCCCGCCCGGGTGCGGATCGGGGCGCGGACCGCGCACGTGCAGGCGTTCAACGGCTCCCTGCCCGGGCCCACCCTGCGGGTCCGCCCCGGGGACACGCTCCGGGTGGCGATGACCAACGGCCTGGACGACCCGACGAACCTGCACGTGCACGGCCTGCACGTCTCCCCGGCGGGCAACGGGGACAACCCCTTCGTGAGCATCGCCCCCGGAGACTCCTTCGACTACGAGTTCGCCCTTCCGGACGACCACCCGCCAGGCACCTACTGGTACCACCCGCACCACCACGGGCACGTGGCCGACCAGCTCGCCGCCGGGCTCTACGGGGCCATCGTGGTCGAGGACCCCGACCCCGTCCCGGTGGCCCGGGAGCGGGTGCTGGTGATCTCCGACCTCACCCTGGACGCCTCCGGAGAGCCGGCCGAGGTGTCCCCGCCCGAGCGGATGATGGGCCGGGAGGGGCAGAGCGTGCTGGTCAACGGTCAGGTCCGTCCCGGGGCCACCGCCGCGCCCGGGGAGCGGGAACTGTGGCGGGTCGTCAACGCCTGCCCGGCCCGGTTCCTGCGCCTGAGCCTGGACGGGCAGGACCTGCGGCTCTCCGGCCGTGACGTCGGCCGGCTGCCCGAGGCGCTCGAGGTCACCGACGTGACGCTGGCGCCGGGCAACCGGGTGGAGCTGCTGGTGGACGCCCGGGCTGGCACCTCCGTCCTGGTGGCCACCCCGGTGGACCGCGGCAGCATGGACGGAATGATGAACGGCATGACGGGCCCGGGCGGGGACCGTCCCGGCTCCGGCGGTCCGGTCGAGCTGCTCACCCTGGAGGTCGCCGGGGACCCGGTCGAGCAGGCCGGGCCCGTGCCCGCGGGGCCGGCGCCGCGGGACCTGCGCGAGGAGCCGGTCGAGGCCCGGCGCACCCTGGACTTCGCCATGGGCATGGGCATGGGCATGGGCGGGATGATGGGCGGCATGCGCGGCCCCGGGCAGATGATGTCCTTCACGATCGACGGCCGGCAGTTCGACGCCGGGCGCACCGACCAGCGGGTCCGGGTGGGCACCGTGGAGGAGTGGACCCTGGCCAACTCCAGCCCCATGGACCACCCGGTGCACCTGCACGTGTGGCCGATGCAGGTCGTGGCCGAGGCGGGCCGCGAGGTCTCCGGACCCCGGTGGCAGGACGTGGTCAACGTCCCGGCCTTCGGGGAGGTGACGGTCCGGGTGGCCTTCGACGACTTCGCCGGCCGCACCGTCTACCACTGCCACATCCTCGACCACGAGGACCTCGGGATGATGGGCACCCTCGAGGCCCGCTGAGGGCCGGCGGAAGCAGGGGAGCCCCGTGCACCGAGCGGGCCCGGCCCTCCGCCGGGCTCAGCCCAGCGAGGCGAGGAGGTCGGCGCAGGCCTGCTCGCAGCGGCGGCAGGCCTCGGCGCAGACCTTGCAGTGCTCGTGCATCTCGGCGTGCTCGGCGCATTCGTCCCCGCAGGCCTTGCACGCGGTACGGCACGCCTCGAGCGCCGCGCGGACGACCTGGGCGTTGTCACCGGTCCGGCGGGTGAGCACGCGGCCGGTGCTCACGCAGACGTCGGCACAGTCGAGGTTCTTGCGGATGCACGTGGTCAGCTCGGCGACCATGTCCTCGGCCAGGCAGGCGTCGGCGCAGGCGGTGCAGGTCTGGGCGCACTCGAAGCACGCCGCGATGCACTCGGCCAGCTTCTGCCGGTCGACGTCCCCCAGGCCCTTCGGGTAGGTCTCGAGCATCGAGGTCACGTGGGTCATGGGCTCGCTCCTTCGTCCGTACTGCCGCGGTGCGGACCGGTCGGAACCGGGCCGCCGTGCAACCGACAGTAAACTGCCGATCCGGCGGAGTGAAGCCCCGGGCGTTGAAGATTCCGTGAAGAAACCCTGGCCAGGGAGGGTGGACGGACGAACCGGTCGGCGTCGGCCGCCACTGGCGGTCGCGCCGCGGCCGCGTTCCGGCCTCGCTGAGCCGCGGGCCCCGCCTCCGCGCCGGCTCCCGGGTCAGCGAGTGCGGCGGGACACCGCGGGCGGCGGACCGAAGCCGCTCACGGCGTCCCGCAGGGGCGGCGGCGCGCCGTGCTCGGGCTGGTGGATCCGCTGGGGCCCGCCGGAGGCGACCCAGCGGTTCAGCGCCTCCGCCCGCTGCGCGTCCTCGAGCCCGCTCAGCCACACGGTGGGGCCCACGTGCCCGCTGGGCCCGTCCCGCCGTGCGACGGCGACCAGCGCGGCCATCTCGCACCGTCCCAGGCACGGGGACGCGATCAGGACGGCCCCGGCCGTGCCCCTGACCACCTTCCGGAGGTCCTCCGCCTGCTCGGCGGTCCCGGTCATCCGGCGCAGGCCGGCGCACCGGTGGCCCTGGCAGACCGCGACCAGCGGACCGCTGGCGTCGGTGGTGGTCTCGCGCGGAGCGCTCTTGCGGGTCATGGAATGGCCTCCTGGGTCGATCGACGAGGTCGCCGGCCGGCGGCTCCTGCACCAGGCGCCGCCGGTTTGTTTGTTGAGAATGAAACTCATTACCATGAGAGCCTGTTGAGAGCGGTTTGGCAAGGGGGAAGCATGCGCGGTGCGACCGGAGTGGACGTGCGGGGGCTCGAGGTGGCCCTGGCCGGACGGCCGCTGCTGCAGGGTGTGGGCTTCCAGGTGCCCCCGGGTCGGCGGGTGGCCCTGCTCGGCGCCTCGGGCTCGGGGAAGTCCCTGACGGTCCTGGCCCTGCTGGGTCTGCTCGGACACCACTTCGGCGTGCAGGGCTCCCTGCGCGCCGCCGGCCGTGAGCTGCCGTGGCGGCAGGCTCCCGGGCGGCGTCCGGGAATGGCCGCGGTCTTCCAGGACTCCCAGGCCGCGCTGAACCCCGTGGTGCGCCTGGACCGGCAGCTGCTGCCCGCCGTGGCCCGCCGGCGCCGGCTCGGTGCGGCGGCCGCCGGCCGGGTCGTGGCGGATCTGCTCCGCGAGGTCGGCTTCGAGGACCCGGCGCGGATCCTGCGGGCCCACCCCTCCCAGCTGTCGGGCGGGCAGCGGCAGCGGGTGTGCCTGGCGCTCGCCATGGCCGCCGCACCGGACCTGCTGGTGGCCGACGAGCCGACCACGGCGCTGGACATGATCAGCCAGCGCCACGTGGTCGAGGCCCTGCGCCGGTGCACCGGCGCAGGCCGCGGCGGGCTGCTGTTCGTCACCCACGACCTGGCGGTCGCCGCCGACCTGTGCGACGACGTCGTCGTCCTGGACCGGGGACGGGTCGTCGAGTCCGGTCCGATCCAGCAGGTGGTCGGATCGCCGCAGGCGCCCTTCACGGCGGCCCTGGTCGAGGCCGCCCGCACCGGTCTCCGTTCCGCTGCGGCTCCGCCGGCCGCCGCCCCGCTGGGCGTGGCCTCGTGAGCCGGGCGGCGGAACCCGCCGCACTGCACGGTCTCGGGCTCACCAGGAGCTACGGCACGCGCTCCGGCGCCGTGGCCGCGGTGCGCGGCGTCGACCTCGCGGTGCGCGAGGGGGAGTCGCTGGGCCTGGTCGGCCCCTCCGGATCGGGCAAGTCCACGCTGCTGTCCCTGCTGCTGGGCGTCGAGCGCCCGGACCGGGGCGAGATCCGCTTCGACGGCGTCCCCCTGACCGGCCGGCAGCAGATCCGGAGGGTCAGGCAGGCCGTGCAGTACGTCCCGCAGGACCCCGCGTCCAGCCTGGACCCGCGGCGCAGCGTCGAACGCCAGCTGCGGGAACCGCTGCGCCGCTTCCGCATCGTGGGCGACCACGCCCGGCTGGTCCGGGACGCCCTGGAGCGGGTCGGCCTCGGCACCGAGCACCTGGGCCGGCGCCCCCACGAGCTCTCCGGCGGTCAGGCCCAGCGCGTGGCGATAGCCCGGGCCCTGGTGACCCGGCCGCGGATCCTCCTGGCCGACGAGGCGGTCAGCGGCCTCGACCTGCCGCTGCGCCACCAGGTGCTGGACCTGCTCCGGGAGCAGCACGTCCGGGAGGGCCTGGGGCTGCTGTTCGTCTCCCACGATCTCACCGCGGTCCGCTTCCTGTGCCGCCGCGCTCTGGTGCTCGACCACGGGCAGGTGGTGGAGGAGGGCCCCGTCGACCGGCTGCTCGAGACGCCCCGCCACCCGACGACGCAGGAGCTGGTGGATGCGGTTCCGCACCTGGCTCCCTGAGCCGTCGGCCGCACCACTCCTGTCACCCACCACCGCTCACCCCCACCGAAAGGGCCTCCTGATGCCACCCCGCCCCTCCGCTCCCCGTCCCGCTCAGCGCCGCACCGGCCTCGGCCTCGCCGCGGTCAGTCTGTTGCTGCTCACCGGCTGCTTCGCCGAGGGCTCCGGCACCTCCTCCGCCGGGGGAGCCGGCGGCTCGGCCGACGCCCGGATCGAGCTCGCCATGCTGCAGCCGCCGCGCTCGGGGCTGTCCCCGCTGAGCGACGACGCCTTCAAGCTCTCCCGCTGGTCCACCGCCGAGACCCTGGTCCGGCTGGACGAGGCCGGGGACGCCCAGCCGATGCTGGCCACCGAGTGGGAGCAGCTCGACGACACCACCTGGTCCTTCACGATCCGGGACGGCGTCACCTTCCACGACGGCACCGAGCTCACCGCGGAGAACGCCGCCGCCTCACTCGCCCACGCGGTGGAGGCGGAGCCGGCCCCGCGCATCCTCGACGGGGTGGAGATGAGCGTGGAGGCCGAGGGCGACACCGTGCGGGTCACCACCGCCGAGACCGACCCGCTCGTGCCCCAGCGGCTGTCCAGCCCGCAGCTGTCGGTCCTGGCCCCGGCCGCCTACGAGGGCCCCGCGGTGACCCCGGTGGGCCACGGCACGGGCCCGTTCGAGCTCACCGCCGTGGACGGCACCTCCGGGGCCACCCTGGAGCGCTACGACGACCACTGGGCCGGCGCCGCGGCCGCGGCGGGCATCGACGTGTCCTTCGTGCCCGACGGCACCGCCCGGGCCGCAGCGCTGCGCACCGGCGAGGCCGACGTCGTCGAGGCGGTGCCCGTGGGCCAGGCCGCCCAGGTCGAGGAGGACCTCCTCGAGGAGGTGCCGATGCCGCGCACCAACACGCTCTACCTCAACACCGAGGACGGGCCGTTCGCCGACCCCGCCCTGCGGGCCGCCGCCCGGGAGGCCCTGGACCCGCAGCGCATCGTGGACGGGGTCTACGAGGGCCGGGCCGACGTGGCCGCCGGACTGCTGGGCCCGGCGATCCCCTACGCCGCGGAGGGGCGGGACGCCGACGCCTACCGCGAGGCGCTCGCCGACCGTGCCGAGGCCGGGGACCCGGCCGGGCGAAAGATCACCATCGGCACCTTCACCGACCGGGCCGAGCTGCCCGAGGTCGCCGTCCAGCTCCAGCAGCAGCTCGAGGCCGCCGGCTTCGAGGTCGAGCTCGAGGTGCGCGAGTACCAGTACATCGAGGCCGACGCCCTGGAGGGCGACTTCGACGCCTTCATCCTCTCCCGCGCCACGGTGCTCGACTCGGGTGACCCCGTGGCCTACATGGTCAGCGACTTCGGCTGCGAGGGTTCGTTCAACCTCTCCCAGTTCTGCTCCGGGGCCGTCGACGACGCCCTGACCGCCGCGGAGCAGGCCGCTCCCGGCGAGGAGCGCCAGGAGGCGATCATGGCCGCCGAAGCGGCGATCCTGGCCGAGGACGCGGCGATCCCGATGCTCCACGAGCGCGTCATCCAGGGTGAGCAGGACGGCGTGGAGGGCGCGGTCCGCGATCCGCGCGAGCGCGAGCTGATCACGGCCGAGACCGCCGTCTCCGAGTGAGGGGCCGAGTGAAGGGCCGGGCAAGGGGACGCGGAGGGGCGGCGGCCCTGACCTCCCGCGCCGCGACCTTCGCCGCCGTCGTCGTGCTGATCGGGGCCCTGCCGTGGCTCTCGGGCAACAGCCCGGAGTACACGGTCCTGCGCGCCCGCTACGCGGACCGGCCGGCCACCCCGGAGGTGCTGGCCCAGATCCGGACCGAGCTGGGTCTGGACGGCGGCCCGGTGGCCGTCTTCGCCGACTGGGCGTCCGGCGTCCTCGCCGGGGACCTCGGCACGTCCTGGATCAGCGGGCGCCCGGTCCTGCCCGGCGTCCTGGAGGCCATGGGGGTGTCCCTGACGCTGATGGGCGCGGCCCTGCTCGTCGCCCTGCTCGTGGCCGCCCTGACCTGTGTGCCCACCGTCCGCAGTGGGCTCGCCGGGCGCCCCGCCCGCGGGGCCGGGGCGGCGGCCGCCGCGCTGACCGCGCTGCCGGAGTTCCTGCTGGCGGCGGTGCTGCTGATCGTCGTGGCCGTCTGGGCGGGCTGGCTCCCGCCCTACGGATGGCAGGGACCCGAGCACGTGGTGCTCCCGGCCCTGGCGCTCGGCCTGCCCGGGGGCGGGCTGATCGGCCGGCTGCTCTCGACCGCCCTGGCCGGCGCCTTCACCGAGCGCTGGGTGCACACCTGGGCCGTGGCCGGGCACTCCCGGCCGCGGATCGCGCTCGCGGCGCTGCACCGGGCCCTGCCCGGGGTGATCGGGCAGATCGCCCTCGTCGTCGTCGGACTCACCGGCGGGGCGGTGCCGGTCGAGGAGATCTTCGCGATCCCCGGCCTGGGCCGGACCCTGCTCGGGGCCGCGGCGGCCCAGGACATCCCCGCCCTGCAGGCGAGGATCCTGCTCCTGCTCGTGCTCGCCGCGCTGTGCGGCGCCCTGGCCGCCCTGGCCCGCCGGGCGCTGCTGGGGCCGGCCGCCCGCTCCGGGGACCTGCCCGTCCCCGGGCCACCCTCGGGGCGGCGCCGGGCGTGGTGGACGGTGCCGGCCGTCTCGGGGGCCCTGCTACTGGGGCTCGTCGTCGCCGGGCTGCTCCGGGACCCCTACGCCTCCGCCCACGGCCGGCTCGAAGCGCCCTCCTGGGCGCTCCCGCTCGGGGCCGACGCGTCCGGCCGCGACGTCCTGGCCCGTGTGGGCCACGGCGCCCTGGACACCCTGGGCCTGGCCCTGGTCGTGGTCGCCGCCTGCCTGGTCATCGGTCTGGCCGTCGGGATGACCGGGACGTGGTCCACCGGGCCGGTCGAGGTCACCAACGCGGCACCGCCGATCATCGCCGGCATCCTCGTCGTGGCGGTGGCCGGCCCCTCCCCGGCCGGGGCCGCCCTGGCCGTCACCCTGGTGAGCTGGGCACCGCTGGCCGCCCACACCGCCGCCCTCGTGGCCGAGGTCTCGGCCCGGCCCTACGTCCGGGTGCTGCCCCTGCTCGGCGTGGGCCGAACCCGCATCCTGGCCGGGACCGTCCTGCCCACCCTGCTGCCGGAGGTGACCCGGCACGCGGTCCTGCGCCTGCCCGGCACCGCCCTGGCCATTGCCGGCCTCGGCTTCCTGGGCCTGGGGCAGCAGCCGCCGGCCCCGGAGTGGGGGCTGCTGCTGGCCGAGGGCATCGGCTACGTCGAGCGCGCCCCCTGGACCGTGCTCGGGCCCGCGGGTGCCCTGGTGCTCGCCTCCGTCCTGGCAGTCTCACTCTCCAACGCCGACGTCGCGAGGCGGACGGCCCGTCCTGGGCGGGGGCCTGCCGAGGCGGGACCTGCCGAGACGGGACCTGCCGAGACGGGACCTGCCGCTACAGCGCCTCCTGCCGCGCGGTCCGTTCCGCGCCGGGGGGAGGACGCCGTGCGGTCCGCCGCGCAGCCGGCGCGGCGCTGATCCAGGCGGCACCGGTCCGCCGCGGAACCGTGCCGAATTGACCATCGTTCTCATTTTCTTGAGAATGGCTCTCATGAAACTTCGATCCACGCCGGAGGCTCCGGCCCCCGCGGACCGCTCGGCGATCCGCACGGAGGACCTCACCGTGGTCCTCGGCGCCACTCCGGTGCTGCGCGGGGTCGACCTCGCTGTGGCCGAGGGCGAGGCCGTGGCCCTGATGGGCGGCAACGGCTCCGGGAAGTCGACCCTCATCAAGTCCCTGCTCGGGATCGTGCCCGTCGACTCCGGCGAGGCCCGGCTGTTCGGCGCCGACGTCACCGGCGCGCGCCGGGCCGTGCCGTGGTCGCGCATCGGCTACGTCCCCCAGCGCGTCGGCGTCGGCGCCGGGGTGCCGGCCACCGCGCTCGAGGTCGTGGCCTCGGGACTGACGGGACACCGGCGCCTCCGCCCCGGCCCCGGGGCCCGGCGCGCGTGCCTCGACGCCCTGGAGCAGGTGGGACTGGCCGACCGGGCGCGCGAGAGTGTGGCGATCTTCTCCGGCGGCCAGCAGCAGCGGGTGCTGATCGCCCGGGCGCTGGTGCGGCGGCCCCGGCTGCTGCTGCTGGACGAGCCCCTGTCCGGGGTGGACCAGGTCTCCAAGGAGGCCATGGCCCGCATCCTGGCGCAGCTGCAGGCCGACGGCACCACGCTCCTGGTGGTGCTCCACGAGCTGGGCGAGCTGGCCCCGTTGCTGGACCGCGCCGTGGTGCTGCGCCACGGGCGCATCGTCCACGACGGCAGCCCTCCGCTGCCGGCCCCCGGGCACGACGCCCCCGATCACGAGCACCTGCACCCCCACGGGGACGAGCACTCCGCCGTCCCGACCGCCCCCGATCTCCACGGAAAGCCCCAGTGACCATGATCGAGACCCTCGCCGCCATGCTGGCCAGTCCGCTGATGCAGCGCGGCCTGCTGATCGCCGCCCTCGTGGGCGTCTCCGCGCCGGTCATCGGCACCTACCTGGTCCAGCGGCGCCTGGCGCTGCTCGGCGACGGCATCGGCCACGTCGCGCTGACCGGGGTGGCCATGGGCTGGCTGGCCGGCTCGGCGGCCGGACTCACCCCGCACGACGCCCTCGCCGTGCCCGGGGCGGTGGTCGCCGCGGTCATCGGCGCAGTGCTCATCGAGGTGATGCGCACCAAGGGGCGCACCAGCGGCGACGTGGCGCTGGCCCTGCTGTTCTACGGCGGCATCGCCGGCGGCGTGCTGCTGATCGGGCTGGCCGGCGGCACGTCGGCGAACCTCACCGGCTACCTCTTCGGGTCCATCGCCACCGTCACCCCACTGGACGTCTGGCTCACCGCCGGGCTGGCCGCGGTGGTCCTCGGCCTCGGGCTCGGACTGCGCCCGGCGCTGTTCTCCCTGTGCCACGACGAGGAGTTCGCCCTCGCCACCGGTCTGCCGGTGCGGGCGCTGAACATCATGGTGGCCGTCATGGCCGCCCTGACCGTCTCCGTGTCGATGCGCGTGGTCGGCGTCCTCCTGGTCTCCGCCGTGATGATCGTCCCGGTGGCCGTGGCCCAGCTGGTCACCCGCTCCTTCGCCGGGACCATGGGGACGGCCATGGCCGTCGGGGTCGGGGTCTGCGTCACCGGCCTGTCCATCACCTACTTCCACCCGCTGTCCCCCGGGGCCACGATCGTGGTGCTGGCCATCGCCTGCTACGTGCTGGCGCTGCTCCTCCGCCCCCTCCTGGGGCGCGCCCGGCGCCACGGCGCGCCGGATCGCCTCCACGACGTCGAGGACGACCTCCAGCTGCGAGGGGCGTGACCGTGTCCCGGACCACCCGGCAGCGCTCCGCCCTGGCCGAGCTGCTCGAACGGACCCCGGAGTTCCGCTCCGCCCAGCAGCTCCACGCCATGCTGGGGGAACAGGGGGAGTCGGTCTCCCTCGCCACCGTCTACCGCAACCTCGGCGCCCTGGCCGAGGCCGGGGAGGTCGACGCCCTCGCCGCCCCCGGCGGGGAGACCCGGTACCGCCGGTGCCGGCGCACCGAGCACCACCACCACCTGGTGTGCCGCCGCTGCGGCCGCACCGTGGAGGTGGCCGAGACCGCCGTCGAGCGGTGGGCCGCCCAGACCGCCCGCCGGCACGGGTTCACCGAGGTCTCCCACGCCATCGAGCTGCACGGGACCTGCGAGACCTGCCGGCAGGACGCCTGAGGATCGGCCCGCCGCGGCTGTTTTGACAATGATTCTCAGATTGACTGAGAATTGTTCTCATGACCCTGTCGCGTGCTCTCGCCGTCCCGCTGTCCCTGACCGCCGCTCTCGCCCTGTCCTCCTGCGCCGCCGGCTCGGGTGATCCCTCGGCCGCCACCGCCGGTGACGCCGCGGAGACGCTGAGCGTGCAGGCCTCCTTCTACCCGCTGCAGTACGTCACCGAACGCGTCGGCGGGGACCTCGTGCAGGTGGAGTCGCTCACCCCCGCCGGGGCCGAGCCGCACGACCTGGAGCTCTCCCCGGCCGCCGTCGACGGACTGCGCACCGCGGACGCCGTGGTGTACCTCTCCGGGTTCCAGCCGGCGGTCGACGACGCCGTGGCCCAGGCCGCCCCCGAGCACGCCCTCGACGCGGTGCACGCCGGGGTGGAGGGCGAGGAGGCCCACTCCGCCGAGGAGCACGGGGCCGCGGAGGAGTCCCACGGCGGAGAGGCGCACAGCGAGGAGGCGCCCGCCGGTGACGACGGCCACGGCCACGGCGGGGAGGACCCGCACTTCTGGCTGGAGCCCGACCGGCTCGCCGCGGTGGCCACGGAGGTCGCCCACGAGCTGGCCGAGGTCGACCCGGACAACGCCGAGACCTACGAGTCCAACGCCGAGGAGCTGGCCACGGAGCTGGCCGCCCTGGACGAGGAGTTCGCCGCGGGGCTGGCCACCTGTGAGCGGGACACCATCGTGGTGTCCCACGACGCCTACGGATACCTGGCGGACAAGTACGACCTCGAGCAGGTGGCCATCGCCGGGCTCGACCCCGACACCGAGCCCTCCCCGGCCCGGCTGGCCGAGATCGGCAAGGTGGTCGAGGCCGAGGGCGTCACCACGGTGTTCTCGGAGTCCCTGGTCAACCCGAAGGTCGCCGAGACCCTGGCGGCCGAGCACGGGATCGAGACGGCGGTCCTGGACCCGGTGGAGAACCAGTCCGACGAGAGCGCCGACTACCAGCAGGTCATGCGCAACAACCTCGAGGCGCTGCGCACCGCGCTGGACTGTGCCTAGGGCTGCACAGCCGCCTTCACGGGGCCCGGGGACGCCCGCGAGGTGACGGACCGTCCCGAGACGGATCCGGCGGTCCCCCACCGCGCACGGGCGCGGTGGGGGAGAATGGGAACCGTGAACAGGACGACGGGGACCACCGTGGGCGCAGCCTCTCCGCACCATGACGCGGTGGACCCGGGCCCCGCCCGCTCCTGAGCGGGCGCCGCCGACGAAGGAGCCACGATGTCCTCACCTCCCGCGGGTCGTGTGCTGGTGGTCGACGACGAGGCCGACCTCGCGCAGCTGGTCGCGGGCTATCTGCGCAAGGCCGGACTCGACGTCGCAGTACGGCACGACGGCACCGACGCGGTGGCCGCGGTGCGGGACTTCGCGCCACAGGTCCTCGTGCTGGATCTGGGGCTGCCGGGAATCGACGGGGTCGAGGTATGCCGTCAGGTGCGGACCTTCTCCGACTGCCACGTGCTGATGCTCACCGCCCGCGACGACGAGATCGACAAGATCGTGGGCCTGTCGGTGGGAGCCGACGACTACGTGACCAAGCCGTTCAGCCCGCGCGAGCTCGTGGCCCGGGTCCAGGCCATGCTGCGCCGGGCCCGCACCGGCCCCGCACCCGCCCCGGCGCGGCCGGACCGGGAGCTCGTGGTCGGGGACCTGGTGGTGGACGAGGCCGCCCGGGAGGTCCGCGTGGGCGGGGAGCCGGTGGCGCTGACCCGGATCGAGTTCGACCTGCTGGCCGCCCTGGCGGCCCACCCGCAGGTGGTGCTCTCGCGCCGGCAGCTGGTGGAGATGGTCTGGGA
Source organism: Kocuria salina (assembly GCF_013368965.1). Lineage (NCBI taxonomy): Bacteria > Bacillati > Actinomycetota > Actinomycetes > Micrococcales > Micrococcaceae > Kocuria > Kocuria salina. The sequence continues at coordinate 763,310 of NZ_SSSF01000001.1, forward strand.
CGCCGCCTGGACCGGTGACGCACACCTGGTGGACGTGCACATCGGGCGGATCCGCAAGAAGCTCGGCGACGAGGCCGCCGGCCCGAAGTTCATTCAGACCATCCGCGGCGTCGGTTACCGGATGGGGGCCGGACGGTGAGCACCAGTGCCCCGTCCCGGACCCGGTCATGGAGATCGCTGACCGTGCGGTTGATGCTGGCACAGACCTCGGTGCTGCTCAGCGGGCTGGTGATCGTGATGATCACCGCGGTCCTGGTCGGGCCGGACATGTTCCACGAAGAGCTCATCGACGCCGGTCACTACGACGAGGCCGACGGACTGGATCACCTGGAGGACGCCTTCCGCTCGGTGAGTCTGATGGCCCTGGCCATCGGCGGGCTCACTGCCCTCTGCATCGCCGGGCTGCTCAGCTTCTACCTCTACCGCATCATCGGGCGGTCCCTGGCGTCCTTCAGCACCGCGGCCGAAGAGGTGGCCGCGGGCAACTACGACGTGCGCGTGACCTCCGCCGCGCTGGGGCCGGAGTTCGACGCCCTGGCCGGCTCCTTCAACGGAATGGCCGCCAAGCTCAGTGCGGTGGACACCACGCGGCGCCAGATGCTCGCCGACCTGGCCCACGAGATGCGCACCCCGCTGGCCAGCCTCAAGGGCCATCTGGAAGGCGTCGAGGACGGGGTGGTCGCCCTGGACGAGCACACCACCGGGATCCTCAACGCCCAGATCACCCGCCTGGAGCGCCTGGCCCACGACATCCGCCAGCTCACGGCTGCCGAAGAGGGCATGACCCGGCCGCAGCTCACGCTCCAGGACCCTCAGCACCTGGCGGGCCAGGCGGTCGCGGCCATCGAGCCCGACGCCGCCGGCAAGGGCGTGTCCATCACCGCGCTGAGCACCGGCCCGGAGACCGCCCCGGTGCCGCTGGACCCGGAGCGGATGGGCCAGGTGCTGAGCAACCTGCTGGAGAACGCCCTGCGCCACACCCCGGCCGGGGGCGCCATCGCCCTGCGCACCGACCACACCGCCGAGGCGGTCACCTACACCGTCACCGACACCGGGGAGGGCATCAGCGCGGAGAGCCTCCCGCACGTCTTCGAGCGCTTCTACCGCGCGAACACCGGCCGGGAGGCCCACCGCGGAGGCTCGGGGCTGGGCCTGGCGATCAGCAGGGCCCTGGTCGAGGCCCAGGGCGGAACGCTGGAGGCCACCAGTGACGGTCCCGGCCGCGGCGCCAGCTTCCGGATCCACCTGCCCCGCCGTCGCCCCGCCGGCTGAGCCCGCCGGACGCCGGCGACCTCCGGGTCCGCCGCCGGCCTCTCGGGGACCGCGCGTGGGGCTGGTGCCTCCGTCCGCAGCCTCAGACGGTCCTGAGCGTGCGGCTGTCGTCGCGGATCTGCCCGACGAGCTCCTCCAGCATGTCCTCCAGGGTGACGATGCCCTCGGTCCTGCCGCGCTCGTCGAGCACGAGGCCGAGGTGGGCCCCGGAGTTCTGCATCAGGGCCAGGGCCCGGCGCAGGGGCATGTCCCGGTCGATCGTGGGCAGCGCGCGGATCAGGGACGGGTCGATCGGGGTGTCCCGGGCGGCCTCGTCGATCTCGATCAGGTCCTTGATGTGCACGTACCCGGCGAGTTCCCCGAAGACGTCGAAGATGGGGAACCGGGAGAACCCTCCGGCGGCCACCGTCTCGGCCTGGGCGGGGGTGACCCCGGCGGGCAGGGTGGTGACCCCGTCCAGCGGGATCACGATCCCGGTCACGCTGCGCTGCTCGAAGGTCAGGGCCCCCAGCAGCAGCCGCTCGTCGTTGGCCTCCAGCAGACCGCCGTGGCGGGACTCCTCGACTAGGGCCGCGACCTCGTCACGGGTGAACACCGAGGTGACCTCGTCCTTGGGCTCCACCTTCAGCAGCCGCAGGATCACGTTGGCGACGCCGTTGAGCAGCCACAGCAGCGGGCGCAGGGCGGTGACGATGCCCACCAGGACGGGGGCCAGGACCACGGCCATGCGCTCCGGGCCGGCCAGGGCGATGTTCTTGGGCACCATCTCCCCGAACACCACGTGCAGGTAGGTCACCAGCGACAGCGCGATCGCGAAGGCGATCGGGTGCACGAAGGCCTCCGGGACGCCGATCGCGGCGAAGGGCACCTCCAGCAGGTGGGCGATGGCCGGTTCGCTGATGTAGCCCAGGGCCAGGGAGCAGATGGTGATGCCCAGCTGCGCGCCGGCCATCATCAGCGAGACGTTCTCCATGGCCCCCAGGGTCACCCTCGCGGCCCAGGACCCGGACAGCGCCCTGGGCTCGATGATGGTGCGGCGGGCGGAGATCAGGGCGAACTCCGCGCCGACGAAGAACGCGTTGGCGCCCAGGAGCACCACGGTCAGGATCAGGCCGGTGACCTCGCTCATCGGACGGACTCCTTCTGGTGGGCGGGCACTTCCACGGCGCGGTCCTCCGCGCCGTCCTCGGGTGCCGTCCCGTCACCGGGGCGGTGGACGCGGGCGTGCACCGCGGTGATGCGGTGCGCCTCCAGCGCGGTGACCTCGAAGGTGATCGTGGCCTCCGGTGCACCGGGCGCGGGGGCGGCCGCCACCGTGACCCGGTCCCCGACCTCGGCCAGCCGGCCCAGGTGCAGGGTCACGAGCCCGGCGAGGGTCTCGTAGTCCTCGTGCTCGGGGACCGCCGCGCCGAGGTGTTCGGCCGCCTCGTCCGGGCGCAGCGCCGCGGAGAGGTCCCAGGACCCGTCCGGCTCCACCGTGACGGGCTCCGGCTCGGGGTCGTGCTCGTCGCGCACCTCTCCGACGAGCTCCTCGACCAGGTCCTCCAGGGTGACCAGCCCGGCGGTGTCGCCGAACTCGTCGATCAGCACCGCCATCTGCAGGCCCCCGGCGCGCAGGGTGTCCATCAGCTCGTCCAGCTCCACCGTGTCCGGGACGAAGGTCACCTCGTCCATGACCGCTCCCACGGTGACGGCGTTCCGCTCGCGGTAGGGCACGGCCAGGCCGTGGCGCACGTGCACCTGGCCCAGGACCGCGCCCTCGTCCGCGTCGAGGACGGGGAAGCGGGAGTGCCCCGAGGCCTTGGCCGCGGCCAGCAGCTCGTGCACGGACACGTCCGGGGCCAGGGTGGTCATCTGACCCCGGGGGGTCATCACGTCGTGGGCGCGGCGGTCGCCGAAGGCGAAGGAGCGCTCGACCAGCTCGGCGGTGGCCGCGGCCAGCGCCCCCCGCTCGGCGGAGTGGCGCACCAGCCCGGCGAGCTCCTCGGGGGAGCGGGTCGAGGCCAGCTCCTCCTGCGGCTCCACCCCGAGGGCGCGCACGATGCGGTTGGCGTTGCCGTTGAACAGCCGGATCGGCCAGGCCAGGGCTCTGGTGAAACCGCGCTGGAACCCGCTCACCGCACGCGCGGTGGCCAGCGGCTTGGAGATGGCCAGGTTCTTGGGCACCAGCTCCCCGAAGATCATGGTCAGGCCGGTCGCCAGCACCAGCGCCAGCACGACGGAGGCGGAGCGGGCCGCCACCGGGGACAGCCCGGCGTCGGTGAGCGGGCCCACGATCAGGGCGGCGATGGCCGGCTCGGCCAGGAAGCCGATGCCCAGGTTCGTCACGGTGATGCCCAGCTGCGCCCCGGAGAGCTGCGTGGACAGGGTCTTCATCGCCCGCAGCACCCCGCCCGAACGGCGGTCACCCGTGGCCGCGGCGGCCTCGACGTCGTTGCGGTTGACGGTGATCAACGAGAACTCGGCGGCCACGAAGGCCCCGCAGGCGGCGATCAGGGCCACCCCGAGGAGGATCGACAGGACTTCCATCAGCCCCACCACCTCGTCACATCTGCACGGCCCGAAGGCCGGGGTCTGTCACAGGGCGCGTCGCAGTGGGCGCTCATGATCTCCGTATCTCACTCGTGCACAGGGCGGCCCAGCATCAGGCCGCAGGAACCAGGAAATCTAGCAATCCCAGCCGGGAGAAGGCTGAGAAAGATGAAAGGCGGATGAGAACCGGCGCAGCCCGCCAGTAGGCTCGGGCCGTGACCGGACTCAGTGGAGCGGCCCTGCTCGAGGTGCTCAGCGCCGCCGCGACCAACGCCGGTCTGGCCCTGGTGGCGGCGGCCGTGATCATCCGCTGCCTGCACGTCCGGTGGCACCGGACCGAGGCGATCCACGTCCTCCGGGACGGGGCGCACTGCCTGCGCTGGCACACCACGCGCTACGAGATCCACGAGGAGCCCTGGCACCACCCGCCGGTGCCCGCTCCCGACTCCGGGGCCGAGGTCGTCGTCTGGTTCCACTCCCGGCACCCCGAGCAGTGGAGACTGAGCACCCCGCACCGCCCGGTCTGGGCGCTGGCGGTCTGCGGGGCGGGCCTGGTGCTCCTGGGACTGCTGATGCCGGTGTTCCAGTAGGCCCCGGCCCGATGCCCCGGTGCACCGCCGAACCTGTGCGTCAGCCCGGAATGTGGGGCGTCGTCACGTGGGGGCGTCCGACGGCAAATAGACTGTGAGGCGTTCCAGACCCCCGATCATGGAGAGCGTGAACCAGCCCGATGGGCCCATCGCCTGCGAGACCCGGGTCGTCCGACGACCCGGGCGACAGTTGTCCTTTTCCCGCAACAGCTGACCCCCGCCGCAGGCTCCGGCCCGGCTCTCCCGATCCAGGAGTGAGCCCCCGATGATCGGAGCGATTCTCACCCTGCTCCTCGGCATCGTCGTGATCCTGGCGATCATCGCCGCCAACGGGTACTTCGTGGCCCAGGAGTTCGCCTACATGTCGGTCGACCGCGTCAAGCTCGGCGCGCGCGCCGAGGCCGGCGACAAGGCCGCCCAGCGCGCCCTGAAGGTCACGCGCCGCACCTCCTTCATGCTCTCGGGCGCCCAGCTGGGCATCACCGTCACCGGTCTGCTCATCGGCTACGTGGCCGAGCCCATGGTGGGGGAGTCCGTGGGCGTGCTGCTCGGCGCCGCCGGGGTGCCGGCCGCGCTGAGCATCTCGGTGGGGACGGTGGGCGCGCTGGTCGTGGCCGCCGTCGTGCAGATGATCTTCGGGGAGCTGTACCCGAAGAACCTGGCGATCGCCAACGCCGAACCGCTCGCCCGCGGACTGGCCCGCTCCACCACGATCTACCTCGGCCTCTTCGGGTGGCTGATCACCGTGTTCGACCACGCCGCCAACGCGCTGCTCCGGCTGTTCCGGATCGAGCCGGTGCACGACGTCGACACGACCGCGACCGTGGAGGACCTCGAGCGCATCGTCGCCGACTCCCGCGAGAGCGGGGACCTGCCCGAGGAGCTGTCGGTGCTCATCGACCGCATCATCGACTTCCCCGACCAGGACGTGGAGCACGCCATGATCCCGCGGTCGCAGGTCGGCACGGTCTCCCCGGACACCACCGTGGGCGAGCTGCGCGTCCTCATGGCGCAGGAGCACACCCGCTACCCGGTGATCTCCGCGACCGAGGAGCCCCTCGGCGTCGTCCAGCTCGCCGATCTGCTGCGCGGCGGCGTGCCCGATGACGCCGCGGTCTCGACCATGATGGCGCCCCCGCTGGTGCTGCCCACGCTCATGTCGCTGCCGGACGCACTGGCGCAGCTGACGGAGTCGCGCAACGAGCTCGCCTGCGTGATCGACGAGTACGGCGGCTTCGCCGGCATCCTGACCGTCGAGGACCTGGCCGAGGAGCTGGTCGGGGAGATCACCGACGAGCACGACGACGAGCCGCCCGCCACCATCACGCCCGAGCACGGGGACACCTGGCGGATGACCGGCGACATCCACGTCGACGAGGTCGAGCGCGCGGTCGGCCACGAGCTGCCCGAGGGCGACTACGAGACCATATCGGGCCTGCTCATCGCCCAGCGCGGTGAGCTCCCGGTCTCCGGGGAGGTGGTGCGGGTCGAGCTGCCCGACGACCCCCGCGATCTCGTCCTCGACCGGCCCGTCCACCGGGTGCTCGACGTCGAGGTGCTCGAGCTCTCCCGGCACGTGCCCAGCGAGCTGCTCGTGCGGCTCGTCGAGACCACCGCCGAGGGCGCCGACCCCGCGGAGAACACCACCGCCCGGACCGGCGCCGAGAAGGAGGAGGACCGATGAGCGATCCCCTGGTCGTCACCGCCGTGACCGTGCTGCTCATCGTGCTCAGCGCGTTCTTCGTCATCGTCGAGTTCGCCCTGCTGGGCGCGCGCCGCCACCGGCTCGAGGCCGAGGCGGCGACCAACCGCGCCGCCCGCGCCGCCCTGCGCGGCATCAACGAGCTGACCATCATGCTCGCCGGCGCCCAGCTGGGCATCACCGCGTGCACGTTCGCCCTCGGCGCCGTCACCAAGCCGGCGGTCGACGCGTGGCTCAGCCCCGTGTTCGTTTCCTGGGGCGCGCCCGAGGGGCTGGCCGACGGCGCCGCCTTCGGTCTCTCCCTGCTGTTCGTGACGTTCCTCCACCTCGTGGTGGGGGAGATGGCGCCCAAGTCGTGGGCGATCGCGTACCCGGAGACCTCGGCCAAGCTCATCGGCGTGCCCTCGCGCGGCTTCATCTGGGTCGTGCGGCCGCTGCTGGTGTGGGTCAACGCGATCGCCAACCGGCTGGTCGCGGCCAGCGGCGTCACCCCGGTGGACCGGGCGGCCGTCGGCGGCCAGGACGTCGACACGATCCGGCACCTCGTCGAGCACTCGGCCTCCGTGGGCGCGCTCGACCCGTCCTTCCGCACCCAGCTCTCCGGCGTGCTCGAGCTCGAGCAGCTCACCGTCGAAGCGCTGGTCGCACCGGGCGCGACGCCGACCACCGTGCCGGTCCGGGCCACCGCGGCCGACGTGCAGGCGGCCGCCGCCCGCTCGGGGCACCTGCGGATCCTCGTGGAGGACCCCGGCGCCGGCACGCCCGGAGTGGTCCACGTGCGCGACACGCTGCTCGAGCCCCCGGACCGGCCCGTCCGGGACCTGGCCCGCCCCGCGTTCGTGCTCGACGCCGACACCCCGGTCTACGAGGCCCTGGCCCGGATCCGCGCGGCCGGGGAGCAGTTCGCGGCTGTCGTGCACGAGGGCCGCTTCGTGGGAGTGATCACCCTCTCCGACGTCCTGCGGCGGGTCCTGCCCCGGGAACTCGCCGCCGACAGGCCCACGGGCCGGTGAGGAGGACGGGACCGTCCCACGACCGGGCGGCGGCGGCGTAGCGTAGAGCGTCCGGGCGCGACCGCCCCGTCGTCGTCCCACCGCCCCGCCGCCCCGCTAGGAGACATCACCCGTGGAACCCCTGCTGCTGGAGCCCCTCACCCGCTTCCTGACCGTGGAGCACGCCGCGGACCTCACCGGGCTGGCCGCGCGCATCCCGGGCTCGGGGTTCCTCTGCTTCTACCCCAACGACGAGGAGTACACGGGCTTCGTCGACGGCACGGGCCGGCTGTGGCTGCGCGGCGACGACGCCACGCCCGCCCGGGAGCTGCTGGAGGTCCTCGAGCCGCCGTTCCGCATCGCCTATCCGGTGGCCCCGGCCGTCACCGGCGACGAGGAGGCGGTCGTCTCCGCCGGGGTGCTCCAGACCCCCGAGGAGCTGGAGGCCTACCGGGCCCGCTTCGCCGACGTCGAGGGCGAGGCGGACCTCGACCACCAGGCCCACGCCGTGGACGCGGTCGGCCAGCACTGGACCCTCATGGCCGGCACCGAGCCGGGGGAGGTGCTCGCCCTGTGCTTCGGCCGGGACGAGGCGGGGGTGCCCTTCTCCGAGCAGACCACCTTCACCGCCGAGTCCCTGCCCCTGCCGGTCACCGTGGTGGAGCTCGACTGACCGCCGGCCCCTCGGTGACGGGGGCCAGTGCCGCTCCCCGGGCGTGACGGGTCAGGCGGCGTGCGGGACCGCGCCGGTCCGCGCCGGCGCGCCGGCGGCCTCGAGCACCGCCCGGACCGTGCCGAAGTTCGCCGCCGTCTCCGCCAGCGCACCGTCCACGGTGGAGGTGGCGTCCAGCTCCGCGGCGGCGTGCAGCCGGGCGCGCGTGCCGTACAGGTGGACGCTGCGCAGGACCGGCACCCACTGGCCGTGCCCGGCGGCGTCGGTCCAGCCCACCAGGCCCGCGAAGACCCCGCGGGGCCGCGGCTCCAGCTCACGGATCAGGGACAGGGTCTCCCGGTCCGGGGCGCCGGCGGCCGCACGGTGCAGCGCCACCGCGGCGTGCAGCGCGCTGGTGCCCCGGTGCAGCCTGCCGGTGAGACGGGTCGCCAGGTGCCAGGCGGCGTCGGTGCCCGGCACGCTGGGCTGCCCGGGCACGTGCAGGGACGCGGCGAGCGGTGCCAGGCGGCGGGTCAGGTGCTCGACGACGTGCTGGTGCCGCCGCCGGGCGGCGGGGGAACGCAGCAGGGACTGCTGGGCGGCGGCGTCGCCGGAGACCGTGGGGTGGCGTGCGGCGCTGCCGGTGTGGGGGTGGGAGGCGAAGCCAGTCGGGCGCACCTCGGCCGTCAGCTCCGGGCCCGCACCGAGGACCGTGCCGCCGTCCCGGGGGCGCACCAGGAAGGCGTGGCCTCCGGGGGCGCGGGCCACCAGCTCGTCCCACAGCCGGTCCAGGTCCGCGGGTGCGGGGAGCTCCAGGTCCAGGGCGCGGGCCAGCACCAGGTGCGGGGCGGCGCCGCGGCCGATGCGGTCCAGGGCCTCGGCGAGCGCCTCGTGGTGGTCGGGGTCCGGGGCCGGGGCGGCGGGCACGAGCTGCCGCGCCAGGGGCACCGGGGCCGTGGGCGCCGGGCGGGGAGCCCACACGGGCCGCTCGGCGAGGAACAGGTCGGCCGGCTCGTCCGGGTCGAAGGGGATGGTGCCGCACAGCACCGGCCGGGTCCCCCCGCCGGGCTGGGTGCCGGCCACCGAGCGCGTGACCTCGTCCAGCCCGGCCAGGACCGGATCCACGCCGCCTTCCGTGATCCGTCCGGCGGGCAGCTCCCGGTCCCGGCGGGCGAGGAGGATCCCGTGACGGCTCGCGAACGCGAAGTCGCCCTCGAGGCCCCGTGCACCGATCCCTGCCTCGTCCCGGGGCAGGAGAACGGGTGTGCCGGCGGGGGGCGTCGTGCCACGGAACATGGGCGGAGCCTTCGGTCGAGCGGACGGGGTAAGGGTACCCTCAGTGGTTCGTGGCTCGACTGTAGCAGTCCGTCCACGGATTAGCGGACACTTCTCTGCCCTAATTCGGCCACCCGGGTGCGTGCTCGGTGGCGCGGCCGTCCCGCGGTCCCCGGTGCCTAGTTGCGGGCTGTTCCTGGGGGAGGTGCCCCTATCGGCGGCGGCGGGTCTCCGCGACCGCCAGGAGTCCCCCGACCAGGAACAGCACGGTGGCGCCCAGGACGACCAGCAGCGGGACGGTCCACCCCCCGGTGCCGGCGTTGAGGGCCCCGATCAGCGGCGGGCCGGCCGTCGCGGCGAGGTAGCCGCTGCCCTGGATGCGGGCGGAGGTCGCCGCGGCCTCGGCGTCCGTGCGCACGATGCGCGCGACGATCGAGAAGATCGTGGTGAAGCCCCCGCCCTGGGCGACGCCGCCGACGGCGGACCACACGAGGTAGCCCTCGGGGGCGATCAGCAGCCCGACCGGGAGGGTGATCCACAGTGCCCCGATGACGGCCACCGGCACCCACGCCGGGGCGCGGGCGGCCAGCAGCGGCACCCCGAGGGCGCCGGCGATGGCGGCGACCTGGAACAGGGAGGCCCCGGCCCCGGAGGCCGCCAGGCTCAGTCCGCGGGTGTCGGCCAGCAGGGTGGGCAGCCATGCGGTGACGGAGTAGTAGGAGATGGCCTGCCCGCAGAAGGCCAGCGTCAGCCACCAGCCGATGCGCCGGATCTGGGTGGTGCCCCGGGCCTGGCGCAGCGCCCCGGTGGCGGTGTCTGGCTCGGCGGGGGCGGGGGGCGTGTGCGGTGTGCCGGCCCGGCGGCGGGCCACGACCAGCCAGAACACCAGGGCCACCAGTGTCAGCGCGCCCCAGGAGGTCAGTGCTGCCCGCCAGCCGATCAGCGCGGCGAGCGGGGCGGTGCCCAGGGCGGTGATCATCGACCCGAGGTTGAGGGCGGCGGTGTAGGCGGCGGTCACCACGGGGATCCGGCGCCAGGGGACGTCGCGGCGGATGATCACCGGGACCACGATGTTGCCGACGGCGATCGCGGCGCCGATGACCACGGTGCCGGCCAAGACCACCGGGGCGGGTCCGGCCGAGCGGAGCACGGTCCCGGCCAGCACGCCGCTCAGGCACACCAGGACGGCCGCCTCGGGCCCGAAGCGTCCGATCAGCTTCGAGGCCAGCGGGGTAACCAGTGCGAAGAGCAGCACCGGCAGACCGGTGAGCAGGCCCGCGGTCGCCGCCGACAGGCCGAGGTCGGACTGGATCTGGGTGATCACCGGCGTCGGGGCGATGATCGGCCCGCGCAGGCTCAGTGCGACGAGCACGATGCCGACGACCACCCACGGCAGGGCGTGCGCGGGCACGGAACGCTGGCTCATCTCGGTCCTCCCCGACGGTGCAGTGATCTCCTGCCGGCGGGGCAGGTGCTCCTGCCAGCCTGCCAGATCCGCGCCCGGCCCCGGGACGGGCCGTCCCGTTCCCGGCCGGATCGGCCTAAATGAATGTGATGTGGATCACACGAGCGAGCCGAAATGAGATACCATGTCAGGTATGTCTCACCTCAGCCGGCTGCTGGACCTCGGATCGATCTGCCTGGACGAACCGGCGGAGGACTGGCGGGCCGCCATCGCGCTCGCCGGTGAGCTGCTCGAGCGCCAGGGCGCCATCAGCAGCGAGTACACGCAGGCCATGATCACCAGCGTCGAGGAGAACGGCCCGTACATCGTGGTGGCGCCGGGCTTCGCCTTCGCCCACGCCCGGCCCTCGGAGGCGGTCCACCGCACCGCGATGTCCTGGGTCCGGCTGGCCCGGCCGGTGGAGTTCGGGCACGCGGCGAACGACCCCGTGACCCTCGTCGTCGCCCTCTCCGCGAAGGACCAGAAGGAGCACCTCCAGGCCATGCGGACGCTGGCCACGCTGCTGGGCTCGCCGAGGACCCGGACCGCCCTGGACGAGGCGAGGACCCCGGAGGAGGTGCTCGCCGTGCTGACGGAGGAGGCGCCGTCCCGGCGACCGTCGACGACGGACGAGGCGCCGGCCGCGGAACCGGCGGCGGAACCGGCGGCGACCAGAGCGGCGGAGGCGGCCGCGGACAGCCGCAACAAGATCCTCACCGTCTACGGCAACGGGCTCGGCACCAGCCTGTTCCTCAAGAACACCCTGGAGCAGGTGCTCGACCACTGGGGGTGGGGCAAGTACCTCACGGTCGAGGCGACCGACACCATCTCGGCCCGCGGCAAGGCCAAGGAGGCCGACCTGATCCTCACCTCCGGGGAGATCGCCCGCACCCTCGGGGACGTCGGCGTCCCCGTGAAGGTGATCGAGAACTTCACCAGCACCACCGAGCTCGACGCCGCCCTGCGCGAGCTCTACGACGTCTAGAAGCAGGTGTTCCCGTGAACTGGCTCGTCAGCATCCCCGAGTTCCTGGTCAGCGAGATCCTCGCCGTCCCGGCGTTCCTCATCGGCATCATCACCGCCGTGGGCCTGGCCGCCCTGCGCAAGAGCACCGGCCAGATCATCGGCGGCGCCATCAAGGCGACCCTCGGCTTCCTGCTGATCGGCGCCGGCGCCACCCTCGTCGTCGCCTCCCTGGAACCCCTGGGGGCCATGATCCTGGGCGCCACCGGCGCCCAGGGCGTGATCCCCACCAACGAGGCCATCGCCGGGATCGCCCAGGCCGAGTACGGGGCCCAGGTCGCGTGGCTGATGATCCTCGGCTTCGCCGTGAGCCTGCTGCTCGCCCGCTTCACCCCGCTGCGCTACGTCTTCCTCACCGGCCACCACGTCCTGTTCATGGCCACGATGCTGACCATCATCCTCGCCACCGCCGGGTACGGCAGCTGGGTGACCGTGCTGCTCGGCGCCGCGCTCCTCGGCATCCTCATGGTCTCCCTCCCGGCGCTCGCCCACCCGTGGACCCGCAGGATCACCGGCGACGACAGCGTGGCCATCGGGCACTTCGGCACCGCCGGCTACATCGCCGCCGGCGCCGTGGGGCAGGTCGTGGGGAAGCGGAGCCGGTCCACCGAGGACACGAAGCTGCCGGAGGGGCTGCGCTTCCTCCGCGACTCCATGGTGGCCACTGCCCTGTCCATGGCCCTGATGTACGTGGTCCTCGCCGTGCTCTTCCTCGCCCGGGCCGGGACCGAGGAGGCCTTCACCGCGTTCGAGGGCGGCGCCACCGGGGTGGGCAACTACATCATGATGTCGATCACCCAGGGCCTGCAGTTCGGCGTGGCCGTGGCGGTCATCCTCTTCGGCGTGCGCACCATCCTGGGCGAGCTCGTCCCGGCCTTCCAGGGCATCGCCGCCAAAGTCGTCCCCGGCGCCATCCCGGCCCTCGACGCCCCCATCGTCTTCCCGTACGCGCAGAACGCCGTGCTGCTCGGCTTCATCTCCAGCTTCGTGGGCGGCCTGATCGGGCTGCTCATCCTCTCCGTCTGGCTCAACCCCGCCATCGGCCTCGCCCTGATCCTGCCGGGGCTGGTGCCCCACTTCTTCACCGGCGGCGCGGCCGGAGTCTACGGCAACGCGACCGGAGGGCGTCGCGGGGCCCTCGCCGGCGGCTTCGTCAACGGCCTGATCATCACGTTCCTGCCCGCGTTCCTGCTCTCCGTCCTCGGCGCCTTCGGGGAGGAGAACACCACCTTCGGCGACGCCGACTTCGGCTGGTTCGGGATCGCCGTGGGCTCCGCCGCCAAGATCGGGTCCGTCGGCGGCATCGTGGTCATCTCCCTGATCGGGCTCGGGGTGCTGGTGCTGGCGATCGCGGTGCAGCGCAAGGTGGTCGACACCCACTGGGATCCGGCCGCCGGCCGCGCCTGGCCCGGGACCGCGGGCGCCCCGGAGACCGAGGACGCGGCGACCCCGGGGGCCGCCCGCTCGTTCCCCAAGATCGCGCCGCCGAAGGGCGCGCCCGCTCCGCCGCCGCCCCCGCGCTGAGCCGCCGGGCCGGCTCCGCCGCAGCCTCGCGCCGATCCGCCGTGCCCGGGATCGTTCGGCGGGCGCCCGGCGGGCTGCGGGGTCAGGAGTTGCGGCCCCGCGCGGCCACGGTCCAGCGCTCCAGCAGGGCGCCCTCGCGCACCACGGCCACGTCGTCGACGAGGTTCATGGTCAGGCACACGTGGTTGGGGATGACGCGCAGGCGCTCGCCGAGGGCGGGCAGCGGGGCGTCCTCGGGCCAGACGACGGTGGCGTGGTGCTCGGACAGGGCCGTGATCCGGGCGTCCGGGTGGTCCATCAGCCGCCCGCAGCCGGTGGCCCAGGCGGGCCGGTCGCTGCCGAGGACCTTGCTGCCGGCGTCCAGGACGGTCCGCCGCGGCACCCCGTTGCCGCCCTCGTGCCGGCTGACCACGGTCGCAGCCACGGTGAGGGCGATGTCCTCGAGGGCGCACCGGCCGAGCTCCAGCTGCTGGGCGTCGCCGAAGACGTAGACCCCCGGCCGCACCTCCGTGGCCGTGGCGCTGTCGGTCAGCAGCGCGCTGGGCGTGGAGCCGCCGCTGCGGCGCCGCACCTCGAAGCCCGCGGCCGCCAGCTGCCCGGCCGCCCGGTCCAGGGCCTGCTGCTCCTGCGCGGCCGCCTCGACCGGCATGCCCGGGGCGTAGCTGTGGCCCGGGAAGGTGAAGACGCCCTCCACGCGCAGCCCCGCCCGGGCCGCCGCCCGGGCGACGTCCGCGGCGTCCTCCGGGCGGACCCCGCTGCGGTGGTGGCCGCTGTCGATCTCCACGACCACGGCCACGTCCCCCGCCGCGTCCCCCAGCTGCTCGCCCATGACGGCGGCGGCCTCGGCGGAGTCCACTCCCACGCTGATCCGGGCCGCGGCGCTCAGCCGGCGCAGGCGCTCCGCCTGGCGCGGGCCGACCCACAGCGGGTACGCGACGAAGAGGTCCTCGGCCCCGTGCGCGGCGAAGACCTCGGCCTCCCCGAGCGTGGCCACGGTCAGCCCGGCCGCGCCGGCGGCGAGCTGCAGCGCCGCGATCTCCGGGACCTTGTGCGTCTTGGCGTGCGGGCGCAGCAGCAGGCCCCGCTCACGCACGGCCGCGGCCATCCGCGCGATGTTGCGCTCGAGCACGTCCCGGTCGATCAGGACGTCCGGGGTGTCGACCTCTTCGGGGATGCGGTGCATGGGGCTCCTCGTGCCGGGATGCTGATCTGCTGCGCTGTGCCCATGCTAGGACCTGCGCGCCCACGCTCCCCGCGCGGGGGCGCGGCTCAGGCGGCGGGCAGCAGCTCCGCCCGGTCGACGACGTCCAGGCCGTGGGCCTCGCCGACCGAGCGGTGCGTCACGTGGCCGGCCATCGTGTTGAGCCCGGCGGCCAGGGCGGGGTCGGCCGCCAGCGCCGCGGTGACACCCTGGTCGGCCAGGGCCACGGCGTAGCGCAGCGTGACGTTGGTCAGCGCGTAGGTCGAGGTGTTCGGCACCGCGCCGGGCATGTTCGCCACGCAGTAGAAGACGGTGTCGTGCACCGGGAAGACCGGGTCCTGGTGGGTGGTGGGGCGGCTGTCCTCGAAGCACCCGCCCTGGTCCACGGCGATGTCCACCAGGACGCTGCCCGGCTTCATCCGCCCGACCATCTCGTGGGTGACCAGCTTCGGGGCCTTGGCGCCGGGGATCAGCACGGAGCCCACGACGAGGTCCGCCTCGGTCACCGAGCGCTCCACCTCGTAGGCGTTGGAGGCGACGGTCCGCAGCCGCCCGGCGTACCGGTCGTCCAGGGCGCGCAGCCGGTCCACGTCGATGTCCAGGATCGTGACCTCGGCGCCCAGGCCCACGGCCATGGCGGCCGCGTTGGTGCCGGCCACGCCCGCGCCGATCACGGTCACCTGCGCGGGGCGGACCCCGGGCACGCCGCCGAGCAGGACGCCCTTGCCGCCGCCGGTGGCGGTCAGGGCCGAGGCCCCGGCCTGCACCGAGAGCCGGCCGGCCACCTCGCTCATCGGCGCCAGCAGCGGCAGTCGGCGGTCCGCGGTCTGCACGGTCTCGTAGGCGACGGCCGTGACCCCGGCGGCCAGCAGGGCGCGGGTGAGCTCCGGCTCCGCGGCCAGGTGCAGATAGGTGAACAGGACCAGGCCCTCCCGGAACCGGTGGTACTCGGAGGCGACCGGCTCCTTGACCTTCAGCACCAGGTCCGCCCGGGCCCACAGCTCGTCCGGGTCCGCCACGACCTCCGCGCCCGCGGCGGCGAAGTCCTCGTCCGCGAAGCCCGAGCCGACTCCGGCACCGGCCTGCACGAGCACCCGGTGGCCGCGGCGACGCAGCTCGTGCACGCCGGAGACCGTGATGGCCACCCGATGCTCGTTCGTCTTCACTTCGGTGGGAACGGAGATGATCATCGAGGGCCTTCCGCAGAAAACGTAGAATGGGTCTCCCAAAACTACGATCCGACACCGTTGCCGGGGCAGAAGTCGACGATCCTTCGGCAATCGGTGCAGAACTGGACGAACCATGGAGAAGGTGACCCCGCCCACGCGGGCCGCTCCGCAGGATCGGCGGCCCCGGGACGAGCTGGACGAGCTCGACCGGCGCCTGCTCGCGCTGCTGCGGGAGAACTCCCGGGCGACCAACCAGGCGCTCAGCGAGGCCCTCGGCGTGGCCCCGTCCACCTGTCTGGCGCGGATGAAGGGTCTGCAGCGCTCGGGCGTGATCCGCCGCTTCACGGTCGAGGTGGACCCCCGGGCGCTCGGGAGCACCATCGAGGCCCTCATCAGCGTGCGCCTGCGGCCGGGGGCCCGGCACCTGATGTCCGCGTTCGGCGAGGGACTGAAGTCGGTGCCGGAGGTGTCCCAGTTCTTCTTCCTGGCGGGCTCGGACGACTTCCTGATCCACGTCACGGCGCGGGACACCGACCACATCCGCCAGTTCGTCCGCGAGCACCTGTCCTCCAACCAGGCGGTGGCGGCCACGCAGACCAGCCTAGTGTTCGAGCACGTCCAGGGGTCCGTGGAGCCCTGACCGCCCCCGAAACCCTCAGCCGCGGCGGGGCGTCCCGGTTGCGGCGCCCTGCGCACGGGCCCGCACGGCGGCGGCCGCCTCCTCGGCCACGAGGTCCGCGTTGATCGCGGCGGCCGCGCCGACCCCCGCCCCCGCCGCGGAGGAGACCATGGCCGAGAGGTCGCCGGCGTTGCCGGCCGCCCACACGCCGGGGACCTCGGTGCTGCCCATCGGGCCCGTGGCGATGAGCGCCCCCGCGGGGTGGTCGGTCAGGGTGCCGCCGAGCTGCTCGTACAGCTCGGCCCGGGCCGCGAACCGGGGCGCCACGACCAGGGCGTCCACCGGGACCTCCTGCCCGTCGTCGAGGACCACGGCGCGCAGCGCGTCCCCGTCGGTGCGCAGCCGCTGCACGGGCCCCTCGACCACCCGGACCCCGAGGGCGGAGAGCTGCTCCCAGGCCTCGGGGCCGGGATCGGGCATCCGGTGCGGGAAGAAGGTGACGTCCTCGCTGAGCTGCCGGAACAGCAGCGTCTGGTGGATGCTCATGGGTCCCGCGCCGAGCACGCCGATGCGCCGTCCGCGGACCTCCCACCCGTGGCAGTAGGGGCAGTGCAGCACGCTCCGCCCCCACAGCTCGGCCACGCCGGGCACGTCGGGCAGCTCGTCGACCAGTCCGGTGGCGAGCAGCAGCCGCCGCGCGCGCAGCACGCCGCCGCCGGCGAGACCGACCGTGAACCCCTCCTCCTCCGCCCGGGCGGTGACGGCGCGGTCCCGGAGGATCTCCGCCCCGTACTGCTCCGCCTCCCGCCGGCCGGCGGCCAGCAGCTCGAGCGGCGGGATCCCCTCCCGGCCGAGGAGGTTGTGCGCGCCGCCGGCCGGGGCGTTGCGGGGTTCGCCCGCGTCCACCACGACCACCGATCGCAGGGATCGCGCCAGGGCGACGGCGGCGCTCAGGCCGGCCGCACCGCCTCCGACGACGACGACGTCGTACGCGGAAATGCTGTTCATGGTCTGCTTCCTCTCGTGCTGGTGGTTCATGGCCGGTGCGCCGCCCAGACGAGGCGTCCGGCGCGCAGCACCAGGTCCTCCCGGTGCAGGACCGCGCCGGGGGAGTCCTCGGTGAGCAGGTGCTCGAGGGCGAGCAGGTCGTCGGCGTCCAGCCGGCCGGCGAGGACCGGGAGGGCGCGGCGGAACGAGTGGTCCGCCCAGCGCCCCGTGCCGGGCGGGGCCGGCCGCGCCTCGACGCCGAACCGGCGCTGCCCCGCCGGCCGGAAGCCGGCCTCCTCCAGGCGGGGTCCCCAGTCGGGCACGGCGTTCCAGCGCGCCCGGGCGAGGACCTCGTGGCAGCGGCGCTCCAGGCCCGGGCGGCCGATCCCGATGTCCTCGGGCAGGAACCGCGGCAGCGCGTCCATCTCCACGACCGCCAGGAGACCGCCGGGGCGCATCCCGGCATGGAGCTCGCGCAGCAGCCGGTCCGGCGCGGCGAGCTCGTGCAGCGAGGAGGCCGCCCAGGCGAGGTCGACCGCCCCGACCCCGGGCCAGGCGGTGTCCAGATCGGCCTGCACCGTGCGGATCCGGTCGGACGGGCCCGGTGCGCCGGCCGCGGCGCGGAGCCGCTCGAGCCTCGGTGCCGACCGGTCGATCGCGACGATCTGCGCCGACGGGAAGCGGCGGGCCAGGAGCCGGCTGCCGGCGCCGGTCCCCGCGCCGATGTCCGCGACCGTGTCCGGCGTGCCGCGGACGTGCTGGCCGACCCAGTCGAGCACCTCCTCCAGCAGCGGGTCCAGGATCTCGGCGTCCAGCTCGAGCAGCTCGGCCAGTCCGTCGTCGTCGTGCTGCTCGGGGTGGGTGTGGTGCCCCGCCGTCGGGTGCGGGGAGTCGTGCGGTGTCATGCCTCCACGGTAGGCGCAAAATGCCTTTGAGGCATACACTCTTGCTCATGACGCAAGAACTCGACCTGGACGCCGTGATCCGTCGCCGCATCCGCGGTCTCCGGCTGGCGCGCGGCTGGTCCCTGGACGCGCTCGCGGCCCGGTGCCACCTCAGCCCGTCCACGCTGAGCCGGCTCGAGACCGGGCACCGCAGAATCGCTCTCGACCAGCTGGTGCCCATCGCCCGGGCCCTCGACACCTCGCTCGACCAGCTCGTCGAGTCCCCCGAGGACGAGGACGTGGTGATTCGCCCGCAGCCCAGCAGCACGCCGGGGCTGACCATGTGGCTGCTGTCCTCCGAGCGGGCCCTGCACGGGATGACCGTGGCCAAGATGCGCATCCTGCCGGGCCCGCCCCCCGCACCGGACCGGCTGGCGGTGCACCCGGGCCGGGACTGGTTCACCGTGCTCTCCGGGACCGCCCGCCTGCACCTGGGCGAGCGGGTCGTGGTGGTCGAGGCCGGTCAGGCGGCGCAGTTCTCCACGATGGTCCCGCACGCCATCGTGGCGCAGGGCGGGCCGGTGGAGATCCTCACCGTGCTCGACCACGACGGCGAGCGCGCCCACCTGCACGCGGACGAGCCTGCCGAGGATCGGAGGGTGCGGGCGCCGGCCGACCGCCCGGCACCCGGCCGGGACGGACCCGACCCGGCCGGGTGAGGTGCGGCCGGGGCCGGGGCCGGGGTGCCCGGGCGGCGGGCCGCTCGGCTCAGGCGCCCGGTGCCGCCGGCGCCGTCTCGGCGCGCCCCGACCGCCCGCGCCGCGCGGCCGGACCGGCCGGGCCCGGGAACTGCGGGATCAGCGCCACGGACCCGGCGGCGACCAGGGCCACGGCGGCGAAGACGATGAAGTTCCACTGGAACGGCAGGGCCATCGAGCCGATCCAGCCGCCGATGAGCGGGCCCGAGATCGCGCCGATGCGGGCGAAGGACAGGGCCCATCCGGTGGCGGTGGCGCGGGAGTGGGCGGGGTAGTACTCGGCCACCCAGCCGGTGAGCACCAGCGAGGTGGAGATCGAGCCGATGCCCGCCAGGGCCACGAACACGTAGTTGACCACGATGCTGTTGGGGAACATCAGCAGCAGGATCCCCGCCCCGCCCAGCAGGTAGAAGACCACCAGGATCAGCTTCTTACCGTAGGCGTCCGCGGCGCGGCCCAGGGCGATGCCGCCGGCGGCGGAGGCGAGGCTGAAGACCACCAGGAACGTCAGGGCCGGGCCGAGCTCGTAGCCGGCCGAGCGCATGATCGAGGGCAGCCACGTGTTGAGGCCGTAGACCAGGACCATGCCGCAGAACAGGGAGACCCAGAAGAACACCGTGGCGGTCAGGTAGCCGCCGGAGAACATCGCCGCCAAGGACTGCTTCCAGCCCACGGACCGCGCCTTCGCCTCCTCGGAGCGCACCGGCGTCCAGTCGCCCTCGACGAACGGGGCCACGTGCAGCCGCTCCGCCAGGCGGGCGGCCTCCTCGCGGCGGCCCTTGCCCATGAGGTACTCGAGGGACTCGGGCAGCAGCCTGGCCACCAGCGGCAGCAGGACCACGGGCAGGAACCCGACGCCGACCACCCAGCGCCAGCCCAGCGTGGGCAGCAGGACGATCGCCACGAGCGCCGCGGCCAGGATGCCGAGGGAGTAGCCGGAGTACATCACGCCGTAGTTGAAGGACCGGCGCCGCGGCGCCGAGTACTCGATGGTCAGGGCCGCGGCCACCGGGATGATCCCGCCCATGCCCAGGCCGCCGAGCAGCCGGAAGAGCCCGAAGACCTCCGGGGTCGGGGCCAGTGCGGCGCCCAGCTGCATGGTGGTGAAGATGGCCATCGAGACCAGCAGCATCCTCCGCCGGCCGATCCGGTCCGAGAGCGTGCCGATGACCATGGCCCCGATGAGCATGCCGACGAGGGCGTAGGAACCGAGGCCGCCGAGCTCCAGCGGGGTGAGGTTCCACTCCCGGTGCTCCGCGAGGGCGGGCAGCACGGCGCCGAGCACGCCGACGTCGTACCCCTCGGCCAGGATCGCGAGCCAGCAGGCGAGCAGCACCCGGTTGGTGGTCTTCGGCGGGACGGGCCACGCGGCGGTGGTGGGACTGGTCATGCGGGGAAGCCCTTCGAAAGGCGGCGGGACGCCGGGGCGCCGGGCGGGGCGCGGGCGCTCGCCGGAGTGACCGGGACCCCTCGATTCTAGGGAACGCCCGGGGCGGGGCGGTGGCGCCGGACGGGTGGCGGGGCCGGCGCGAATAATTGCCGTCCCCGCCCGGTTGTACAGTCGAACAGGCGCCGCCCGCCCGAGGGCGCGCCGTCCCCGCCTCGATCCAGGACCGTGAGATGACCTGTGCCCTGCCGTCCGTCCGGACGCCCCCGACCGTCCCGCCCGTCTCCGCCGGGGGCGACGACGACGCCCGCTGCCTCGGGGTGGACATCGGCGGAACGACCATCAAGTACGCGGTGGTGGACCCGGTCCGCGGCACCACCGTGGGCCCGGTGCGCCGGGTGCCCACGCCCGCGCCGGCCACCCCGGCCGCGGTGGTGGCCGTCCTGCGCGGGGTCCTGGAGAAGCTGGAGCGCGAGCCCGGGCCGGGCGGGCCCCTGGCCGGGGTCGGTGTGGGCGTCCCAGCCATCATCGACCACGGCATCGCCCGCTCCGCCGCCCACCTCGACGACTCCTGGATCGGCACGGACGCACGGGAGCTGCTCGCCGCCGGACTGGGGCGCGAGGTCGCGGTGCTCAACGACGCCGACGCCGCCGGGCTGGCCGAGGTGCGCTTCGGCGCCGCCCGGGGCGCGACCGGGACGGTGCTGGTGATCACCCTGGGCACCGGGATCGGCTCGGCGCTGTTCCTGGACGGGGAGCTGATCCCCAACAGCGAGTTCGGCCACGTGTGGCTGGACGGCCGGGACGTGGACGGCTGGGCCGGTGCCTCCGCCCGGATGGAGGAGGCGCTGGACTGGCCGACCTACACGGACCGGCTCCAGCGCTACCTGTCCCACCTCGAGCGCCTGATCTCCCCGGATCTCATCGTCCTCGGCGGAGGCATCAGCGAACGGCACCAGGAGTTCCTGCCGCACCTGCGGCTGCGCGCCCGCGTGGCCCCCGCGCAGCTGCGCAACGCCGCCGGCATCGTCGGCGCCGGCCGCCAGGCCCACCTCGGCGCCCTGCGGGCGTCCGGCCTCGTCGGCAGCCACTGAGCCGGACCGGGGGCATCAGCCCCTGGTGTGCTCCGGCATCGGAGGCGCCGCCTCGGGCCGCAGGGTGGTCTCCCGGACGGTCTTCCGGGCGTCCAGCGGGCCGGTGCCCGCGGCGGTGGACCGCCGGTCCGGCAGCGCGCCGGGCCGCCCCCGGTCCTGCTGCTCCAGCCGGCAGAGCGCGGCGTTGTTCATGTTGATCGTGATCACGGCATCGACCCCTCGTAGCTCATGTCAGTGAATGTAGGCGCGCGGCAGGGCCGCGGCGCAGACCTCGGGGCGTTCCGTGCGTCACACTCGGCTGTGTCGCCTGTCCGCCCAGGTCAGAAAGGGGTCACGTGCTCGGGAACTGTGACTCTGTGACGCCCGGCGACGGCTGGGACGCCGGCGTCTGCAAGTTCGTGCACCGCGGCCGGCGGCCCGTGGACCGATGCGAAGGACTCTTCCCCTGTGTGACGTGGCTCTCTATCATGGGAAGGGACAGCGTGGTCGAGCACACCCGCCCGGCACCGGGACCTTCTGCAGCTCCCGATGCGCTCGCACGACTGGAGATCCCCGCCATGAGCCTTTCCGAACTGACCCCTGTTCCCGACGACACGGGACCCCTCGACGTCCTCCCCGGCATCGGCGTGGGTCCGGTCGTCGACCCGATCTCCTCCATCACCGTCTCCCACGTGGCGCGCTACCGGATGCGCACCGACCGCGCAGGGCTGAACCTGCGGGCGGGCGAGAAGGTGCTGTGCGCACCCTACGACCCGGTCGAGCTGGGCATGGTCGTCCTGGTGCGCTGCGAGGCCGACGGGTACAGCCCAGGCGCCCTGGTCCCGGCGTCCGACGTCGAGTACCTCGAACCGGCCGGCCCGTCCTTCGGCCCGTTCGTCTGGGGCACTCCCGGCGTCCGCGGCTGAACGCCGCGTCCCGCCCGCCTGCCGCCGCGCCCGTCCTCGGGCCCGCGGCGGGGCCGGTCTCCGGCTAGGCCTCGGTGAGGGCGTCCGCCTTGTGGGTCGCGCGGGCCCCGGAGCTGTCGGACTCCACGATGTAGTGCGGATCGTCCGTGCTCGCGCGGTACGTGCGTCCGTCGAGCTCGAAGTCCTCGGTCTTCTTCTCGACGACCTTCCCCTCGGTCCTGCCCTGCGGGGTGTTCCACGTGACCCTGGTGCCCTTGCTCAGACCCATCCGCTGCTCCTCTGCTCGTCGATTCCGGCGCTCGTCCGGTCCGGTGCGCGTGCGCCCCGTGACCATCGCCCGTGCGCGGTCCTCAGCCTACGGAGCGCTCCGCGCCCCGGCCAGCGCGCCGCGGGCGTTCCGCGCGTCGTCGTCGTCGGCGTCCCGCTCCCCGTCGGCGGCGCGCGGGGCGGCGGGCTCGTCGGCGGTGACCATAAGGCGGCCCTCGGCGAGCGCCTCCGGCTCGACGTCCTGCTCGATCGTGGTGGCCAGCGGCTTCTCGGCGACGAAGCACAGCACGGCGGCCGCCAGCAGGCCCAGGGGCATGATCCACAGGTAGATGGGCGTCAGGGCGTCGTTGTAGGAGGTCACGATCGGGTCCTGCAGCGCCTGCGGCAGGGACGCGACCACGGCGGGGGTGAGCGAGTTGGCACCCCCGGCGCCGCCCTCGAGCGCGGCCGCCGGGACGCGCTCGGCCATCAGCTCGGCCAGCCGGCTCGCGAAGACGCTGCCGACCACTCCCGAGCCGAGGGTGGCGCCGATCTGGCGGAAGAAGTTGTTCGCCGCGGTGGCCGTGCCGACCTGGCGCAGGGGGAAGGTGTTCTGCACGATCAGCACGAGCACCTGCATGGACAGGCCGAGACCCAGGCCGAGGACTGCGATGTAGAGGCAGACGTGCCACACCCCCTGCTCGGAGGTCAGGGTGGCGAGCAGCCCCATGGCCGCGGCCACGATCACGCTGCCGGCCACCGGCAGCCACTTGTAGCGCCCGGTCCGGCTCACGGCCTGACCGGCGAGCACCGAGGTCACGAGCATCGTGCCCATCATCGGCACCATCAGCAGCCCGGACCGGGTGGCGTCGACGCCGAAGACCATCTGCAGGTAGGTGGGCAGGTAGCCGAGGGCCCCGAACATCGCCACGCCGGTGAGCAGCCCGGCGAGGGTGGTGAGGACGAAGTTGCGCTCGCGGAACAGGTGCATCGGGATGATGGGCTCGGCGGTGCGCCGCTCCACGGCCACGAACGCCGCGGCGGTCACGAGCGTCCCGGCGATCAGGCCGAGGAGCACGGGGTCGGTCCAGGCGTACTTGCCGCCGCCCCAGGTGGCGAACAGGACCAGGCAGGTCGTGGCCACGGCCAGCAGCACCATGCCGCCGATGTCCAGGCGCGGCCGGCCGCTGTGCCGGGGCAGCTTGAGGAACAGGACGGCCCCGGCCAGCGCGAGCAGCCCGAGCGGGATGTTGATCCAGAAGACCCAGCGCCAGCCGGGCCCCTCGGTGAAGAAGCCGCCGAGCAGCGGGCCGGCCACCGAGGACACCGCGAACACCCCGCCCATGACGCCCATGTACCTGCCGCGCTCCCGGGCCGGGACCACGTCGGCGATCGCGGCCTGGGAGAGGATGATCAGCCCGCCGCCGCCGAGACCCTGGATCGCGCGAGCCGCGATGAGGACCTCGATGGTGCCGGCGAGCGCGCCGACCACGGAGCCGGCCATGAACACCAGGATCGCGCCCAGGAGCAGGGGCTTGCGGCCCATCAGGTCCCCGAGCTTGCCGTACACGGGCATCATGATCGTCGAGGCCAGGATGTAGGCCGTGATCACCCACAGCATCTCGTCGACCCCGTTGAGCTCGCCCACGATCGTGGGCAGCGCCGTGCTGAGGACGGTCTGGTTCAGCGCGGCCAGCAGCATGGAGAGCATCAGGCCGACGAAGAGCAGCGCGAGGTGCCGGGAGCCGGAGCCCGGTGCGGCGCGGTGGGCGGGGGCGCGGGTCATGCGAGCTTCTCCTGGAGACGGTGGAGGAGGGTGAGCGCCGACTCGTGGTCCTCGGTCGGCAGGCCGTGCGCCGGGGAGTAGCCCTCGGCGGTGATGGCGAAGCGCAGCGGGACGCCGCCGAGCAGGACCAGCATCCGGGCGACCTCGTCCACGCGGTGCTCACCGATCCCGGCCGACCACGCGGGGTCCCGGGCCAGCAGCTCCGCGAGGGTGTGGCGCACCAGGGCCTCGGCCTCGAGCATCAGCTCGTGCCGGCGGCGGCCCAGGCTCGGGTGGTCCTGCAGCAGCCTGCGGCGCCGCTCGGCGTCCCGTCCCGCGTAGGCGCTGCGGGAGACGGCCAGCAGCAGGCGCGAGACCTGGCCCAGCAGGTCGTGCTCGAGGGAGAAGCCGTCCAGCAGCTCAGGGTCCAGCGAGGGGGCCCGCATGCCCAGGACGGCGTCCTCCTTGGCGGGGAAGTAGTTGAAGAAGGTCCGCGGGGAGACGCCGGCCGCCGCGGCTACGGCCTCCACCGTGGTGCCCTCCACCCCGTGCTGCACCGCGAGGGCGGCGGCCGCCTCGTGGATCGCGGACCAGGTCTCGGCCTTCTTGCGGGCGCGCAGGGTGGGAGGGGAGTCGTCATTCACGCCCATATTTTTGCACTTCTGCAAGTTTTGCACAACTGCAATATTTTCCGGGATGCCCGCCGGGATGGCCGGGCCCGCCCGGCGGTGCCGGGCGGGCCCTCTGGCTCAGTCCTTCAGGGGGTCGTGGCCCCAGTTCATCAGGGAGTAGCGCCACCGGGTCTCGCGCACGTCCCCGTCGGGGCGCTGGGCCAGGTGGCGGTGGACGTAGCCGACCACCTTGCGCATGTGCTCGTGGTCGGCCTCGGTGCGCTCGCCCTTCGGCTTCTGCAGGATCTCCACGATCCGCCGCCCGGAGCGGTGGCCCACCGACTCCCCGCCGTCGTCCTGGCCCACCGAGGTGGACTCGTCGGTGTCCAGCCACGTCGACAGCTGCTTGGCGGTCATGTTGACGGCCTCGTCGAAGTCCTTGCCGGTGGTGTCGTCCTGCTCGCCCATGCCCTGCTCCTCGCTCTCGGACCGGGCGGCCGCCGTGTCGCCGCACGCCCTCGGTGCCCGGGCGCCCCGGGCACGAGGCCCAACCTACCGGCGGGCCGGGGTGCCGGTGAGCACCCGCCGGTGTCGAGCACGGCGCCGCCGGCGGGCGGGCGCGGACGCCGCGCCGGGCCGGGACTACGCCGCGACGCCCACCTGGATCAGGGTGTTCCAGGGGTCCTCGAAGCGCAGCACGGCGCCGTCGTGCCGGGTGGGGATCCTGTGGTCCGCGAGCCGGGACGCCAGGGCCGCGACGTCGTCGGCGTCCGGCAGGTCGATGTTGACCTGGCCCAGCCCCAGCGAGGCCGCCCGCGGGCCGGCCCCGGCGCTCTGCCAGGTGTTGAGCGCGATGTGGTGGTGGTAGCCGCCGGCGGCGATGAACAGGGCGGAGCCGATGTCGCTCATGACCTCGAAGCCCAGGACGTCCACGTAGAACTGCCGGCCCAGCGGGATGTCGCCCACCTGCAGGTGCACGTGTCCCAGGGTGACCGGCGGCGCCGGGGGTCGCCCGCTCTGCTCGGCCAGGTGCTCCTGGAGGAACCCGTTCGGGTCCAGGGGGTTGGAGGCCAGGGTCAGCAGGCCGGTGGGCTCCCGCCGCCACGTGTCGCGGGGGCGGTCCGTGTAGAGCTCCACCCCGTTGCCCTCGGGGTCGTCGAAGTAGAAGGCCTGGCTGTAGAGGTGGTCGGCGCTGCCGGTGAAGGAGCGGGGCGCCACGGTCGCCACGGACGCGAGCGCCGCGGCCAGGGCCGGCTCGTCGTCGAAGACCACCGCGGTGTGGAACAGGCCGGCCTGCCCGCGGCGGGCCGGCGGGAGCTCCTTGACCTGGCGCAGCCGCACGACCGTCCGGCCGTCCCGGCCCAGGACCGCGGTGTCCCCGGCGTGGGCGAGCACGTCGAGGGTGACGGCGTCCGAGTAGTAGGCGACCATCGTGTCCAGGTCGGAGACCAGCAGCTCCACCGCGCCCATCCGGGTGTCCGCGGACAGCAGGTCCTCGGCGGGGCGCTTCGTCAGGCTCTGGGGAGCGGGGTTCTGGGGAAAGATCGGCATCGCGGGGTTCTCCGTCGGCAGGGGCGGCGCATTGGTTGATATGTCCCCAAAAATAGCCTCAGAAGCTTTCCGGTGCAAGTAAATGGTGGTGCTGTGGGCTCAGAGGATGAAGATCAGGGCGGCGATCACCGCCAGGATGCCCAGGAAGACGAATCCCCACGCCTTGAGGTTGTCGGAGTCGTCCTCCTCGGGCTCTGCCGGGCGCGGCGGCCACCCGCCGGGGCCGGGCCCGAACACCGGCCCGGAGGCGCCTTGGGTGCCGGCACCAGTACCGCCCGGGCCGGGTGCCCCGGGTTCGGGGTGCTGGCCCGGGAACTGCCCGGGCGGCGGCGGGGCCGGGCTCGCGGGGCTCACCCCCCACTGGGGGTTCCCCGGTGAGCCCGCCGGAGGGGCGCCGGGCGGGGGTGTTCCCGGGCGGATGTCACCGTCCGCGGCCGGGCCGGCCGCGGAGGAGGATCCCGCGGTCGGACCCGGCGCCGGGGGAGCCGCCGGCGGCAGGGTCTCGCCCGAGAGCACGGGGCCGTCCTCGCGGTGGCCCCGCTCCGCCTCGTTCAGCAGGGTCACGAACTGCTCGAGCGGCTCGGACCCGTCGTGCTCCCGCGCCAGGAAGCGCTCGGCGCGGCGGCGCACCACCTTGTAGACGCGCCCGTCGTCGGGGATGCCCAGGTCCCGGGCGGCCCGGGCCACGGCCAGCGGGGGCTGCTCCGGCAGGGGGTTGGTGCCCCACTCCAGGAGCCCGGTCAGCAGCGGGCGCTCGAGCACGGCAGCCAGGGCCGCCCGGGCGCCCGGCACCCGGGTCAGCTCCAGCAGCCCGCTCGGCGGCGCGGACGGGCACCCCGGCACGTCGCTGGGCAGCCGGGCGGCGCGCTCCAGCCAGAAGGTGTCGCCGAAGAGGGTGGCGAGCAGCACGGCGGCGGCGAGCCGGTCGTCGCTCGGGGCGGCGTCCTCCGGGAGGCCCTGCTCCCAGTGCGTGCCGAGGGCGCGGCGGGCGGGCTCACCGGCCAGCCGGACGCGCAGCTGCGCGTCCTCCGGGCCGCGGGCGGTCTCCGCGGGGCGCTCCACCGCGTGCCGCACCTGGGGGTCGAGCTCGGGGTCCATGGGCCACCTCTCCGTCGTCGTCCTGCGTCCATGCTCTCAGAACGTGCTGGACGGCGGCGGGGAGCCGACGGTGAGGCGGGCGGGGGGCCGCCCCGGGCTCAGGCGGGGAGCAGACCGCGCAGCTGCCCGGCGGCGGTGCGGGGATCGGGGGCCTCGGTGACGGCGCGGACGACGACGACGCCGCGCGCCCCGGCCTCCAGCACCTGCGGGAGCCGCGTCTCGTCGATGCCGCCGATGGCGAACCACGGCACGGGCAGGACCTCCGGGTCCGCGTCCAGCCGGGCCTCCGTCAGCTCGGCGACCGCGCGGACGAACTCCAGCCCGGTGGCCGGGCGCCCCGGCTTGGTGGGCGTGGCCCAGACGGGGCCGGTGCAGAAGTAGTCGACGTCCGAATCCTCCAGCGCCGCCGTGGCCTGTCCGAGGTCGTGGGTGGAGCGCCCGATCAGCACGTCGGGGCCCAGGAGCCGCCGGGCCTGGGCGGGGCTGAGGTCGTGCTGGCCCACGTGGAAGACGTCGGCGCCCACGAGCGCGGCGATGTCGGCGCGGTCGTTGACCGCGAACAGGGTGTCGTACTCGGCGGCCACCCGGCCCAGCAGCTCCAGCGCGGCGATCTCCTCGTCCGCGTCGATGCTCTTGTCCCGCAACTGGACGACGTCAGCGCCGCCGGCACAGACGGCGTGCAGGAAGTCCTCGAGGTCGCCCCGGTCCCGGCGGGCGTCCGTGCACACGTACAGCCGGGCGGCGAGGAGTCTGGCCGTCCGGGTCTCTCGCAGGGAGGACTCGGCGGGGGCGGAGGCGTCACGGGTAGGCTGGGTCACACGCTGATGATAGGTCAGCGGTTCTGCGGGAGCCCCACCGGGGGCTGAGAGGGCGTCCAGCGCCGACCGCCACACCTGATGCGGGTCATGCCGCCGGAGGAAAGGACGTTCCCTGTGACTGCCGCGCACCCCGCCCCCACGACCGCGCCCCACCCGCTGGTCGACCGGCCCGAGCACGTCCGCGCCGACGTCGCCGTCGTCGGCGCCGGGGTGATCGGCCTGGCCACCGCCTGGGAGCTGCGCCGCCGCGGCCGCTCGGTGGTCGTGGTGGACCCCGAGCCGGGCTCCGGCGCCAGCCGCGCCGCGGCCGGGATGCTCGCCCCGGTGAGCGAGGTCCAGTACCAGCAGGAGCCCCTGTACCCCCTCATGACCGCCTCGGCCGCCGAGTACCCGGCGTTCGTGGCCGCCCTCGAGCAGGCCGCCGGCGGGACGGTGGGCCACCGGGCCACCGAGACCCTCGTGTGCGGCGTGGACGCCGCCGACCGGCAGGCCCTGACGGACCTCCGCGCGCTGCAGGGCCGCCACGGCATGACGGTGGAGGCGCTGACCCTGCGCGCCGCCCGCACCCTCGAGCCGGCCCTGAGCCCGCGGCTGTCCGCCGCGTTCCGGATCCCCGACGACCACCAGGTGGACCCGCGCCGCCTCGTGGCCGGGCTGCTCGCGGCCCTCGTCGCCCCGGAGCTCCCCGACCTCCCGGAGCCCGCCGGGCTCCCGGCCGCGCGCGACGGCGGACCGGCCCGCCTCGTCCACGACCTCGCCACGGGGCTGCGCCGCAACGCCGAGGGAGCGGCGACCGGCGTCCGCCTGGCCGGCGGCGGGATGGTCTCCGCGACCTGGACGGTCCTCGCTCCCGGCGCCGGGCTCGGCGAGCTCGACGGGCTGCCGGAGGACTGGCACCCGCCGCTGCGGCCGGTGCACGGGGACATCCTGCGCGCCCGGGTCCCCGCCGGGGCGCCGGAGCTGCTCGGGCGCACCGTCCGCGGTCTGGTGCACGGGGTGCCCGTCTACCTGGTGCCCCGCGCCGACGGGACCGTGGTGATCGGGGCGACCTCCCGCGAGGACGACCTGACCGGTCCCAGCGCCGGCGGCGTGTTCCGGCTGCTGCGCGACGCCCAGGCGCTCGTGCCCGGCATCGCCGACCTCGAGCTGGTCGAGGTGCTGGCCCGCGCCCGGCCCGGCACCCCGGACGACATCCCCTACCTCGGCCGGGTCCGCGACCCGGACGGCTCGCCGGTGCCGGGGCTCGTGGTCTCCACCGGCTACTTCCGCCACGGCGTCCTGCTCGCCCCGCTGGCCGCCCGGCTCGCCGCGCAGCTGGTGGCCGGCGGGACCGGAGCCGATCCGGCCGCCGACGCCGAGCACCTCGCCACCACCGACCCGCACCGCTTCGACCGCCCCGTCGAGGCCCGTCCAGGGGATCCCGCGCCGGCCGCCGCCGGGCCCGGGCCCCGGAGCAGGAGCACCCGATGACCGCCATCACCCTCAACGGCCGCCCGCGCCAAGTGGCGGCGGAGGCGACCGTCGTCGACCTCGTCGCCGAGACCGTCGGCCGCCCCCTGGGCCCCGACGGCGCCCCGCTGGACGGCGGGCGCCTCGGCGTGGCCGTGGCCGTGGACGCCGCGGTCGTGCCCCGCAGCCGCTGGCGGCGGACCCCCGTGGCGGAGGGCCAGTCCATCGAGATCATCACCGCCGTCCAGGGAGGCTGACGTGACCGCCCCGCACCCCGACCCCCTCGTGCTCGACGGCATCGAGCTGAGCTCCCGGCTGATCATGGGCACCGGCGGCCTGAGCTCGCTGCACACCCTGGAACAGGCGCTGCTGGCCTCCGGCACCGAGCTGACCACCGTGGCCCTGCGCCGCTACGCCCCCGGCCAGGGCGACTCCCTCTTCGCGCTGCTCGAGCGCAACGACATCCGGATCCTGCCCAACACCGCCGGGTGCTACACCGCCCGGGACGCGCTGCTGACCGCCGAGCTCGGCCGGGAGGCCCTCGAGACCGACTGGGTCAAGCTCGAGGTCATCGCGGACGAGGACACGCTGCTGCCCGACGTCGTGGAGCTCCTCGACGCCACCGAGCAGCTCGTGGCCCGCGGCTTCAAGGTCTTCGCCTACACCTCCGACGACCCGGCCGTCGCACGCCGCCTCGAGGATCTGGGCGCGGCCGCGGTGATGCCCCTGGGCGCCCCCATCGGCACCGGGCTGGGCATCCTCAACCCGCACAACATCGAGCTCATCGCCTCCCGGGCGTCCGTGCCCGTGGTGCTCGACGCCGGGATCGGCACCGCCTCCGAGGCCGCCCTGGCCATGGAGCTGGGCTGCGACGCCGTGCTGCTGGCCAGCGCCGTCACCCGCGCCCAGGACCCGGTGGCGATGGCCACCGCCATGCGCCACGCCGTGCTCGCCGGCCGGCTCGCCGCCGGTGCCGGGCGCATCCCGGCCCGCCGCCACGCCCACGCGTCCTCGCCGATGGCCGGGCGGATCGACACGGACGCCGCCGGTGCCGGGCCGTCCGCCGGCCCCTCAGCCGGCCCGGCGGACGTGCCGCGCGGGGACTGGGCGCCCGTGGGGGAGCGGCCGTGAGCCCGCTGCCCCCGCTCGTGGAGCCCGGCCCCGAACTGACCCGCGAGGAGCTCGAGCGCTACGCCCGGCACCTGACCCTGCCCGGGATCGGGACCCTCGGCCAGCGGCGGCTGCGGAACGCCCGCGTGCTCGTCGTCGGCGCCGGGGGGCTCGGGTCCCCGGCCCTGCAGTACCTCGCCGCGGCGGGGATCGGGACCCTCGGAATCGTCGACGACGACGTGGTGGCGCTCTCCAACCTGCAGCGCCAGGTGGTGCACACGACCGCCGACGTCGGCCGTCCCAAGGCCGTCTCCGCCGCCGAGGCCGTCACCGCGCTCAACCCGCTGGTGGAGGTCCGCACCCACCCCGTCCGGCTGGACGCGGACAACGCCGTGGACATCATCGGCCGGTACGACCTGGTCCTGGACGGCGCCGACAACTTCGCGACCCGCTACGTGGTCAGCGACGCCGCCGCCCTGACCGGCACGCCTTGCGTGTGGGGCTCCATCCTGCGCTTCGAGGGGCAGGTCAGCGTGTTCTGGGCCGGGCACGGGCCCACCTACCGGGACCTCTACCCCGAGGCCCCGCCGGACGGCGAGGTGCCCAGCTGCGCCGAGGGCGGGGTCTTCGGCATGCTCCCCGCCACCGTCGGCGCGGTCATGGTCACCGAGGCCGTCAAGCTCGTCACCGGCACCGGGGAGCCCCTGCTCGGACGGGTGCTGCTGCACGACGCGCTCGCGATGACCTGGCGCGAGATGCGGCTCACCCCGGATCCCGACGCCGCCCCGGTCACCGCGGTGGCCCAGCCCGCCGCGGTCTGCGCGCTGCCCGGCGCGGACGCCTCCGAGACCGTCGGGTCGGCCGAGCTGGCCCGGCTGCTCGAGCGCCGGGAGCGCGGGGAGGCGTCCTTCGCCCTGGTGGACGTGCGCGAGGACTGGGAGCGGGAGCTCGTGGCCATCGACGGCGCCGTGCCCGTCCCGCTGCAGGAGATCCTCGACCGCGGCGCGGACGCCCTGCCCCCGGAGGCCCGTGGCACGGACCTCGTGCTGCACTGCAAGGCCGGGGCCCGCTCCGCGACCGCGCTCGCCGCGCTGCGGTCCTTCTACGCCGGGCGGGAGGAGCGGGTCCGCCACCTCGAGGGTGGGGTGCTCGCCTGGGTGGCGCAGGTCGACCCGGACCAGCCGGTCTACTGACCCGGTCTCCTGCGGCACACCACTACACCGCTACGGAGCACGTGACTTTCTGTGACGCCGTCGTGACATTCCATGACGTGCGCCCGTCATCCGGTTGGTCCCGGACCGGGCGGTCTGATGCCATGGCAAGCGCCCCATTCAGAGCGGTTGAGAGATCTGGCTCGACGACGCCGCAGCAACCCGCCCTCCTCCGGGGTCAGGGTGCTAATGCCAGAACCGATGGAGATCCCGGATCTGCAGTCGGTCCGTGACGTCAGCCTCCGGCGCTGCCGCCACCGGGCCCGCCCCCGGCGCGACCGGCCGACCGGCAATCCTCGGTGCGACCGAGAGGACCACCGCATGACCCCGAGCACGGTCGAGGAGACCACCGCCCATCCCCGCGCCGGCACGGACCTCCCCGCCGGCCTGCCCGGGGACTACGCCGGGCTGCGGGAGCACTTCCGGCCCCTGTTCGCGGAGATCGCCGCCGGCGCCCTGGACCGGGACCTCCGGCGCGCGCTGCCCTACGCGGAGGTCGACCGGCTGGACCGGGCCGGGTTCGGCGCCCTGCGCGTCCCGGCGGCCCACGGCGGCCCCGGGGTCAGCCTCGAGGACTTCACCCAACTGCTGGTCGACCTGGCCGAGGCCGACTCCAACATCGCCCACCTCTACCGCTCCCACCACGGCTTCGTGGAGTCCCTGCGCTTCCTGCCCCGGGAGCTCCAGGAGGTCTGGTACCCGCGGGTGCTGGCCGGGGCCACCGTGGGCAACGCCTCCACGGAGAAGGGCGGCAACGCGCTGGGCACCCTGAACACCGTGCTCAGCCGGACCCCCGAGGGCTGGGAGCTCACCGGCCGGAAGTTCTACGCCACCGGCTCCGTCTTCTGCGACTACACCCGCGTCTCGGCCGCCCTGGACGGCCGCGACGGGCGGCGCTTCGCCGTCGTCGCCACGGACGCCGAGGGCGTGACGCTCGAGGACGACTGGGACGGCTTCGGGCAGAAGCTCACCGGCACCGGCACCGCGGTCTTCGAGCGGGTGCGCGTCCCGGAGGACGCCGTGCTGGACCGCACCGCCGGCAGCGCGGAGGCCGTCCACGAGGCCGCCTTCTTCCAGCTCGTGCTGCTGGCCGTGCTGGCCGGCATCGCCCGGGCGGCCCGGCGGGACGCGGTGGAGACCATCGCCGGACGCCGGCGGACCTTCAACACCGGGCTCGGCCTGCCGTTCCGCGACGACCCGCTGATCCAGGAGGCCACCGGGCGGATCTCCGCCAAGGCCTTCGCCGCCGAGGCCACCGTCCTGCACGCCGCCCGCGCCCTGGACGCCGGGATCGCCGCCGCCGCAGCGGCCGGCGCCGACCGGCCGGACTTCACCGGGGCCCTCCCGGCGGCGCTGCACGAGTCCGAGATCGCCGTGGAGCACGCCCAGGTCACCGTGCCGGAGCTGGCGCTCGGCGCGGCCCAGGACCTGTTCCTCACCGTGGGCGCCTCCGCCACGTCCACGGCCAAGGGCCTGGACCGGCACTGGCGCAACGCCCAGACCGTGGCCACCCACAACCCGATCGCCTTCCGCGCCCGAGCCCTCGGCGACTACCTCATCAACGGCACCCTGCCGGAGGGCCTGAACGCCATCGGCGACGCGAGGACCGGCGCCACGACCGACGCCACGACCGACGCCGCGACCGATGCCACGACCGATGCCACGACCGACGCCGACCGAACCCCAGGAGCCTGACGCATGAGCACCACGACCACGGCCGCCCCGGGCCGCAGCAGCATCGTCCACGGCAAGAAGCGCGTCCTGGCCTCGGCCTTCGCCGGGACCACCATCGAGTGGTACGACTTCTACCTCTACGGCACCGCCGCCGCACTCGTCTTCAACGTCCAGTTCTTCCCCATGGCCACCGAGCTCGGCGGTATCGTGGCGTCCTTCGCCACGCTCGCGGTCGGGGTGATCGCCCGGCCCCTGGGCGGGATCATCGCCGGGCACCTGGGGGACCGGATCGGCCGCAAGGCCCTGCTGGTGGCCTCCCTGCTGCTCATGGGCGTGGCCTCCACCCTGATCGGCCTGCTGCCCACCTACGAGGTGATCGGCTGGTGGGCCGTCGTCGGGCTCGTGGTCCTGCGCATCCTCCAGGGCCTGTCCGCGGGTGCCGAGTGGGGCGGCTCCGCGCTGCTGAGCGTGGAGCACTCACCGGCCCGGCACCGCGGGTTCTTCGGGTCCTTCACCCAGATCGGCTCCTCCGCCGGCATGCTGCTGGCCACCGGCGCGTTCTTCATCGTGCAGAACGTCATGAGCGAGGAGCAGTTCGCCGCCTACGGCTGGCGCATCCCCTTCCTGCTCTCGGCCCTGCTCGTGGCGGTGGGCCTGTGGATCCGCCTCGGCGTGGCCGACGCCCCGGAGTTCCTGGAGCACCGGGCTTCGGGGAACGTGGCCAAGGCCCCCCTGCGGGAGCTGCTGGTCCACCACCGCCGCCCGGTGCTGGTGACGATCGGCCTGCGCCTGGCCCAGAACGCCGTCTACTACCTGGTGACGGTCTACATGCTGACCTACCTGCGGGACGTGCGCGGGGACAGCGCCGCGGGCGTGACCGCGGTGATGATCGCCTCGGCCATCGGCCTGTTCTCCACCCCGTTCTGGGCCTGGCTCTCCGACCGGGTGGGCCGCAAGGTCGTCTCGGTGACCGCCTACGCGGCGATCGGCGTCTTCGGCTGGGTGCTGTTCGCCTTCCTCGAGGCCGGCCCGCTCGCCCTGCTGCCGCTCGTGGTCATCCTCGGCATCAACCTCGTCCACGACGCGATCTACGGACCGCAGGCGGCCTGGTTCGCCGAACAGTTCCCCGTGCACGTGCGGTACTCGGGCGTGAGCTTCGGCTACCAGGTCGGCACCGTCCTGGGCGGCGGGCTGATGCCGATGATCGCCGCCCTGCTCTTCGCCGCCGGCGGGGACACCCCGTGGCTGATCGCCGGCTACCTCTCCGTGCTGGCCGTGCTCTCCGTCGTCGCCGCCCTGGCCGCGAAGGATCCCGCCCGGGACCAGCGCGGCACCGAACTCACCGATCTGCACGCCGGCCGGACCGCGGCCGCCCCGGCCCTCGCGACCCCCGCCGCCGCGAGCGCCACCCGGACCACCCCCGAGAGGACCACCGTATGAGCCGCCCCCTGCTGCTGAACGCCTTCGACATGATGGTGCCCGTGCACCAGTCACCGGGACTGTGGCGCCACCCGGAGGCCGGGGTCGCCGGCTTCGACACGCTCGAGTACTGGACGTCGCTGGCCCGCACCCTCGAGGAGGGCGGCTTCACCGCGCTGTTCCTGGCGGACGTCCCCGGCGTCTACGACGTGTACGGGGGCGGGGCCGAGGCCACGGCCCGCGGGGGAGTGCAGTACCCGGTGCTCGACCCGCTCGTCGCGGTGCCGGCGATGGCCGCGGCCACCGAGCAGCTCGGCTTCGGGGTGACCGCCTCTGTCACCTACGAGGCCCCCTACCTGCTGGCCCGCACCTTCGCGACCCTCGACCACTTCACCCGCGGCCGGGTGGCGTGGAACGTGGTGACCTCCTACCAGGACTCCGCCGCCCGGAACCTGGGCATGGACCGGCAGATCCCGCACGACGAGCGCTACGACCGCGCCGACGAGTACATGGAGGTCATGTACAAGCTCCTCGAGGGCTCCTTCGAGCCCGGGGCGGTGAAGGCCGACGCCGGCGCCGGGGTCTTCGTGGACCCGGAGCTCGTGCACGCCATCGGCCACGAGGGCACCTGGTTCTCCGTGCCCGGCCAGGCGCTGGCCCACCCCGGACCCCAGGGCACCCCGTTCCTGTTCCAGGCCGGCGCCTCGAAGCGCGGACAGCAGTTCGCCGTGGACCACGCCGAGGCCATCTTCTTCATCGGCAACACCCCGCAGCTCGTGCGCCGGTGGACCGACGGCGTCCGGGCCGAACTGGCCGCGCAGGGACGGGCCGAGGACGCCGTGAAGACCTTCGCCATGGCCACCGTGGTGGTCGCCGAGACCGACGACGAGGCCCACGCCAGGCTCGACGGATACCGCCGGCACGTGGACATCGAGGGAGCGCTGTCCCTGTTCGGCGGCTGGACCGGCGTCGACCTGGCCGGGGCGGACCCCGACGCGCCGCTCGAGTACGTGGCCACCGACGCCAACCAGTCCGCGCTCGCGGCGTTCACCTCGCTGTCCCCGGACCGGACCTGGACGGTGCGGGACCTGGCCGAGTTCGTGGCCATCGGCGGCCGCGGGCCCGTCATCGCCGGGGCCCCCGGCACCGTGGCGGACGAGCTCGAGCGCTGGCGGGAGGAGGCCGGCGTGGACGGCTTCAACATCTCGGCGGCCGTGCGGCCGGCGGACCTGGAGCGGTTCACCACGATGGTGTCGCCGGAGCTGCGGCGCCGCGGCCTGCTGCCGGAGCCCGGGGCTCTGCCCGCCGGCAGGACGCTGCGCGAGGCGCTGGCGGGCGCCGGGCCGAGGCTGGCCGACGACCACCGCGGGGCCTCCTACCGCCGGTGACCGCAGGGCTCTTGGGGTTCGCCGCTCGACCGGCCCGGGACGGCTGTCCGCCGTCCCGGTTCCTCGGCACGGAGCGCTCCTGCCCGGGAGAGGGCAGGAGCGCTCCGCCGCGCCGAGGCGCAGAAGGCGGCCCCCGACCGCCGGGGAACGGATCATGGGGGTCGCTGCACCGGCGTGGGGGCCGGTGCCACCCGAAAAGTACCAGACGGTAATATCGCGGTGCACCATCCTGTGCGGATGCATGAATTGTGCTCCTCGGGGTCTCCCGACTGCCGACCCTCATTTCTCCCGGCTCGTGCCGCGACGACTGGGGACGCGGGCCATCACGTGCCATCGGAGCGGGGAACGAGGCGCCACGGATGTGTGCACACATGGTCCGCTAGCTAGAAGCCCCGGAGGATCACGTTCCAGTAGTCCCGGGGGAGGACCTCGAGGTCGAAGAACCAGGAGGCGCGGTTCGGGGCCAGCAGCGGCACGCCGGGGATGCTGGGCGCCAGTTCGTTGTCCCGGTCGAACTCGGCCAGCACGGCCCGGCCCCGCTGCACCGTCACGGGGGTCACGGTGTACCCGTCGTAGGAGGCCGTGGGCTCCCGGCCGTCACGGGTGGCCAGGAGGTTCTCGGTGAGGATCTTCGTCTGGTGGCGCAGTGCCCCGCCGGACGAGGCGGTCTCCAGTGCGGCAGCGTCCCCGCAGGCCCACACGGTGGGCACACGGCGGTGGCGCAGGGTCTGTGCATCCACGTCCGCGTAGCCCGCCCAAGCGGTGCCCGCGCCCGGCGCGACGCCCAGTCCCGCGTCGGCGATCCAGGCCGGGGCCCGGTGGACTGGGCTGTGGTGCAGCAGGTCGTAGGGCAGGTCCCGCGGCGTCCCCTCGATCGTGGCCCGCAGCCGGCGGGAGGCGGCGTCGATCGACTGCACGTGGGCGCTCGTCAGGACCGTGATGCCGTAGCGCCGGACCCAGGGCTGCAGCACCCGGTCCACGTCCGGCTGGCCGAACACGGTGGCGGTGGGCGTCAGCAGGGTCACCTCGATGTCCTGCAGGACACCCTGGCGCTGCCAGTAGTCGCAGGCCAGGTAGAGGATCTTCTGTCCGATCTGCGGCGTGGGCGCCGGGCCGTCCGGGATCGTGAACAGTGCCCGGCCGCGGCGCAGCCCGCGGATCAGCTCCCAGGTCCTGGGGGCCAGCTCCACGGTGTAGTTGGTCGAGGCGTGCGGGCCGGCCATCGCCTCGGCACTGCCGGGGACACGGTCCCAGTCCGGGGTGGACCCCGCGCAGATCACGACGTGCCGGTAGCCGATGTGCTCGCCGGAGGACAGTGTGGCCATCCGTGCCGCCGGATCCAGTGCCTGGACACGGTCCTGGACCCAGCGCACGCCGCGGGGCATCACGCGGTGCTGGGCCCGGGACATCTGCGGCACGCTCTTCAGTCCGGCGCCCACGTAGGAGAGCATCGGCCGGTAGTGGTGCGTGGACTTCGGCTCCGCGATCACGATGTCCGTGATGCCCTTGCGGCGCAGTCGTGCGGCCAGGGAGATCCCGGCATTGCCGCCGCCGATCACGAGGACGTCAGTGGCGTGATCCAAGGGTGCAGTGGTCATCATGACTCCGTGGGACGAGGATGGCTCCACGGCACCGATCGGGGCCGTCCGACCATTCGACCACGAGCCGCGGCGCCCACGCCCGGGCGGTAAGCATCCAGGGGGTGAGGGGGCTCTCAGGACGTCCAACTCGAGGAACTTGTCGGTCGGGACAGCTGATCGCCGGAGCGATGCCGGTGCCTGTTCCGCCAAGGGTCCGGATGAAGTGGCGGCCTTCTGCCGAATATGAATGGCGGCGCACCCTGTCCGGTCGGGTGGCATTCTGCGCATAGATTCTCGGACCATCACTCACTGACAAAGTTGGGCGGCACCCGAGCCGTCACATCGTCACTGAGCTACTCCGGACGGTGCCCCGCGGGTTCGTGATTCCGGTTGGGGTGGCCGAGGAACTCACCGCACCGCCACGCAGCGGTCTCAGTGTGCCCCTTCAACTGAAAACACCCTCCCTGAAGGCTGTGCGGTCCCTCGCCGTACACGGCCACCGGCCACCGGAGACTCCCGGCTTCACCGAGCAGCGTGGCCGGCATCCCAGGGCTGGCGACTGCTGAACCTGTACCACAGTTGAGCTCGCCTCGGGAGTCCTATTCGTAGTACTTGAAGCGCGGCTCACCCTGGACACCTGCGCGTTGCATCGCCTCCTGCAATTCCGGCAGTGCCGTGAAGGCGCGGGCCTCGTCGACCGAATCGAAGTAGTGGAGCACGAGCACGTTGTCCGGATCATCGACCATGCGGTGCACTGACTCGCCGGTGATGTTGCTGAATGCCGGTACGTCCGAGACGGAGTCGTAGACCTTTCGCCAGGCGTCGTAGTCGGCCACGCGGTGCCGGATCAGGAGCAGTGCCATAGTGGTCTCCCCGAGGACTGGATTGACGGGCGCGCCCGACCCAATGGTGGGAGGGCGCTGGTGACTACGTGCCACGCTACGCCCCGCTCGGTCGCCCCGGAAGGGGCGACCGAGCCGGGTCCGGGGCAGGACGCGGATGACGCGTCGACACCTGCCGATTCATCAGTCTCTTATGAGCGATTCTCGGTCAGTGGTGCCGCTCGACGCCGCCAAGTGTCGCTTTCAGGAGCCGACCGCACTCTCGGGCCAGTTATCACGTGGATAGTGCGGTCGACCTGTGCTACTGAGACGAAGGATTTTGCTACAAACTCGCCGACCGGCCCAAACCGTCCATTCGGGTGTGAGCCGCGGCGACAAGTGGTGGTGTTGTGACAGAGCTATACGGCGGCATCGAGGTCTTGCCTCTCGATCGGAGTCGTCGGACCGGCCGAGCTCGAGGTAATCAACGGGTTGACCGGCCGCGGGCGACCGTCCCACTTCCTTGGTAGTGGGACGGCTGGTCGCAAGAGCGTCAGATCGAGGTTGGCATCGGCGATCCCTGTTCCACAAGTTGGGTCAAAAGTACAGTTCCGTTTCAGCCGTACGGATCCGACCTTCGGTACGCTGTCGTCATGGATTTGGGTTATGCGCGGGTCTCGACGGCCAAACAAGACCTCGATCGGCAGATCGATGCCCTCCGACAGGTGGGGATCGCGGCGGAGCGGATCTATGTGGACAAGAAGTCCGGGGCCACGACTGACCGCCCCGGGCTGACCGCGGCGCTGGCTTATGCCCGGGAGGGCGATGTGATCGTGGTGCATACCTTGGACCGGCTGGGGCGCACCGTGCGCGACACTCTGAACCTGATCCATGATCTGGCCGAGCGGGGGGTGGGGGTGCGCAACCTGGCGGATCCGATCAAGGTGGACTCCACCAACCCCAATGATCCGATGGCGCAGTTGGCGGTGGTGCTGCTGGCTTTGTTCGGTCAGATGGAACGCACCTACACCCTGGAGCGGGCCGCCCACGCGAGGGCGGTGGCCACGGCCAAGGGGCGGCGGATCGGGCGGCCCTCCGTGGTGGATGCGGACAAACTGGCCTACGCGGTGCACCTGCGCGAGACCGGGCACACCATGGCGCAGATCGTGGCGAAGACCGGGATCACCCGCACCACGCTCTACCGGCACCTGCCGCCCCGGCCGGTCGAGTCGGTCACGGTCGAGTCCGTCACTGCTGCCGACGCCGAGCGGGGTGCCGCGGGCTGATCAGGTCACGGCGGTGGCTGGGGGTGGGCAGGGTCCGGTGTGGAGGTTGCGCTCCGGCCACGGGGTCAGCCACAGCTTCAGGTGGATCTCGTTCCACCTCGGGGTTGGTGGCCGGTCGATAGGTGATCGGGGTGGTTTCAGCAGTCCAGGTGCTGGAGATCGTCGAGCAGCCATTCCGTCAGCTGTCCGGCCGGCACCACGGTCGTGGCCGCACGCAGCTGCCGGGCCTCCTCGGGCGAAAGAGTCGCACCGGTGGTGTTCGCGGTTTCGGTGGCGTGCACGACTCGCGCGGTGGCATAGCCGGCGGCCAGGGCCGCACTCCAGAGCGGGTGGCGGTCGTATCCCGAGTGCGCCGGATCGGAGCTGCCGACCTCCAACCACCGTGCCGAGGTCAAGGGATAACGGGCGAGGGGCATCAGGCACTGGTGCAGCACCCAGGTGACATCGGCCCAGCGGCCTGCAGGAGTGGTCACCATGGGGTAGTAGGTGGCGACCCAGTGGGTGGGGGAGTGCGGGTACAGCTCGACGGCGAGAGTCCCGGAGGCGGAGGTGTCCATGCCGGCTTCCTGGTTGCTGGTGATGAATCACGTCGCGAAAGCGGCCAGGGATGAACCCCACTGCGGACGAAGACGAAACCCGATGGTGATGGTCCACGGTAGACACCACACGGACACCGAGGGAAGCACGCTGATCAATGTGACCTGCGGCATCTTTCAACTGAGGGGATGCTTGACGTCTCGTCCACGGTGTGTCGGCTGCTCGACTCGCGCGGGAGCGATGCCGGCCATAGGTCATGTCGCGGGATCCCCATGGGTGGTGCGATCGTGAGCCAATGCGCCCCTCGCGGCCAGCGTCACAGGATGTTGCGCCGCGCCAGCTGCCCGGTGTTCCCGCCCCACACCATTCCGGTGCGGTGGAGCGCCGCTGTGGTTGGTTGTGGCTTAGCACTCCCAGATCGGATCCCTTGCGCCTGAGGTTTCGCTCCCTCGGGGCCGAGTCGCTCATAGGGTCGAGGCGCTCATGGGGTCGAGGTGCTCACCAGGGCGAGGTAGTGACGACTGCTGTCCGGGTCTGGCTTGACGGGTGTCACCTCGTCCGGAGGACAGGAACGGGGGGCCTGCCCCGGGGTAGGGACAGGCCCCCGTCAAGGATGGGTTTGAACTCAGGAGCGCTGTTTGAGGGAGTCGCGGATCTCGGTGAGCAGCTGCACCTGCGGGTCGACCTCCTCCTCGGCCGGGGTGATGCCCAGGCGCCGGTTGCGGGCCTCGATCAGCTTGTTCATGGGCATGATGATCGCGAAGTACACGGCGGCGGCCACGAGCAGGAAGTTCACCAGCGCCGTGAGCAGCACCCCGAACTTGATGTCGTTGCCGTTGAGAGTGACCATCGCGAACGAGTCGAAGTTGGGTGAGCCCACCAGTGCGGAGATGGCGGGCATGAGCACGGACTCGACCAGGGCGTTGACGACCTGGGCGAAGGCGGCGCCGATGATCACGGCGACGGCGAGGTCCAGGACGTTGCCCTTCATGATGAATTCTCTGAATCCTTTAAGCATGCGCTCAGACTACCGGTGTTGAGCTCCCCCGGAGCCGCTCCCATCCACCTTTAGTAAGTGTTGGGAAAGGAGTCATCTGCCAGTGTTTGGTTGCCATGGTCGGCGTCCTGGTGCGGGAGCGAGGCGACGAGTCATCAGCCCGATCATCGACCATTTGATGAAGGCCTCAGAGTGTTCGGGCAGGCGTTCGTAGTCGCGGGCCAGGCGGCGGGTGCGCATCATCCAGGACAGGGTGCGCTCGATGACCCAGCGCCGGGGCAGCACCTCGAAGGTGCGCTGACCTGTCGGCCTGCGGACGATCTCGACGAGGACGTGCAGGTAGTACTGGGCGAAGGCGACCAGCTTGCCGGCGTAGCCGCCATCGGCCCAGACCAGCACGATCGAGGGCATCTTCATCTTCGCCCGGTCCAACACCAGGCGCCCACCGTCGCGGTCTTGCAGTCCGGCGGTGGTGACCGCAACGACGATCAACAGCCCGAGGGTGTCGGTGACGATGTGCCGTTTGCGGCCGTTGATCTTCTTGCCCACGTCATAGCCACGGGAGTCCGCCCCGACGGTGTCGGCGCCCTTCACCGACTGTGAATCCACGATCCCGGCACTGGCCATCGGGTCCCGTCCGGCGGCATCGCGGACCGCAGCACGCAGCGCGTCGTGGATCCGGTCGGTGGTGCCTTCGGCGTTCCACCGTTTGAAGTACCAGTAGACGGTGTCCCACGGCGGGAAGTCGTGGGGCAGGGACCGCCACGAACACCCCGTCTGGTCTACGTACAGGATCGCCTCGACGATCCGCCGGCGCGGATGCTTGGCGGGGCGACCGCCGGGTTTGACCGGCACCATCGGTTCAATCAGAGCCCACTGCTCATCGGTCAGGTCGGAGGGATACGGGCGCGGGGAAGACACCATGCGACCACGATCCGCTCCTGCGTCCCGGCAGTCACACGGAAGCGCATAACGCTTTCCCAACACCTACTTAGAGACGCTTTCGAGAACTTGCGATGCGCCGGTGGCGGCATATCGGTCTGAGCGGCCACTACTGTCGGCACCCACGGGTTCTGTATGCCCGTCTCCTGCGGGTGGACAGGGGGGTGGCACCGGGTGCAGGGGGCGGGTCTTGACGGGGAG
Source organism: Kocuria salina (assembly GCF_013368965.1). Taxonomy (NCBI): domain Bacteria; kingdom Bacillati; phylum Actinomycetota; class Actinomycetes; order Micrococcales; family Micrococcaceae; genus Kocuria; species Kocuria salina. The sequence goes on from NZ_SSSF01000001.1 coordinate 806,024, forward strand.
AGCGGTAGTAGCCGGCTCGGAGTGCGCAGCAGCGGGTCTGCCCGATGTCGGGGGATCCGCCTCCCGTGCCCGGGTCGGGGCGCCGGTTCTTCGAGCTCAAGGGGGCGGGCACGGCGCGGGCCTCGGTCCCCCCAGGGGGGGCCGAGGCCCGTGATACCCCGTCTGGATCAGCCTTGCTGGTCCTCAGGGTTCTGCCCGCCGAGCAGGCCGCCGGCGTGTTCCTGAGCCTGGTCCACCTGGTCCTGGAACTTGTTGCCGGTGTGGTCATCGACCATGTCGCCGCCGCGCTGGATGCCCTGCTCCACCTTGTCCGGGTTCTCGCCGGCGAAATTCTTAGCCTTGTCCGCAAAGCCTCCGATGTCCACCATGCTGACTCCTTCCTCGATCGGTCAGGGCGAATCCTCTCCGCCCGGGAACTCCCCAGCCTGGAGCACCGCTTCGATTCATGTCAATCGATCGCCGAAAAGACCCAGGGTGTGGAAGTGCGCACGGTAAGGGGTGCGCGATGACTCGTCCGGGAAAAGGGATCAGCCCCTCCAGCCGGGCAAATGAGGTGGCTGCTCCTGGCTGTCCTGTTCCGGAAAAGGGAACGTCTGAACCTCTACACGCCCTCAGCGATGGCGCGCAGAGCCTCGAGGTGACCGGTGTAGGCGGTGCGCCCGGTGGGAGTGAGCGAGAGCCAGGTGCGGGGGCGTTTGCCGACGTAGCCCTTGCGGATCTTCACGTAGCCGGCGGCCTCGAGCTGGGCCGCCTGTTTGGAGAGCACCGAGTCGGAGACCTCCACGGTGTCGCGCACCCGGGCGAACTCGGCCTCGTCGACCTGGGCCAGGGCCGCGACGATGCTCAGGCGCACCGGGGCGTGAATGAGCTCGTCCAGCCGGTGCCGGGCGTGGCGTCCTGCCCTGGTGCTCATCTGGCCCCCCAGCGGATCACGACCGCAGCCACCAGAGCGGGAACGGCGGCCACGGTCGCCCCGGCGGCGACCATGGGCCAGGTATTGGGGGAATTCTGGGCGGAGAGGTTCAGCCACGGCAGCACCACGGTCAGCGTCAGCACGAAAGAGGCTGCGATCCCGCCCCGCGACCACGCCTTGGCCCGGCGCGGCACGGTCCGCGCCACCCGCTCGATCCAGCACACCGCTACCACCCAGGCAACCACGAACACCGCGGTGGCCACGGTATAGCTCACCCGGTCGGAGCGCATGTTCTGGGCGGCCATGTAGAGGACCGTGATCACCCCGAACACCGCCGTCGCCCCGGCATGCACCGCACGGTCTCGGGAGGTGACCAGGGGACGGCTCCGGATAGCGTCCAGCCGCTGCCGGGCTTGGTCGGGGGTGAGGTGATGGCCCACGGGGTCCTCCTGCAGAAAAGACATGATGTCACGATCAAAGCAAATACTTTCCACTCTCACAAGTATGTGCCTTGGACCAATTGCTGCTCATCAGCCCACCGCCCCTCCCAACTCATGGGATGAGAGACGTCTCGTCCGGAAAGTTTGCGTCCGCATGTTTCCGCCGATCTGGGTGTCTCGCATCCTTGTGCTTTATTCGTACCCCTAGAATCGGATACTCAACGTCAGTTGCGAGACAGATGAGGTGGACATGGGGAAGTTGATCGGCTACGCCCGGGTGTCGACGCGGCAGCAGGATGCGGACCGTCAAGTGTCTGACCTCTTGGCCGCCGGCGTGCGGCGCGATGACATCTACATCGACCATGGAGTGTCTGGAGGACGCGCGTCCCGTCCGCAGTTCGACCGTGCCGTGGCTGCGCTTGAGGAGGGTGACACGCTGGTGATCACCACGCTGGATCGCCTGGGGCGGTCGACGCAGAACATGCTGACCTTCGCCGAGGTGCTGCGGGGGAGAGGTGCCGGTCTGCGGGTGCTCAACCTTGGTGGGGGAGATGTGGACACCGCGACCCCGATGGGCTCGATGGTGTTCACGGTCATGGCCGCCCTGGCGCAGATGGAGCTGGAGATCAAGCGGGAACGGATCACCGACTCGGTGGCCAAGCGCAGGGCTGCCGGCAAGGACCTGGGCGGGCGGCGCCAGACCTTCACCGACTCCCAGATCCGCAACGCGCTGCGGCTGATCGACGGTGGGGAGCCGGCCACCCAGGTGGCCAAGGACCTCGGGATGTCGCGGGCCACTTTGTACCGGCGTATTCGGGGACTCCCTCAACTGGCGATCTAAGGACATCATGGCCGGCCACCACGGGGTCGGTTTTCACCTACCGCAGTCAGTGTCGTGGGCTACAGCCGTGCCACGGCGTTGCGGTAGGCGGCTTGGGATTGTGGTGAGGAGTTGATGCGCCAGTCGAGTTCCTTGTCCAGATGGAACCAGATGATGGCTTGCACGTCGCCTTGTTGTTCGAAGTACGTGAAGGCCTCGGTGATCCAGGTGGCTTTGGCTTCACCGTCGTCGGGGCCTTCTGCCGATGCTGTTTCGGTGATGATGATCGGCAGGTTGGTGTCGAGGGACCGCAGTTGCTGGATTCCTTCCTGGAACAGCTCCGGTGCTTGGATCCAGCCGGTGGGGCCGGCCTGGCCCCAGTTGTAACCGTCGAGGCCGAGCAGATCCACGGTCTCAGGGCCTGGGAAATAGTCGGTGAGTGTCCCGGACGCTTCGGTTGTGAGCCCGTCGGGGACGTTGGGGGCCCAGCACCAGCGCACATTGTCGGCGTCGGCGGTGTCGAAGATGCCGCGGACGTGGTGCCAGGCCTGCACGTAGTGCTCCGCGGTGTTTCCCTGCACGCCGGCGCCCCAGGGGTACCAGTCACCGTTCATCTCATGGGCGAAACGCAGCACGACATCGCGCCCCCATCGCCGCAGTTCCTGGGCCCAGGTGCGGATGTGGTCGTCGTGGTCTCCTGCGGCGATGGCGCGCAGGCTGAACTGTGATTGCTCTACCACATCCGAGGGCAACTCCTCCGAGGAGGGCGCGTGCCACGGCTCCCAGGTCAGAGCGGGCACCGCCCCCTGAGCCAGAGCCGCATCAAGGGCCTGCAGCGGCGGGCGCTCCACAGCCCAGTCGCAGAACAGGAGGAACCATTGCACCGGGGATCCGACCATGGTGTTGTAGGTGCTTACGCCCGCACGGTCCGTGGGGCCTGTGGGTAGGCACACCCCGTGCTCCAGGGCACGGATGCGCACAGGCGGAGGGAAAGGCCGTGGCGCCGGGGAATTACTGCATCCGGTGAGTATGAGCGCCCCCATTCCGAGCAGCATCACCCGGCGGGTCGGCCGGCGGACGTGTTCGTGGCTCGGAAGCAACGAGGATGGCACACCATGCGCCAGGCGAGGGGTCATCATGGACAGCCAAGTCTAGCCAGCGCCAAGGGGGTCTTACCTACTGAACCCTGCCGGTTTGCCGCTTTCATTGATGGTGACGAGTCCACCAATGACATATCAAGTAATACTTGTCGGTAACAGACCAGATGACCTTACTGTTGAGTAGTTCAGGGGCGGGGGCTCCGACGAGCCGTGCCGAAGTGGGGACTTCGCGCGAAGACGTCGCCCTCGTTCACACCGTGGGGGTGGTGCTGATAGATCCAGATGGCCTCCGCATGTTCATGGCTGGGGGGCCGAATGAAAATCGTTGCGCTGGTGCCTGCCTACAACGAGTCCGCGAGCATCGGGTCCACGATCCAAGCCGTCCTTGACCAGGAGCGGCCCGCGGATCAGGTGGTGGTGATTCCCAACGGGTGCACCGATGACACGGCCGAGGTGGCACGACGCTATCCGGTGACCGTCATGGAGCTGCCGCAGCTGGAGCATCGGAAGTCCGAGGCGCTCAACCGTGCCTGGGCCCAGTACGCCCAGGACGCCGACATGGTCGTGTGCATCGACGCCGACACCTGGCTGCCGCCGCACGCTTTCGCGGACTGGGCGCAGGAGTTCACCGACGCGCCCCACCTGGGCGGGTCCTCGTCGAAGTTCACCATGCAGGCACCTGACCTGCTGTCGAGGCTGCAGAAGGCTGAGTTCGCTACGTGGACCGACACCAGCCTGCGGCGCGGCACCACCCACGTGCTCGCCGGCACCGGTTGCGCGATCAGCGGCGCGGCCCTGGCCGCGGTGGCCGCCCGCGAGGACCGGGAAGGGCCCTGGTGCTACACCAGTGCCACTGAAGACTTCGAGCTGACCTACCGTCTGCGGGAGCTGGGCTACTTCTGCCAGGTGTCCCCGACAGTGCGCGCGTATACAGACAGCATGAAAGACCTGAAGTCCCTGTGGAACCAGCGGCTGAAGTGGCAGGTGGGCACCATCGAGGACCTGCTGAGCTTCGGGGTCAACCGCCTCACCTTCCGGGACTGGGCCCAGCAGGCGATGGGGCTCATGAACGCTGCACTGAAGCTGCTGTGGATCGTGGTGCTGGTCGGGTTCGCGGCGATCGGGGACCTGCAGTTCATCTTGTTCTGGTGGCTGCTGCCGGTGCTGTTCGTCGCCCTGGATCTCAAGCGAGCGATGCGAATACCGCACCGGGACAAAAAGGACCTGCTCCTCGCGGCCACCTTCTTCCCCAATGAGGCTTTCATGTGGATGCGGGCCGGATGGTTCGTCCGGTCATGGTTCGACGTGCTGACCTCCAAGATCACCAACAAGAAGACTGACCGATGGGCCGCGCAGTACGCGGCAGAAGGAGTATGAGATGTACGGAGCACAAGAAAGCACCGCCGGCGGAATGGTCCTCGTGGCCGCAGGCCTGACGACCGGCGCCTGGGTGCTGGCCATCGTCGGACTGGCTCTGGCGGGTATCGCACTGACAGCGCTGATCCGCAAGTCCGGCCCGCACCGCCCGTAACACCTCGCCCAGGCCAGGAGCAGAACACCCCAAGGGGCGCTTACCTAACGGAAGCGCCCCTTACTGCTGCCATGATCAACTGCGCTGACCCACCCACTGATTGAATTTTCCATCCTCGTGGGCCCACAGCAGCTCGAGCCCCCGCTCAAGCGGGTCAAGCCCCCGGGAGTCGTTGTTGCTTAACATATGGCCGGTTAGCGGTTGCCTGCAGGAGCGCTGATTGCGACAGGCGATTGCGTGGGTCCATCCCTGATCTGTCGGGTTATCCGTGGGGGTGTGCGCCGCGCCTCAGCCCTCGCAGTCGGTGCAGTAGCTGGTGCCCGCGCTCGTGCGGGCGAGCTGGGAGCGGTGGCGGACCAGGAAGCAGGCCCCGCAGGTGAACTCGTCGCTCTGCTCGGGGATGACGGCCACGGTGAGTTCTTCGTGCGAGAGGTCCGCCCCGGGCAGGTCGATGCCCTCGGCGGTGTCGAAGTCCTCGGCGTCGATGACCGCGGTCTGGGTGGCGGCGCTGCGCTGGACCTGGATCGCTTCCAGGGACTCGTTGGCCGGCTCGTCCTCGGGGCGAGTGCGCGGAGCGTCGTAGTCGGTGGCCATGATGTGGTGCGTCCTCCTGGGAAAGGCGTTGCTGTGCAGGGCTGCCCTGCACGGAAGGACCATAGTGCATCCGTGCGGTGGGCAAACCCCTGCCACCTCGCAGTGGTCGCGAAGCGGCCGTTGAACTGGCGTCGGCCATGCTCGCCGACGCACTGCAGGTGACCACGGGCGTCATCGGTGGACTGGGCGGGAGTGGTGCCGGCAGGCGGTCCCCGTTTCAGGGGACAGATCGGTGGTGGTGGTTGCCGGTGACTGCCTCCATCGGGTCTGTCGGCATCCTCGTGAAGGGATTTCTTCGAGGGCTCTGCAGATTGCGCAATGTCACCGTTGCCAGGCTGTGCAGCAACAGCTTCAGGGGGAAGCGCTTCGGGAGTTCAGTTCCTACCAGCGGCGATCCTCAGTCTCGGAACATCGCCCGATCCCTCGCGGGCATGCAGATCCGGAGGTCAGGCACTGACCGGACACCCGTCACGTGAGGCCTTCGCTGAGGCGGAAGGACCCGCCCCAGCAGGTTCTGCCGCGCCTGTCATGCCGGCTATAGGCTTCATCCCGTTCACAGTCATTTGTTTTTGCAAATGGACTTTTGGGTGGGAGACGAGGAGCTCGTGATGGCGCGGTGGGGCAGGTTCAAGGGGTGCGTGGCGGGTGGTGCGATTGCTGCGCTGGTGCTCACGGTAGGTGGGGGCCCGGCGCAGGCCGAGGAGGCCGTGGCCGCGGCCCAGGAAGTCACAACGAGCACCACTGAGGCAGTGGCCGCGGCGGATCAAATGTTGCCCCTGGAGGCCTTCGCGGCGACCGGGGAAGGCTTCACCGCAGCCGATGGCACCGTGGCCGTCGACGGAGCCACGGTGACGGCCATGGTGGGGGCCGGTTTGGAGGTCGAGTTGTCCCTGCCGGTAGACACCACCGCAGACCCGCAGCTGACGGATCACGGAACCCTGGTCTATCCGGGGGAGTCACCCCATCTGCACGCCGAGGTCCAGAACGTCGAGGACGGATCGGCGCGAGTGCTGACCGTGGCGGAGGAGGCCTACAGCGACACCGCCGTGCATGAGTACTCCTACGCGGTGGGATTGCCGGACGGTGTGCAGCTGATGGAACTGCCCACCGGTGAGGTCGCCCTCGCACAGGAGTCCACCGCTGTGGCCGATGGCGTCACCGCCGCCGACGTCGCGGCCGTGGACCTGGCGTCGGTGCTGCCGGATCCCGCCGAAATCGATGCCGAGGACGTGGCGGCCAACACCGCTCCCGCGGAAATGCTCGGCCCGGCCGGCGATGAGCTGCCGGAGGGGCAGAGCCTGGTGGGGGTCTTCCAAGCCCCCTGGGCGGTGGACGCCGGTGGGCAGGCCCTGCCCACCCGCTTCGAGGTCCAGGGCACGGACCTGGTCCAGGTCGTAGACACCACCGATGCGGTCTTCCCGGTGGTCTCGGATCCGCTGCCGCTGGTGGCCATCGCCCTGGGCGCGGCCGCCCGGGCCCTGGCTCCGCACGCCATCCGAGCCTTCGCCACCCAGACCATCCGGGCGGGGGTGGCCTACACCACCCGGGGCGGCTACCGCTCGTTCGCCTCGTTCAAGAACGCCGTCGGGGCGCCGCGGGCCAATTACCAGTGGCACCACGTGGTGGAGCAGTCCACCATCAGAAATCGCGGTTGGGATCCTCGGGCGATCCACAACCGGAACAACCTCGTGCAGATCCCCACTCAGGTGCATCAGAGGTGCGTGAACTCCTGGATGGCCCGTAAGGGCGTGCGGTCCTTCGGCGTCAACGCCTCGAGCAGTCAGACCATGCGCCAGTGGGTGCACGCCCAGGGCTTTTCCAAGCAGCACCAGATCGGGGTGAACCTGCTACGCCACTGCGGTGTGCGCATCTGAGCGCCCCTCACCATCCGGGCGGGCCGGCAGCAGCGTCGCTGGGCTGCTGCCGACTCGCCCGCCGTTACGATTTCCCCACCCCCGTGAAGAGAGGACGGTCATGGCCAAAAAGCGTGGCGCCGTCGAGGCGCCCCTGCATGGACCCTTCGGCCAGATCCAAGCCTGGTTGCAGAACAGGCCTACCGGCGCGGACCGGTTGCTGGAGCAGGTGGCGTTCTCCCCGGTGCTCAGCGAGCAGTCCTTCGCCCCCGGCGATGAGGAGCTGACCGAGCTGTGGAGCACCGGGGGATGGGTCAGCTGGCTGGGCGGGCCCGCCGCAGCGCCCCTGGAGCAGTGGCCCCGGGCGGCCGATGGCACGGCCCTGGCCCATGTCCTCACCCTTGACCTGGCAGATACGGCCGGAGTGCTCGACGCCCAGGGCAAGGCCGCCTGGCCGGGGCTGCGCGAAGGCCTGCCCACCACCGGGGTGCTGGAGGTCTTCCACGACCTGCGCACCTTCGGCGACGAGACCGGCGACCGGGACGCGGGCGCGTGGTCGGTGCGCTGGGTGGCCGAGCCGGACCGCACCACCTTGGTGGAGCCCCCGGCCGATGTCGAGGTCCCGGCCCCGGCCTGCCAGCTCGTGCTGGCCCTGCCCGGGTTCACTCTGCCCCCCGCCGCTGACGCCGCCGGCGGGCCCCAGGAGGACTTCGAGACCGCCGAAGCGCTCGAAGAGGCCCTGCAAAGGGCATGGCTGGCTCAGCGCACCGGCTCCACCGAGGGATACCCGGTGCCGGTCAGCCACGTCTACGGCCACAGCCAGCACGGGGAGATCAACTCCCGGGCCCTGCTGGCCGAGGCGCTGCCGCTACATGGTCCTGGCGATGAGCACCGTCTGGTCCTGGACCTGGAGAGCTGGACGGCCCTGGAGGGGTGGTTCGGCGACGCCGGAAGCCTCGAGGTTTGGATGCGCACCACCGACCTCGAAGCCCGCCGCTTCGACCAGGCGTGGTGCCTGATCCGCACCGACTGAACCACCTCCACAAGCGTCGTCCGGGGATCGGCTCCGCGTCCGGACGTGCTTCTGGCGCCGCCGCAGCCGCTGAGGTCGACTTTGCTTTACATATGGCCGATTATCAGCCGCTCCACGAGAACGACATTGCCTGTGGGGTTGGCCCGTGCGGGGGCAGGTCCTGTCCTGATGGGCGTGCTGGCCGTGCTTGCACGCTCTCCACAGGGTGCTGTTACCGAGGAGCAATGGGTCAGGAGTCGTCGTCCTGGCCCCACAGCCAATGCAGGTAGATGGCGCCCCATCCCGGGCCCAAGGCGTCCACCAGGGCATTGGCCACCGTGCGGGCGTCCACCCAGGGGTACCACTGACCAATCCGCGCCGCTTCCTGGCAGATCCTCTCCGGATCGTGGCCCTCGTGGTGCAGGGCGACCGCGGCTTCACTGACCCGGGCCTCGAAGAGCCGTCGATCCGTCAGGGGCACGGGCTCAAAGGTGATAGACATCAGACTCCCTCAGAACAACGATCGCCCAAGGGAGCCGGAGTTGCTCCCACGAGCAGCTCCGCGAATGGTGGAGACATAGTAAGCAACATCACACTCGAATGGCTATTCAAGGCTTTATCTCATGTGCTAACTCCCATGAAGCTCTCGGGGGCAGCACACGCCCCACGGCAACGGTGCAGCGAACTCCTACGGATCCACCGGAGTCAGGAGGGCGTTGACCGCCACCTCAGCTGTCCGGGCAGTTCGTCGAGGTACTTGGAGGTGGTGGTCACCGAAGCGTGACCCAGCAGCTGGGCAACGACCTTCACGTCCCAGCCTTCGGTGAGCATCAGGGTGGCTGCGGTGCTACCGGACATTGCCCGCGGGAATGATGATGCAGTTGAGGTTCGGCATCTGGTTGCGGCCATACGATGACCCCGTGCTCCATGACTTCTCCTTGCGACCGTTGATGGCAGCGGAGAACGCGTTGCTGGCCGCGGCCACGCTCGGGAACCTCAACTGGTGCGGGCAGCGGTTCATAGCGGCCGATGTGCGCACGCGGTCGGAGTTCGCCCACTACACGGTCGTTGATCCCCAGCGCGGCGACTTCGGTTGGGTGGCCGAAGTCGGTAAGGGCGCCATCGGCGTTGTCTGGGCCCAATTCCTGCCCCCGGATGATCCTGGTTACGGATTCCTCGCCGAGGACACCCCGGAAGTGAGCCTGTGGGTGCGGGGCGACTGGCGTGGCCGGGGAGTGGGCAGGGCGCTCCTGCGCCGGGTGCAGGACGACGCGCGAGCTCGAGGGGTGCCCCGGCTCAGCCTGTCGGTGGAGGCCGACAACTACGCCAAGAAGCTCTATGCGGCGGAGGGCTTCGTCGACGTCCCCGGACGTGCAGCCGATGGCGTCATGGCCTGGAACCCATAACAGGCACCGGGCCAGCACCACGCAGACGGCATCCCCAGGGGAAGGCTTAGCCGATGCGGTCGGAGTCGGTGTCCGCAGGACCGGGGGGCCCAGCAATTCCAGCCTGCCGTACGCGCCGGCGGAAACCGCCTCTGGGCGGACAACCCGGCCCCGGACCGCCTCGTCAGCACGGCGGGGCGTCTCACCGGCGGAAGTGGGGACATTATGAAAGTCGATCTTTTCCTTACCGGTCGGTACGGTTGGGGTATCGCGCACGGTGCTCAGTCGGGGGGCTGGGCCACCTAGTGTGGACCGTGTCAGAGGGCGCAGCCGGGGGGCTGGCCCATTCCAGACCGGTCGAATAGCCGCCGTCCTGGCGGCAGAAGAGCTGGGGCCTTGGGCTCCGTCGTCGGGGGGCGACGCTTCTGCCGTCGGGCTGGCGGCCCCTTACGGCACTCATGACCGTCCCTCCGTCCCTGTGGCAGCACATCGTCCATTCGCAGGTAGCTGCCCCGGTTGAGGAGGCCCGCATGAACGATGCCCACCCTGCCGCAGCGCACGCCGACTGGGCGGTCCCCGTGGCCGATCCGCTGTCGCGGGCGGCGGCCTTTGCCGCCCTGCGCCCGGCCCTGGAGGCTCTGATCCACCAGGCGGGCGCCGACTCCCGGCTGAGCGTGGAGGCCCGTCGGGTGCTGCGCGCGGTGGCCCGCACCCGCCCCGAGCACACCCTGGCTTTGGCTGAGCTCGCAGCCCGCGCCAGCACGGCCAAGGCCCAGGTTCGCCTCGCGTTGACCGAGTTGGACGCCCACGGCTATCTCGCCCAGCTGGCACACATCGCCCCGCATCTGAGCGCAGCACTGCCCCCACATACTCGCTGCACCCCGGCAACGGACCCTAAGGTCGAACCCGTCGACGGAGACACCTCCTGAACCTCCTCGTCCATAGTCCGGCCTCCGTGCAACGACCTCACGCCGAACCCGGCGGGTCTGATGCACTGTGGGTTGCTTTCCGGGCCGTGGAGTGCTGGCTAGTGACGGAGGTTGTAGAGCGTGATCGAGGCCAGCATCGTCAACCCGGCCAGCACTGCGGCTGCGGGCCCTGCCGTGGGAGTGACGAAAAGACCCACCGCCGCGGCGATGGCCGCGGGACGCAGGGGCTCTGCCTCGAGGGTGCCGAAGGCCGTGGTGGCGAGTGGGATCAGCACCAGCGTCGCCACCACACTCGTCACGTAAATCGTCAGGGCATGCCGGCGCGGCCGTGCTACGGCGGGGTCGTGCCGGTGCAGCAGTGTCGCGGCCAACCATCCGAGCGCGAGCACGCCCTAGGCAACCAGGGTCAGTCCGGGCCGCGGTGGGACCAGTGCGGAGGCGTTGGCCAGCACGAAGGTGCTGCCCCCGGCCGCGCCCACAGCCGAGCCCACCAACAGCGGCAGGACGGCGGCGAAGTCCCGGGGCGGCTTCCGCTGCTGATGGGCTGGAGGAGTCGATTCGGGACGTGAGGTGTTCACAGCGTCCACGCTCCTCCTGGAAGCTGCAGGACTCCCCGCGCGCCACGCCGAACGGGCGCCAGCGACACGTCAGCGGGGAAAGCTCTGCGCGCACTGGTGGTGTCTGTGAGATGCACCCCCATTGGAGAAGGTCTGGGGGAAGAAGCCATGTTGCTGATGCGGGTCGGGGTCCGTGAAAGCGGGACGCGGGGCCGGGGCCGAATGCTGTGGGAGTACGGTGGAATTCGAACGACGCGATCCGGTGACCAGGTGGGCGCCCCGTACCTGGTGCCGTTTCCCCTACCTGGCCTGAAGGGAACAGCATGAGCACCTCCTCGCACGCCGAGGGCCTGCAGGGGTCGCCGGCGCGGATGTCCCCGGATGCTAGCCCGGTGTCTTCTCGGCGGCGGATCCCGTTGCGGTCGACCTGCGCGCAGCCCCACTCCTGCCCGGCGCCGGTGCGGATGCAGGTGCTGTCCCGGACACCGATGTTCGCCGGGCTGGTCGAGGAGCAGCTGGCGGACATCGACCGAAGGATGACCTCCCTGTCCTGGGCTGAGGGGGACGCGCTCCATGTCGAAGGAGCGCCTGCCGAACACCTTTACCTCGTGGCCGCGGGACGGGCCAAGGCTTACCGGACCGCACCGAATGGGCAAGAGGTCGTGGTGGAGCTGCTAGGGCCGGGAGACCTGTTCGGCGGGCTACGCACCCTCGGCCAGGAAGCCTACGCCGAGACAGTCGAGGCTTTGACCACCGTGTGCGCCCTGCGGGTTGGCGATGACGCGTTCCGTCAGATCCTCGGCGAGCACCCGGTGGTGGGGCTGCGGGTGCTTGAGGACACCGCCGCGCTGCTCGCCCAGGCCCGTTCCGACGTTACCCGGCAGTCCACGGCCACCGTGGCCGAGCGACTGGCGGCGGTCCTGCTGCGCCTGGCGGAGAAGTTCGGGGAGCCCGCTCGCGAGGGCGGGACGCTGATCGAGCTGCCGCTGTCGCGGGCGGACCTGGCCGGGATGACCGGGTCGACCCCGGAGTCCGTCTCCCGGGTGATGAGCCGGTGGCGCAAGGACGGTGTCATCAACGCCGGCCGCCGCTGGACCGCTGTGCGCGACCCGCGCCGGCTGACGGAGATCGCCGGAACGGAGGCCTGGTCCTCCGAGCTTCGCGGTTGATTGACGCCCGTCATGGTTCGAGGACCCGGCCCTGCGTAGGTTGGAGACACACCCGATGAGGTGAGTACTCCACAACAGGGAGAGGAACCCCGACCATGACCACCACCACAGCCACCACCACTCACACGGTCCTGCGTGCCGAGGGCTTCTCCTGCCCGTCGTGTGTGGCCAAGATCGAGAAGCGCGTCGGGCGTCTCAAGGGCGTTTCGGCGGTGAAGGTCCACTTCGCCTCGGCCCGCATCGAGGTCGACCACGACCCTGCCCACGTGAGTGTGGAGGAGATCGTCGCCGCTGTTGCCAAGGCCGGCTACACCGCCCGCCCTGCCGTCTTCTGAGCTGGTCCATCACCACGGCCCGCGCCGCTGCCGCGACCTTCCCAGGAGGCCCGGCAGCGGCGCTTTCGCTGTGTCCGCATCACTGAGTCGTGGCGGGTCTTCTCAGCGGTTCGCGGTTGATTGACCCCCGTCATGTTCTGGTCTGTGGGTTCTGCGTAGCGTCGTGAACAAGCCCCCCATCGGGGGTGTAGGAGTCCTCGGAAAGGACGGACACCATGAACAGGGTGCAGAGCTGGATGTACGGCCGGTGGGCGATCCCCGCGGTTGCGGGGGCGCTGATCCTCGCCTCGTTCGCGGCCTCCAATGTCGTCGGCTCGGTCCGGTGGGCGGATGTGCTGATGATCGCTGCGGCCGTGGTTGCCGGCTACAACATCGTGGTCAAGGCTGCCCGGGCGCTGGTCGCTCGTACGGTCGGGATCGACCTGCTGGTGGCGGTCGCCGCCATCGGGGCGGTCATCATCGGCAACTACTGGGAGGCCGCCGCGGTGACCTTCCTCTTCGCGGTCGGCCACGCCCTGGAGTCGGCCACCCTCAACAAGACCCGCTCGGCGCTGGCCGAGCTCGTCGCGGTCGCCCCGGACACCGCCGTGGTCCTGCGTGACGGGGAGCAGGTCGAGGTTCCGGCCGCGGACGTGGCGATGGGCGAGGTGGTGCTGGTCAAGAACGGCGCCAAGGTTCCCGTCGACGGCCAAGTCGTGGCCGGCACCGGTGCCGTGGACGAGGCTTCCATCACCGGTGAGTCCATCCCGGTGGAGAAGGCCAAGAGCGACCAGGTCTTCGCCGGGACCGTCTCCCGCGGCGGGTTTCTTCAGGTGCTGGCCACCGGCATCGGCGCCGACACCACGCTGGCCCGCATCATCCACCGGGTGGAGGAGGCCCAGGACGCCAAGGCGGCCACCCAGGCATTCATCGACCGCTTCTCCACCTGGTACACCCCCGCAATCATGGTCCTGGCACTGGTCGGTGGCTTGATCACCGGGGACGTGGTGCTCGCCCTGACCCTGCTAGTCATCGGCTGTCCCGGAGCCCTGGTGATCTCCATCCCGGTCGCCATCGTGGCCGGCATCGGCCGTGCGGCCCGCAATGGCATCCTGATCAAAGGTGGGGAGTTCCTGGAGACCTCCGCGAGGATCACCGCCGTCGCCGTGGACAAGACCGGCACGCTCACCGAGGGCCGCCCGCAGCTGACCGACGTGGTCGTCTTGGACCCGGCGCTGGACCGCGCGGACGTGCTGGGCTGGGCCGCGGCCGCGGAGGCCGGCTCCGAGCACCCCCTGGCCCGCCCGATCCTCGACGCCGCTGCGGCCGAGGGCGTGGGCGCCTCCGTGGTCCCCGAGGCGGTCGACCCAGTCCCGGGCAAGGGCATCGTGTCGACCACTGACGGGGTGCGGGTGCTGATCGGCAACGCCGTGTTGCTGGAGCAGTACGGCATCACCGACCCGAAGGCTGCAGCTGCGGCCCAGAAGCTCGCCGCGGCTGGGCGGACACCCATGATCGTGGCCGTCGACAATGCCGTGATCGGTGTCATCGCCGTGGCCGACCAGGTGAGGGCCGACGCGACCGAGATGGTGTCCCGGCTCCACGAGGCCGGGGTGGAGAAGGTCGTCATGCTCACCGGTGACGCCCCGTTGGTGGCTCAGGCCATCGGGAAGGTCACCGGGGTGGACGAGATCCGCGCCGGGTTGCTGCCCGAGGACAAGCTCGAGGCGGTCGCGGCGCTGCAGCGGGAGGGCCACTTGGTGGTGATGGTCGGCGATGGCGTCAATGACGCCCCCGCCCTGGCCACCGCGGACATCGGCGCGGCCATGGGCGCGGCCGGCTCGGCTGTGGCCGTGGAGACCGCCGACATCGCGCTGATGGGCGACAACCTGCTGAAGCTGCCCGAAGCGATCGGGCTGGCCAAGCGCACCGTGGCCGTGATGCATCAGAACATCACCGTCGCCCTGATCACCGTGGTGCTGTTGTTGGCCGGGGTCTTCGCCGGCGGGGTCACGATGTCGATCGGGATGCTCGTCCACGAGGCTTCTGTGCTCGTCGTGATCGCCAACGCCATGCGGCTGCTGCGCCGCGCCCAGGACACCACCCCCGCGACGGGCACCACACCGGCCGCCCCGGCCACAGACCGGGTGACATCCCGGTCCTAGGACACCACCGTGGCGGGCGGCCCCACACCAGGACCGCCCGCCACGGGGCGGAACGCACCACCAGTCCTGCCCGGCCCCGGGCGGAGAGACCACCATCACTGCAGGAGGAGCATCATGAGCGCGCAAGAGCACTTCATCATCGAGGGCAACATTGAGCACTTCACCATCGCCGACATCGCTGGCAGCAACCCCGACTTCCGCCAGGTGCTGTGGACCGGCCAACACGCTCAGATCGTTGTCATGACCATCCCTACCGGTGGTGAGATCGGCGAGGAGGTCCACGAGCACACCGATCAGATCCTCACCTTCGTCGCCGGCACCGGGGAAGCCGACCTGAACGGGCACACGCATCCGATCGAGGCCGGTGACCAGTGCGCGGTCCCGGCCGGGGCCCGGCACAACTTCCGCAACACCGGGGATGAGCCCCTGGTGCTCTACACCGTCTACAGCCCGCCCGAGCACGCCGCCGAGGCCGCCTACGCCACCAAGGAGGAGGCGGACGCGGCCGAGGCCACCGGCCGGGACGAACCCCCGACCGGTTGAGCCCGCACTCATCCACACCCTCTAGAGAAGAAACGAGGAAGACGATGTCCACGGTCTACGTGTTCACCGATTTCGGCGGTCCTGAGACCCAACAGCTCCTCGATCGGCCCGCCCCGCAGCCTGGCCCGGGCGAGCTGGCCGTGGAGGTTCGGGCCGCCGGGGTGAATCCTGTCGACTGGAAGATCCGCTCCGGGGTACTGGGGCGGGACCGGGAGTTGCCGGCCCCGATGGGCCGGGAGGTCTCCGGCGTCGTGACCGATCTCGGGGAAGGCGTAAAGGGTTTCGCGGTCGGCGACGAGATCCTCGGCCCCGTCGCTCCGGGTCACGGCGGGTTCGCCGAGCACACCCTCGTGCGGGCGGCCGAGGCGGTCGCCAAGCCCGAGGAGATCTCCTTCGCCGACGCCGCCACCATCCCGGTGGCTGCGGCCACCGCCTATGACGCCACCCACCAGTTCGAACTCGAACCCGGCCAGAGATTGCTGATTCTTGGCGCCGGCGGCGGGGTGGGACTGATGGCCGCCCAAATTGGGCGCGTCCACCAGTTCACCGTCATCGGCGTCGCCAGCCAGTCCAAGCGCAAGATCGTCGAATGCACCGGGGCGACCTTCGTCCCCTCCGGGGAAGGAGCTGCTGACCGCGTCCGCGAGGTCGCCCCCGAGGGGGTGGACCTTATCGTCGACCTCGTCGGGGGTGAGGCCCTGGGCGAGGTCGCCGGCCTGGTTACCGATCCGGCCAGGATCATCTCGGCGGCCGACGCCACGACCGCCACAGAACTGGGCGGGGCGGCACTGGAACGCACCGAGGAGGCGATGGAAAAGATCACCGAGGTCATCGAATACGGACTCGTCGATCCCCACGTCACCGCCTGCTATCCCCTGGCAGAAGCAGGACGGGCGATCGCCGAGGTCGAGGCCGGTCACGCCACCGGCAAGATCGTCATCGAACCCACCCCCGTGTGCTGATCATGGGCACGCCCGGAGCCTCATGCGGTGAGAACAAGGGCGCCGGTGTGGCGGCCCCAGCCCATTGACGGGGGCCGTCACACCGGCACCTGTCGACTCATCTTGAGGCGGGGCGCGAGAGAGCGGATCCAGCCCACAGAAGGAACATCCCATGTGCCAGAAGACCAGTCCGACCACGAGCCCCCGCATCGCCACGGCGACGCGCACCAGCGTCGAAACCGTCCAGCTCCAGCAGCTGATCAAGAACGCGGAAACAGCCGCCGCCCAGTACGAACGGAACGAAGCGAAGATCGAGCAGTGGGGACTCGATTCCTTCCCCGCCTCCGACCCGCCCCAGAACTACTAAACCCCAGGGGTTGGCTGCTCGGGCGTCCCGACAAGCGACGCGTGCTCGGCCCCGGCCGGGGAGAGGCTGATTCCTCCACCCCGACACGGGGTCGGTGTTCCCGCCGGAGCGGTGGGTGTCACCGCAGGCGCAGCGGAGCGGTGGCGAACCCACCCACGGGCGGCAACTCGCGTTCCCGGGGCCGGTCCGGATCGGGCTCGATCACGGCCGTCGCCGCCAGGGCGGCGCGGGTCAGTACTCGCAGCTCGAGGGTCGCCAGCGGCCTGCCAGGGCACACGTGCTTGCCGATCCCGTACACCAGGTTGTACGGGGCGTTGCCGACCGGGTCGAACGCGTCCGGGTCAGCGAAGATCCGCGGGTCGCGGTTGGCGGCGGTCCAGTTCAGGAGCACCCGGTCGCCGGCGGCCAGCTCTCGACCACCGACTGTGACGGGTTCCGTCGTGATGCGGCGGTTGGCGACGAACGGGTCATCGATCCGCAGGATCTCATCGAGGATCGCGTCGAACTCCCGGTCGGACACCCCCGAGCGCAGCCGGGCCTGCAACTCGGGTTGATCGGCCAGATAAGTCAGTACCACGCCGGTGCACAACGCCATCGACCCCAAGTCACCGCCGGTCCAGTTGCGCAGGATCGAGACGATCTCATCGTCGCTGAGCTCCCGCCCATCAACCTGGGCACGCACAAGCTCAGTGGTCACGTCATCGGGCGCACCGTCGCCGGCCTCGCGGCGGACGTCGGTCAAGGATCGGATGATGGCGTCGAAGCGCTGGGCGACCTCAGTGGTGCGGGAACGGTCCCGGGAGCGGGTGGCGGCATGGTTGTCCTGCATCCACTGCAGCAGATCCTCCTCCAGGCCTGCAGGCCACCCCAGCCAGGCCGTCTGTGCGCGCACGGCGAAGCGGGAGCCGACCGCCACGGCGTCGATCGGGCCGGGGACCTCGAGCTGGCCCACCAGGTCGGTGGCGACCCGCTGCACCACCGGCTCCAGGGCGCTCATCCGCTCAGGGGTGAAGAACCGCTCCACGAGGGCGCGGAAGGCCGTGTGGGTAGGGCCGTCAAGACCGTTGGGCACCTGGAGGTAGCGGGAGACTGCGTTGGAGAAGCTCTCGTGGTCCAGCGCGGCGGCAGTGACGTCAGCGTGGGTGAACAACGTCCAAGCACCACTGGCATCGCGGGCCACGGGACAGCGTGAGCGCAGCTTGTCGTAGGCGGCCACAGGATCGCGACGGACCTGCGGGCCCCGCGGGTTCCAATCGGACCGGACGGGATCCGTGGCCGGTCCCGGTGCCGTGGCGGGTCCGGCCAGCGGGGGTGCGTGGGGGATGGCGTCATCGGCCGAGGGATGGCCTGTCATGTGTGTCCTGTCGTGGGTGGCCGTCAGCGCGGTGCGCGGGGACCTCCGCGCCGGCGGTGGGGGCAGTTGGTGGTGGTGTTCAGGGGTGGGTTCGTTCGTCGACTTTCCCGCCGTTGCGTACGGTGAGGGCGAGCAGCAGGGACAGGATCGCGAAGCCGGCCAGCAGGGTCAGGCCCACGAAGTAGCTGTTGTGCTCGGCGTTGTAGGTGGCGCCCATGACCAGCGGCGGGAAGTATCCGCCCAGGCCGCCGGCGGCGGCGATGATGCCGCCGATGGTGCCGACGTCCTTGGCCGGGGCGGCTCGGCCGACCCAGCCGAAGACACCGCCGGTGCCCAGGCCGAGGAAGAGTGCCATGAGCAGGAAGGTGGGGCCGTAGACGCGTTCCTGACCGGGTTGGAAGGCTACGACCATGGCGAGCACGGCGGTGCCGGACAGAGCGGTCAGGGTCACCGTCTTCGGCCCGATCTTGTCGGCCAGGATCCCGCCGATGGGTCGGGCGATGACGGCGGCCAGGGCGAAGCCGGCGGTGCGGGTGCCGGCGGCGGTGGCGTCGAAGTCGTAGACGTTGTCGAGGTAGGTCGGCAGGTAGTTGGAGAACGCGACGAACGCCCCGAAGACGACCCCGTAGAGGAAGCACAGTTGCCAGGTGACTTTCAGCGTGAACGCGTGTTTGATCTTCGGTAGGACCGGCTCGGGGGCCTTGGCCCCGTGCACGGGAGAGTCCCGTAGCAGCGCCCAGCACAGCACAGCCATGACTCCCACGATCACCGCGATCAGGACGTGGGCGCCCAGGTATCCGATCCCGGTCACCAGGCGGGGGGTGAGGAACGCGGAGACGGCGGTGCCGGCCATACCGGCGCCGAAGACCCCGGTGGCGAAGCCCTTGCGGTGGGATTCGTACCACCCCGAGCAGAACGGGACGCCCACGGCGAAGACGGTACCGGCGATGCCGAGGAAGAACGCCACGGCCACGAGCAGTCCGAAGCTGCCCAGCTGCCCGACGAGCCCGGTGACGAGCACCAGGGGAGCGGTGATGCCCAGGATGACGGTGAACATCACCCGCCCGCCGTAGCGGTCGGTCAACGCGCCAACGGGCACCCGGCAGACGGCGCCGACGAGGATCGGCATGGCCACCAGCACCGAGGTCTGGGTGGCGTCGAGGTCCATCTGCTGGGCATAGCGCTTGGCCAGCGGCCCCACGATCGTCCAGGCCCAGAAGCCGACTGCGGACGCCAGGGTGGCCAGGAGCAGGTTGCGCAGCTGCCCGGCCTTGAGGTCAGGGGCAGTGGTGCCGGAAGAGGTCGCGGGGGAGGTGGATGACATGGCTGTCCTCGTGCGTTCGGTGGGCAGGGCGAGACGTCAGTGGCGACCGGCGCGGTTGCGGCCCGTGGGTGCTTTCGTGGTGCCACGGGCCCGGTCCCGGGTGCCCACGGGCTCCCAACCCCGGCGCACCGGGGCCAGGTTCGTTCCGGAGGCGCGGTCACGGGAGCGGTAGACGATGTAGGGGCGGAACAGGTAGTGCACCGGTGCGGTGAAGGCGTGCACCAGGCGGGTGAAGGGCCACAGCGCGAAGAGCGCCATCGCCCACAGGGCGTGCACCTTGAAGCCGGGGCCGGCCGCGGCCATGGCGGCGACGTCGGGTTGGAAGATCCAGATGGAGCGGAACCACGGGGAGACGGTCTGGCGGTAGTCGACCACGGTGGTGTCGAACAGGGACAGCACCGTGGTGCCCAGGCCCGTGAGCAGCGCGCCGACGAGCATGACGTACATGAGCTTGTCGTTCTTGGTGGTGGCCATGAACACCGGCCCGGTGGTGCGCCGGCGCCAGATGAGCAGCACGATCCCGACCAGGGTGCCCACCCCGGCGATCGTGCCGATGCCCAGGGCCATGATGTGGTACAGGTGCTCGTTGATCCCGACGGCGTCGGTCCAGGTGCGGGGGATCACCAGCCCCATGACGTGCCCGGCCAGCACTGCGAGGATGCCGAAGTGGAACAGCGGGGAGGCGATGCGCAGGATGCGGGACTCGTAGAGCTGGGAGGAGCGGGTGGTCCAACCGAACTGGTCGTACTTGTAGCGCCAGATCGAGCCGCCGATGATCAGCGCCAGCACGACGTAGGGCAGGGCACCCCACAACAGGACGTCCCCCACCCCGATCTCGACGGTCTCGGGAGGCGGAGCGGTGGGGATCATGGGCTGTTCCTTTCGGTGACGGGCAGCAGCCGGGGGTCGTAGGGGTCCAGGCCCACGGATTCGGTGGGCGGGCCGTAGCCGGCCATCCGCATCACCGCGTCGCGGTCCTCCGGGGAGACCCCGGGCAGGGTGGAGCACACCAGGGCGAGGGCGCCGCGGTGCGGCAGGCCGTCGTCGCGCAGGGACAGCCGCAGCAGCTCCAGGGACGGGCGGTAGCGCTGCAGCAGTTCGTAGCCGTCCTCGGGGGAGACCTTCGCGGTGAACTCCAGCACCAGTGGCAGGTAGTCCGGCAGCTCGGACTCGTCCAGCTGCGCCCCGTGGGAGCGGTAGATCTCTTTGAAGGCCGCCAGTGCCTCCCCACGGCGTCGGGTGTCCCCGTCGGTCCAGTAGGTCAGGTGCAGGCTGTGCCGCCGGGACAGGTCGAACTCCTGGACGTAGTCGGCCTGCACCTCATCCAAGGGGCGAGCCGTGAACCACTCGAACAGCTCCTCGACCTCCTCCACGGGGGCCTCTACCTCTGTGAGCGCCCCGTGCAGCAGCGGGAGCACCTCGAGCATCGCCGGGTCCGGGTAGCCCAGCAGCACTGCGGCGGCCTGCCGGGTCACCGCGCTGCGCCGGGGGTCCGGGTCGGCGTAGGCGCCCGGGTCGAGGGTGCCCGGCCCGGCCTTGCCGAGCAGCTTCTCCAGCAGCCCCATCAGCGCGCCCCGTTCCCGTCCTGGGGCGGGAACAGGCCCTGGGGCTTGCCCCGCCCGTCCCAGTTGAGCAGGTTGACCCGCCCTCCCAGTTCCTCGTTTCCGGTGGGGTCGGTCCCGCGCTGCCGTGCCTGCAGGGCCGCGAAGTTCTCGGCCGCGACCGGCATCGGCGTTCCGGAGGCTTCGCCGAACACCCCGGTCTGGCCCATGCCGGGCCCACCGTCCACGTCGAGGGAGCAGCCGATCTCCTCGAGGTTGTGCGCGTCCTCCAGGTGCGCGGAGGGGATGACGTAGCGTTCCTCGTACTTGGCGATCGCCATGAGCCGGTACATTTTCTGGATCTCGGTCCCGGTCATCCCGACGGCTTCGGCGATCGCCTCGT
Organism: Kocuria salina; assembly: GCF_013368965.1. Classification (NCBI taxonomy): domain Bacteria; kingdom Bacillati; phylum Actinomycetota; class Actinomycetes; order Micrococcales; family Micrococcaceae; genus Kocuria; species Kocuria salina. The sequence continues at coordinate 827,279 of NZ_SSSF01000001.1, forward strand.
CCGCTTCCTCGCCCAGGGCGATGTCGCGCATGTAGGAGCGCATGGCTGCCAGTTTGTTGAGCACCTCCCGGATCTTCTCGGTGTCCCCGGCGGTGAACAGCTCGGCCAGGTACTCGACCGGGATGCGCAGGGAGTCGATCGCCCCGAAGAGGTTGGCGGCGTCCTCGCCGTCGTGGCCCTGGTCCTTGAGCAGGTCCACGACCGGCGACAGTGGCGGGACGTACCAGACCATCGGCATCGTCCGGTACTCGGGGTGCAGGGGCAGGGCCACCCGCAGCTCTTTGGCCAGGGTGTAGACCGGGGACTTCCGCGCCGCGTCCAGCCAGTCCTCGGGGATGCCCTCGGCCCGGGCGGCGGCGATCACTGTCGGGTCGTGCGGGTCGAGCATCAGGTCCAGTTGCGCCTCGTAGAGGTCTTGTTCGTCCGGGGTCGCGGCGGCTTCGGTGACCCGGTCGGCGTCGTAGAGGAAGATGCCGATGTAGCGCAGCCGGCCCACGCAGGTCTCGGCGCACACCGTGGGGATCCCGACCTCGATGCGGGGGTAGCAGAAGGTGCACTTCTCGGCCTTGCCGGACTTGTGGTTGTAGTAGATCTTCTTGTACGGGCAGCCGGTGACGCACTGGCGCCAGCCGCGGCACTTGTCCTGGTCGACCAGTACGATGCCGTCCTCGGTGCGCTTGTAGATCGCCCCCGAGGGGCAGGAGGCCATGCAGGAGGGGTTCAGGCAGTGCTCGCAGATCCGGGGGAGGTAGAAGGCGAAGGTCTGCTCGAACTCGAACTTGATCTTCTCCTCCGACTCCTTCCGGACCTTCTCCACGATCGGGTCCAGGTGGCCCATCTCCGGGGCGCCGCCGAGGTTGTCGTCCCAGTTGGCCGACCAGGAGATCTTCATGTCCTCGCCGGTGATCAGGGACTTCGGTCGGGCGACGGGGAAGTCGGTGCCGGCGGGGGCGTTGGTGAGGGTCTCGTAGTCGTAGGTCCACGGCTCGTAGTAGTCGTTGAGCTCGGGCTGGACGGGGCTGGCGAACAAGCCGGCCAGCTTCGCCCAGCGCCCGCCGGATTTGAGCTTGAGGTTGCCGCGGCGGTTGAGCTCCCAGCCGCCCTTCCACTTCTCCTGGTCCTCGTACCGGCGGGGATAGCCCTGCCCGGGACGGGTCTCCACGTTGTTGAACCACACGTACTCCGTGCCGGCGCGGTTCGTCCACGCCTGCTTGCACGTCACCGAACAGGTGTGGCACCCGATGCACTTGTCGAGGGCCATCACCATGGCGACCTGGGCCATGACTCGCATCAGTACTGGACCTCCTGGGAGCGCTTGCGGACCACGGAGACGATGTCGCGCTGGTTGCCGGTGGGCCCGAGGTAGTTGAAGGCCCAGGACAGCTGCGCGTAGCCGCCGATCATGTGGGTGGGTTTGACGAGGATGCGCGTGACCGAGTTGTGGATCCCGCCGCGGCGCCCGGTCGCCTCGGACTTCGGGACGTCGATCAGGCGCTCCTGGGCGTGGTGGACGTAGACCACCCCGGCCGGCATCCGGTGGGAGACGATGGCCCGGCCGATGTAGACGCCGTTGGTGTTGAGGCACTCGACCCAGTCGTTGTCGGCGACCTCGATGAGTGCGGCGTCCTGGGGGCTCATCCACACCGTGGTGCCCCCGCGGGCCAGGGAGAGCATGAACAGGTTGTCCTGGTACTCCGAGTGGATCGACCACTTGTTGTGCGGGGTCAGATACCGCACGGCGATCGACAGCTCCCCGCGCTGCCCGAGCTTGGGTTCCCCGAACAGGCGGTGCATGTCCAGGGGCGGCCGGTAGATCGGCAGGGACTCACCCATGTCCTTGAGCCAGTCGTGGTCCAGGAAGAAGTGCATCCGCCCGGTGAGGGTGTGGAAGGGCTTGAGCCGTTCGATGTTGACGGTGAACGGGGCGTAGCGCCGCCCCCCGGTCTCGGAGCCGGACCACTCCGGGGAGGTGATCACCGGGACCGGGCCGGCCTGGGTGTCGGCGAAGGTGATGCGCTTCTCCTCGGAGCCGCGGGCGAGGTCTGCGAGCTCCACCCCGGTGCGCTTCTCGAGGGTCTCGAAGCCCTGCACGGCCAGCTCCCCGTTGGTGGTCCCGGAGAAGAGCAGGATCGCCTCCGCCATCCGCGCGTCGGTGTCCACGGCCGGGCGGCCCGCCGCGGCCCCGGAGTCGAACACCCCGTGCAGGCGCGCCAGCTGGTCCACCTGGTGGGAGACGTCGTAGGTGATGTACTTCGTGGTGAGGCCCAGCTTCTCAGCCAGTGGCCCGACCGCGGAGAACTTCTCCCCGACCGCGGTGTAGTCGCGCTCCACCACCTGGAGGTTCGGCAGGTTCTTGCCCGGTACCGCCGGGACGTCGGTGCCCTTCCAATCCGGGGCGTGGCCCCCGGGTTGGGCGAGCTCGCCCGGGGTGTCGTGGGTGAGCGCGGTGGCCACCATGTCCTTGCGCACCCCGAGGTGCACCTTCGCCTGCCGGGAGAACTCCTCGGCCAGCAGCCGGAACAGGTCGTAGTCCGTCTTCGCTTCCCACGGCGGGTTGATCGCCGGGGTGAAGGCGTGCACGTAGGGGTGCATGTCGGTGGAGGACAGGTCGTGCTTCTCGTACCAGGTCGCGGCGGGGAACACGACGTCGGAGAGCAGGGTGGAGCTGGTCATCCGGAAGTCGGCCGATACGAGCAGGTCGAGCTTGCCCTCCGGGGCCTGCTCGTGCCAGGTCACGTCCTTCGGGCGGGAGGTGGAGTGGTCGGAGCCCAGGACGTTGTGGTGGGTGCCCAGCAGGTGCTTGAGGAAGTACTCCTCACCCTTAGCGGAGGAGCCCAGCAGGTTGGAACGCCACAGCATCAGGGTGCGCGGCCAGTTCTGCGGAGCGTCGACGTCCTCGACGGCGAAACGCATGTCCTGCGCCTTGAGTCGATCCGCGACCCACCGGGCCTCATCAGGTGCTTCCCCGCGGGCCACACCCTCGGAAGCGGCGTCGGCCACGTCCAGGGAGTTCTGGTCGAACTGCGGGAAGAACGGCATCCACCCCATGCGGGTGGACTTGGCGACCACGTCGGCGGTGTGCATGCCCTTCAGGTGACCCTGGGCCAGCGGGGACTGCAGCGAGTCGGAGGAGTACCCGTCGGAGCGGAACTGGTCAGTGTGCATGTACCAGAACGCGGTGCCGATCATGAACCGCGGCGGGCGGGTCCAGTCGGTGGCCGCGGCCATCGTGGCCTGGCCGGTGATCGGTCGGGTCTTCTCCTGGCCCACGTAGTGCGCCCACCCGCCGCCGTTGCGGCCCTGACACCCGCACAGCATCAGCATCGCCAAGATCGCCCGGTAGGTGACGTCCCCGTGGTACCACTGGCAGATGCCGGCCCCGAGAATGATCATCGACCGGCCGCCGGACTTCTCCGCGTTGGTGGCGAACTCCCGGGCGATGCGGGCCACCGCCGCCGCCGGGACCGAGGTGATCTCCTCCTGCCACGCCGGGGTGTAGGGGGTCGCCACGTCGTCGTACCCGGACGCCCACTGGCCGGGTAGCCCGGCCCGGCCCACCCCATACTGGGCGAGCATGAGGTCGAAGACCGTGGTCACCGTGCGTCCGGCCACTTCGGTGACCGGCACCCCGCGGTGGACCACCGAGCCCTCGCCCGTGGCATCGGTGAACGCGGGCAGATCGATCACGCTAGTGGCCTGCTCGTAGGACGCTGAGTCGGCGACGGACAGGGCCGGGCGCACCCCCTGCAGGTCCAGGTTCCACTTCCCCTCGTCGGCCTCGTTGTAGCGGAAGCCCGTCGACCCCTGGGGCACCACCGGAGTGCCCGCGTCCCGGTCCAGGAGCACGGTCTTGAACGCCGCGTCCGCGGCCTCTGTCTGCCCCAGGTCCTGGGCAGTGAGGAACTTGCCGGGCACCACGGTGCCGTCTGGGCGCTGCTCGAGGGTGACGAGGAAGGGCAGGTCGGTGTACTGCACCACGTAGTCCTCGAAGAACGGCACCCGCCGGTCCACGAAGTTCTCCTTCAGGATCACGTGGCCCATGGCCATGGCCAGGGCGGCGTCGGTGCCGGCCTGGGCGGGCAGCCACTCGTCGGCGAACTTCGTGTTGTCGGAGTAGTCGGGACTCACCGAGACGACCTTGGTGCCGCGGTAGCGGGCCTCGACCATCCAGTGCGCGTCCGGGGTGCGGGTGACCGGGATGTTGGAGCCCCACATCATCAGATAGGTCGCATCCCACCAGTCGCCCGACTCGGGCACGTCCGTCTGGTCCCCGAAGACCTGGGGGCTGGCCACCGGCAGGTCCGCGTACCAGTCGTAGAAACTGTTCATCACCCCGCCGATGAGGTTAAAGAACCGGGCGCCGGCCGCGTGGGAAACCATGGACATCGCCGGGATCGGGGAGAACCCGGTGACCCGGTCCGGGCCGTAGGTCTTGATCGTGTGCACGTGGGCGGCCGCGGTCATCTCGAGGGCCTCCTGCCAGCTGGAGCGCACCAGCCCGCCCTTGCCCCGGGCCTGCTGGAACGCCCGGCGCTTCTCCGGGTCCCCGACCACGGCCTGCCAGGCCAGGACGGGGTCCCCGCCGACCTCTGCCTTGGCGGCCCGGTACATCTCCAGCAGCACCCCGCGCACGTACGGATAGCGCACGCGGGTGGGGGAGTAGGTGTACCAGGAGAAGGCGGCCCCGCGGGGGCAGCCGCGTGGTTCGTACTCCGGGCGGTCCGGGCCCACGGAGGGGTAGTCGGTCTCTTGGGCCTCCCAGGTGATGATCCCATCCTTGACATAGATCTTCCAGGAGCAGGAGCCTGTGCAGTTCACCCCGTGCGTGGAGCGGACCACCTTGTCGTGGCTCCACCGGTTCCGGTAGAACGCGTCCCCGGCCCGCCCGCCCTCGCGGAAGACCGCGCGGCCGTCCGGTGACTCCTCCCAGCGGGTGAAGAACTTCCCGAGCTTGAGCAGGGCGTCGGAGGCAGGACCATCGGTGCGCGGCGGGACGGATTCGGTCGTCATGGAAAGAAACCTAGTAATGCGCCGGCAAGAATGCCATTCTTACGCGTTACTGATCGTCGCGCCACGACTTGTTCTGGCCATAATGCATTCCGTGGTAAATGCTGACGTGTCATATGTTTCAGAAAGAGAACTTTGTTTCAGAAGGCGAGCCCATTGCGCTCCCTGAGGCGGCATGTCGGGGATCTAGGGCGGTTGGCTCCCCTAGCCGAAAGCTTCGAAAATCGTTCGATTCGAATCACTGGGATTTCGTCATATCGGCCTGCCCTAATCGTGTCCCTAATGCCCGGGACGCACGGTGTTGTGCGCAACCCAAGGAACGATCAGTAACTTTTGGGGACCAGCAAGGTGACCCCATAAGGTGGGTCAAATAACGCAAGTGATGTCTGTGCTATTGCGCTGATCGATATGTTGGAGGCGGTGACGTGGGCGTTTCCCTGGGACTTCCGCAGATCCGCGGTGCCGGTCCGGGCCCCAGCGGCGCGCCCCGGGAGGCGGGGCTCGCCGACCGGCACGGCCGCCGGGCCACCGACCTGCGGCTGTCGGTCATCGACAAGTGCAATCTGCGCTGCACCTACTGCATGCCCGCCAAGGGCCTGCCCTGGCTGCCCGCCGCCCGGCTGATGAGCGCCGGTGAGATCACCCGCATCGTCGACGTCGGGGTCCGGCAGCTGGGGATCACCGAGCTGCGCCTGACCGGCGGGGAACCCCTGGTGCGGGCCGACCTGGAGGAGATCGTGGCCGGGGTGCGCACCGCCCACCCGCAGCTGCCGGTCTCGCTCACCACCAACGGCATCGGCCTCGCTACCCGGGCCCAGGCCCTGGCCGCGGCCGGGCTGAGCCGGATCAACATCTCCTTGGACACCCTGGACGCGGCGACCTACCGGGCCCTGGCCCGCCGGGACCGCCTGGCGCAGGTGCTGGCCGGGGCCGAGGCCGCGGCCGCCGCCGGGCTGGCCCCGGTGAAGATCAACGCGGTGCTAATGCGCGGGGTCAACGACCACGAGGCCCCCGAGCTGCTCGCCTGGGCCCTGGAGCGCGGTTTCGCCCTACGGTTCATCGAGCAGATGCCGCTGGACGCCGACCACGGCTGGACCCGGGCGGAGATGGTCACCGCCGCGCAGATCCGCCACCGGCTCAGCACCCGGTTCCGGCTCACCCCGCACCCCGGCGCCCGCGACGGCGCCCCGGCCGAGCTCTGGGACGTCCACCCCACCACCCCCGCCGGGGCCCCCGAGGAGGTTCCCGGGGCCGGGGAGGCGCCGCTGGGGACCGTGGGTGTCATCGCCTCGGTGACGGAGCCCTTCTGCGCCGACTGCAAGCGGACCCGGATCACCGCCGAGGGCAGGGTCCGGTCCTGCCTGTTCTCCCACGAGGAGGTCGAGCTGCTGCCGCTGCTGCGCGCCGGTGCGACCGACGCCGAGCTCGCCGAGCGGTGGCGGGCGGCGATGTGGGCCAAGCCGGCCGCCCACGGCATGGACCACACGGGCCTGGACTCACCCGACTACGTCCAGCCGGAGCGGCCGATGAGCGCGATCGGGGGCTGAACCCGTGGCCGCCCCACCACACCGACCGGAACAGGAACGATGACCCAGAACACCACAGAGAGCAACCCCCGTACCCTGACCTCCGCGACCAGTACGACCATGCGGGTACGGTACTTCGCGGCTGCACGCGCAGCCGCCGGGACCGAGGCCGAGACCCTTGAGCTGCCCACCGGAGACGGCGCGCCCCGTACCCGCGCTGATGTGGAGGTACTGCTCGCGCAACGCCACCAGCAACCGGTGCCTGGACAACCGCTGCTGGGCCAGGTGCTGTCCCGTGCCAGCTTCCTGCTCGACGGGGTGGCCTGCCCAGATGCGGCGGCCGAGATCCCGGACGGGGCCGTGCTCGACGTCCTGCCGCCCTTTTCCGGCGGATGAACACTCCGGCCGGTGCTCTGCTCTTCCATGTTGTGGTCCTGGCCGGGGGCCGATCCTCCCGGCTGGGCGGCACACCCAAGGCGAGCCTGCGGCGAAACGGGCGCACCCTCGTGGAACTCACGGTGGAAGCGGTCCAAGGGGCTGCCGGGGTCGTTGTGGTCGGACCCGCGGAGCTGGCCGTCCCCGCGGGCGTTCTGCGCACCCGGGAGGATCCGCCGTTCTCCGGGCCGGCTGCGGGCATCGCGGCCGGGCTGGCCGCCCTCGAGGCGCTGCCGTTGGCGGACTGGACCATGACCCTGGCCTGCGACATGCCCGAAGTGGCCCGCGCCGTACCCTTGCTGCTGGGGTCCGCCGGGGCCGCGCCCGAAACGGACGGACACATCGGCGTCACCCCCGACGGTCGCCGCCAGCCGCTGGCCGCCCTGTACCGCACCGAGGCGCTGCGCGCGGCCTACGCGGACCAGGACCCCACCAACCGCTCGGTACGCTCCTTCACCCACGACCTTCTCCTGCAGGAGGTCACTGTGGCCGAGGACGCCACCGCGGACGTGGACACTTGGGACGACGTGCACAAGTTCCGGCTCAGCTGACAGAAGACCCCGAGGAAAGGAACGCGGCATGGCGAAGAAGATGACGTCTGAGGAACGACGCCTGCTCTCCGAATGGATCGCCCAGCTCAAGACCGAGTTCGAGCTGGACGCCATGGACGTGCCTCTGGACGACCTGCTGGCTCTGGCCGGGGTAGTCTCCACCGGGGTGGCTCGCCCCGCCGTGCCGGTCACGGCCTATGTCGCCGGATACCTCGCGGCACTACGCACCCGGCAGGCACCGGATCACGGCGCCGCCCACACCATTCAGGACGTCATCGCGGTCGTACCGGTACCTGCTGCGGATCCACAAGACACCTGATCCTGCCCCGGCTCCTGGCACAACCCCAGCTGCGGTGTCGAGGTGCCTGGTGATGCCGTGGATGAACGCGCCCGCCACCACCGCGGCCCCGTCCCTGTTCCGGGGCTCGCATGGCCTCGCCACGGGGACGGTGGGTGGAGCCAGCAGGACCGAGCAGGGCGGAGTCAGAGCGGACTGCTGACACCGGCAGCACTGCCGGCCCCGGCGCATCGCCCAGTGTCACCGGTGCTCGTCGTCGAGCCCTGTGGCCTCGCACGGGCGAGGCCACAGGGCTGGACTGAAGAACCGACCCAGACGGTCGGCGTTGCGGTGGGTCAGTCCACGGGTGAACGCGGTGCCTCCGACAGACCGGTGCGCCACGCCTTCGGGTCGGCCACCTGGAACCGGCGTCCCGACACGGTGGTGGGGCCGATGCGCACGAACCGTCCCTTCGGTCCACTCTGCCAGGGCAGCAGCGGCAGGCTCAGCGTGTCGGTCAGTTCCTCGATACCGCGGATCTGCTCGGACCGTCCCTTGACCACCACGCTCCACGCCCGGTTGACCGACGCTTCGTACCCGTCGATCTCCAGGGCCACGGGCACACCTGAGAGAGCCGCCGAGAGCTTGGTGCCTTCCGTGGTGCGGAACACCAAGCTGCTGTGATCCACCACGTAGTTGATCGGGAAGATCTCCGGGTGGTCCTCCACCCAGACCGCCAGACGGCCGATGCCGGTCGCCCGCAACAGCGTCCAGCAAGCACTGGCCGACAGCGTTTCGATTCTTTCCTCGTACTCCTCGGTCATGACATCCTCCTCAGAACTTGCGTTCCTACTCGAAATCGGCGAGCCACAGGTCGGGGCCGAACACCTCGTACTGGATGTCCTTGGCCGGCACTGCGTGGGCGATGAGGTCGCTGCGCACCGCTTGCATGAACGGCAGGGGCCCGCACAGGTAGTACTGGGCCTGTGTGGGCAGCTCCACCGCCCGCACGTCCATCAGTCCGGCGTGCTCGTTCGAGCCCGGGGTGGAGGAGGGGTGTTCGAACCACACGGCCAGGGACCCGTCCATCAATTTTCCGAGGTCGGTGGTGACCTGGGTGCGCAGCGCGAAGGCCTCAGGGGAGACATCAGCGTGCAGCAGCACCACCTTGCGCTGAGCCCCGGCCGCGACCAGGTGGGAGAGCATCCCGGCCATCGGGGTGATGCCGATCCCGGCGCTGACCAGCACGACCGGGCGGTCGGTGTACTCCAGGACCACGTCCCCAAAGGGCGCCGAGAGGGTGATCTCGTCGCCGACCTGCACCTGATCGTGCAACAGGGTCGACATCTCCCCGGCCGGGGTGCCATTGCCGTGGACGCGCTTGACGGCGAACACCCGGTGCCGCCCGTCGTCGGCCTTCGTGAGGCTGTACTGGCGCGGTTGGTGCACCCCGTCGGGCATCGGCATCTTGCACGTGACGTACTGGCCCGGCAGCGAGGGCTTGACCTCCCGCTCATCGACGCGCTCCACCACGAAGGTCGTGACGTCGGCGGTCTCCGGGATCTTCTCGGCCACCCGCCAGGTGCGCCACACGGTGTCCGGGGACAGGCGGGTGGCCTCGTAGAGGCCACGCTCCTGGGTGATCAGCGCATTGGCCATCAGCCAGTACACCTCGTCCCAGGCCGCGGCGACCTCCTCGGTGACGGCCTCGCCGAGGACATCGACGATGGCCCACATGAGGTGGTCATGGACGATCTGGTACTGGTCCGGGTGCAGCCCGAGGGAGACGTGCTTGTGCGCGATGCGCGAGAGCAGATGGTCGGGCAGCTCGGTGGGCCGGTTCACCAGGTATCCGGCGTAGCCGGCCACGGACCCGGCCAGGGCCTGCTGCTGACGGCCGTCGGCCTGGTTGCCGCGGTTGAACAGCCCGTCCAGCAGCTCGGGGTGCTCGCCGAACATGTGCGCGTAGAAGCGCCGGGCAATCTCGTGGATGTTCTCCCCGACCACGGGCAGGGTGGCCTTCACAACGGGGTAGGCGGTGTCTGACAGCATATTTTGCTCCTCTGATGGGTTCGGCAGGATCAGGATTCTGGCGGTTCATGCCCGAGCTGGCATCGGGTTCTCCAGCGGGTCCCGGTGCGAGCACCAAGCGGGTGCCGCATCGTCGCTCAACGGGAAGTTGGGCGATCATTGTGCGCGGTAGCGGGTGCCGTGGCCGCGCATCGGGAATTCAGCGGTGTTTGGCCACGCTCAACAGCACGACGGAGTCCTCCACCGCTTCCAGCCCGTGACGGGCCTGCGGGACGATGAGCAGATCCCCTGGGGATCCGTTCCACTGAAGCTCCCCGGCGCTCAGGAGCACTCGTCCGTGGAGGACGTGCACGGTGGCCTCACCGGGATTGTTGTGCTCGTTCAACCCGGAGCCGGCTCGCAGCGCGATGACGGTCTGGCGCATCACCTGCTCATGGCCGCCGAACACTGTGTGAGCGCTGCGCCCACTCGGGGCCTGCTGGGCGATCTCCAGCTGGTGGCGGGCCAGGGCGGTCAACGACGACTTCTGCACCATGATCATTCCTTTCGGTAGCGATGGACGGGTTCGTTGTGGCCGTACCGGTGGGTCCCGGCCACTCACACGGCCTCCACCGCGCTCTGCCCTTCGGGCGGGCGGGAGCGTCACAAACCTTTGACTGTCGTCCTGACAGGCAGGTACGAGTGGGCTTCGTCGGGCGCGCAGAGGAGGTGTCACGGGGGAACCCGGATCAGCCCTCTGGCCCCGCGTTCGGCCTCGGCCAGGGAGTGATTGACGAACGGGTAGGTCCCGGGCTCGGAGAACTCCAGCTCCACGAACCCGCCCTGGGCCGGTGCCAGGTCCAGGACCTGGGCCCCGCCCTGCCCGGTGCCACCCGGAGGCAGGAGATAGGCGCCCTCCTTGTAGACGGTGTCGAACTGGCCACCCACCACATGGAAACTCATCCCCTTCGACGGCCCGGCGGCCAACACCCAGATCCGCACCCGTTCACCGGTCCGCGCAGTGAGCGGGTCGTGGACGTACTGGGTGGCGTGCCCGTTGAACATCGTCAGCGACGGCACGCCCTGCGCGACCCGCTCCGGGGCCACCACCGCGTTCGCCCCTCCATCGGCAGTGTCCCCGGCCGGGGAGAGATAGGTCTCGTTCTGCACCAGCAGGAACTCCCGGTCCACGCCCGGCAGACCGGGCGGGTCGATCACCACGGCCCCGAACATCCCGGCCGCCAGATGCGTGCTCATCGGAGCTGTGGAGCAGTGGTAGAGCCAGATGCCTGAGCGAACGGCCTCGAACCGGTAGACCAGCGACTCTCCCGGGGCGATGGTGCGCATCGGCCCGTCCGGGGCGAGTGCACCGGCGTGGAAGTCCACCGAATGCCCCATCGAACCGTCATTGACCAGGGTGATCTCGAAGACATCGCCCACCCGCCCGTGCAGGGTCGGGCCCATGTACCGGCCGTTGTAGGTCCACCCCTGCAACTGCATTCCCGGGGCGATCTCCTGCGGTATCTCCTCGACCTCGAGCTCCACCCGGTGCACCCGGCGCCCGCTCTCCGGCTCACCGTCCACCGGTTCCAGCACGGGGGAGCGGGTGTCGAACTGATCCCCGGGTGCGGCGCCGAAGTCCACGGCCGGGTCTGGATCCGCGGCCGGATCCGCGGCTGGATCCGAGGCGGGCGCGTGCAGGCCGGGGTGCCCGGGCGCCTCCTGCGCTGCCGCCGGTGCCGCAGCCACGGCGGTACCGTCTGCGTCGACCGCGATGACGTCGAAGCCCATGCCCATGCTCTTGTGCCCGACGATCGAGCACCAACCCTCCACCGACCCACCGATCACCCCGGCATCGACGGTCACGGTCTGCCCGAGGGCCACCCGGCCGCTGCTGGCCCCGGAAGCCAGGACGAGGTCATGGACGTTCGTGGGGTCGTTGTTCGTCAGCTCGATCACCAGCTCGTCACCCACCGGGACCTCCACCGAGGCCAGCTCGAACCGCATGCCCTCCTCGGCGCTGACCTCCACGGTGGTGGTCCTTCCGGTGGCCTGCACCGGGCCGGCGCCCTGAGCGCGAAGATCGAAGCCGGCCGCCGCCGGATTCAGCGCGATGCCCACCACCACCGCGGTGGCCACGGTGAGGACCCCGGCCACTGCCCCGCGGACATGCCGGGAAGCCGGCACCTCCCCGCCCGGGGCAGCCGGGCTCGGTGCCGACGTGTCCGCCCGGGCCCGGTTTCGAGACGGCGGTGCCGCAGCGGCCTTCCGCCCGGCCACCGAGACCTTGGCCGCAGAGACCATCAGAGGAACAAAGGCGAAGAACACCGCGGCCCCCAGCACCGAGACCACGGCTCGTACCCAGGACGGCAACAGACCGGGGGGGCAGACTGAACAGCAGCACGCACAGATTGATGACCACCACACGGAACATGGCCGCCCGGTTGATCACCTGATTGGCGGCCCGCACGGTCGCCGGGCCGCCGCCCATAGTGACAGGCAGGAGATAAGTCATGGCCCCCAGCAGTACTTGGGCCAGGAAACCGGCCACGAACGGCACGGTCAGCTGCCGCAGCACCGCGGTCTCGAATCCGTGCCCGGCCACCAGCCAGGTGATCACCACCGTCGTGGCCAACCACCACATCACCCCGGCAGCCACGGAGAAGCCCGCATAGTCGGCCGGCCGCCGACGGCAAGCGGTGCCGGCCATGACCACCGCCACGGCCACCAGCCCACAGATGTAGGCGGCCAGACCGGCCACCGTCACCCACACCGTCCCGAGCAGGGATCCCCCGACCGTGGTCACGATCCCCCCGGTCATCACCGGCAGAGCGACTGCGGTGATCCGAGAGGAGAAACCGACCATGCGGGTGCGCAAGATCGTGGGCCACAGCGTCAGCAGCGTGCCCGCGACCGTCAACCCCACGAAGCCCAGCACATTGGTCGCCTCGTGCGCCAACAGGACCCGGGCATGCCACGGTGCGGACAGCCCGGCGGCCAGCACGGCCCCCAGCACCGCCCCGACGGGCAACAGGAACGCCGCCACCACGTAATACTTCACGGTCACAGCGAATCGCGACGGCAGCGCCGTGCGCAGCTGCCCCAGCAGCGCAGTGCCGTGCCAGGTCAGCGCGGCCCCGATCAGGACCGCCGCCAGCACGGTCAGCCAGTACCAGGTGCTCAGCAACCCGGCGATCAGCAGCACGATCCCGACGTTGAGCGTGCGGATGCGGGCCAGTTGCCGTCTCCTGGCGCCATCGGGCAGCCGGTTCTTCAGCAACGACTCGGTGAAGTGCTGGGACCACACCATGATCGAATTGGTGATCAAGCCCAGGGTCACCAGGTGCACCATCACCCAGCGGAAGTCAGGAACCCAGCGATGGACCAAGATGACGACCAGCAGCACGCCCATCCAGATGCGGATCGGTGCGGCACTCCGGCGATGCCATGACGCGCGGCCGTGGAGCCGTGGGCGACTGGTCACGTGACTCATCCATTCTTAATCTTGCATTTCATTTGCAAGTATAGGTGTCGTCATCGGCTGCCCATAACGCGAGGAAGTCGCGATCCTGAGGAGAGGGGGTTGCAATCGGCCCGAGAGTTGGCGCACGACCACGTTCGCCGGATGGACCCGCTCACTTGTACCCGATGACCACACGTCATCACCGTCGTCATCGATGACCGATCCGCACGATCGGCCACCACACGCATGAGTCGGAAAAGACCGCGCAGCACCCTGATTGTCCTGTCGCTGCCACCCCACACCGATACCAAGCCCCGCGCAGGAAGTGCGGAGTCGAGTGAGGGAGTCGGGGCGCCTCCACCGCTTTACATATGGCCCGGTTCTCGGACACCCGCAAGAGTGACGTTGCGGTAGGGGTTGTTGTCCGGGCGATGAGCTAGTCGGATTGGATGACCAGCAGCATCGTGCCTTCGGGGTCACGGACGTAGGCAATGGTCTCGCCCCACTCCATGGCCTGGGCGCCGACCGGTATCGCCACACCCGCCCGGTGGGCGGCCTCCAGCACCCCGGGGAGGTCACCGACATAGACGCACAGGTCCACCCGGTGGCCGGTTGCCGGTTGCCGGCAGCGGTGTGTGGCCGTACATGGCCGGGGTGGTGCCAGTACCCAGGCCCAGCTGACCGGTCCCGATCCGGAGGACGAGGTAGGACGGTTCTCCGGTCTCGGGGAATTGGTAGGTCTGGACGGCGCCGAACACCCGCTCGTAGAAGTTCCGGGTACCTGGAAGGTCTTGGCAGTTGATGATGGGAAACAGCTCGTGCCCGCTCATGGCCCGACAGTAGCCACAGTCCGTCTCCGGGCGCACGCACCTGTGCGGGTCGATCTAGAACAGCCGTTCACATGAAGGGCAACAAGTCCCTGGGAGACCGGGCACCCCACAACTGTGCTCTCTTTGAGTGGGTATCTGTCGCTGGTCTTGGCGGCTGGAGGCGGATGCGCTCTAGAAAGTGCTCGCAGATCTCCTCTGGCAGGCATGGACATCAGCTGGCCCGCGGTATCGAACTGGAATCCGTCCGACATCCCCGTCGGTGTTGCAGGGATCAGTCCAAGATCTGGAACTTGAGTCGCTTTTGGCCCTTGCCGGAGGAGGAGTATTTGACGACGCCGACGCCTCTCACCTCGGACAGGTCTGCGACATGGGTTCCACCGTCGACCTCTCGGTCGACACCCACGATCTCCACCACCCGATAGGTTCCCTGGGCTGAAACCGGTGCCCTGTTCGAGACGAGCTTCACCAGCGAGGGGTCATGGTCGATCGTTTCCTGTGGAACTTCGGAGACGCGGACCGGGGCGCCGTGGGCGATGAGGTCGTTGGCGAGCTCGACGCAGCGGAACACTTTCTCTCGGTCCAGTCCAGGGCCGAAATCGATGCGACCGGTCCCGTTGCGCATGTCGCCGCCGGCGACTTTGACGCCGAACTCCTCCCAGGCAATCCCTACCAGGCAGTGGAACGCCGTGTGTGTCCTCATGTTGACGTAGCGCGGCTTCCACTCCAGCGCCGCTTCCACTGACCCGTGTGCGGCTGGTACGGCCTGGTCCAGTTCCACGGTGACGAGTTCATCGTTCTTCTGCACCGACTTCACCTGGTACTGCGCTGAGCCCCAGCGGATGGTTCCGGTATCCGGGTCTTGACCACCACCGCCGGGGTAGAAAGCGCTCCGGGCCAACCCCACCTGGTGGGAGCCGATCTTCCACACCTCGGTTTCCCGGGACTGTCCGATAAGCGGTGTGTGGGGTCCGGCGGTTTTCATCAGTGAGCGGTTCTCTCAAACCGTCCGGCGAAGGTGATCGCGAACGCGTTCAGCGCCGGCTTCCACCTCATCACCCAGCGTGCTCTACCGCCGCCGGTCGGATCAAGAGATCTGGTGACGAGGTAGAGGCACTTCAGCGCAGCAGCCTCGTTCGGGAAGTGCCCGCGCGCCCGCACCGCCCGCCGGTAACGGGCGTTGATCGACTCGATCGCGTTCGTCGTGCAGATCACCCGGCGGATCTCCACGTCGTACTCCAGGAAGGGCACGAACTCCGCCCAGGAGGACTCCCACAGCTGCACGATTGCCGGATACCGCTGGCCCCACTCGGCCTTGAACTCGGCAAACCGGTCCTTCGCCGCGGCCTCGGAAGGGGCGGTGTAGACGGGCTTGAGGGCCTTGACGATGCCGTCACGGTGCTGGCGACCGGCGTAGCGGAAGCTGTTGCGGATCAGGTGCACGATGCACTGTTGAACCACCGTCTGCGTCCAGGTGGTCGTGATGGCCTCCGGCAGGCCTTTTAGCCCGTCGCAGACGGCGATGAGCACGTCTTCGACGCCCCGGTTCTTCAGCTCGGAGAACACCTGCAGCCAGAACCGGGCGCCCTCGGCGCCGTCACCGGCCCAGATCCCGAGGATCTCGCGTTCCCCGTTCACGGTCACGCCCATGACGACGTAGAACGGCGTGTTGCGCACCTGCCCGTCGCGGACCTTCACCACGATCGCGTCGACGAAGAGCACCGGGTAGAGCGGGTCCAGCGGACGCGAAGACCACTCGGCCAGCTCGCCGGCGACCTTCTCGGTGATCCGGCTGATGGTGTCCTTGGAGACCTTCGCCCCGTAGACCTCCTCGAAGTGCGCCACGATCTCCCCGGTGGTCAGCCCGCGGGCGGAGAGCGAGAGGACGATCTGGTCGATCCCGTCCAGGCGCCGCTTCCGTTTGGGCACGATCACCGGCTCGAAGGACCCGTCCCGGTCCCGGGGCACCTCGATCTCGACGGGGCCGATCTCGGTCAGCACGGTCTTCACCCGGGTCCCGTTGCGCATGTTGGCCGCGATCGGGGTCTGCCCGTGGTCGTGACCGAGGTGCTCGGTCAGCTCGGCTTCCAGGGCGGTCTCGAGAACGTTCTTCGTGAGCTGGTTCAGCAACCCGCCCGGGCCTACCAGGCTCACCCCTTGCTCCTTGGCCTGGGCGAGCAGCCGTTCGGCGAGGTCCTTCTGATCGATGATCTCTCCCGTCACGGGATCGATCATCGTGCCTGTCATCTCGGTCGTGGACTCTGACACGGCCGTCTCCTTTCGGATCAGGCCGGACCCTCACACACCGTTGTTCTTACAGTCCTGGTTTCCCAGCTCCTGATGTAGGAGTCCTCGAGCTCGAGTCGTTGCGTGTGCACTAGCGGTTCTCCTCCTCTAGCCATCCGATGACCTGGTGCAGGGCCGCGGTCCAGTGCTCCTCGATCAGTGCGCACGCCTGATCCCTGCGCCCTGCTTCCAGGGCAGTAACGACTTCCGAGTGCTCGTCGAGGGTGCCGCCACGCCACTAATCCCTTTCCATGTACAGCACGATGTATCTGGAGAGACAGTTCGCACGTGGTCGGACAGGTACATCCGCTAGGCGTTGTGGGCGGCCGCAACGATGATCGTATGGAACGCCCGATCCCACCCCCACCACTCGGTGACACTGCTTCCAGCTGCCGAGGCCCGTTCCAGCACCTTTCGCCCGGACTGGGCCCAGGGGGCGTCGAAGACGCCGTTCTTCACGGCCATCTGCTCGATCTCCCAGATGCATTGGTAGAAATCTGTGGCATCTGCTGCCGAGATCGCCCGAACACGGAACCCTCGGCCCTCCGTCGGCTCTAGTAGGCCGGCATCGCTGAGTTTCAGCAACGCCTCCCGTGCAGAGGTCCGGGAGACACCGAGCTAGGCCGATGCTGAGGACGGTCTCACGTCCAGGGCATCTACGGCCAAGGAGGTCCAGTTGCGTGAAGTGCTTCGAACGCGAGATCTCCTGAACCAGGGGGAACTCGTGTACGAACTCGCCTTTCGAGATCGACCGCTTTCCAGGAGCCGTGGTGAGCATCATTGTTCCCCGGTCAGCACACCAGGACTACGTTCGGCAGCACTGGCGGTGACAAGGTTGTGGCGGTGGAGTCGGAGACATGCGATGAAGGCCGCGACGGCGGCGATGGTGTTGAAGACCATCCTGGAGCGGGCGTGCCAGGTCGTGAACTCGGAGGCGACCTGGCGCAGATACTCGGCGGAGTGCACCGCTGATCCTTCGATGAACATGATGTCGTTGCGTGGCCAGAAGTACAGCATCGAGACCACTCCCTCCAGCACGAACATGGCCAGGCTCAGTAGCACCCACCAGCGGACTGTGGGCAGCCGCCAGGTGAGCACCAGGGTGGCCGCGCCGAGGACCCAGACGGTGAAGCCGAGGGGCGGGAAGAAGTCGGATGGACCGGTCACGGCGAGGAACTCCATCGTCAGCTCCAGTGACGCTGGTGGGTCGGCGAAGATGTTGGGGTAGAGCATGAATGTCTCCAGCACGATGGCACCGAACAGGGTCATCGTCATCCACAGGTAGGCGATGAGGACGGGAAGGGCTAGGCGGCGCAGGGTGGGCACGGGGTGTTCCTCTCTCGAGCGTTGAACGGTGGGTGAGGGGCAGGGCTGGGTCTCAGTGGTGGTGGCCCGGGGCTGCCGATGCGGACGGCGGAGGGCCGTCGGGGCTGACGACGACGAATTGGCCCATCAGGCCCTCGTCCTCGTGGCGCAGCAGATGGCAGTGGTACATGTATGGGGTCCTTGGATCGGCGTACTCGCCGAAGCGCATGATCAGCCGGTAGGTGCGGCCAGGTTCGAGGTAGATGGTGTCCTTGCGTCCGCCCAGCTCCGGTGGCGGTGGGGCGCCGTCGATGCTCAGCACCTGGAACTGGACGTCGTGGATGTGGAAGTTGTGCGGCAGGCGGTCGATGCTGTGCACCTGCCAGATTTCGGTGGCCCCGGCGGTGACGATCTCGTCGATCCGGTCCATGTCCATCCGAGCCCCGTTGATAAGGCGCGAAGCCAGGGCGAACTCACGTACCACGGTGGCATCCGCCTCCCGCAGCCGGTCGAGATCGGCCAAAGCCGCGGGAACAGGGGGTGAGGAGCGCAGGGTCGGAGCGGCCCGCAGCTGCAGGACGTCGAAGGTGTCGGTGCCGCCGAAGGCGGTCGATGAGGCCACGTTGCCTAGGTCGGGCGGGAAGGAGCGCAGAACAATGTGTTCACCGGCGACCAGGGCGACGACGATCTCGGCTCGCTCCGCGGGGGAGAGCCGCACTCGAGTGGTCTCGTATGGCTTGGCCAGCAGCCCGCCGTCGGTGCCGACGAGGTGGAACGGCCGGTCGTCGGCGAGGCCGAAGTCGTAGGTGCGGGCGGTGGAGCCGTTGAGCAGGCGCAGCCGGATGCGTTCGGTAGTGATGTCTTGGTAGGCGCCGATGGTGCCGTTGGCCATCACGGTGAATCCGAGCAACCCTGGCTCGGCCCGGTTGTTGTCCAGGGTCAGTTGCCCGTCGTCGTCGAACTGCTTGTCCTGAACGATGACCGGGAGGTCGTCCACCCCGTACGCGGAAGGCAGATCAGGGGCATCGGCGGGATCGTCGATGAGGAACAGCCCGGCCAGACCGCGGTAGACGTGCTCCTCGGTGTGCCCGTGCGGGTGCGGGTGGTACCACAGGGTCGCCGCCGGCTGGTCGATCCGCCAGGTGGGACGCCAGGTCCGCCCCGGGGCGACTTCCTGGTGCGGGCCCCCGTCCATCGCGGCGGGCAGGCGCATGCCGTGCCAGTGCACTGTGGTGGGCTCGTCGAGGGCGTTGGTCACCGCCACGGCGACCTGCTCGCCACGTTCGGCCCGGAGGGTGGGACCGAGGAAGGCTCCGTTGAAGCCCCAGGTGGCGCTCTGCACCCCGGGGCGGAACGCC
Organism: Kocuria salina; assembly: GCF_013368965.1. Taxonomy (NCBI): domain Bacteria; kingdom Bacillati; phylum Actinomycetota; class Actinomycetes; order Micrococcales; family Micrococcaceae; genus Kocuria; species Kocuria salina. Next base: position 846,324 of record NZ_SSSF01000001.1, read on the forward strand.
GTGGTGCCCTTCTGGGCCGTCAGTTCGAAGACCCGGGTACCGTCGGGGCCGACGTGGGAGGGGGCCAGGGGCGGGATCGCCAGCGCAGTGTCAAAGACCGTCGGCGGGGCGGGAGTGCCCGTGGACGGGGCGCCTGTGCAGCCGGTGAGGAGCAGGAGTGCCCCCGCGCCGGTCAGCAGGTGCCGGCGGGTGCACGAGGGGCCGGTGGTGTGGGTCATCGCGGGGCTCCTCGCAGGTGCTGGAGGGCCAGGGCGATCAGGCCCGCGACTAGGCCCCACACGGTGGGGACCAGCAGTACGGGCACGATCGCGAAGGGGAAGGCCAGCGGTCCCTGCAGCGTGCCGGTGATCAGGGGGGAGAACACCGCGCTGAGGACGATGGTGTAGATGCCGGCGGTGAGACCGGCCAGTGTCAGCGTGACCACGGGGCGGGGAATCCGGCCCCACCCCACGACCGCGACCCAGGCCACGGTGACCAGCACGGCGAGCATGGCCGCAGCCGTCGAGGCACCCATCAGCGCCGACAGACCCAAGTGCCGGGCCAGCCCCTGCACCAGCGGAAGAGCCCCCAGGCCCAGCACCAGCAACCAGTTCACGGCGGGGCGGGTGCTCGCAGAAGGTTCAGATCGGTTTGTCATGGCCCCGACGCTACGGAGCAGCGTCTTAGCGGACATCGGGCGGAAAGCGCCTCCTGTATCGCTGGGGACCGGTGGTCCCGGTCGCCCGGAGGCGACCCGGCCCGTCGCTTCGGGACCTACGACGGTCGCGGGCGGTCTGGCTACCCTGGACCCATGCCCAGCACCGTGGCGGCCCGCCCCTCGTACCGGCCGGCCGAGGAGGTCGACCCCCGTCTGGTCGACGCCGTGCTCGCGGCCGCGATGGCCGTGGTCGTGGCCGTGGTCGCCGCCGCGGACCTGGAGGGCACCGGCCGCGCCGGTGCCCTCGCCTACCTCTTCGCGGCCGGCTTCGGGGCCCTGCTGCTGGCCCGGCGGCACGCGCCCCGGCTGGTGCTGGTGCTGACCGTGCTCGGCATCTTCGTCTACTACATGTTCCAGCTGCCGCCCATCGGCATCGCCCTGCCGGCGGTGGCGGCCCTGTTCTCGGCCGCCGAGGCCGACCGCACCCGGACGGCTGTCGCCGCCGGGCTGGTCCTGGTGTCCGTGGCGGCTTATTTCCGCGTGGAGGAGGGCCTGCCGGCCTCCTATCTGGTCAGCTACGACCTGCTCACCGACGTCGCCCTGGTCGCAGCGGCCATTGCGCTCGGGGTGAGCGTGCGCTCCCGCCGGGAGCTCCGCGCCCATGAGGAGCGGCTGCGGGCGCTGGCCGCCGCTGAGGAGCGCCACGAGGCCGAGCGCCGGCTGCAGGCCGAGAAGGCCGGGATCGCCCGGGACCTGCACGACACCATCGGACACACGATGTCGGTGATCGCTGTGCACAGCAACGTGGCCGCCGAGGCCGTGGGGCGCGACGACGCGGCCGCGGCCCGGGCGCTCGAGCAGATCCGCGCGGCCGCCTCCGCCACCCTGCGGGAGCTGCGGAGCACCGTGAAGCTGCTGCGCACCCCCGACGCCGACCCGGCCGAGCGGACCAGTATCGGTCTTGCCGGGCTCCCGCAGCTGCTCGCCGCGGCCCAGGACGCCGACGTGGAGGTGACCGCACGGATCGACGTCGACCCGGCCGAGCTGGACACCACCATCGACGCGGCCGCCTTCCGCATCCTCCAGGAGTCCCTCACCAACGTCCTGCGCCACTCCGGGGCCCGGCACGCCTCGGTGGAGGCCCGGCTGCGGAACGGGACGCTGGATCTGAGTGTCATCGACGACGGGAACGGTGCGCCCCCAGGCACTGGTCCCCACCTCGCGGGAGGCGGGAGGGGCCTGCAGGGCATGGCCGAGCGCGCCGGCCTGCTCGGCGGAACCCTCACCGCCGGCAACCGGGACGGCGGGGGCTTCGAGGTCCGGGCGACACTGCCGAGGAGGCTGGGACCGTGATCAGCATCGTCGTCGTCGACGACCAGGAACTGGTGCGCACCGGGCTACGAGCCCTGGCTGAGCGGGACGGGGACATCGCCGTGGTCGGGGAGGCCGCCACCGGCCGGACCGGTCTGGCCCGGGTGCGCGAACTGCACCCGGACGTGGTGCTCATGGACATCCGGATGCCCGAGATGGACGGTCTGGAGGCCACCCGCCGGATCGTGGCGGATCCGGGTCTACATGAGGTCCGGGTGCTGGTGCTGACCACCTTCGACGAGGACGAGCACGTCTTCGAGGCCATCCGCGCCGGAGCGGCCGGGTATCTGCTCAAGGACGTCTCGCCCGACGACCTGCGCCGGGCGATCCGAGTGGTTGCCGCCGGGGAGGCCCTACTCTCACCCTCGGTGACCCGCACCGTGCTTGGCAACATCGCAGCCCGGCCCTCCACCGTCCTGGACGAGGCCCCGTTGCAGGGTCTGAGTCCCCGGGAGCGGGAGGTGCTCGAGCAGGTGGGGCGGGGACTGTCCAACGACGAGATCGCCCAAGCCCTGTTCCTTTCCCCCGCCACCGCGCGCACCTACGTCTCCCGGCTGCTGGCCAAACTCGGTGCCCGGGACCGGTCCCAGCTGGTGGTGCTCGCCTACGAGACCGGGCTGATCACCCCGGGGACCTGAGCACTTCCGCGCCGAGAGTCCATCAGCGCCAAGCGCCGCGTGCGGCGGCCTCGTGGGCGTAGGTCCGGAAGTCCCGGGGTGGGCGGCCGGTGACGCGTTCGACCGTGTCGTCGACGTGTGCGTCACCGGCCGCGCGAAGGGCTGCGAAGGCGGCGGCCTCGGCGAGGACCTGGTCGCGGTCGGCCCCGCATTCGGTCAAGACGCGGACGTAGTCCTCGGCTGCGCCGAGGTAGCGGAGCGGCCGGCCGGTGTTCTCCGCGATGATGTCGACCGCCTCGGTGAAGCTCAATGCCTCCGGGCCGCTCAGTTCGTAGGTCCGCCCTTCGTGGCCCGGCTCCGTGAGAGCGGTCACGGCGACGGCAGCGACGTCCTCGGCATCATTGAAGGCCTGGCGGACGTCACCGAGCGGCATCACGACCTCCCCAGCCAGCACGGTGTCGCGCAGGAAACCCTCGTCGAAGTTTTGGTTGAACCAGTCCGCCCGGACAATGCTCCAGACCGCCCCGCAATCGTGCACGGCCCGCTCGGCGGCGAGCAACCGTAGGTCCCCCATGGCCTCGATGGCCTTGCTCGAGAGCAGAACCATTCTGTCGACACCGTGCGTCGTGGCGAGGTGGAGAAAGCGGGGGTCGACCGCCACGCCGTCGGGTGCCATGACGAAGGCATGCGTGGCACCGCCCACCGCCTTCTCCCAGGTGCCCGGGTCGGTCCAGTCGAAGCGCACAGCACCCCGGTCCGCCGGAGCACGGGAAGCAACGGTCACCGTGGCGCCCCGCTCGCGCAGCTGCCGTACCACCCGGCGTCCGACGGTTCCTGTTGCGCCGAGTACCAGCACGTTGGTCATGATGTTCCCTCCCGAGACCCGTGACCATGAAGGGTCGATGGAAAAAGCCACGCCATGGCAGCGAGACTGTTGGCGGTGTAGTCGTCCTGGCCGGTGACGAGGCCGTAGGCGAGGTCCTCCAGGGCACCGCACCTGGCATGGAAGACGGCACGGGCGAGCAGCTCTAGGTCGGTTCCGGCCCCCGCCGCACGGTACGTCGACAGCGTTGCCCGCAGCCCGCGGGGCCCGAGGTCGCGGTGGACGAGTCCCAGATCGCGGGCGGGGTCGGCCAGAGCGGCGTCGCTCCAGTCGATGATGCCGGAGATCGCCCAGGATCGCGGATCGACGAGGATGTGCTCGATGCCCAGGTCGTTGTGGCACACAGTCAAGCGTCGCGCGCCCGGCGGTGGGTCCGCCTGCAGGAAGGCCGCGATGGCGTGACGGTGCTCGGCGCCGATGTGCGCGGCGCAACGAGAATAGTTGTCAGCGGCCTCCTCGAGCCACTCGACCGGCGGTGTGGTGTCCTCGGGGAGCAGATCGGCGTCGTGCGGCGACAGGTCGTGGACGACGGCGAGGAAGGAGCCGAGGCTGCTGCCGAGTGCGGCGGCGTGGGCCGCACGTGCACCGGCGGGCACATGCAACAGTGGCTGCCCCGGCAGCTTCGGGTAGGTGGACAAGCCGTGGACGGGGTCCACGATGTTCGGGGCGGGCACGGGCAATGGGGAGATTTCACCGACCCGGTGCAGCAGCCGCGCCTCCACCATGACCTCGCGGGCCCGCTCGGCAGGGTCCGTTCGCGTGCTCAGACGCACGACGAGCTCGTCGTCGACCTCGTAGGTGACGTGGTCGAGACCGGATCCCAGCGGCCGCAGCGAGGAGATCTGACAGCCGTGCTCGGCCAGCAGCCGGCCGACGATGGCCAGGTCCGTGTCGGCAGTCATTGGACTCTCCACCTCCTGCGGGTCAATGCGGAATGTCTGTGGCGGGTCGGCGCATGAACCAAGTCGGTACGCCGATCACGTCGGCTTCCCCTACCACGTCGTACCCGAAGCGGCGGTAGAACACGACGTTCGCCGGCTTGTCGGTTTCGAGGTAGCCCGTCTGCCCCGTCTCATCGAGCCGGCGGCAGTGCTCCCGCAGGAGGATGGTCCCGAACCCCTGGCCCTGGAGGGACGCATCCACCGCCACGGGGCCGAGGTGCACGTGGGCTTCGGCGAGGTCCCGGCCCGCCCACGTGTTGATCCATGTGCAGACCCGGACAGCTGCCCTCGGGTCGAGGTGCGCCAGGTGGGGCAACATCCTCAATCGTTGCCGAGGCCTCGGTTGGCACGCTCCCGCGGGGGCGGCAGCTGCTACCGCGACCAGAGTGCCGTGCTGGGTGACACCTACCACGTGGGTGGTAGGCATCGCCTCCAACAGCGCCCGGACCAGGCGGGCGTGGTACCTCAGCCGCCGGTCCGGGTCGGTGCCGTAAGCGGCGAGGTGGACCGGGTTGTCCCGCATGCCGCGCGCGATCACTTCCACGGCGGCGGGAAGGTCCCCGCGCCGCAATTCGCGCATCTCGACCCCTGCGTCCCCCGTCTGGGCGAGCCCGCCGTCGTGTGTGCCGTCCACATCCGTCTCCTTCAACCTCCGGCGCCAGAGGGGTAGCCCCCGCTCACGGCAGCTAGGCTACGAACCCGCACGGCCCGCGTCATCGGCCCGTAAGCGTCGGGGTGGATCGCTCCGCGGCGCCTTCAGGTGTCGCCCCGGTACGACATGCTCTGTCGTTCGGTGACCGATGCGACGATCAGCAACCTTTTCCTACCCTGGGCTCATACGGCCTGGACATTTCGGGCTCCGGACACCGAAGGGCACCTCATGCGTGGCACAGCTCCCATCGTCGGTGGTGGCATCGCGGGGCTGGGCGTGGCCCGTGGCCTCCACGCCGGCGGATGGTCAGTGCAGGTCCGAGAGCGCTCAGCAGGCCCGCCGCGCACCGGCACCGCCCTGGGCATGTGGCCCGCGGCCATGGCAGCCCTCGACGCCCTCGGCGTCGGAGACATCATCCGGGACCGGTCCGTTGAACAGTCCAGCGCGGCCATCCTGCGGCCCGACGGCAGCGTCATCGCTACGGTACGCAGCCCCTCGGTGCACCTGGTGTCTCGGCCGGACCTGCTCTCGACCTTGCTCGAAGGACTGCCCGCCGAGACCGTGGCGTGGAACAGTCCAGTACACCCCACGGACGACCTGTCGGACGCCGACGTCATCGTCGGCGCCGACGGCATCCACAGCGTCGTCAGGACAGCCGTGCAGCCCGATGCCGTTCCCTTCCCACTGGGCACCGTGGCGTTTCGCGGCACCGCACCGGGTAGCACAGGTCCCATCACCGAGACCTGGGGAAGGGGTCTAATCTTCGGCATCACCCCTCAACACCCGAACGCCACCAACTGGTTCGCCTGCGTCCGGGCCGAGCTCCTCAACCATCACCAGCCCGAGCTGAGCGCCACGCAGTTGTTGCGCCAGCTCTACGGCGGCTGGCACCCAGCCATCGCACGTGTCCTCCACACAGTCGAGGACGCCCAGGTCGACCGCCGCACCCTCCTCCATCTTCCCCCGCTACGCACCTATGCCGGCCGCCGTCACGTACTCGTCGGTGACGCCGCCCATGCCATGGCACCAAACCTCGGGCGGGGTGCCTGCGAATCCCTCGTCGACGCCTTCACCCTGGCTCAGGCCCTCACCGCAGCCGTCTCCGTCGAGGACGGTCTGCGGCGCTACGACCGTCTGCGCCGATCGCCTACCCGTCACATCGCCTACCTCTCCCGACGCCTGAACCGGATCAGCAGCACTGAACGATTCACCGGGGTGCGAGACGCTCTTGTGAGTGCCCTGGCCTAGGTGACCGCTGGCTCCGTTCGCTCCACCTGCCCGGTCGAGGACGGGCACCTGGCTCTGTCCCAAAAGGTGCCGAAGCCGCGACGCAAACACAGAGCGACGAACAATGATCGGTAGGAGGCCAGAGTGCGGAAAGTGATCGCCAATAAGTGGACGACGCTGAGCGAGACGGTGCAGGCTCCCAGCTATGCCGATGAGGACGTGACCGACGGCCGGGCAGTGGGCCCGGCTGAGAACCTTTCCGTGGTTCGCGCCGACCACTGCCCACTTCTGGGAGTCAGCAGCGGCCACCGGGGATGCTCAAGTCCCGATGTATGAGCGCGACAACCGAACGCTGCGCCGCAACGGGACCGGCTACCGGCACTCGTCACCGGAAGCCTCGGGATCCAGTTGGAGCAGCGCCCGGACGTCCTGACCGTCGTCGGATAGCGTGAGGGTGAACCCGAGATGGCGTAGCACGACCAGGGCACCCGTGTTGGAGACAGTGGTGTCTGCCCGCACTCCAGACGCCCCGAGTGAAGCGGCCTGACGCACAGCTGCCGCCGTGGCTTCTCGTCCAACGCCGCGACCACGGGAGCCACGAGTCAGCCAAATGCCCATCTCCAGGACGCCAAGTTCATCAGTGTGCTTGAGGCGCACCGAACCCACGACCAGCTCGTCGACGACCACGGCCCAGGTTGCCTCTCCGGCCGGCCCGGCCAGTCCGGCGCGACGGACACGGTGGAAGTCACATAGCCACGCGACTCGCTCCGATGTCCATGCCCGGCCGGACGTCAGCGGCGGCGTCACCTCATCAGCCTCGGCGTCAGTGGTGGCTGCACGAACGAGCTGCGCCAGTACGGTGTCATCCACGGCGACCAGCACAACAGAGGGGGTTTGTCCTGCGGCCACGGCAATAATCCTAGTCAACGCACCTCGATGCCTTGCCGGATCCGACAGCTGCGTCCTTCTGCCCGATCCTTGACCAGAGCGTCCGCAGAAAGGTAGCCAACGTCTTCGTGAGGTGCGCGACGCGGCTCCTGCCGACTGGCGCGGTGGACATCAGGTGAAGACGTCGATGAGGGCAGGAGTTGCGCGTTGACGAGCCCGCTCGATCAGTGCCGCTCCCACGTCCGGGTCGCCGGCTGCTCTTAGCTCAGATGCACGAGCCACCACCACTTCACATAAGGCCCGGCTACCGGACATTGCCCGTGGGAACGGTGATGCAGTTGAGGTTCCCCGGGTTCTTGCGGTGGTTGCAACACTGAGCGTTGGGGGTGGTGTTGTGGGTGGGTACTCGATCTTGATCAGGCCGGATCTGCTCCAGGTGTTTTGGGAGCGGATGCAGGCCGGGGAGTTCATCACCGGGGCGGTGGCAGCTATCCGTACAAGCCGGCGCACCGGGGCCCGGGTCCTGGAGGAGGCCGGTGGGGTGCGGCCACGCCGCGGACGCGACCTCAAGGGCCGGTGCCTGAGCTTCGCCGAGCGGGAGGAGATCGCCCTGTTGCGCGTTCAGGGACAGTCTTTGCGGCAGATCGGGGCGGCGATCGGCCGATCACCGTCGACGATCTCTCGAGAGCTGCGACGTAACGCCACCGCCCAAGGCGGCTATCGGGCCACGACAGCGCACGTGCTGGCCTATGAAAGAGCAGCGCGCCCGAAGCCAGCGAAGCTGCACACCCATCCCGAGGTGCGTGCGATCGTCGTGAGAGACCTCGCCAAGAAGTATTCGCCGGAGCAGATCGCTGGGCGCCTGCGACGAGAATTCCCCGACAAGCCGGAGATGTGGGTGTCGACCGAGACGATCTACCAGTCCCTCTACGTGCAGTCCCGTGGGGCCCTGAAACAGGAGCTGACCCGATACCTGCGCACCGGACGAGCTGTGCGCCGGCCCTGCCGCAAGGCCGGGCAACGCAAGAACCGGGTCCCGGACATGATCAACATCAGCGACCGGCCCGCTGAGGCCAAGGACCGCGCAGTGCCGGGCCATTGGGAGGGTGACCTGATCATTGGCAAGAACAATCAGAGCGCCATCGGAACCCTGGTGGAACGCACCACCAACTACACGATGCTTGTTCACCTGCCCGAGGGTTACAAACCCGAACAGGTCCGTGACGGGCTGGCCGCGAAGATCAAGACACTGCCGGAGGCGCTGCGACGGTCGCTGACCTGGGATCAAGGCACGGAAATGCGCGACTGGAAGCAGGTGCGGGTGGACGCCGGGATCGAGATCTTCTTCTGCGACCCACACTCGCCCTGGCAACGCGGTATCAACGAGAACACCAACGGCCTTTTGCGCCAATACTTCCCGAAAGGCGCCGACCTCTCAGCGTTCACTGCCGCAGAGCTCGACGCGGTCGCCGAGGAGCTCAACGACCGTCCCCGCAAACGCCTAGAGTTCCAGAAACCGATCGAAGTGATCGGCGACCTGCTGTTGCAATGACCACCAGAATCCGCCGTTCCCCTCTTGTGCGTCGTGGATCCGGCGCTGACCGGTCGGTAGCGTCTGAGCATGGACAAGGGAGCGGGAAGGGCTGAGCGCAGGAGGAAACCGCCCAGGTCATTGCGTCGGGTGGCCCTGATTGTCACCGGCATCAGCGGTGCCATCGCCGTCGTCTTAGGAACGATCACCTGGGTCGTTGAAGAATCCGCTAACCCGATGCATCCGCTTGGTAACGCGGGATGGCTCGCCTTTCCCGCCGGCTTCGTCGCGGTCGGTGGGCTGATCGCCTTTCTCGGCGACGTCGTGCTCGCCAGCACGACCCAACCCGGGGAACTCGAGGCGGCAAGTTCGCTCCCTGGTCGCTCTCATCGGCCGGTCCGTGCCCTGCGGACGGCCGTGCTGGCCTATGCGCTCGTGCTGTTCGTCGGCGCGCTGGGTGCTATCGCGTTCACGGTCTATGACCGGGGCGGGGTAGCGGTGAGCCTCGACGTCTTCGTGTTCCTGTGTGCTGCGGTCTTCCTCTGGGGGTGATGCGCCTGCGCAGGCCTGCCGCCTCCCCCGCACAGGGCGCAGGCATCGATGCAGGGCTGGCCCGAGGCACTGTGGGAGGGGTGCAACCTCAGGTGTTGCGTCAGTGGGGGCTCGCCTTCACCGGGGTGGGCACGGGCATTGCTGTGGTCCTGTACTGGTACATCGAGTTCGTCAATCACTTCTTCTGGTCGGGCGTGCTGTTCGGCCCGATCATCTTTCTCGGTTTCGCGCACATGGTGGCTGTCGGCGGGCTGGCCGTTCTGGTCGTCGACGGGCTGCTGCGGCTGACCGGGCGCCGCTACTGAACGTCGTCTGCCGAGGGAGGACAGCACAGCATCCCTGAGCCTGGCGAGGGGAAGGATCTGGGCTATGACTGTTTCCTTGGCCCGCCATGTTGCACGAGGGGTTCCTGTCTCGGTGGTCCCGTACTCGAAGGCACCTCGGCCGCAGGAGGTCATGGTTCAAGTGCGCGACCGGCTGGCCGAATTGGAGCGCGCGGCCACCCCGGCTTGAACCTTATTCGTGGGTCCGCGAACCTCTCGGGCACGCGCCGCACACATGAGGTTCACGCACCACCAAGGTGGCTGACCTCGAGTCCTACCCCAGCATCGGTAGCACCCGGTCCCGCCTGACCTCGGAACCATGAGACGGAGGGTCTGCATCCCCAGAGCAGACCCTCCGTTCCCATGTCCGAAACATCCTTTCGGCCGTTCTCTTTTGCAACTGGTCGTGGTGTGCTGTCCGCACATTGTGCACTTGAGTGCCGACCCGGGCACCGCAGGCACGTCCACTCCGCAGGAAAAGAGAGTCTCGATGCGCTTGAAATCTACTTCACGCTACGCTCTGTTGCTCGGCCTCATCATGGCTGTCACTGGCTCAGTCGGCCCAGCCCTGGCCGCTCCGCCGCCCCAGCCCGACGACAACGAGCTCGTGCTCTACGCCCCCACCACCCGCCAGACGTTGACGATTGAGGAGCCCGACCAGCAGTCCTCGCCCCAGAAGGACGACGACATGTTCACACCAATGCTGCTCGGCCCGATCGACTCATTGAACTGCAACGTCCTGAACCGCCCATCCCACATCGTCACCACGTACAACGCCCGCGCCCGATCGGGCTTCTCCGGGGGCTATATCAAGATGGAGTGCGGCACCGACGCCGGCTACGGCTACCGGCACATCCGTTCCCGCCACCAGCAGGACTGGCAGAACAAGATGTACCCGTTGCGGGCGAACTGGGACGACTTCATGGACTTCGCCACCAAGCAGGCGCTGGCCTCTCCGTCCAAGACCGCCTTCCAGGGCAGCGGTAAGTACTGCTACACCACCCCAGTCCAGATCCGGAACTCCCGCGGCGCCGTCGTGAAGACGTTCTATCCTCGGATTATCATCTCCTCGACCAACCGTCGAGTAATCACGTCCATCCCAGGAGGCTCGTGCTGATGCCCGCACCGATCACGGTCCGCATGTTCAACGAGCACGGCTGCCCCTGGCCGTTCTTCGGCCCCGAGAGCCTGATGAGCCAGGAGGAGTTCCCGCTGCCGGCAGAGCTCACCGAGCAGGTCCTGGCGTGGACGTCCGACTTCGCCCGCCACTACGACGAGGAGCGCGGCTGGCCCTCGGCGCAGGCATACGAGGCCTCCCGGCAGGAGGGGCGGCGCCTGGCCGCCGAGGTACAGACGGCCGTCGGGGACGAGGTGCGGATCCAGCTCGAGCACTGGGAGCGGATGGTCGACGGCCAGGAGGCCTCCGCCCAGACCAGCTGATCCAGCCGCTGCCATCAACGGAGGGCCTGTCTCCCCAGAGCAGACCCTCCGTTCCCATGTCCGCACCCTGGCGCGGCCTCTTGGGGTGTCCGCACACATGGGTGCCGTCCCCACAGAGTTCACCGTCGGGAAGGACCCCATGAGCACCACGACCCCCGCCGCCTCCGCGGCCGCCACGGAGATCGAGACGACCGGCGCCCCGATCCTCGGTTTCTTGCAGCTGAACACCTCCAACGGCAAGGTGTTCCTCAACGCCACTGCCCCGTCCAGCGAGTTCCAGTCCAGCACCGCTTTCGACGTCGACGGGTGGGCGCCAGAGCTGCCCTACGTGGAGGTCTCCTTCACGGCCGCCGGACTGAGCGAGGCCGACGAGGCGGATCTGGTCGACGCCGGGTACCGCCCCGTGATAGGCCTGGTGCGCGGTGTGCTCGCCACTGTGATCGCCCCGGCGCCGGGCGCAGACGCCCCCGACTACCTGTTCGTGGACTTCGAGTCCACCGGGCTGCCGCAGATCGCCCCCGGGGGAGCCGAACCCGCGCTTCGTGCCGCTGCAGGTCGCCGCCGCCGTAGTGGACGCCGGGCTGAACGTCGTGGCGACCTACGAGGCAAAGATCAACGCCACGACCGAGCAGCTGGAGTCGATGGTCCCCTTCGTGCGCAACATGCACACCGAGACCGGCCTGCTCGCCGCCCTGGAAGCAGGGGGACTGCCCCCGGATCGCTTGACTCCTTGACCTGTTGCGTTGCAGCAGGGGTTCCTTTTGGGGCAGCTGTTGTTCCGTGGGGCAGCCCCTAGGGGATCTGGGCTGCGGGGGTGTCGCGGGTTTCTGCGGCGGGGTCGCTGTCCTGCCACTGGCTGAGCCGATCGGCGTCGCACTCGTCGCGGGAGGCGCTGGTCTCGTCGAGGCGCTGAATGGTCAGGCATCCCTCCTCCTCTCCCCGGGGGCCGAGGAGGTGCCAGATGCGGGCTTTGCCGTCGACGACGATGGCCGCTTTGATGGCGGTGTGGTCCGGGAAGAAGCTGTTGGCGGTCTTGTTCGTGTAATCGCCGGCCAGGCTCAGGGACCGGCCGTCGCAGCTCAACCTCAGGGACGGGGGTGCCGTGGTGAGGTCCTCGTTCTGCCCCGGGCCCATGGCGCCTTCGGAGATGGTGCACCCCGGGTGGGGGGTGATCGCGGTGGGCGTGACCTGGGAAAGGGGTTCTGGTCTGTCTTGGAGCAGCAGGTTGTCCTCGCACCCGGTGAGGGCCAGGGAGGTGATAGCGGCAACGGCGAGGCTGAGGACACGGGTGGATCGCTGCACGGCGGGGGCTCCTTGGCGCATCGAGGATGGGGTCCTGGTCTCCGACCGGGACGGTGCTGGGGGCTATGGCTGCCAGCTGCCGCTGCGGTCGCCGTGCTGGTGCGCGTAGTCCTTGATGCCGGCGGTGACGCCCTTGCGCACCACCCAATAGAGCAACCACAAGGTGAAGGCGACCATGAGCAACCAGATGAACAGTCCAAGGAACGCTCCGAAGCCGGCGACGTCCATCACGAGGAACCTCCTGGGGTAGGTCTGTCCACGCTCTAAGGGAATGCCTCCGTCCTTGGCACCCCGCTCGCACCGTGCGTGTCGGTCGGTCACCCCGTGTTCCACGCGTCGTGCGACTACCTCACATCCCGGTGCCGTGTTTCATCAAGGGTTCCTCGTCGATCATGCGGCTCGACCAGCATCTGGACCGGCCCACGTGGTGGCATCCCTAGCATGGGGACATGCGCCTGCGAGAGACGGTCCCAGCCGACCTGGACATCCTCTTGGGCTGGGTGCCCTCCGAGGCGGACATGGTGCTCTGGTCCGGGCGCACGTTCACCTGGCCGCTGGATCGCGGGCAGCTGGAGAGCTACCTGCACAATGATCAACGCCGGTACTGGACCGGGCTGGACCCGGAGTCGGGGCATCCGGTCGGTCACGCTTCCCTGCTCGTCGACGCTGACGCGGCCATGATGCGGCTCGGCTGCGTCCTCCTCGACCCGGCAGCTCGCGGGCGTGGTCTGGGACGGGAGCTGATCAGGGAGGCGGTGCGCACGGGCTTCGAGACCACGGAGGTGCCGGCCATGAAACTGGGCGTGTACTCGCACAACGTCCTAGCTCGACGCGTCTACGAGGACCTGGGGTTCAAAGAGACCGGCCAGGTGCGCAGCACCGAGGTGAACGGCCAGCCCTGGCACGCCATGGAGATGGAGTGGCCACGACTGGCCTGAGCCGCAAACAGACGCAGGCTCGCCCCGCAGCGTGACTGGCGCCGTCACGCAGATCCGACGTTACGTCTGAGCTGCGGCGTGAGATCATTACACGTCGATGCCCACGACCGTGGTGTCGGCCGCGACGTCACGGGTCACCACGGCGCCAGCGCCGATCTTCGCCCCCGCCCCAATGGTGATCGGGCCGATGACCTTCGCCCCGGAACCGATGAGCACCCCGTCCCCGACAACGGCGTGGCGCCGACCCGGGGAGCCATCCCCGACGAAGCTCGCCCCTTGGTAGATGGTCACGTCGTCACCGATCACGCTGGTCTCTCCGAGAACAACCTCGCTGCCATGGTCGATGAACAGCCGGTGCCCGATCACCGCACCAGGGTGAATGGTGATCCCGGTGGCCTTCGCGGAGGCGGTGGCGATGGCCTGGGCGGCGGGTCTGCCCCACCGGGTGGACCACAGGCGGTGGGCGATGCGGTGGGCGGCCACCGCGTGCAGCCCCGGATAGCTCAGCAGCGTCGCGACGGTGCCTTGCCCCGCGGGGTCGGCGGCAGCGATCGAACGGGCATCGGCGAGGACACTAGGACGGGTGGGCTCGGTCATGGCCACACCCTAGAAGACATCCAACCGGGAACCGTTCACCCTTACCGGCATTACATATGGCCCGGTTAGCGGCCGGGCTCCATGTCGGCCCTTGGGCGTCTGGCATCCATGCGCTCCACGGATTTCCGTCACAACGGTGGAGCGTGCCTTCAGGAGAGGTCTTCGTCAGCGCTTTTCTGGGGTGGCTGGTGGTGGGTGCCGAAAGATGCGGTTCTCGTCGGTGGAGAACATTTTCCGTTCGCCGGTTCCGAGTTCTCGGGCCCACACCACGTGGAGGAGTGGCATGGTCTCCTCGACGAGTCCGCGGTAGTAGAGGTCACCGGCAAGGTGGACATCGATGCGATCACCTGCTTGCAGCACGGTGCAGTCCTCCACGGGGACGGGGACGGGGCCGGGGTCGGGGCTGGTCATGGTGGCGGTGCCTTTCGTCGGCGCTTCTGGGTTGGGTTGTGGCCTCGGGGTGGTCATCCGGAGTGCGGTGAGCCCATGGTGCGTGGTCGTCCCGATGTGATGCGCTCCGTGGTGCGGTATCGGCGCGCGGTGTTCTCGGCCTGGAACGCGCATGGCTTCCCCGCGGCGGCACGAGGCAGGGGTCGGTCGCGGCCGGCTGGAGCCGGAGGCTCTTGAGGTGTGAGTATGCAGTCCGCTGGGATGTGCCTGGGGTGGTTCGTGCACGCGGTCCCGTGTTGACGGGAACGGTCAGTGCGCAGCGGTCAACGATCCTGGGTGATGCGGGACTCTGGGTACCGCTTTTTAGCGGTGGTCGCTGAGTTCGAAGAACCAGATGATGTGGTGGCGCAGGGCGTCGGCGGCGTCTGCGCCTCGGCGCTGCTGGAAGGCCTCCAGGATGCTCTTGTGCTGTTCCTGAAGGGTCTGGCGTACCTTCGGCCAGTCCTCGAGGTCGGCGACGGTCTCCTGGACGTAGCCGATGGTGGCTTGGCGCAGCGAGGACATAATCGTCTCGACCACCACGTTGCCGGCCAGAGAGGCGAGCAGGATGTGGAACTGCGCGTCGTGGGCGTGGAAGCGCTCGTCCGGCAGGTCCGGGTCGTCCATGGCGGCCACCAGTTCGGTGGCCTGGTCGAGTATCGCGGTGCGTTGGGGAGTGTCCGGGGCGGTGGCGGCTTCGTGGGCGGACTGGGTCTCGAGCAGCAGTCGGGTTTGCGCCAGATCGCGGATGCGCAAGGACCGGTTGGCCACGTGCATCCGCAGCGCCCAGCCGAGTGCGGCCGAGGGGTCCGAGATGACGATCGCCCCGGCGTTGGGCCCGGACCCGGTGGAGGAACGGACCAGGCCCATGGCGTCGAGGACCCGGAATGCTTCGCGGACCGAGGCGCGGGAGATCCCGAACTCCTCGGCCAGGTGGCGCTCTGCGGGCAGTCTGTCGCCCACCGAGATCTCCCCGGAGCGCAGGCGTTCCTCGAGCCAGTCAAGGACGAGGGTGTAGGTGCGTGTGACCGCGGGCACGAGGGGCTCCTGGAGGGTATATGGGGAACCGGACCATTCTAGAGAGACCGCGAGGCTGCACCTGACCGGATGGGTCGGGCGCAGCCTCGGGGCCCCGGAGGCGTGGGGCCGGCACCTGACATGCCGTCGGCACCGGCCCCACGTGCCGGATCAGACCCGGAGCTCGCTCCTGGCGGGCGCGTCCTTGCGCCACAACCAGCGGGCGATGAGGGCCAGTCCGGCGACGAGCAGGACCAGCATGACGGTGCCCAGGTTGAGACCCACCCCGTGGATGAAGAGGTACGCGACCGCACCGCCCGCGAGGCAGTAGTAGGTGGTCACGATGATCGTCTTGCGCAGCAGGTCGCCTTCGCGCCCGAGCAGGCCCACGGTGGCGGAGGCCGCCACGATGTTGTGGATCGCGATCGGGTTGCCACCGGCCCCACCCACAGCCTGGGCGGCGACCACGAGCTCGGGCCGGTCGAGTCCGATCGCGGCACCGGTGGAGAACTGGAACTGGGAGAACGTCAGGTTCGACACGGTGTTGGACCCGGCCACGAAGGCACCCAGCGCGCCGATCCAGGGGGCGATCACGGGCCAGGAGCTGCCCGAGATCGCGGCGGCCCCCTCGGCGAGGGTCACCGGCATGCTGGAGAGCCCCGAGTCGTTGAGGGCCGGGCCGGACTGGATGAGCACGCGCACCAGGGGCACGGCGAAGAGCAGGGCGGCGGCGGTGCCGGCGAGCTGGCCGGCCGAGATCTTGAGGGTCTGGGCGATCTCGCGGGAGTTCATCCGGTGCAGTAGGTAGGCGAAGGCCGAGGCGAGGATCAGCACGAAGCCGGGGAGGTAGAACGGCTGGACAGTGGTGGTGATCTCGGTGCCCAGGATGTTCTCGAACGGGATCGCCAGGCCGGTCAGCCATTCCTTCAGCGGGGCGATGACACGGGTGGCCACCAGCAGCCCCGCCATCAGGGCGTAGGGCGCCCAGGCGCGGACCGTGCTCATGTGGGTGGAGACGTCGGTGGCCTCGGCCGGTTCGATGGTGCCCATCCAGCGGGTGGGCCAGTCGGCGCGCGGGCCGAACTGGAAGGTGTCCTTGGGCATGAGGAAGCCGCGGCTGGAGGTGAACATCACCAGCACCATGCCGAGGAGCCCGCCGAACATTGAGGGGAACTCGGGGCCGAGGAAGCGGGCCACCAGCACGTAGGGGACGGTCATGGCCAGGGAGGCGTAGACGGCGAAGGGCCACACGGCCAGCCCGTCGCGGAAGCGCCGGTCGGGGCCGAAGAACCCGGTCAGCAGGGTCACGAGGATCAGCGGGATGAGGATGCCCACGATCGCGTGGATGGCCGCGGTGTAGAAGCCGATCGAATTGATGAACTCGGGCATGGTCACACCCAGAATCTCGACGCGCTGAGCGACCGCGGGGTCCCCGCCCAGGCCGTTGGCGACCCCGACGAGGATGGGCGTGCCGACCGCCCCGAAGCTCACGGGGGTGGACTGGACGATGAGGCCGATCATGACGGCGGCCATCGCGGGGAAGCCCATGGCCAGCAGCAGCGGGGCCACGACCGCGGCGGTGGTGCCGAAGCCAGAGACGCCCTCGATGAAGGAGCCGAAGAGCCAGCCAATGATGATGGCCTGGATCCGCCGGTCGGCCGAGATGTTGTTGAAGCCAGCGCGGATGGTGGCCATGGCCCCGCCCACGGTGAGCGTGGCGAGCAGCAGCAGGGCGCCGAAGACGATGTAGAGCATGGTGATGGCCACGATCAGGCCCTCGATGGTGGCGGCCAGCACTCCGGTGAAGCTCATCTGCCACACGGTCAGCGCCACCACGACGGCCGCGAGGTAGCCCACCGGCATCGCGAACTTCGCCGGCCAGCGGAAACCGGCCAACAGCACACCCACCAACAGCAGGGGCAGCAGAGCCAGAAGGCTCAGGACAGCGAGATTGTCCACGGACAGATCCTTTCTGGGCCCTGCCCCGGAGGATCGCGGGTGCCGGGTCGGGCCGGGTGCGTGGTACGGGCTGGGTCGAGGTTTCCGGGACGCGATGCGTAGCTCATCCCGGCCCCAGTGATCTCGATGCGCTCCCCTGAGAGTTGCGGAGAGCAGTACAGACCTGGTGTCGGTCGGGTGGTCGTTCGGTGCTTCCCGCATACGAGTTCGGGAAGGACCTCACACGCGACCACCGTATGGTCGGACCACAATGGTCTGACCACGAAGAGTACATGAGCCAGGTCACACCTCCAACCCCTGCGGCGCAATGTTTTCGCCGCCTGCCGCCCTGATTGTGTGGTGCGGCTCATAGTCCTACTATGGTCAGACCACAGGCGGTGCGGTGTCCTCGCATCGACCCTTTTTCCTTCTTCGCCCGTCCTCGTTCTCCTGTTCCCGGAGGTCGCATGAGAATCGCCCTGTTCGCCACGTGCATCGTGGACGCGATGTATCCGCGC